>CAVTEI010000004.1:0-12850 GCA_963733765.1 uncultured Acidimicrobiales bacterium
GAGTGACTAGGGGGTCAACTCGCGAAGGCCGCGCGCACGAGGTCACACAGCTCGTCGTCGGTTACGGCGTCTGCCGTCTCGGGGCGTAGCTGGATCGTGCCCTTGCTCTTCTTGAGCTCAGGATGACGGTCGACGAACCCGCCGTCGCGTCCCTGTTGCCAGCCGTAGATCGACACACCGTGCTTCCATTCGCCGAGGTACAGCCGCGCCTTGCCGACCTTGTACGTCGGGATGCCGTACGACATCGACACCTCCGCGTCGGGCCGCACCTCGAGGATCAAGGCATGGATGCGATCGAAGAGAGGCCGGTGCGCTGCCGGGATCGCGTCGATGTACTGCTGCACCGCGTCGTCCATCGGCTCATCATCGTCCCCCTCGAGCGAGCTGGGCGACCGCAGTGTCGGCGAACCACTCCTCGAACTGGTCCGGAGTCCACCCTCGCTCGCCGACGAGCAGCAGCCAGACGTCAGGGTGGTTGAGCGTCCAGAGGATGTCGGTCGCGGTCGCGAGGTCGAGTCCCTCCCGCAGGCCGCCGCGCGACTGAAGCGCGTCGATGAGCGCCTGCTGGTTCGCGTAGAAGTCGGTCTGGATCAGGCGCCACAGGGCAGCGCCGTCGGCGTCGACCTCGGCCACGCTCCGGATGACCCGCAACAGAGGGCCAATGCGTTGCTTCACCACGCATGAGTTGTGAACGATGAGCCGGAGCTGACGCACTGCGTCGGGTTCATCGAGCGCGGCCCGGTACCAGTCACGATCGGCGACCGGCGCGTCGTCCAGGTCACCCTTCAGCCGCAAGTCCCACAGCGCGCGGAGGAGCCCCGCCTTCGTGGTGAACCCGGCGTAGACGGTCTTGAGCGCGACAGCGGCCTCCGCGCGATCGCCTCCATCGTCGTCCCGACATAGCCGTCGCGCTCGAAGAGTCGCTGCGCGGCCTCGAGGATCGACAACCGGGTCTCGGCGGCCTGCGCCAGCCGCCGCCGCGAGTCGTAGCGACGCTTCGGTCGCTCGGCGTCAGCCACTTGACCACCTGTTAAATCTATTCAATACTCGTGGAGTATAGCGAAATAGGAGGTCATTGCTGTGAACTCTGAAGTGGCAGGTCAAGACGCTGTCCGGAACCAGATCCACCGCATGTGGGCCGGCGTCGCGCCGAACTGGGCCCGACACGCGGACTACCTCGACGAGCGGGGCGGCGCGATCACCGCGGTGATGCTCGACCGCGTCGCGTTGCGACCGGGCGAGCACGTGCTCGAGCTCGCTTGCGGCCCCGGTGGTGCGGGTCTGGTGGCGGCTGAGCGCGTCGGCGAGACCGGCGAGGTCGTGCTGTCCGACGTCGCGATCGAGATGACGACGATCGCGGAGAAACGCGCCTCCGAGTTCGGACTCACGAACGTGCGCACCGCTGTTCTCGATCTCGAGGACATCGACCAACCCGACGAGAGCTACGACGTGGTCCTGTGTCGCGAAGGCCTCATGTTCGCGGTCGAGCCCGAGCGCGCCGCGCGCGAGATCCAACGAGTGTTGCGTCCTGGGGGGCGGATCGCCATCGCGGTATGGGGACCACGCTCGCGCAACCCGTGGCTCGGCAAGCTCTTCGACGCCGTCTCCGAGCTGACCGGCTTTCCGGTCCCCCCTCCCGGGGTGCCGGGTCCGTTCTCCCTCGACGACGCTGAGCAGCTCCGCGCGGTGTTGAGCGGGGTGGGACTGACTGGCGTCCTGGTCGAGGAACTGGAGGCGCCCCTGCGCGCGCCTTCGTTCGAGGCCCACTGGGAGCGGACGACCGCGCTCGCGGGTCCCCTCGCCGGCATCCTCACCGCCCTGCCAACAGAGGTGCAGAGATCGATTGCCGATCGATTCCGTGCCGCGCTCTCGCGCTACAGCACGCCGACCGGCATGGAGATCCCGGGGGTGACACTGATCGCGTCCGGCCGGCGCGCCTAGCGAGACGCAAATAGCGAGACGCAAATACCTAGACGAGCGGCTCGCGCACCATCGGCCAGAGGGGTGGAGCATCGCCCACCTTGACTTCACGGAGCGACATGAAGCCGTGCCGCTCGTAGAGTGACTTGCTTCCGGCGCTCGTGGCTTCGAGGTAGGCGCGAGCACCGTCGCGATCCACCTCATCGAGACCGGCGCGGAGCAGCGCCGACCCGAGGCCGCGCCCTCGCGCTGCTGGATCCACCCCTATCTGCCGCAGGTACCAATGCGGCTCGTCGGGCTCGTACGGCCCCACCTGCTCCCACACGGGCGCGAGTCTGCTGGCGACGCCCGCTTCCTCCAGCAATGCGCCGAACGCTTGGCCGTCAGGATGCACACCGGGCGGGTACCAGAACGCGGCACCGCGCCCGCCGGGAAGGCCGAACGCCCCGCCGGACGACGACGTCAACTCGCCATGCAGACGCGTGATGCGCGTGAAGTGAGTGAGGAACCGCTCGGGCTCGGGGAGCATCCATCGAACGAAGGGATCACTGCTGAACGCCAACACGATCGTGGCGACGAGGTCGTCGGTCCCCTCGACTCGCTGAACGCCTGTCCCCATAGAGCGCGGGACGATATCTGCAACGGGCCCCTAGCTACGCGGGTTAGTGGTTGGCAGGAGCGGCCGAGATGTCGGCCAACGCGGAGTTGCGATCACACTCGACGGCGAGATCGCCGATCGACACCATGCCCACGGCCCGACCGTCCTCCATCACGGGCAGCCGCCGGATGGCATGCCAGCTCATCACGGTGATGGCGTCGTCGACGGGTTCGTCGGGAGAGGCCGTCACGAGGTCGCGGCTGCAGATGTCGCCCAGGGTCGCCGACAACCTTCCACTCGCGAGGCCCCTGACGACGATGTCGCGGTCAGTCACCAACCCGCAAAGCCCGGACTCGTCGGCGACCAGCACATCACCGATGTTGCGTTCCCGCATGCACCGCGCCGCGTCCTCCAGGGTCGTCGCCGCAGGCAACACCTCGGGGTTCGGCGTCATCACGTCACGGATGCTCAGCGTCATCACGTCCCTCCCGGATCTCGTTGGGCTTGAGATACCCCGGCGGCGTCCCGCTAAGACTCCGGGGCGCCGCGCTAATGGGCCGCTAAGAGATCCACGGTCTCTGGGCGACGGTCGTACAAACGTCATCGATGCGTGCGCAGCTGGTCGCAGCGGTCCGGGCCCTCCTCGTGCTCACTGTGCTCGTCGGCGTCGCCTTCCCGCTCCTCCTCACCGGACTGGCGCAATTCGCCTTCGACGACGAGGCCGACGGCTCGCCGATACGGCGCGACGGTGTGATCGTCGGCTCCCGACTCATCGGGCAGGCGTTCGATGCTGACGAGTGGTTTCATCCTCGCCCGTCCGCCGCGGGTGACGGATACGACGCCGGGGCGAGTGGCGCGTCGAACCTCGGCCCGAGCAACGACGTCCTGCTCGACCAGGTGGCTACCCGAGTCGCCGACTACCGCACGCGCAACGGCCTCGGCGATGACGTGCCAGTGCCCGTCGATGCGGTCACGTCTTCCGGATCCGGACTCGATCCCCACATCTCCGTCGCCAACGCTCGGCTTCAGGCCCGGCGCGTCGCCGAGGCGCGGCGGCTGACGATCAGCGACGTCCTCGGCATCATCGAGACGCACACCGACACCGCGCCGCTCGGGTTCCTCGGCGAGGACGGCGTGAACGTGCTCGAGCTGAACATGGCACTGAGCGACGCGGGATAGCGGGAGACTGGGGACGTGGCTCGGGGAACGTTGCGCGTGTACCTGGGCGCCGCCCCAGGTGTCGGCAAGACCTTCGCCATGCTCAACGAAGGCCGGCGCCGCCACGATCGCGGCACCGACGTCGTCGTCGCGTACGTGGAGACCCATGGACGGCCGCGCACCGCCGAGCAGATCGGGGACCTCGAGGTCATCCCCCGCCGCACCCAGGAGTACCGGGGAACGGCCTTCGAGGAGATGGACCTCGACGCAGTGCTGCGCCGTCGTCCGGAGGTTGCCCTCGTGGACGAGCTGGCGCACACGAATGCGCCGGGCTCGAAGAACGCCAAGCGCTGGCAGGACGTAGACGAGATTCTCGCCGCCGGCATCGATGTCATCTCCACCGTCAACATCCAGCACCTCGAGTCCATCAACGATGTGGTCGAGCGCATCACGGGGATCGTCCAACGCGAGACGATTCCCGATGAGGTCGTCCGCGCCGCCGCTCAGGTGGAGCTGGTCGACATGACGCCCGAAGCGCTTCGGAGGCGCATGGCGCACGGGAACGTCTATGCACCGGAGAAGGTCGACGCCGCGCTCACCAACTACTTCCGGGAGGGCAACCTCGCCGCGCTCCGGGAGCTCGCGCTGCTGTGGGTTGCTGACCAGGTCGACGTCGCCCTCGAGGACTACCGCGCCCGTCACGGCATAACACAACCTTGGGAGACCCACGAACGGGTCGTCGTCGCGATCACGGGTGCGCCAGGGACGGAGGACCTCATCCGGCGAGCTTCCCGTCTCGCCCAGCGCGCCCATGGGGAGCTGCTCGGCGTGCACGCGCGCAGTGAAGAGGGCTTGGTCGGATCCGGCACCGAGCTCCTCGCGCTCCACCGCCAGCTGCTCGAGGAGATGGGCGGCGAGTACCACGAGGTCGCCGGGAGCGACATCGCGGCGGCACTCATCGACTTCGCCCGCGCCGAGAACGCGACCCAGCTGATCCTCGGCAGCAGCCGCCAGAACCGTTGGCACGAGCTCACGCGGGGCTCCGTGATCAACCGCGTCATCCGAATGTCGGGGACGATCGATGTCCACGTCATCTCTCACGAGCCTTCGCCGGTCGAGGCTGCGCTACTGCCGCACACTCCGCGGAGGCGCGCTGCCGTCGCGCCGCGGCGCCGCCTGATCGCGTGGATCCTCACGTTGGTTGGGCTGCCTCTGCTCACGCTCGGGCTCTCACAGCTGCGCGATCAGCTCGGCCTCCAGACCGTGATCGTCCTCTATCTGCTGTTCGTGATCGTCGACGCCGCCATCGGGGGACTCGCACCGGCGATCGTCGCGGCCATCGCGGGTTCGCTGCTCGTGAACTGGTACTTCACCCCTCCGATCCACACACTCACGATCGCCGACGGGGAGAACGTGATCGCGCTTTGCGTGTACCTCGTGACCGCATTCATCGTCAGCGGGCTCGTCGGGCTCGCGAACCGTCGAACCGCCGAAGCCGCCCGAGCGAGAGCCGAGGCCGAGACGCTGTCGGCGCTGGCGAGCGGCGTGGTCGACACCGATCCTCTCCCGACGCTGATGTCGCACCTCCGCCGATCCTTCGGGCTCTCGGGAGTCGCGTTGCTGCGGAGGAACAACGGAGGGTGGACAGTCGAGGCGTCGGATGGCGTCAGCGTGAGCACGCCCTCGGAAGCTGACGACGTCCATGCCGTCGGCCGGGAACTCGTGCTCGTGCTCTCGGGTGGCAACCTCGCCGCAGAGGATCGCCGGATGCTCAACGCGTTCGCGTCGAACCTGTCGGCCGCCCTCGATCGGCGGCGTCTCCACGCGCAGGCGGCGGAGGCGACCGCCCTCGCGGAGGCAAACGAGCTGCGCAGCGCGCTCCTGCAAGCCGTGTCCCACGACCTGCGCACGCCGCTCGCGGGGATCAAGGCATCGGTCAACAGCCTCCGCCAGCCCGACGTCACATGGACTCCCGAGGAGACCGCCGAGTTTCTCGCCACCGTGGAGGACGAGACCGACCGCCTCACCAACCTTGTCGACAACTTGCTCGACATGTCGCGGATCCAGGCGGACACGGTCGCACCCGCATTGCGACCGACGACGCTCGACGAGGTCGTGCCCGCCGCGGTCGCAAGCCTCGGGCTACGAGCTCGTGACGTCATCGTCGACGTCCCTGAGACCGTGCCTCCCGTCGAGGCCGACCCGTATCTCTTGGAGCGGGTCATCGCGAACCTGGTCGACAACGCCCTCACCCACAGCGACAGCACCTGCCCAGTCGAGGTCCAGGCCGGCGTCGTCGCGAACCACGTCCTGATCCGTGTCGTCGATCGCGGCAAGGGCATACGCGTGGAGGACCGGGAGCGTGTCTTTCAACCCTTCCAGCGACTCGATGACCGAGCGCCCCGCCACGGTGCCGGCGTGGGGCTCGGGCTTGCCGTCGCCCGCGGCTTCACGCGTGCGATGGGTGGTGGCCTTTCCATCGAAGACACGCCAGGGGGCGGCACGACGATGATTGTGGAGCTGGAGGTCCGGCCGTGAGCCGCATACTGGTGGTCGACGACGAAGCCCCGATCCTGCGCGCGCTCACCGCCAACCTTCGGGCGCGGGGATACGAGTCCGACGCCGTGGTCAACGGCGAGGACGCGCTCCGCGTCGCGGCATCGCACCACCCCGATGCCGTCGTCCTCGACCTTGGACTCCCGGGCATGAGCGGCCTGGAAGTCATCCGAGGTCTGAGGGGCTGGACCAGGGTGCCGATCATCATCCTCTCGGCTCGAGGTGGAGAACGCGACAAGGTCGCCGCGCTCGATGCGGGCGCCGACGACTACGTCACGAAGCCGTTCGGCATGGACGAGCTCTTCGCGCGCCTACGCGCCGCCCTACGGCGGGTCTCGCCGGCGGAGGAGGCCGCGGTCATCACCACCCCCGACTTCACCGTCGACTTGGCTGCCAAGGTGGTGACCCGAAACGGCGACGAGGTCCGGCTGACGCCGACGGAGTGGGGCATCGTCGAGCTGCTGGTGCGCAACGAGGGCAAGCTCATCACGCAACGCCAGCTCCTCCAAGACGTCTGGGGCCCCCAGTACGGGGACGAAACGAACTACCTCCGGGTGCACATGGCCCACATCCGTCGCAAGCTCGAGCCCGAGCAAGGGCGCCCGCGCTACTTCATCACTGAGCCGGGCATGGGCTACCGCTTCCACGCTCCTGACTGAGCGCCGCGCTAACGAAGAGTTAAGCCGCGGGCTTCACCCGCTAAGAGCGCCATAAGTGCCTGGTCCTCGCGCGCTGCAACCGAACACGATGACGCCATGGCAGACATCTTGTTCATCGGGATCGCGCTCGTGTTCTTCGCGGTCTGCGTCGCCTACATCCGTGGGCTCGACCGCCTTGTTCGGGAGACCGAGAAGGCGGAAGCGGCGCAGGAAGTGACCTCATGACCGCTGACAACGTCATCGCACTGGTCATCTCAGTGCTGCTGGCGGCATTCCTCGTCGCCGCGTTGTTGTTCCCCGAGAAGTTCTGATGTCCACCGCAAGCTGGATCCAGTTCATCGCGGTCATCGCGCTGGTCGTCGGCACCGCGATCCCGCTCGGCAAGTACATGGCGAAGGTGTACGGCGACGGCGAGAAGGCGCCGGGCGACCGCTTCTTCGCCCCCATCGAGCGACTGATCTATCGGATCTGCCGCATCGACCCGAACCGCGAGCAGCGCTGGACGGTCTACGCCTACTCGCTCATCGGGTTCAGCGTCTTTTCGTTCCTTGCGGTGTACGCCCTGCAACGACTGCAGGGTTCGCTGCCGCTCAACCCTGTCGACCTGCCTGGGGTCATCCCCCACCTGTCGTTCAACACCGCGGTCAGCTTCATGACCAACACCAACTGGCAGTCCTACGGCGGCGAGTCGACGATGAGCCACCTCACCCAGATGGTGGGCCTCTCGGTGCAGAACTTCGTATCGGCAGCCGCGGGCATGGCGACCCTCGCCGCGCTGATCCGCGGGCTCACCCGCCGGCGGGCGTCGACCATCGGCAACTTCTGGGTCGACCTCACCCGCAGCACGATTCGCATCCTGCTGCCGCTGGCCTTCGTGCTCGCGATCGTGCTCGTCAGCCAGGGCGTGATCCAGAACTTCCACGGCTTCACTTCTGCGCACACCGTCGAGGCGTCCGCGGAGCAGCTGATCCCCGGCGGCCCGGCCGCCAGCCAGGTGGCCATCAAGCAGCTCGGCACCAACGGCGGCGGCTTCTTCAACATGAACTCGTCGCACCCGTTCGAGAACACGGGCGGTTTCAACAACTTCATCGAGACCTGGGCGATCCTCGTCATCCCGTTCGCGTTCGCGTTCACGTTCGGCCACATGGTCAAGGACCGACGTCAGGGCCGAGCGGTGTTCGCCATCATGTTCATCGTCTGGTTCGGCATGACGCTGGGGGCCATGGCGCTCGAGACCAACGGAAACCCGCGGCTCGACACGCTCGGCGCTGATCAGACGACCACCTCCATCCAGTCGGGTGGGAACATGGAGGGCAAGGAGATCCGCTACGGGCCGGCCGCGTCCGGCCTCTGGGCAGCGTCGACCACCGGCACGTCGAACGGGTCGGTCAACTCGATGCACGACAGCTTCACCCCCCTCGGCGGTGGGATCGCGATGAGCCACATGATGTTGGGCGAGGTGAGTCCCGGCGGTGTGGGCGTCGGCCTCAGCGGCCTGCTCATCATGGCGATCCTGTCTGTGTTCATCGCCGGCCTCATGGTCGGACGAACACCGGAGTACCTCGGGAAGAAGATCCAGGCCTCCGAGATGAAGATGGTCTCGCTGTACGTGCTGGCAATGCCGACCGTGCTGCTCGGTTTCGCCGCGGCCTCGATGTTCGTCGGCTCGGTCAAGAACACGACGATGTTCGAACTCGGGCGCTCACGGGTTCAGCGAGATCCTCTACGCGTTCACGTCGGCCGCGAACAACAACGGGTCGGCGTTCGCGGGCATCACCGCCGCGACGCATTGGATGGACACGACCCTGGGCATCGCGATGCTCGTCGGCCGGTTCTTCCTCATCATCCCCGTGCTCGCCCTCGCCGGCTCCCTCGCCCAGAAGCGGGCGATGCCGACGACCACGGGAACCTTCCCGACTCACACCCCGCTGTTCGTCGGGCTCGTCATCGGCGTGGTGTTCATCGTCGGCGGCCTCACCTTCTTCCCCGCGCTGGCGCTCGGCCCCATCGTCGAGCAACTCTCCCTGTAGGAGCACTCGTGCAGACCCTGACTCCATCCGCTCCTATCCCCGAGAAGCGCGACCGCACCAAACGGCCCCTCTTCGAGCGGGCGATCGTGCGGCCGGCCATCGTCGACAGCTTCAAGAAGCTCGATCCCAGGGTGCAAGCCCGCAACCCGGTGATGTTCGTCGTGCTCGTCGGGAGCGTGCTCACGACGATCCTGTTCTTCCGGGACCTCGGCGACTCGACGAGCGAGGAGAACCTGTTCGCCGGACTCGTCGCCGCATGGCTGTGGTTCACCGTGCTGTTCGCCAACTTCGCCGAGGCGATGGCAGAGGGACGAGGGAAGGCGCAGGCCGCCACGCTGCGCAAGACGAGAGCAGAGACGATGGCCAACCGCCGTCGTCCTGACGGCACCATCGAGCAGATCCCGTCGTCTCAGCTCGGCGTCGACGACATCGTCGTGGTGACAGCCGGCGAAATGATCCCCTCGGACGGCGAGATCACCGAAGGCATCGCGTCGGTCGACGAGTCGGCCATCACCGGCGAGTCGGCCCCGGTCATCCGCGAAGGCGGCGGCGATCGCTCGGCCGTCACCGGTGGAACCCGCGTCCTGTCCGATCGAATCGTTGTGCGCATCACGGCTCGGCCCGGCGAGACGTTCCTCGACCGGATGATCGCCCTCGTCGAAGGTGCGAGCCGCCAGAAGACCCCGAACGAGATCGCACTCAACACCCTGCTCGCCGTACTGACGCTGATCTTCCTGTTGGCCACTGTGACGTTGCAGCCGTTCGCGATCTTCGCCGATGCCGAGCAGAACGTCATCGTCCTCGTCGCGCTGCTCGTCTGCCTCATCCCGACGACGATCGGCGCCCTGCTGTCGGCCATTGGCATCGCGGGCATGGATCGCCTCGTGCAGCACAACGTCCTCGCGATGTCCGGCCGCGCCGTCGAGGCCGCGGGCGACTGCTCCACGCTGCTCCTCGACAAGACGGGGACGATCACGCTCGGAAACCGCCAGGCGGCGGCCTTCCTGCCGATCGAAGGCGTGTCGGAGGAGCGACTGGCGGCGGCCGCGCAGCTGGCGAGCCTCGCTGACGAGACACCTGAGGGTCGGTCGATCGTCGTGCTGGCGAAGCAGCGGTTCAACGTGCGCGAACGGGATGTGAGCGACGCCACGCTCGTGCCCTTCACCGCCCAGACCCGCATGAGCGGTCTCGACCTCGGCGATCAGTCAGTGCGCAAGGGCGCGGCCGAGTCCGTCAAGCGGTGGGTGGTCGATCAGGGCGGGACGCTTCCCCCTGGGCTCGACGAGCTCGTCTCAGGTGTGGCCATCGCGGGTGGCACCCCCCTGGCCGTCGCCGAGGGCACCGAGATCCTCGGCGTCGTCCACCTCAAGGACATCGTGAAGGAGGGCATTCGTCACCGCTTCGATCAGCTGCGAGCGATGGGCATCCGCACGGTGATGATCACCGGCGACAACCCGCTCACCGCGCAGGCGATCGCGACTGAGGCCGGCGTCGACGACTTCCTCGCCGAGGCGACGCCCGAGGACAAGATGAAGCTGATCCGCGACGAGCAGGCCGGTGGCCGGCTGGTCGCGATGACCGGCGACGGCACCAACGACGCGCCCGCGCTCGCGCAGGCCGATGTCGGCGTGGCGATGAACACCGGCACGCAAGCGGCCAAAGAGGCCGGCAACATGGTGGACCTCGACTCGAACCCGACGAAGCTCATCGAGATCGTCGAGATCGGCAAGCAGCTCCTCATCACCCGCGGGGCGTTGACCACGTTCTCGATCGCGAATGACGTCGCGAAGTATTTCGCGATCATCCCCGCGATGTTCTCCGGCGTGCATCCCGCAGCTCGACGAGCTGAACGTCATGAACCTCGACACGCCCCGCTCGGCGATCCTGTCGGCGGTCATCTTCAACGCGCTGATCATCATCGCGTTGATCCCACTCTCACTGCGAGGCGTCCGGTTCCGCGCCGAAAGCGCTGCGACGATGCTTCGCCGCAACCTGCTGATCTACGGACTCGGCGGCATCATCGCCCCGTTCATCGGCATCAAAGCAATCGACATGCTGATCACCGCGATGGGAGTGTCCTGATGCGACGCCAACTGCTTCCCGGATTGATGATGGTGCTCGTCTTCACCGTCCTGACCGGTCTCTTCTATCCCCTCGTCGTCACGGGCATCGCCCAGGCCGCGTTCAAGGACAAGGCCGACGGGTCGCTGATCGAGCGCGACGGAGAGATCGTGGGCTCGCGGTGGATCGGCCAGCCGTTCACCGAGCCGGGCTACTTCCATCCCCGCCCGTCAGCGACCAACTACACGCCGGGGCCGGGCTACGCATTCGGCTCCAACGAGGGGCCCACCAGTGATCGCTGGCTCCTCGGCGAGGACGACGGCGAGACCGACGTCGACGAATCCGACATCAACGGCGTCGACGACAAGATCCGCTTGTATCGGGAGGAGAACGGCCTCGACGCCGACACTCCTGTGCCCGTCGACGCCGTCACGGGATCCGCGAGCAGTCTCGATCCCCACATCTCCGTGGCCAACGCTCGACTGCAGGCCTCTCGAGTTGCGGAGGCCCGTCAGATGGACGTCGATGCCGTGCTCGAGCTGGTCCAGGACCACACCGACGAGCGCGAGCTCGGATTCCTGGGCGAGCCCGGCGTGAACGTCGTCGAGCTCAACCTCGCCCTCGACGATGCTGGGGCCGGAGCGGCGAGCTGACGGTCAGCGCGCTTTGGCGATCGGGCTGAGCGCGAACATCGTGAACATCACTCCGGCGCCCAGCGCTCCGGCCAGCAACGCCCATTCACTGCCCACGGTCGCCAGGATCGCCGCCGCGATCAACGGACCCAGCGTCTGGCCCAGCCGCGCCGACGCGGTCCACGTCGCCATGACTGCGCCGCGATGCTCTTCTGGAGCGCGCCCGAGCGCGACCGTCTGCAGGCTCGGGATCACGACTCCCTCGCCGAGGCCGTAGAGCAGGATTCCGACCAGCAGCAGCAACAGGATCGGCGACAGGCCGATCAGCACGAACGCGACGACCCACAGCGCCGTCGATGCCATCAGGATCGTCCCGGTCGGGACGCCGCGGTGGATGCGTCCCAGGTTGAACGCCGTGAGGCTGGAGGTCACGGCGGGGAGGCCGATGACCAAGCCTCGCCACCCGGCGCCGAGCCCGAAGTCGTCTTCGAGGTGGGTGGGCAGTGTCGCCAGGAAGACGCCGAACATCACCGCGAACGCGATCGCTCCGCCCGCGAGCGTGACGAGGATCGTGGTGTCGCGAAGCGCCTGACCCACTCCCCCGAGCTGGACTCGCACCGTAGGAACCACGGCGGGCGGCGCCGCGTCGAGCACGAACCAGGTGACGACCGCGACGACGAGGGACAGCGCACACGGCGCCAGCGCCCATTGCCATCCGAACGCGGCGGTGACGATGCCGGCGTACGCGGGGAAACGGCGAGCGCGATGATCATGGCGGCCGAGTTGCGGCCGATCCAATGTGTGCGCTCCTCCGAGTCGGGGAAGAAGTCGCCGATCAGCACGACCGCGAGGTTGATGAGACCGGCACCGCCGAAGCCCATGATGAACCACGCGACGAGAAGGGCGTCGAAGGTCGGCGCCGTCGCCGCGAAGATGCCGCCGATGCCGAACAGGGCAAGGCACGGGACCAGGACATTGCGGCGGCCCAAGCGATCCGCGAGCAGCCCGATCACTGGGGCGACGAAGACGCCCGGTATCGACATCGATGCCACCAAGATGCCGGCCGAGCTGTCGGGCTCGTCGAACTCCGCAAGCACGTCGGGAATCGCTGGCGACAGCAGCGCGTTGCCCATGATGCCGATCAGCGTGACCGAGAAGATCAACGGCAGGACCCGCCGTTGATCCACGGTCAGTACGGACACAGCGCCGCACGCTAGAGGCGCGACAACCGCAGCG
>CAVTEI010000005.1:0-142141 GCA_963733765.1 uncultured Acidimicrobiales bacterium
GGCGTCCGCCTGCGCGTCGGCCCACAGTCCGCCGGCGCGAATCCGGGTCCCGCCGCCTACCGACGAGGCGGCCCGCTCACGGTGACGGATTGCACTGTTCTTCTGGGTCGCATCCAGCCCGATTTCTTTCCCGCCGGATTCGGCGCTCATGCGGATCAACCGCTCTATGCCCAGCGCGTCGCCGCAGAATTCGAGGACCGTCGCGCTGGAAATCAGCCGAACGACCGGCGCCGAGCGCTTGGCCGATGAGATCGCGGCAGGCTGCGTGCGCATCGCCGTCGAGAACATGGCGAACGCGATCAAGAAGATTTCCGTTGAGCGCGGCCACGACGTCACCGAGTACGCATTGTGCTGTTTTGGCGGCGCTGCGGGGCAGCACGCGTGTCTTGTCGCCGATGCGCTCGGCATGTCGACAGTGCTGATTCACCCATTCGCGGGCGTGCTGTCGGCCTACGGCATCGGACTCGCCGATGTAATCGTGATGAACAAACAGCAGGCGATCGAGGCGCCGCTCACAGCGGCCGTACTCGGCGGGCTCGATGCGTCGTTCGCAGACTTGACGCAGCAGGCGCGCAGCGAGCGCTGGGCGCAAGGCGTACCGGAACGCCGCATTCACGTTGGGAAAGCGACTGTCCCTCAAGTACGAGGGAACCGACACCACGCTCGAGATCGCGGCGGATTCGGGCGCCGAGGTCGCTGCAGTCGTCGGCGAGTTCGAACGTCTGTATCGCGCGCGCTATGGCTTTCTCATGCGCGGCCGGGCGCTCGTGATCGAATCGATCTCGGTCGAAGCGACCGGACTGTCGAACGGCGGGACGTCTGACGCTCAGGCCGGACGCACCGCGCCCGTCAGCGCTGCGCGCGATTGCGACCCGTCCTGTGTACTTCGACGGCGCATGGCGAGACACACCGTTCTTCGACCGCGCCGACCTGCGCGCCGGCGATGGCGTCGAGGGGCCGGCGATCATCCATGAGGCTAATACGACAATCGTCGTCGAGCCCGGTTGGGCGCGCAGAGTGTTCGGGGCGAGGCGATCTCATCCTGCGCAGGGTTCAGCTTGTCACGCGCGCCTACGCCATCGGCACGCAGGCCGATCCGGTGTTGCTCGAAGTGTTCAACAACCTGTTCATGTCCATTGCGGAACAGATGGGTGTGACGCTCGCGAACACTGCGACGTCGGTAAACATCAAGGAGCGACTGGATTTCTCCTGCGCGCTGTTCGACGAGCAGGGCAATCTCATCGCGAATGCGCCGCATATGCCGGTGCACCTGGGATCGATGGGCGAGTCTGTGCAGGAGATCTTGCGGCGACGAAGCGGCGAGATGCGCTCAGGCGATATGTATGTACTCAACGCGCCGTACGCCGGGCGCACCGATCTGCCGGACGTCACGGTAGTGATGCCCGTCTTTCTGGACGCGGATCGCGTCCAGAAAGGGGACAGTGATCAGGGGAGAGGGGATAGCCGGAAGTCGCGCGAGCGCCGGCTCCATCTGACCTCTCAGCCTCCAGCCTCCAGGCCTACAGCCTGATTTTTTCGTGGCCGCCCGCGGCCACCATGCGGACATTGGCGGGGTTACGCCGGGATCGATGCAACTTCAAGTACTACGGCTTCTTCGCGACATCGGTGGTCGACGGGCTCGGTGATCTCGGCATCAAGGTGTCACCGCCGCTGTTCGAGGTGATCCTGCCGATCGGCATCTCGTTCTTCACCTTCCAAGCACTCTCCTACGTGATCGACACGTATCGCGGGAAGGTCGAGCCGACCTCGTTCCTCGACTTCGCGACCTATCTGTCGTTCTTCCCTCACCTCGTCGCCGGCCCGATCGTGCGCGCGTCCGAGTTCCTGCCGCAGCTCAAGGAGCGACCGGACCCTCGATTCATCAACGGTGCGTACGCGATCCGCCTGATCGTCGCGGGGCTGTTCTTGAAGGTGGTGGTGTCGAGCTACCTCGCCGGCGCGATCGTCGACGAGGTGTTCGCGGCACCGGCGAACTACAGCTCGCTCGAGATCCTCTTCGCGATCTACGGATACGCGTTCCAGATCTATGCCGACTTCGCCGGCTACACGAACATCGCGATCGGCATCGCGCTGCTGCTCGGCATCCGCTTCCCGCCGAACTTCGACTCGCCGTACGTGGCTCGGTCGCTTCAGGACTTCTGGCGCCGATGGCACATGACGCTGTCGCGCTTCCTGCGTGACTATCTGTACATCCCGCTGGGCGGCAGCCGGGGGTCGAAGGCGGCGACCTACCGCAACCTGATGCTGACGATGCTGATCGGCGGGCTGTGGCACGGCGCGGCCTGGACGTTCGTCGTGTGGGGTGGCATCCACGGCACCGGCCTCGCCATCGAGCACTTCCGGGCCGATCGGCGCCAGGCGCTCGGTCTGTCCGAGCCCGAGGACACCACCCAGCGTCGCGTCGTCGAGTGGCTCATCACGTTCAACGTGGTGTGCCTCGCCTGGGTCTTCTTCCGAAGCCCCACGTTCGACATCGCGTTCACCATGCTCGAGCGACTGTTCACGGCGTGGGGACCGGCACCGCTGGTGACGCCGCTGCTCCTCCTCACGATCGGCGCGATGCTGGCGAGCCAATTCGTGCCCGAGGACCTGATGCGGCGGGTGCAGGCGACCTACTCCCGGATGCCGGTGGTCGCTCAGGGCCTCACGCTGGCGGGCTGCTTCTTCGTGATCAACGCACTCGGCCCCGTGGGCGTGGCGCCGTTCATCTATTTCCAGTTCTGAGCAGCCAGATGCGGGTTGATGACTCGTACCCCTCCGTCGCCATCGCGTAGCGTCGGACCATCGCCACACCCACCCGACCCCGGCTCGGCGAAGCCGACGTCGACATCGCCACCGGCCGCGAACCGGACCACCCCGCGGGACGGCCCCAGAGAACTCGCAGCCGACCGATGTCCGCCGGCCAGATCCTGATCATCGGCATCATCGCGTTCACCGTCGCGGCCCTCCTGAACTCCCGCACGCTCCTCGACATGGCGGAGCGTCAGCCGTTCGGGTGGCAGCGATCCGTGCTGGTCGGCCTCGCGACTCCTCTCCACACGGTGAGCCAATGGACCGGGTTGGCCAAGCCCGGCGAGACGGTCGACGACATCCGAAATCGCAACCGGGGTTCGGAGGACTCGTTCGATGTCCTGATCGCGGACACCACCGTGCCCGCCGGCGCGCCCTCAACGGTGGCCGGCGCGCCCACAACCGTGGCCGCCGCGCCGGAGACCACAGTCGAGGGCGCCGGCCACCACGGCGCCGTCGACCACGGCGGCGCCACCCAGCACGGCCGCGCCCTTGCGGACTCCGACCGCCGAGGCGCCACTCAAGCTGTGGGCCGGCGGCGACTCGATGGCTGCGGAGGTCGGGCAGGCCCTCGTGCGCGTCGCCGGCGAGACCGGCGTGATGGCGCCCACGCTCGACGCCCGGGTGTCGACGGGCCTCACCCGCCCCGACTACTTCGACTGGCCCGCGCACCTTGTCAACATCGTCGAGACCCAAGCTCCTGAAGTGATGGCCGTGATGTTCGGGGCGAACGACGCGCAGAGGATGAAGCTCGACGGCGTCGTGTACGACGTGTCGACACCGGAATGGCAGACGGAATACCGGCGGCGCGTCGCGGCAGTGATGGACTTCCTCTCCCGCGACGGACGCCGCGTGTACTGGATCGGGCAACCAGTGATGCGGGCCGGCGACTACGACCAAAAGCAGATCGTGCTCGAGAACATCTACCGCGAGGAAGCGGCGCTCCATCCGAATGTGACGTTCATCCACTTGCGCTCGATGTTCGCCGGTCCCGGCGGCGCGTACACCGCCTATCTGCCCGATGCGAGCGGCAAGGAAGTGCTGATGCGCGCGCAGGACGGCATCCACCTCTCGCTCGCGGGCTCGAACCTGGTCGGCCGGCACGTGCTCGAGACGATCCAGGCCGACATCGCCGCGAGCGCCAGCGCCTCGTCTGGGTCCTGATTCCGGCGTGCGCCCGGGCCCTCTCGACGACCGCGCCGCCTGGCGGATCCACGGGTTCTCCGGGGAACCATCCCAGCTCACGGCCGCATCGCACGCTGCCCCGGGCGTGGGCGGCCCAGTGGGCGGCGGCGCCCGGCGCCCCGGTCCTGAAGGACGCCCGCACCCCTTGGATCACCGCGGCGAACCTCGAGGAGCGGACCGCCGAGGCTGCCGGCCGGCTCGCCGGCTTGGGCGTCGGGGTCGGCGATCGGGTGCTGATGAGCTGCGATCCGTCGGTCGACCTCGTCGTCGCCCATGTCGGCGCTTTGCGCCTCGGGGCGATCGTCGTGCCGGTCAACACCGCGTTCGGCGCGGCGGAGCTCGGCAACGTGTGGCGCGAGGCGCGTCCCGTCGTCGCGCTGCTCGACGACCCGGCACGGCTTCCCGATGCGCCCGTCCGGCCCCCTTCGCTCGATGGCGTCGCGCTCCGCGTCGGTCGCGCTCGATCAGTCGGACACCGACGACCCCGCGATGTTGATGTTCACGTCCGGCACGACGGGACGGCCCAAGGGCGCGATCCTCAGCCACGGCAATGCGCTCGCGAGTGCCGAGGGTGTCCACATCGCGTGGCGCTGGACCAGCGACGACCGCCTCGTGTTGACGCTCCCGCTCTTCCACATGCACGGCCTCGGCGTCGGCGTGCACGGCACGTTGCTCGCCGGTGCGAGCACTGTCATCGCGCCGTTCAGTCCGGACACCGTGCTCGATGTCGCGGCCGCGGAGAGGGCGAGCCTGTTCTTCGGCGTGCCGACGATGTACGTGCGACTCGCCGCGAGCCCGCGCGTCGGCGAGCTCTCGGCGTTGCGTTTGTGCGTGTCGGGCTCGGCTGCGCTCGCCGCCGACGTGTGGCGGGCGCTCGCGGAGCGCGGCGGCCAAGAGGTGATCGAGCGCTACGGCATGACCGAGACGTTCATGAACGTGTCGAACCCGTACGACGCCGAACGCCGGCCGGGTTCGGTCGGGCTCGTGTTGCCCGGCGTCGAGTCGCGCCTCGCGGACAGCGGCGAGATCTGCGTGCGCGGCCCGAACGTCCTGCGGTCGTACTGGGAGCGGCCGGACGCCACCGCCGACGCGTTCCGCGACGGCTGGTTCCTCACCGGCGACATCGGCGAGTTCGACGAGGACGGCTACCTGCGCATCGTCGGACGATCGAAGGACCTCATCATCACCGGCGGCTACAACGTCTATCCCCGCGAGATCGAGGAGATCCTGGCCGAGCATCCCGCGGTGGCCGAGGCCGCGGTGGCGGGAGAGCCCTCCGACGAGTGGGGCGAGACGGTGGTCGCTTACGTGGTGGCGACCGAGCCCGTGACCCAGGACGACCTGATCGCGTGGTGTGCCGACCGGCTCGCGAAGTACAAGCGGCCGCGACAGGTGCGCTTCCTCGACACCCTGCCTCGCAACGCGCTCGGCAAGGTGGTGAAGAGCGAGCTCAGACCACCCCCCGGCTTCTCGCGCGAGTAACCGGCCAAACTTGGCCGGTTACTCGAACCGGAAGGCTGTGCGGGTCAACCTTCGACGGTGATCGTGCCGGTCATGCTCGTGTGGATCTTGCAGTGGAAGGGGATGTCGCCGGCCGCTTCCGGCGTGTACTCGAACGTCCCGCCACTGTCGACGTTGTCCGAGTCGAACTCGCCGTTGTCGGCGGTGAACGTATGGGCGAAACCGTCGTTGTTCGTGAAGGTGATCGTCTCGCCTACGGCCACCGTCAGCTCTGCTGGGTTGAACGCCAGGTCGGAGGCGACCACGCTCGCCCCGCCACCAGCGGCCGCGCCGCCGCCCGAACCACTCGTCGTGTTGGCACCGGCCGCGTCGGCGGCGGTCGTGGCCGCGGCATCGAACTCGAGTCCGAGCTGGAGTCGTCGCTGCGCACGCCGTGAGCAGCGTCATCCCGATGATCGCCGTCAGCAGCAGCACGCGCACCTTCATGACCGAACCTCCGAATCGTCGCACCGGATCAGGCCTCGACCGTGATCGTGCCCGTCATGTTCGTGTGGATGTTGCAGTGAAACGCGATCTCGCCCGCCGCGTCCGCGGTGAACTCAAAGCTCCCGCCGCCGTCCACTCTCCCTGAGTCGAACTCGCCATCGTTCGCCGTGAAGGTGTGGGCGAAGTCGTCCGCGTTCGTGAAGGTGACGGTGTCGCCGACCTTCACGGTGAGCTCGGCCGGATTGAACGCAACGTTCTGAGCCGTGACCGTGCCCAACCCGCCGCTGGCTCCGCCGGCGGCGGGTTGGGTCAGGTCCGCCGGAATGCCGTAGCCGGGCTGCGCGACATCGCCGCTGGTCGCCGCAGGTGCCGCCGCCGAGCTGGCCTCGGTGGAGGGCGCGCCCGAATCGGTGTTCGAGGAGGAGTCGTCTCCGCACGCGGCGAGAACGAGGATCCCGACGAGCCCGAGCCCCAGCAGTGCACGCAGCCTCATGGCCACAACGTACGGCCCGCACAGGGGCACGGTTCACCCGCTACGAGTGGAGGTGAAGGGATTCGAACCCTCGGCCTCAGCATTGCGAACGCTGCGCTCTACCAACTGAGCTACACCCCCGCGGTGGGCGCCTCAGGTTAGCCGGGCCCCGCAGATGCTCAGCCGGCGTTCAGCGTGCGGACGAGCGCTCGAACATCTCCAGGCGCTCGGCTTGGCCGAGGGTGGTGGAGGCGGGCGCCGGCACGCTGTGCAGGTAGTGCACCTTCATCTCACGCTCGGCCGCGACCTGGCGCGCCTGAGCGAGAAGGATGAGATAGCCGACCAGGGCCGCGTCGATGACGAGGTTCACCGCGAACAACAGCATCCGGGTGCTTCCCGTTGAGGTGAAGGCGGCCAGCAGCGTCACGGACGCAAGCACGGCGAGCAGGCCGATGATGAGCCGGCGGCGGCGCTGGGCTTCGGAGAGCGTGATCAGCGACTCGGGCCGCGCCTGCCCGTTGACGCCGGGAGTCGCACGCTCGAGCACCGACAGCTGGCGCCGGAACGAGTGGATGGAGTCGGAGGGTCGGTCGTGGTGCCGTCCCCGCAGCCACGGGGGGAGGAGCACTGCGGCCCACATCACCGCCAGGATCACCAGAACCAAGAGGGTCACTCTCCGGGCCTGCCTTTGGGTCTCGGCGACCGTACCGCTGCCCACGCTGAGCGCGGTGGATGGTCGCATGCGATTGAGAGGAGGGGCCCAAAGCGCCCGGAGTGAAGCATCCGTCCCAGGCCGCCCTCGGCCCCCCTTGGATCCCAACAGGTCTACTAGGCCGCCCGCGCGACGGCCAAGCCATCTGACGGAATTCTGAACGAATCTGGCAGACTTCGGTCAGACTTCGGCGTCGTCCGCCGCGGCGGCCCGGCGGTAGGTGCCGGAGCGGCCGCCGACCTTCTCCCACAGGGTCAGCTCCCCGATGACCATGGACCGGTCGGCGGATTTGCACATGTCGTAGATCGTGAGCGCAGCCACGGCACAGGCGTGCAACGCCTCCATCTCGACCCCGGTCCGGTCGACGGTGTCGACCTGGGACTCGACCTGGACGAAGTCGTCGCCGATGTCGAAGTTCACCGACACCGAGCCCACGAGCACCGGGTGGCACAGCGGGATCAGGTCGGAGGTGCGCTTCGCGGCCTGGATGCCCGCTACCCGGGCCACCGCCAGCACGTCACCCTTGGTGACCTCGCGGTTCGCAACGAGCACGGTCGTCTCGGGTTGCATGAACACCTTGCAACGGGCCACCGCCCGTCGGTGCGTCGGGTCTTTGGGGGTGACGTCGACCATGCGGGCCCGGCCGAGCGGATCGAGATGGGTGAGCTCTCGGGCCATGAGCCGGAAGTCTAAGCCCTGATCAGTCAGCCGCCGATTTGGCTCATGCTGCGGTTGGGGCGGATGAACGTGACCTGACCGATCGAGTGGCCGGCCCACTTCGTGCCGACGGCACGCACGATCTCTGCGGCGAGGTCGTCGTCGGTGCCCCCGCCGCGCACGATGCCCCGAAGATCGAACTCGCGGGTCTCGAAAAGGCACGTGCGGAGCTGACCCTCGGCGGTGAGGCGGACGCGGTCGCAGTCGCCGCAGAACGGCTTCGTGACGCTCGGGATGACGCCGACGTCGCCCCGGCCATCGGCGTAGAGCCACCGATCGGCGGGCGCGGCTCCCCGAGCTGGCGCGAGCTCGAGCGGATACACGGCCGAGATGGCGTCGACGATCTCGTCTTGGGACACCACCTTGTCGCGGACCCACGAGCCCGACGCGTCGAGAGGCATGAACTCGATGAACCTGACCGCCACTTCCTGCTCGCGTCCCCACGTCGCGAAGTCGACGATCTCGTCGTCGTTGAGGCCGCGCTCGAGCACGACGTTGATCTTCACCGGATCGAAACCTGCTTCCTTCGCAGCGTCGATGCCGTCGAGCACGCGCTCGAGCTCGTCCCGACGAGTGATGGCGAGGAAGCGCTCACGGCGCAGGGAGTCGAGGGAGATGTTCACCCGGCCCAGACCTGCCGCGCGCAGATCCTCGGCAAGAAGGCGGAAGGTCGCCCCGTTCGTCGTCATCGACAGGTCGACGTCGAGCGCGGCGAGCTTGCTGACGAGAAGCGGGAGGTGTGCGCGCACCGTCGGCTCGCCACCGGTGAGTCGGATGCCGTCGACGCCGAAGCGCTCCACGAACACCCGGGTGATCCGCTCGATCTCCTCGAACGTCAGCAGCTCGCTGCGAGGCAGCCACTGCATGCCCTCCTCCGGCATGCAGTAGGTGCACCGGAAGTTGCAGCGATCGGTGATGGAAATGCGCAGGTCACGCACCGTGCGGCCGTAGGGATCGACCAGATCGACGACAGGGTCGACATGGTCGACATGGTCGACGGGATCGGGACGCACGAGGCTCAGGCTATGCGGGCAGATCAGATGAGCAACATGGCGGTCACATCGCCGCCTTCGGCCACCCCGTCACCGTCGGGAACCACGGCGAGGGCGTCGGCGGACGCGGTGGCGGCGAGCTGATGTGAGCCCTGGGCGCCCACGGGGGCGACGTGATACCGGCCGTCGGCTTCGAAACGGCCGGTGACCCGCACGTAGTGGGTCTTGCCGTCGGGACGGCGCCGGAGGTCGGAGGCCGCAACCGCGTTGACCGACGGCCGGTCGATCGCCGCGTGCCCCATCATCTGGCGGAGCGCGGGGCGGGCGAAGAGCTCGAACGACACGAGCGACGACACCGGGTTGCCGGGCAGCCCGAAGACCGGCGTGTGGCCCTCGCCGACCAACCCGAAGGCGAACGGCTTGGCCGGCTTGATCGCGATCTGCATCCAGCGCATGTCGCCGAGCTCGTCGAGCACGACCTTCACGAGGTCGAAGTCGCCCATGCTGACGCCGCCCGACGAGATGAGCGCATCGCACTCCTGTGCGCCGCGGCGGAACAGATCGCCGATCTCGTCCTTGTCGTCACGAGCGAGCCCGAGATCGATCGGGATGCCGTTCGCCTGCTCGACGAGCGCGAGCAACATCTCGCGGTTCGACTCGCGGATCTGACCGGGCGCAAGCGGGCCGCCGCCCTCGACGAGCTCGTCGCCGGTCGAGATCACGCCGACCCTCACCCGCGGGTACACCGGCACGCGGACGAACCCGAGCGACGCGAGCACCCCGAGGTGCGCCGGACGGATCACCGTCTGCGGAGGAAAGACGAGGTCGCCGGCGTGGACGTCGCTGCCCGCCCGCCTCACGGCATCGCCCGACTTCACGGCCGAACGGACCAACACCGACCCGTCGTCTGCGGGCTCGGTGTCCTCCACCATCACGACGGCGTCGGCCCCGGGCGCCATCGCGGCGCCCGTCATGATCCGGACCGCGCGGCCCGGCGCGACCTCGAGGGTCGGCGGAGCACCGGCCGCGAGCGTGCCGACGACCTCGAGGCGCACCGGCGAGCCCGAAGATGCGCCGGCGGTGTCCGCGGCCACCACCGCGAAACCGTCGACCGCGGTGTTGTCGAACGGAGGCACGTCCTCAGGAGCTTCGAGCGGCACCGACGTGGCACAGCCGAGCACCTGATCGAGCGGCATCGCCTTCGGATGGACCCGAGCGCACGACGCGAGGACGAACGCCCGCGCCTCGCCCTCCGGGATCACGCCGCGTCCTTAGGGGTCACACCAGGCCCTCTCGCCGGCACAGCTCGGCGAGGTACTTGCGAAAGGGGGGACCGAGGTCGTCGCGCACGAGGGCGAGCTCGACCGTCGCCCGCAGCCAGTCGAGCTTGTTGCCCGTGTCGTACCGCCCGTCGGTGAACGTGAACCCGTAGAGCGGCTCGCGCTCGAGCAGCAGCGACATCGCGTCGGTCAGCTGGATCTCGCCGCCCCGTCCCGGCTCGACACGGTCGATGCAGTCGAAGATCTCGGGCGTGAGCACGTAGCGCCCCATGATCGCCAGGTTCGACGGCGCTTCCGCGGCCGGCGGCTTCTCGACAAGGCCGGTGACGCGCACCAGCGGCCCTCCATCTTCGAGCGTCTCGGCGGCGACGCAGCCGTAGGCCGAGATCTCCTCCGGCGGGAACGGCTTGAGCGCGATCACCGACGCGTTCATCTTCTCGCTCGCCGCGACCATGTCGGCGAGCACCGTGGAGGTCTCGGCCATCAGGTCGTCGCCGAGGAGGACCGCAAACGGCTCGTCACCCACGTGGCTCCGGGCGACGCCGACGGCGTGACCGAGCCCCTTCGGTTCGGCTTGCCGCACGTAGTGGATGTCGGCCAGCTCGGCGATGTGGCGCATTTCGGCCTGCTCGCGCTCACGACCGGCCTGCGCCAGGTAGAACTCGAGCTCGAACGACCGATCGAAGTGGTCCTCGAGGGTGCGCTTGCCGCGCCCGGTGATGATCAGGATGTCGGTGATGCCGGCCCGGACCGCCTCCTCGACGACGTACTGGATCGCCGGTTTGTCGACGAGCGGGAGCATCTCCTTGGGCTGCGCTTTGGTCGCCGGAAGGAAACGAGTGCCCAGCCCGGCCGCCGGGATGACCGCCTTCCGCACCATCGGCTCACCATACCGAGCACGGACACCGCTGCTGCCCCAGGGCCCGGTAGCCTTAGCACTCGTAACTGTTGAGTGCTAAGAGCCGGTCCTGCCGGCGGAAACAAGGGACGGGTAGCGGGCCGATGCCGACCTACGAATACCGATGCAAGGGATGCGGAGCCGACCTCGAAGTCGTGCAGTCCTTCGACGAGCCCTCGCTGACCGTGTGCCCCCAGTGCTCGGGCCCGCTCCGGAAGGTGTTCGGTTCGATCGGCATCACGTTCAAGGGCGACGGTTTCTACAAGAACGACAACCGGTCGAACGGCAAGCGCAACGGCTCGTCGTCCAACGGCTCCGAGTCGAGCTCTTCGAGTGAGTCGAGCAAGTCGAGCAAGTCGAGCGACTCGGGCGGCGATCACGGGCACTCGCACGGCAACGGCGGGTCGGGTGACCACAGCCACTCGCACTCCCCTGACCGCGCGGCCGCCTCGTCCTCTTCTTCTTCGTCGTCGTCGTCGAGCGCGACCACCTCGTCGGGCAGTACGTCCTCCAGCGACTGACGCGTGAGCCGAGCCGACGTCGGCGTCTTCGGCGGGTCCGGCTTCTACTCGTTCCTCGACGACGTCGACACGGTCGATGTCGAAACTCCCTACGGCGCTCCCTCGGGCCCGGTCACGATCGGTTCGGTCGGCGACCGCCGGGTCGCGTTCCTGCCTCGGCACGGCCGCCGACACGAGCTGCCGCCGCACCGCATCAACTATCGGGCCAACGTGTGGGCGATGCGCGAGCTCGGGGTGCGAGCGATCGTCGCGCCGTGCGCCGCGGGGTCGCTGCAGGCCCACATCCATCCGGGCGAGCTCGTGGTGGTGGACCAGCTGGTGGACCGCACGTCGGGCCGCGCCGACACGTTCTTCGACGGGCCCGAGGTGCACCACGTGTCGTTCGCCGAGCCCTACGACGCGGGCCTGCGTGCCGTGCTGGTAGCGGCCGCCGCCGAGCTCGGCCTCGTCGCGCACGACGGCGGCACGATGGTCGTCGTGCAAGGTCCCCGGTTCTCCACGCGGGCGGAGTCACGCTGGTTCGGGTCGATGGGGTGGGAGGTCATCAACATGACCGGATATCCCGAAGCGGTGCTCGCTGCTGAGCTCGCGATCCCCTACGCGGCGGTCGCGCTGATCACGGACTACGACGCGGGGCTCGCAGGTGTTGACGGCATCAGCGTCGACGGCATCGAGCCAGTGACCGAGGAGATGGTGTTCTCGTTCTTCGAAGGCAACATCGAGCGCGTGCGGACACTGCTTTTCGCCGCGATCCCCCGGCTCCCGTAGACTGCGGCCCGCACTTCCCCTGTGTCGTCGAACACCCTGTCGTTCGAACTCGGGGAGGACGCATGCCTCGGCTCCGGATCCGGCGCCGTCCGTTCATCTACTGGTCGCTCACCGGCGCGCTCGCCCTCGTCACCGGGCTCATCGTGAGCGGGGCGGTCGCCGGCGCGCGGGACGCACGTTCGGCGTATGGAACCGCGCGCGTGATCATCGTCGCCACTCGTGACATCGAGGCCGGCAAGACCATCGACGCCGCCGACGTGCGGGCCGAGGAGCGGCCGCTCGCGGTGATCCCTGACGGCGCCGTCGAAGACCCACCTATCGGCCAGGTGGCGTCCGCGGCGATCGTGCGCGGCGAGCCATTGGTCGCGTCTCGCGTCGCGGACACGGGGGTGAGCGCGGTTGCGGCGCTCGTGCCGCCGGGCGACGTGGCCATCGCCGTCCCGCTCGATCCAGGCACGCTGGCGGTGAGCGTGGGCGACGCGGTCGAGGTCATGGCGACGTTCGATCCCGACAGCATCGAGGGCCCGCCGACGATCGTGGTGGCGCCGCGCGCCGTCGTGGTCGACGTGCGCGACGCCGCAGCCACACTCGCCATGCCGGAGACCGACGCGCAGCGGGTCGCGTTCGCGCTTGCCGCCGGGGTCGTGACTGTGGTGTTGCTCGGCGGCGGTTGAACGCGCTCGGGTGAGAAGGCTCAGTCGATCGTCGTCGACGGCACGATGCGCGCCGCGCCACTGCCGGGGGCGGTCGAAGTGATGGCCGACAACCACCGCCGAGCGCAGCGCGTCGATGAACGACTCCGGTCCGTCGAAGTCGGGCATCTCCACGTACGCCGCACCGAGAGCCTCGGGCACATGCGCGTCACTCCCCGCACCGCCCGGCAGATCGAGCTCGTCCGCCAACGCCGCCGCCTGCGCGTTGAGGTGCGAAAGCGACGTCTTCGCGTTGAACGTCTCCAGGGCGTCGACGAGCCCCTCGCTCGCGAGGGCGCGCAGCTCTGTCTCACGCAGGTTGTGCCGCACAGGGTCGAACGGGTGGGGGATGTACACGAGACCGCCCTGCGCTCTGATGCGCGCGGCCGCCTCAGGGGCGCTCACACCGAACGGCACGCGTTCCGTGAGGAACAGACCGATGACTTCACCTGCGTGGGTGCGGAGCTCCTCGCCGACCACGACGCGGCACGGCAGCTGGCCGGTCAGCTCGAGCGCACCCCGGATGGCGTTGTGGTCGGTGATGCACAGCACGTCGATGCCCGACGCGACGACGGCCTCCTCGACCTCGTCGGGCGTCGTCGTGCAATCGCCCGACCACATCGTGTGGGAGTGCAGATCGACGCGCACCCAGCCCGAACGCACGGGCTGTGCGAGGTGCGGATGGCGTCCGATCGCCTCGGCGCTGGCGGCGGGCACGAGAGCTATGACCCGCTGAGGGAGACGTCGCCGATCACGAGGCTGACGCCCGCATCGCCGCCGGGTAGCCATTCGAGGTCGGACCCAACGGCGTGGATGTCGAGCAGCATCCGCTGAAGCGTCGAGGCCAGGGTGATCTCGCGCACCGGCTCGGCGAGCGCTCCACCGCGGATCATGACGCCCTCGGCACCGACCGAGAAGTCGCCGCTCACGGCGTTGACGCCGGAGTGGAGGCCCGTGACGTCCTGCACGAGCAGCCCGTCACCGACCAACGCATACAGCTCCTCGGGGGTCTTGTCACCGGCCCCGGGGATCAGCGCGAGGCAGCCAACGGTCGGCCGAGACGAGTACCCCCGGGCGGCCGAGCCAGTCGACACCGTGCCCGCGCGCCGCGCGGTGTAGCTGTTGTGCAGGAACGTGCGCAGCGTGCCGCCGTCGATCAGGCAGTTGGGTCGGGTCGCGAGGCCCTCGCCGTCGTGCGCGTCAGCACCGAGCGAGTCGGGGTTCGTCGCGTCGTCGATGAGGGTGAGGACAGGGGCGGCGATCGCATCGCCCATCCGGTCGGCGAACGGCGAGCGCCCCTTCAGCACGCGCTCACCCGTCAGCGTGCCCCCGATGATCGACAGGAACGACGCCGCGATCCGGGGATCGAGCACGACGGTGAGCCGCTGCGACTTCGGTTGGCGGGCGCCGAGCATCCGAGTGGCCCGCTCCACGGCGTCGCGCGCGGTCTCGTCGACGTCGAGCTCGTCCTGCTGACGACCCACGTCGACGCCGTAGCCGATCTGCACCTCGCCGTCGTCGGAGGCGAGCGCCTGGGCACTGAGCCAGCACGAGGTGGCCCGTGACGCGACCGCGATGCCGGTGCTGGTGGCAATCGCCGCTTCACCGCTGCCGTCGCCGTACGACGCGACTCGAACGCCGGTGATGCGGGGGTCGCCGGCGAGGATCGCCCGTTCGAGCTCGAGCGCGAGCTCGACCTTCTGGTCAGTCGGAAAGCTCGCGAGCTCGGGGCGGTAGAGATCGAGGTCGGGCGGTTCGACGCCGTCGGGCTCCGCCAGTCCGTTCCACTCGTCGATCTCGCCGAACTGTGCGTTGTCGCGCGCTTCCGAGAGCGCCTCGGCGATCGCCCCCTCGTCGAGCGTGCCGGCGTGGGCGAACCCCATGCGCTTGTCGACGATCACCCGCACGCCGATGCCGGACGACTCGGCGGACGTGAGCGCCTCGACCTCACCCTGGTAGGCGCGCACGCTGACCCGCTTGGATCGCGCGACGTACGCCTCGACCTGCTCGCCCGGCCGCGCCTGCTGGGCCACCCGCCGAGCGACGTCGAGCAGCTCGCTCACGCGTCGCCCTCGCTGGTTTTCTTGGCGCCAGCGGGTCTATATGGCGCTCTCGCGCCAAGAAAACCAGCCGGGGTCATGCCGCGGTGCCGCCGATGGTCAGCGCAGTGACCCGCAGGGTCGGCTGGCCGTCGCCGACGGGCACGCCTTGGCCGTCCTTGCCGCACGTGCCGGGGCTGCCCATCGCGAAGTCGTTGCCGAGCACGTCGATGTTCTGCAGCACTTCGGGGCCGTTGCCGATGAGATTGCCCTCGCGGATCGGGTCGGTGAGCACACCGCCTTCGATCATGTACGCCTCGGTCATCCCGAACACGAAGTCGCCGGTCGCGGTGTTGACCTGTCCGCCACCGAGCTTCGCCACGTACACGCCGTGATCGGTCTGGCGGATGATCTCGTCAGGGTCCTCGGTGCCGTTCAGGACGAACGTGTTCGTCATCCGCACCATCGGGAGGTGGTGGTAGCTCTGCCGGCGACCGTTCCCGGATGACTGCCGACCCTCTTTGCGCGCCCGGAGGAAGTCCCACATGTAGTCGGTGAGCACGCCGTCCTCGATGAGGACGTTGCGCTGCGATGCGTGGCCTTCGTCGTCGATGCCGATGGCGCCCCACTCGTCGCCCATCGTGCCGTCGTCGACGAGCGTGACGAGTGGCGATGCAACCAGCTCGCCCTTCTTGCCCCGGAACACCGACGCCGACTTGGCGATGAGGTCGGCCTCCAGCCCGTGCCCACATGCCTCGTGGAACAGCACGCCGCCCCCGCCGCTCTTGATCACGACCGGCAGCCGCCCCGACGGAGCGGGGCGCGCGTTCAGCTTGAGGAGCGCGAGACGGGCCGCCTCTCGGGCGAGATCCTCGACGTCGTAGCGGTCGAACATCTCGAAGCCGATCGGGTGACCCACCGACTCGTAACCGGTCTGCATGCCGGTGTCGGCGCTCGCCACCGCGGTGACCCGGAAGAGGGTCTTGACCTGGTCATCCTCGGCGAGGAGGCCGTCGGAGTTCGCGACGAGGATGCGCCGCCGGCTGTCCGCGTACGCGGCCGAGACCTGCACGATCGAGGAGCCTTCGGCCCGGGCGGCCGCGTCGGCCCGCTTCAGCAGCTCGACCTTCACCGCCTTGGCGACCGTCTCGGGTGCCGTGAGCACCTCGTTGGGCCGGCGGACCTCGCGTCGGCTGAGGTCGACGACCTTGGCCCCGCCGGAGCCGCCGCGGGCGGCGGCGCCCGCTGCCTCGGCCGCCGCCAGCAGGCCCTCCTCGGTGAGGTCGGCAGTGTGCGCGTAGCCGGTCGTCTCACCGACGACGACCCGCACCCCGGCTCCGCGGTCACGCCCGGAGCTCAGCTCCTCGACCTTCCCATCATCGAGCGCCGCCGAGGACGCGCGGCGGTCTTCGGCGAACACCTCGGCGAAGTCGCCGCCGCGGCGGAGCGCCGCGCCCAGCACCTTCTGCAGCACCGCTTGCTCGATCACAGAGGCCCCTTGTCTCGGTCTCGTTACAGCGGGCTTCATGAATGGAAGGCCGACGCGAGCGAAGCCGTATCGTACCCAGAGTGACCATTGAACCCGGCCTCTGGGGTGAGGCCGATCTGCTCGTCAGCGAGGCGGACACGGCGCTGGCGATGGCTTCGGGCGACGTGCCGGTGCTCGCCACTCCCCGCGTCGTGGCGCTCTGTGAGCAGGCCGCCTGTGCGGCGCTCGCCGGCCATCTGCCGCGAGGGCGAGACGTCGGTCGGCATGAGGGTGCAGCTCGATCACCTCGCGCCCACCGGCATCGGCGGCAAGGCCAGAGCCGAGGCCACGCTCGACAAGGTCGAGGGGCGGCGCCTCATCTTCACGGTGTCGGTATCCGACGGCCGGGGCCTGATCGCCGCGGGCAAGGTCACCCGCGTGATGGTCGACGTCGAGCGCTTCCTCGACAAAGCCTCCGACTGACCGCCGCACCCGCCCGGCAACCCTCCCCGCGTCAGCCGAGGTTCGACGAGCGCGGGTAGACGTCCTCGGGGTCGGTCATGACGTTGACGAGATAGGGCACGCCCGCGGCGAACGCACGGTCGAGCGCGGGACCGACCTCGGACGGTGAGCTCACGGTCTCGCCGGCCCCGCCGAGCGCGGTGACGACTTCGTCGTACCGGCATCCCGGTTGGAGATCGCACGCCACGTCGTATCCGTAGATCGCCCGCATGGGGTACTTCTCGAGCCCCCACATGCCGTTGTTGCCCACGACCATGACGACGGGCAGGTTGTGGCGGACGAGGGTGTCGACGTCCATGAGCGAGAAGCCGGCCGCGCCGTCGCCGAGCATCACGACGATCTGGGCGTCGGGACGCGCGACCCGGGCCGCCATCGCGTAGCCGGGGCCGTTGCCGAGACACCCGTAGGGACCGGTGTCGAGCCAGCACCCGGGCGTGTACACCTCGACGTACTTCCCGGCATACGACACGAAGTCGCCCCCGTCGCAGATCACGACTGCGTCACGCGCCAGTCGCTTGCCGAGCTCGCCGTACACGCGCGTGGGCTTGATCGCGTCGCCGCCGGCCTCGAGCAGCCCTCGCTCGGTCTCGGCCGCGGCGCGCTCGGCGTCACGCACCTGCGCGATCCAGGGCTCGTGGTCGGCTCGCGGCGAGCCCGACCACGCCGTCATGCCGTCGAGGATCGCGGTGAGGTCGCCGGCCGGTGACGCCGCGGTGGCGACATGCGCGGCCCGACTCTCGGGCGCGTCGCAGATGTGAATGACCGGTGCGTCGCCGAAGCGACCGAAGCCGAGTCGGAAGTCGAGCGCGGTGCCGATCACGACGACGAGGTCGGCCTCGCTCTTCAGCAGCGCCCGAGTGCGCGTGAACGCCAGCTCGTGGTCGGCGGGCAGGCAGCCGCGGCCGAGCCCGTTGAACCAGCACGGCACCCGCATCGTCTCGGCGAAGCGCGTGACGGCCTCCCACGCGCCGTCCCAGTAGACGTCGCTGCCCACGATGATCGCGGGCCGTTCAGCCCCGGCAATGAGTGCCGCGGCGGCGTCGACGTCGGCGGGATCGGGATCGATGCCCTTCGGGACGCCCCCGTTCGCGGCGGGCTCCGACGCGGGATCGAAGATCACGTCCATCGGGAAGTCGACGAACACCGGCCCTCGATGGGGCGTCATCGCCGTGAGGACCGCGTGCTGGATCTCCTTCGCGGTGTCATTCGGCGCCGTGACTGTGCGCGCCGACTTGGTGATCGACGAGACGATCGGCACGTGATCGAGCTCTTGCAGCGAACCCGACCCCCACCGGCGTTGCGGCGCCCGACCGCCGAGCACGACAAGTGGCGTTCCGTTGAAATGCGCCGTGGTCATCGCACTCACGCCGTTCGTGACTCCGGGCCCGGCCGTCAACACAGCGAGACCTGGCTTTCGGGTGAGCTTGGCCCACCCTTCGGCCGCGAACGTCGCGGTCTGCTCGTGGCGGACGTCGACGATCTGCACGTCTTGCTTCACGGCCGCGTCGTACAGCGGCCAGACGTGACCCCCGTTGAGCGTGAACATGACGTCGACGCCGTAGCCGCGCATGACGTCGAGCGCGGCGTCGCCGGAATGGTGAGGCGTGCCGGTGTCGGTCATGCCGCTGCGCCCTGCTGCACTCGATCGAGGAAGCCGCTGAGTGCCGCCCACCACGCGTCGGGCGCCTCGAACTGCGGGCTGTGCGCCCCGTCGGGGATCACCGCGAGGCTGGCGCCGGGCATGACGTCGGCCATGCGCTCGGACGGCGCGACGAACGGCCGGTCCTGCTCGCCGACGATCACCAGCGTCGGTGTGGTGTGCGCGGCGAGCTTCTCGAGCCGGTCTTCGGTCGTGGCGAACTGCCCCAGCACCGAGCAGACCATCGCCGGAGCGACTGCGAGCAGCTTGCGGTCGCCGAACTCGATGTAGCCGGGGCGCTCCGCCCGCACTCGTTCATCCGCGGGACTTCTCATCGCCGCGCTGCGCGACTCCATCACCTCTTTGAAAGCTTGGATGCCGTTCGTACGCACGTAGTGCCTGGTCCGCTCGATCGCCGCCTCGTCACCGATGCCCTCGAGCGGACCATGTGCGGTGTCCATCAGGATCAGCGCGTCGATGCGATCGGGCGCGCCGAGCAGCATGTGCTGGGCGATCATCCCGCCCATCGAGTGGCCGAGGAGCGTGAACCGACTCCATCCGAGCGAATCAGCGAGGGCGAACACGTCGCCGGCGAACACCGCAAGCGTGTACACGCTCTCGTCGTCGGGCTTGCTGCTCGCACCGTGACCACGAAGGTCGGGCGCGACGACGTGCCACCCGCGCTCGGCAAGCGGCGCGAGGAAGTCGGTGAAGTCCTCCTTCGCGCCGGTGAACCCGTGGACGAGCATGAGCGGGCGGCCGCCCACACCGTCTTCGGCGATCGCGAGTTGGACCGATCGGACGTCGACCGTGCGAGTCCCCATGCGGGGACACTAGGTCGTCGCCAGGCGTCAGGAACCGAGCATGCCGTCCGTGAACATCTGCTTCAGCTCCTCACCGTCGGCGACCTGGTCGGCCGGGGGAAGGTCGATCGTCACCGACTCGCCGAGCTCGAGGAAGTCGATCGTGAGCACGATGGGTCCATCGGGAACGGACTCAGTGCCCTCGAAACCCCCGGCGAAGGACGCGCCGTCGAACGTCATCTCGAGCCGGCGGACGAGCCCTTGGGCATCGACGAACACGTCCACGGGGATCTCGAGGGTCGCCGGATCGACGCCGAACTCGTGGATGAACTCCTCGGCCTTGCCCTCGTTCTCGGCGGGGGCGGACGCGAGAGCGTCGGCGGCGCTGATCGTCGCGTGGAAGTGCTGGGTGGTCTCGCCGTTGACATCGGCGCTGCCCTCATCGGTGATCGTGGCGCCTTGGTCGCGCAGGAGGTCGAGCAGCGCCGTGGCGTCACCCATCCCTCCGCCGAGGTCGCCGACGTCGATGCCTTCGTCCGCGGGCAGCTTCACCCAAGGCTTGGACTCGTCTCCGCCGAGGAACGCCGACAGGAACCCGGCGTGGACGTAGATGGTGTCGCCATCGATGACCATCTCGATGGTGCCGTCGCCGAAGAGCGCGCTCGGGTCGAAGCCCTCGACCTCCGTCTCGGAGGCCGCGTCGAGGATCCCGCTCATGTCGATCGAGAGGCTCGAGCGATCGCTGGCGGCGTCGAAGGCGCCGGAGCCGGTGATCGTGAGACCGCCGGGAACCTCGTCGGTGGCGGGGATCGCGAGCCTCAGCTCGTACCGCCCGCTTTCGACTGCCGCCGTGCGATCCGCGGCTTCGGCGAGGAACTGCGGTGTCGCCGCGGCCTCGACGACGGTGACATCGCCACCGCCGCCGCTGCTGCACGCGGAGGCACCGAGAAGAGCGGCCGAGACGGCCACGAGAGCAATGAATGGCTTACGGGACACGAAGGTCTCCTTGTGAGCGTGCGCGTTGCTCAGGGAAGCCGGTGGCAGCCTAGGGGCACCGCATGATTCGATGAAGTCCGATCGGCAGGTCGCGCCCATAGGCTGAGCGAATTCCGCATGGCGACTGCCCGTCCGGGGGGCGGCGGTGAAGGACGAAGGAGCACGGGTGACGCAGGTCGCCGACACGGGTCAGGTGCAGGCGGCACCGCGCGGCGCCGTGCGCCTGCGGTGGTGGCGCGAGGTCATCTATGTCGCGGCCTTCTACGGCGTGTACTCCTGGATCCGCAACCAGTTCGGGTCGGCGGCGGTCTCGCCCTCGAAGGCTCTCGGCAACGCCCTCGACGTGATCCAGATCGAGCGGTGGGTCGGGCTGTTCCACGAGGAGACGCTGCAGCAGATGGTGCTGCGTTTCCACTCCTACATCGTGTTCTGGAACATCTACTACGGCACCTTCCACTTCGTCGTCACGGCGTTCGCGCTCATCTGGATGTACCGGTCGTTCCCGAAGCGCTACCCCCTGTGGCGCAACACCCTGGCTTTCACGACGGGCTTCGCCCTGATCGGGTTCGCGTCGTACCCGCTGATGCCACCCCGCCTGCTGCCCATCTCGTTTGGCTTCGTCGACACGCTCGACAAGTTCGGCGCGCTCTGGTCGTTCGACTCGGGCGCGATGCAGAAGATCTCGAACCAGTACGCGGCGATGCCCTCGCTGCACTGCGCGTGGGCGCTGTGGTGCACGCTCGTGATGTGGCCGCAGGTGCGCTCGTGGTGGGCCAAGGCCCTCCTGGTCTCCTACCCGATCGCAACCGTGTACTGCATCATGATCACCGCGAACCACTACTGGCTCGACGCTGTCGGCGGCTTCGCCACGTTGGGTTTCGGCTTCCTCGCCGCCAAGGTCTTCACCGCATGGACCGATCGGCGATGGGCGGCGCGACACTCCGAGGCGATCGCGAGCGCCTGACCGCTAACGCCTGATCCCGTTCGGCCCCGCCCACTCGACGGGCACCCCGTGATATCCGGTGCGGCCGATCAACCGCTCGTTTCCGCCCGGCCACGTCGTGAGCGTGAGATCGGCGCGGCCCTCGACCCAGCCCGGCTCCATTCGGTACCAGGCGACCGGCGCATCCTTCGACGCTCGGTTGCCCGCGTCGGCGACGGCCTGGGCGACCGCGGCGCGAGCGGCTTTGTTCATGTACTGCATGACGATCGAGTGGTACACGACCGTCGCGCACCCGGGAACCGGGTCCGCGAGCCGGTCGACGAGCCACGTCGCTGCGGGCGCGATGTCGACCGAGGCGGGCGCGTCACGGGCGATCGCGATCGCGGCGTCGAGCATGGCGAGCCGGTGCAGCTGCTCGGGCCAGACGAACGAGCGCAGCTTCTGCCGACCGTCCTCATCGGTGGGGTCGATCGGGCTCGGGTCACAGCCGGCTCGCTCGACGACGGCGCTCTCGCTGGCGGGCGCGCCGGGCAGGCTCCATGGGCGCACCGTGCCCGTCCACACGGAGCCGAGCCGCACGGGTGACCCCGCGTCGCCCCATGCCGTGTCGCCGTCCTCGTAGCGAAAGCGGTCCCACCGCAGGTTGAGCGCAGCGCTGGTGCCCACCTCGAGCATCCGCAGCGGGAGCCCGGTCTCGACGGCAACGGTGAGAAAACCCGGTGCGAGCGCGGCTGCGCGCCCGACCTCGTTCGTCTGCACGCCGTAGCCGAGACACTCGCGCAGCAGCTCGACGTTGTCCGCGACCGTCTGCCGGAAGGTGAGCCAGGGGTCGCCCGCCTCGACTGGATCCTCCGGCCGACGGGTAGTAGGCGGCGAGCGCAGGCGCGCCGCCGTCGAGCACGAGGCGATGCACACCTCCCATGAACCGCGAGCGCGAGCGCGGAGCCGAACGGATCGCGCTCGTGCCCTCGCAGCACGTCGAGGCAGGGCCCGCCTTCCTCGACGTCGGCCGCGGCGGCGAGAAGGAGGCGCTCGTAGATCGCGGAACCGCCCACCCCGCATTGGGTGCCCTGGAAGCGAAGGAGTGCGGGGAGGTCGCCCGCGGGCGGTCGCGGGATCTCGCGTGCTGGCTCAGAGGCCGGCTCAGAAGATGCCATAGCCGCCGTCGAGGATGAGCACGTCGCCCGTGTGATAGCGGGAGACATCGCTCGCGAGGTAGACGGCGACGCCGCCGAAGTCGTCGCCAGTGCCCCACCTTCGCAGCGGCACGCGCGGGAGGACCTTGTCGACGAACTTGTCCCATCCCATCGCGGGTGCCGTCATCGGCGTCTCGATCCAGCCGGGGAGGATCGCGTTGGCGCGGATGCCGTGGCGCGCGTGCTCGACCGCGATGCCCTTCATCGAGCGCGATGACCGCGCCCTTCGACGATGCGTATGGCTCGTTGCGCGGCGCACCCATCATCGTGGACCCCGACGTCGTAACGGCGAGGCTGCCGCCTTCGCCCCGCTCGACCATGTGCCGCACCGCCGCGCGCCACGTGTAGAACACGCCGTCGAGATTGACTCGCAGCACTCGGTGCCACTCGTCGGCGGTGAGGTCGACGAACGCCGAGTTGTTGCCGCCGATCCCCACGTTGGCGAAGCACGAGTCGACCTTCCCGAGGGTGTCGACGGTGGCAGCGAACGACGCCTCGACCTCCGCCTCGTCCCCGACGTCACACTTCAGGGCCAGCACCTTGGTGCCGTGCCGGCTGAGCTGTTCGGCGGCGGCCTCGTTCTTGGCCTCGTTGGTGCCCCAGATCGCGACGTCGGCCCCCTGCGCCGCCAGCCCGTCGGCCATTCCGAGCCCGATGCCACTGTTGCCGCCGGTCACCAAGGCCACGTGCCCGGTCAGATCGAACAGATCTCCCATGCGCGGCGACCCTATCCGGGCGCCGAAGTAGGCCAGACGGCCCGGTCCGCTCGTTCGAATGTGCGGGGTTAGTCTCGGTCGTTCGTCCGTCCGACGCGCAGGTGGCCATGATCCTCGAGACCATCAAGCAACCGGCCGATCTGCGCCGGCTCTCCTACGCCGAGCTCGATGACCTCGCCGGCGAGATCCGCGACTTCATCGTGCAGGTCGTGTCCGAGAACGCGGGGCACCTCGGCTCGAACCTCGGCGCCGTCGAGCTCACGTTGGCGTTGCATCGAGTGTTCGACTCGCCCCGCGACGCGATCCTCTGGGACACAGGCCATCAGGCGTACGTGCACAAGCTCGTCACCGGACGCCAGCAGCAGTTCACGACGTTGCGGCAGGCCGGCGGCCTGTCGGGCTACCCGTGTCGCGCCGAGTCCGACCACGACTTCGTCGAGAACAGCCACGCGTCGACGATCTTGTCGTACGCGTACGGGCTCGCGGTCGCACGCGACGCGGCGATCCACGCCGGCGAGCCCGACGTCGCGTCGCGGCGTGCCGGGCATCGCATCGTCGCCGTGATCGGTGACGGGTCGATGACGGGAGGGATGGCCTACGAGGCGCTCAACAACCTCGGGCACAGCGGCCGCAACGTCATCATCGTGTTGAACGACAACGGCCGCTCGTACGCGCCGACGGTGTCGAACCTGTCGAAGAGCCTCACTCAGGTGCGCCTCAACCCCGTGTACATGCGCCGGCAGAAGCGGCTCGAGCAGCTCGTGCGCACGGTGCCGCTCGTCGGCAGCCGCGCGCACAAGGGCATGGAGGCCATGAAGGCGGCGGTCCGCGAGATGTGGGAGCCGGCCACGTTCTTCGAGCCGCTCGGCGTCCGCTACATGGGCCCCGTCGACGGGCACCGTGTCGAAGATCTCGAGAAGGCGTTGCGCAACGCGGCCGAGTTCGACGGCCCGATCGTCTTGCACGTCCTCACCGACAAAGGCCGCGGCTACCCGCCCGCGGAGGACGACGACGAGAAGCACCTGCACGACGCGCCCGTGTTCGATCCCGCTGTCGGTCCGCCGCGTTGGGTGCCGGTCGGGTACACGCAGGCGTTCGCCGAGGCGATGATCAAGGAGGCCGAGAGCAACCCGAAGGTCGTCGCGATCACCGCAGCAATGCCCGGGCCGACTGGTCTGCTCCCGTTCCAGGAGCGCTGGCCGGACCGGTTCTTCGACGTCGGCATCGCCGAGCAGCACGCGGTCACCGCGGCGACGGGCATGGCGATGGGCGGGCTGCGGCCGGTCGTGGCCATCTACTCCACGTTCATGAACCGGGCGTGGGACCAGGTCATGTACGACTGCGCGCTCCACGAGCAGCCGATCGTGTTCTGCCTCGACCGCGCCGGCATCACCGGCGATGACGGGCCGTCAACCCACGGCGTGATGGACATCGCGCTGTTCTCCAAGGTGCCGGGGATGACGGTGTTCGCGCCGTCGTCCGCGCAGGAGCTGCAGGTGATGCTGCACGACGCGCTCGAGCTCGACGGACCGTCGGTCGTTCGCTACCCGCGGGGTGCGGCCCGTCAGGTCCCCGACGACCAGGTCGGGTCCGGTCTGCAGGCTCGGCTCGTGCGGCGGGGCGCTGAGTCCGAGGTCTGTCTGCTCGCGGTCGGGAAGCTCGTCGCGGCGGCTGAGGCCGCGGCCACCGAGCTCGAAGCCAGCGGCGTCGACTGCACCGTGTGGGATGTGCGGGTCGTGAAGCCGCTCGATCCGGCGATGATCGCCGACGCGGCGCGTCATCCCCTCGTGGTCACGGTCGAAGACGGTGTCCGCGAAGGCGGCGCGGGCAGCCTCATCGTCGACACGCTCGCAACGCACTGCGCCGGTCCCGACATCCCCCGCGTCGAGGTGCTCGGCACACCGATCCGATTCCTGCCGCACGGCAAGCCCGACCGCATCCTCGCCGACCTCGGTCTCGACGGTCCGGGCATCGCCGCGACGATCCGCACGATCCTCGCCAGCTGACTTTCCGTTGCCGATGCAGCTCGACCTCGACGCCGAGCTCGCGCTCGCGCTCCGGCTCGCCGATGCCGCCGACTCGATCACGCTGCCGCGCTACCGCGCCGCCGACCTGTCCGTGCGGCACAAGGCGGACGCGACCGAGGTCACCGACGCCGACACCGCGTCGGAGGCGGCGATGCGCGCGCTGCTCGCTCGCGAGCGACCCGACCATGCGGTGCTCGGTGAGGAGGAGGGACTCATCGGCGATCCCGACGCCGCGTCGCGGTGGATCCTCGACCCGATCGACGGCACTGCGTCGTTCGTGCGCGGCCTGCCGATCTGGGGCACGTTGATCGCACTCGAGCACGACGGCGAGATCGTCGTCGGGGTCGCGTCGGCGCCGGCGCTCGGCCGGCGGTGGTGGGCGGCGAGGGGCAAGGGCGCGTTCAGCGACCACGGCGCGATGCGCGTCTCGACCGTCGACCGCATCGAGGACGCTCAGCTCGGGCACGCAAGCATCAGCTCGTGGCGAGAGCACGGCCGCGGTCCCCAGTTCGCCGCCCTCGCCGACCGCGTGTGGCGCAGCCGCGGCGTCGGCGACTTCTGGATGCACGTGCTCGTCGCCGAGGGCGTGTTCGACATCGCGGCGGAGCCCATCGTCAGCCTGTGGGACCTCGCGGCGGTGAAGCCGATCGTCGAAGAGGCGGGCGGGCGGTTCACCGACCTCGCCGGCGAGGCGCGCGCCGACGGCGGCACCGCGCTCTCCACCAATGGGTTGCTGCACGACGCGGCGTTGGCCGCGCTGCGCTAGGCCCACCGAGGGCGCCAGCGTCTTCTGAAGACGAAGGCTGGCTCGGTCGAGGGCCGAGGGTCCCCTCGACGACGTCATCCACAGGATCCGCGCCGTCTGGCACGACATCAGGAACGCCGCGACCGCCGGGTCGCACTTGCGTCGAACGGCGGCGGAGACTGCTTCGAGGGCGGGCGGGTTCGCAGCCCTTCCCCGCGACGGTGCAGCCGAACGCGAGCGACACGAGGTCGAACCGCCAGTCGCCCGCACCGGCGATGTCCCAATCGAAGACTCCCGGTCACCTCGTCGTCGACGTCACGCAGGCATTGCGGCTGGTGGAAGTCGCCGTGGCACGGACGAGTCGCTGCGGCCGAGGGTGACGTCGGCAGTGGTCTCGACCGTCGCGGCGAGCTGGCGCTGTGCGAACGAACTGGGCAGCGGTGCGAGGTCGGTGGAGCCACCGGTGGACGGCCTCGCGTGCGAGCGCTGCCCAATCCCGCGTAAGCCCGGCGTCGATGTCGTGGGAGCACACAAGGCCGATGAGCTGGACGGCGAATGCCTCAGTGAACACGTCGGGAACCGTGCCGGGGAGGATCTCCTGGAGATTCCACACGAGCCCCTCGTCTGCCCCGACCTCCACGTAGCTCGCGGCGGGATAGCCGCGAGCGTGGAGCAGCGCCGCCATCGCGGCACCAGTCCTCCACTCCGACACGAGGTCGACCTGTTCGGACGCCTTGAGCACGAGCTCCGCGCCGTCGGCGCGCAGCACCGAGACGGCTCCGAAGACGCCTCCGTCGAAGGTATGAACGATGGTGAGGCCGAGGCGCGCCGCAGCGCGCTCGACGGGCGAGCCGGTCAGTCGAGCTCGGAGCCGACGACCGACACGAAGCTCACGCACGCGCCCGGCGCACCGCCGAGGTTGTGGGTGAGGGCCTTCGTCTTGCCGTTGGAGATCTGACGCTCGCCCGCCTCGCCGCGCAGCTGCAGCCAGCACTCGAACAGCATGCGCAGGCCGGAGGCGCCGATCGGGTGGCCGAACGACTTGAGGCCGCCATCGGGGTTCACCGCGAGGTCACCGTCGAGATCGAACGTGCCCGCGAGCACTTCCTTCCAGCCCATGCCCCGCTCGGCGAACCCGAGGTCCTCCATGAGCACGAGCTCGGTGGGCGTGAAGCAGTCGTGCACCTCGGCCATCGCCAGCTCGGCGCGCGGGTTCGTCGATGCCGGCCTGCTTGTACGCGTCGGCGGCCGAACGCACGACCTCGATGAACGAGGTGTAGTCGTACGTCGGGTCGATCGGGCCGGCGGCGGGGCCGGCGACGAACGAGAGCGCCTTCACGTAGAGCGGCTTGTCGGTGTACTTGTGCGCGTCCTCGGCGCGCAACGATCAGCGCGGCAGCCGATCCGTCGCTGACGCCCGAGCAGTCGAAGATGCCGAGCTGGCCGGCGACGAGCGGTGAGTTGCAGATGACTTCCTTTGCGACTTCCTTCTTGAACTGGGCACGCGGGTTGAGCGCGCCGTTCTTGTGGTTCTTCCACGCGATGCGCGTGAGCACATCCTTCATCTCGTCTTCGTCGACGCCGTACTTCTTGGCGTACGCAGGAGCGAGCAGCGAGAACGAAGCCGGCGCGGTCATCGTCGGGAGCGTGCCGTCGTTCGGGGGCGCGGAGCCCGTGAGACCGGAGAAGCCCGAGTCCTTCAGCTTCTCGACGCCGATCGCCATCGCGACATCGATCGCACCGGCGGCGACGGCGTACGCCGCGTTGCGGAACGCCTCGCTGCCGGTGGCGCACATGTTCTCGACGCGGGTGACCGGCTTGTAGTCGATCTTGAGCGGACGGCTGAGGGTGAGACCGCTGATGCCCGAGCCCATCGTGCCGAGCCAGTACGCGTCGACGTCTGCCTTCTTGATGCCGGACGTCGTGAACGCCTCGGTGGCCGAGTCGACGAGGAGATCCTCGGCGCTCTTGTCCCAGTGCTCGCCAAAGGGGGTGCACCCCATGCCGACGATGGCGACCTTGTCCCGGATGCCGTGTGATGCCATATCAATTGCCTCCTGCTGAGTCGCTCTGATCGCCTTGCCGGATGGGCTTTGCCTTCCAGAAGTAATTGTGCACCCCGTCGGCTGTGAACAGGCGACGGAAGCTCATCTCCACTCGATCACCGATCTTCACGGTGGCCGGATCGACGTCGGTCAGCTCGCACTGGAAGCGGCCACCTCCGTCGAAGTCGATCACCCCGACTACCACGGGCGGCGACAACGAGAACGCCAGCCGGTCGATCGTGTAGGTGGCGATCGTGGCCGGGATGTCGGCGAGCCGCTCGGGATCCATCTGGTCCACCGCACCGCAGCGCACACAGACCCGGGCGGGCGGAAGGTGGCGGGTGCCGCACGACGTGCACTTCGAGCCCACGAAGCCGTACTTCCACGGCTCAGTGCGCAGCGACGGGGGCGCGGCGGGACGCTCGGGATCGGGACGCCGCGGTGGCTCCCGCTGCAGGAAGCCCCGCCACGTGAGGTAGGTCTGGTAGCCGAGGTCGTCGCGCCCGGCAGCGATCTGCTCGGCGACGGTCGTCGCCCGACGGTCGCGGTAGGCGACGAGCTCATCGGTCGTGCGCAGCACCACGGCATCGGCGCCGTCGGAGAGCAGCACGGTGAGGATGATCTGTCCGGGCTCGGCGCGATCGAGGACGCTCGCGAGGAGCAGGCTTCCATGCGCGGCGCCGGTGTTGCCGATCACCGAGGTGAGGTCGTCGACGATCGCCTCGGGCCGCGCACCAATCGAGGCCGCGACGCGCTTCACCGCGCGGGAGTGGAGACCGCGTCACGATGACGTAGTCGAGCTCGCTCGGCGTGACACCAGATGACTTCAGGGCGTCGTTGATCGCGATCTCGGCGAGCGGCACATAGGCGTGCTCGCCGAAGCGCTCCTCCCACACGCGAGACGAGTCATCGCCGGGCGTCTTCCAGCGATCGAGGAACTCGTTCGTCGCGGCGCCGGCACCGAGGAACTCGGTGAGGGGCTTGGCGTCGGGCTGCGCACCGGTGAAGAGGAAGGCAACTGCCGCATCGCCACCGTCGCGCTCGTCGCCGCCGCCGGGGAGGCCGGTGCGGACGTCGGCCATGACTGCGAGGACCGGAGTCGGCGACATGTTGGCGAAGCGCCGCGCCGCGGCCGCGACTGCGCACCGACCCCGCCATGTCGAACGCTGCCGTTGCGGTCGGCAGGCCGAGCGCCGCGTGGATCGCCGTCGCGTTCGTCTTGTCGAGATAGGGCGGCGAGGTCGTCGCGAACACGACGGCCTGCGGCTCGATGCCGTTCGCGGCCTTCATCGCGATGCGGGCGGCCTCGACGCCCATCGACGTCGCGTCCTCGTCGAACGAGGCGACGGCGCGGGTGCCCTTGCCTCCGCCGGATCCGAGGGCGGCACCGATCGCGGCGCGCTGCAGCCGGTAGTAGGGCACGTACGCGCCGTAAGCGGCGATGCCTGCCATTGATCCCCCTGGTGAGTTGGTGCCTGCTGGTTCGTCTACGAGTAGTACGGGTTCTCGCCGGCGGAATGATCGGTGACGTCGAGCACCCGGGTCACGCCGTCGACCGACTCGCGCAACATCGACTGCACGCCCTGCATCATCGTCATGCGGCTCATCGAGCAGCCCTGGCAGCCGCCGCCCATCCGCATGTACACGGTGCCGTCGGCCTCGTCGACACCGACGAGCTCGACGTAGCCGCCGTGCGAGGCGAGCGCCGGGTTGATCTCGCCGAGGAGTGCGGCCTGCACGCCGTCGACGAGCTCGCCGTCGGTCGTGAGGTTGTCGAGGTCGAGCGGCTTGGGCTTGTTCGGGTTGCGCAGCACGAGCCCGTCCTCGAAGTCGAGCGTCGCACCCTGCAGGTTCGCCACGTCGTTGTCGGGGATCACCACCCGCAGACCGCCGTGGTTGCGCACCTGCTCGCTCAGCGGGAGCGTCGCGAGGGGAACGAACTCGAGGTCGTAGACGAAGTCGATGCCCTGGCTGCCGTTGATCGACAGGCGGAGGCCGAGCGTGTTGCCCTCGGGCTCCTCGTCGCGCAGCTCGGTGAGCCGCGTCTGGGCTCGGTCGGTGAGCGTGACGATGTCCTCGAGGACGAGCTCGTCAGCGGGGACTTCGGTCGGTGAGGGCATCAACCTGACGATACCGTCGGGCCATGGCGATCGACTACCTGGGCTCGTTGCGGTCCGACGCGGCGGCGCTGGTGGAAGCGGCCCGGAGCGGGTCGCTGGATGTGCCGGTTCCTGGCTGTCCGGGGTGGGATGTCAACCGGCTGCTGGGGCATCTCGGCCGGGTGCATCGATGGGCGGCCGAGGCCTGTCGGACCGGGGCGGAGCCAGTGGCGGATCAACTCGAGAAGCCGCCACGCGACGACACTGTCGTGGACTGGTTCTCGGCCGGGGTTGCGCCGCTACATCCGACCAACTTGCGGTGCTCGATCCCGATGCGCATGTGTGGAACTTCTCGAAGGGTCCTCAGGAGGGTCGGTTCTGGCCGCGCCGCATGGCGATCGAGACCGCACTCCATCGTTGGGATGGGCAAGACGCGCACGGCCGTGCGGCGGCGATCGATGCGGAGCTCGCCTCCGACGGGATGGACGAGGTGCTCGACGTGCACGTCAGGCTGCGGCTGGCGGGCGACGGCATCGACATCGGCGGGTCGGTCCACTTCCACTGCACGGACACCGAGGGCGAGTGGACGGTGCACACCGACGACGGATTGGCGCGGGTGACGCGTGGTCACACGAAGGGCGACGTGGCGGTGCGGGGACCAGCGTCGTCGTTGCTGCTGGTGCAGTGGCGCCGCATCCCTCCCGACGACCCCAGCCTCGAGATCTTCGGCGACCACGAAGTCTTCACAAGGTGGCTCACCCTCCCCCTCCCCTAACCCCCACCACCGTTTGCGTCGCCAGCGGCGACGATGCGTGCCGCCTGGCGACGCAAACGCTCGGGAATGTCCCACCCCCTCGTGATGCTTCGTGCATGTCCACGCTGCAACTGCATCGACCGCATCACCCGACTTCAGTACGCGCTGATCACCCGAGCGCAGGCGCTTGCGGCCGGCCTCACCGACGGCCAGATCCGAGGTCCGGCTCCGCAATGGCATGTGGATCGAGATCCGTCCGTCGGTTTACGCGATCGCCGGCGCGCCGCAGTCCTGGCACCAGATGCTTCTCGCGAGCGTGCTCGCGCACGGCTGCGAGTCGTGGGCGTCGCACGCAACCGCGAACCACCTGTGGGCGCTAAAGGGGTTCGACCAGCCCGAAGAGCTCGAGCTCGTCGTCGCCATCTCGGAACGCAGCTCCGCCTCGACGGAGTGCGTGGTCGGCGGTCCGGCGCGCTGTTCGACAGTGACCTCACGGTCCGGCACGGCATTCCGACGGTCACGGCCGAGCGCGCGCTCATCGACGTGTCGTCACGCCTCACCGCCGAATCGACTCGGCCGCGTGCTCGACGACGCCATTCGGCGGAAGATCATCGACCTCGAGGAGTTCCGACGCTGCGCCGAGCGGTTGCTCCCGGCTCCCGGCCGATCGATGTCGAAGGTTCACGCCGTGCTCGGCGCCCGGATCCCCGGCTACGACCCTGGCGACAGTGACCTCGAGACGCGAGCGCTCCGCGCGCTCACCGCCGCCGGGCTGCCGCCGCCCAAGCAGCAGCACCGCATGATGGTCGAACGGCAGGAAGGTGCGGATCGACTCGCGTATCCCGAGCTGAAGATCGCGATCGAGCTCGACTCGTGGAAGTACCACGGCGGCGACAACCTCACTGCGTTCACCGACGACCGTGCCCGCAAGAACGATCTGATCGCGCTGGGCTGGGCCGCGCCCAGCTTCACCGAGTCGATGACCGACGAGTATTTCGTCTCGCATGATCCGAGACGCTCTACGACGCAGCGATTGCGTCGCCAGAGCGTCGCATAGTGCCTCTGGCGACGCAAACGGTGGGGGTTAGCGGACTTTGGGGCCGCCGCCGTCGACTTCGAGGCGCTGGCCGGTCATGTAGCCGGAGGCCTCGCTGCAGACGAACACCACGACCGCGGCGACGTCTTCGGGCTGGCACACGCGGCCGAACGGCATCACCGAGTCGAGCATGCGGAGGTCGTCGACGCCGCCGGCCTTCATGAGCCGGCGTCCCATCTCGGTCTCGACCAGGCCGGGGGCGACGACGTTCACGTGGATGCCGTTGTCGCGCTCCTCTTTGGCGAGGCCGAACGCCAGCGCCTCGAGCGCGGCCTTGCCCATGTTGTACGGCGCTCCGTTGGCGGCGTAGTGGGACGTCGCGACCGAAGAGATCATCACGATGTCGCCCCGGTGGCGCGTGCGCATCGACGGAAGGACGTGCCGGGCGAGCTGGTGCGCGCTCAACGCGTGCACCCGAACGAGCCGCTCGAGCTCGTCGACGTCGGTGTCGGCCACCGACTTGCCGCGGGAAGCGATGCCGGCGTTGTGCACGAGGATGTCGACGTAGCCGAAGTCGTTCACCGCGTCGGCGACCATCGTCTGCGCGGCCTCGTAGTCCTCGACTGCGGCGGCGTACGAGCGGGCCGATCCGCCCGCGGCTTCGATCGCCGCCACTGTCTCTTTCGCGGCCTCGGCGTCGCGCCGATAGTTGACCGCGATCGACGCTCCTTCGGCGGCTAGAGCGAGCGAGATGCCGGCCCCGATCCCCCGGCCTCCCCCCGTGACCAACGCGGACGCGACCCTCGAGCTGTCCAGGCATGGGACGCATGCTGGCACACGGCCGTTGTGCCAGTCTGAGCCCGTGCAAGATGGGAGTCGCAGGGCGATCATCGCCGCCTTCCTCGCGAACCTCGGGATCGCGATCTCGAAGTTCATCGGCTTCATCATCACGGGCTCGGCGTCCCTGCTCGCCGAGGCCATCCACTCGGTCGCGGACACCGGCAACCAGCTCCTCCTGATCCTCGGCGGCTCGCGCGCGAAGCGAGCGGCCACACCGCTCCATCCGTTCGGATACGGACGCGAGCGCTACTTCTGGGCGTTCGTCGTCGCCGTCGTGCTGTTCACGGTCGGCGGCGCCTTCGCGCTGTACGAGGGCATCGAGAAGCTGCGCCACCCGCACGAAATCGAGAGCTTCGGCGTGGCGATCGTGATCCTCCTCGTCGCGATCGGGCTCGAGTCGTGGTCGTTTCACACCGCGGTGCACGAGGCGAACAAGGTGCGCGGCGGCATCGGTTGGTGGAGCTTCATCCGCCGCTCGAAGTCGCCCGAGCTGCCCGTCGTGCTGCTCGAGGACCTCGGCGCGCTCGACTGGCCTCGTTCTTCGCCCTCACCGGCGTCCTACTCGCCCACTTCACCGAGAACCCCCGTTGGGATGCGGCGGGCAGCGTCGCCATCGGCCTGCTGCTCCTCGTCATCTCGATCGTGCTCGCGATCGAGATGAAGGGCCTGCTGATCGGCGAGTCCGCCGCGCCCGGCGAAGCAGGACGCCATCACGAGCGCCATCACCGAGTCGCCTGACGTCGAGCGGGTGATCCACATGAAGACCGAGCACATCGGCCCCGACGAGCTTCTCGTGGCGGTGAAGGTCGCGTTCCGCTCGGACCTGACGATCGCAGGAGCTGGCGGACGTCGATCGACGAGACGGAGCGGCGCATCGGAGCCGCCGTCGCCGGAGGCGCGCATCATCTACATCGAGCCCGACGTCTACCGCGACCAGCCGACCGAGCATCGCCACGCCGGAGAAGGTGGACGAGCCGCTACATTGACGACACACCACGGGGAGCTCGGGCAGCCGGGCTGAGAGGGTGGCCGAGTGCGCCACCGACCCGAGAACCTGATCTGGGTAATGCCAGCGGAGGGAAGTCGTGGACCCAACCAAGGGTCAACCGGTCGTAAATGTCTCGTCTTCGCAGGGGGACTTCCGCCGCATCCCGGCGCGGTCGAACGCGTCCCGAGCGGGGCGTTCGTGATCGCCGCGGACTCGGGCCTGGACCACGCCCGCGCTCACGGCGTCAAGGTCGATCTCGTCGTCGGCGATCTCGACTCGGTCTCGGACTCGGCGATCGCGGCGGCGATTGCTGACGGCGTGTCGATCGAGACCTACCCCCGCGACAAGGACGCCACCGACCTCGCGATCGCGCTCGACGCCGCTCAGCGGACGGGCGCGCACGACGTCATCCTCATCTCCGGTGACGGCGGGCGGCTCGACCACCTCGTGACCGGGCTGCTCCTGCTCGCCAGCTCGGACCTCGCCGGCACGACGATCGACGCGTGGATCGGCCCAGCGCGGGTGCAGGTCGTCCGCGAAGGTGGCGAAGCCCACGTGGAGGGACGTCCCGGCGAGCTCATCACGCTGGTTCCCGTCGGCGGTCCCGCGCACGGGGTGCGCACCGAAGGACTCCGCTTCCCGCTGTTCGGCGAGACGCTCGACTCGGGCACGACGCGCGGTGTCAGCAACGAGATCGAGGGCACGGTCGCGAAGGTCTCAGTCGCCGAGGGAACCCTGCTCTTGATCCAACCAGAGGCCCTGCAGTGAAGGGCCTACCGGTGCGGCGGGTCGCGATCGCCTTTCTCGCGGTCGCGCTGCTCGGCGCGTGCGGCGACGACGACGCGACCGACGCGGCCGACACGGGACCGGTCACGATCACGCTCGTCACGCACGACTCATTCGCCGTGTCCGAAGGCTTGCTCGACCAGTTCACGGCGGAAACGGGCATCACGGTAAAGGTGCTGCAGGCCGGCGACGGCGGCGAGATGGTGAACCAAGCGATCCTCACGAAGGGCGACCCGCTCGGCGATGTGCTGTACGGGGTCGACAACACATTCCTCGGACGTGCGCTCGACGAGGAGATCTTCGAGCCCTATCGATCACCCGCGCTCAGCGATGTGCCGCAAGACCTCACAGAGCTCACCCCCGACAACACCGTGACGCCGATCGACATCGCCGATGTGTGCCTCAACTACGACAAGCAGTGGTTCACCGATGAAGGACTCGCACCACCGTCGTCACTCGAGGATCTCGCCGACCCCGCGTACAAGGGCCTGCTCGTGGTCGAGAACCCCGCCACGTCTTCGCCCGGGCTCGCGTTCATGCTCGCCACCATCGACCACTTCGGCGAAGACGGGTGGCTCGACTACTGGGACCAGCTCTCCGACAACGACGTCGAGATCGCGGCCGGATGGGAGGACGCCTACTACACGTCGTTCTCGGGCAGCTCCGGCGAGGGCCCCCGCCCCGTCGTCGTGTCCTACGCATCGAGCCCTCCCGCGGAAGTCGTGTTCGCCGATCCCCCGAGGGATGACGCGCCGACCGCCGTCGTGGAGTCCACCTGCTTCCGTCAGGTCGAGTTCGCCGGCGTGCTCGCGGGCACCGAGCACGAAGCCGCCGCGCAGAAGCTCATCGACTTCATGCTGAGTCCCACCTTCCAAGAGGACATGCCGCTCAACATGTTCGTGTGGCCCGCCAATGCGAACGCCGCCGTACCCGAGGTCTTCACCGAGTTCTCCGTCCTGCCCGACGATCCGCTGGCGCTCCCGCCCGACGTGATCGCCGCCAACCGCGATCAATGGATCGACGAGTGGACATCAGACGTCATGGGCTGAGGATCGCCCTCCTCGCCGCGCCGGTCGCGTTCCTCGCCGTCTTCTTCGTCTGGCCGGTCGCCGCGATCATCAGCCGCGGCATCGACGCGAACGGCTTCCGCGAGGTGCTCTCGGACGACCGCCTACGCCACGTCGCGTGGTTCACCGTCTGGCAGGCGGTGGCCTCGACCGCGCTCACGCTCGCAATCGCGATGCCCGGTGCCTACGTGCTCTCGCGGTACCGCTTTCGAGGACGGGCCGTAGTTCGCGCGCTCGTCACCGTGCCGTTCGTGCTGCCCACCGTCGTGGTCGGAGCCGCGTTCACACGCCTCCTGCCCGGCGCGCTCGACGACACCGTCTGGGCGATCCTGATCGCGCACGTGTTCTTCAACTACGCGGTCGTCGTGCGAGTGGTCGGAGGACTCTGGGCGAACCTCGATCCCCGTCTCTCCGAGAGCGCGCAGGTGCTCGGCGCATCGAGGTGGCGATCAACGCGGGAGATCGAGCTCCCACTGCTCTGGCCGGCCATCGCGGCCGCGAGCGCGATCGTGTTCCTCTTCACGTTCACGTCGTTCGGCGTCGTGCTGTTGCTCGGCGGCCCGCAACACTCCACCCTCGAAGTCGAGATCTACCGCCAGACCGCGCAGCTGCTCGACCTCGAGGTCGCCGCGGCGCTGGCCCTCGTGCAGCTCGTCGCCGTCGTCGCGATCCTCATCGTCACCAACCGCTTGCAAACACGGCGCTCGGTCCCCCGCCGGATGCGGCACCGAGACGAGGCAAGCGTCGCGCCCCGCACCACGGGCCAGCGTGTGCTGCTCGGCGCCAACCTCGCCGTGATGGCGATCCTGCTCGGGCTTCCTCTCGCGGCGCTGATCGAGCGTTCCTTCGCGGTGCCCGGCGGGCACGGGCTCGCGTGGTACCGCGACCTCGCGTCGACCGACACGAACGCGCTGTTCGTTCCCCCGGTGGAGGCCATCCGCAACTCGCTGGTGTTCGCGTTGCTCGCCACGATCATCGCGACGGTGATCGGTGGGCTCGCGGCCATCGCGATCGGCGGCCGGCACACGCGGATGTGGCTCGATCTCGGCGTGATGCTGCCTCTCGGCGTGTCTGCGGTGACGGTTGGCTTCGGGTTTCTCATCACGCTCGACGAACCACCCCTCGACCTTCGGTCGAAGGCGATCCTCATCCCGATCGCGCAAGCGCTCGTCGCGCTGCCGTTCGTCGTTCGCTCGGTCGTTCCCGTTCTCCGCTCGATCGACCACCGGCTGCGTGAAGCAGCCGCCGTCCTCGGCGCATCTCCGAGACGCACGTGGAGAGAGATCGACCTGCCCCTCGTCTCGCGTGCCCTCGCCGTGGGCGCCGGCTTCGCGTTCGCGATCTCGCTCGGCGAGTTCGGCGCGACGGTGTTCATCGCGCGCCCTGACACCACCACCCTTCCCGTCGCGATCTTCCGGCTGCTCGGCCGTCCGGGCGCGGCGAATTACGGGCAGGCGATGGCGATGGCGACGATCCTGATGGCGCTCACCGTGGTGTGCGTGCTCGTGTTCGAGCGCGCCCGCCTCGGCGACCTCGGAGACTTCTGATGCTCGTCGGTCGAGAACGCAACGGTCTGCTTCGGAGACCACGCCGCGCTCGACGATGTCGACCTCACGGTGAACGACCACGAGCTCGTAGCTGTGCTCGGTCCGAGTGGCTCCGGGAAGTCGACGCTGCTGCGAGCGATCGCCGGGCTCGAGCCGCTCGATCACGGGACGGTTCGGTGGGATGGCCAGGACCTCGCCCGGGTGCCGCCCCACCGGAGGAGCTTCGGGCTCATGTTCCAGGACTACGCACTGTTCCCGCACAAGGACGTGGCGAGGAACGTCGCGTTCGGCTTGCGGATGCAGCACCGACCCGACGCCGAAGTGCGCCGCCGGGTGAACGAAGTCCTCGCGCTTGTCGACCTCGAGGGTTTCGACGAGCGCTCGGTGACCACGCTGTCGGGCGGCGAACAGCAACGAGTGGCGCTGGCCCGGGCGGTCGCGCCGGAGCCTCGCCTCCTCATGCTCGACGAACCGCTGGGCGCGCTCGACCGCACGCTGCGCGATCGCCTCACGCAAGAGCTGCGCGAGCTGTTGCGACGTCTCGGCATGACCGCGATCTACGTCACCCACGATCACGCGGAGGCGCGCGCGCTCGGCGACCGGCTTGTCGTGATGCGGGCCGGGCGAATCGAACAGGTCGGCCCGCCCGAAGAGGTCGTCGCGCACCCGGTGAACGACTTCGTCGCCGAGTTCGTCGGCGGCGGCATCACCCCCCGACCAGCTAGCGTCGCCCGCCGTGCGCATCGGCTTCATCGGCACCGGCCTCATCGCGACGTACCACTCGAAGTCGCTCCGCCGTAGTGGCGCGAACGTGGTGCGGGCGGGTGCGTACGACGTCGACACCGAGCGCCTCGCCGCGTTCTGCGCCGCGTCGGGACACCACGCGTGCGCGTCAGAGGAGGAGGTACTCGACAGCTGCGATGCCGTGTACATCTGCACCTGGACGTCGGAGCACCCTCGGCTCGTGAGTGCGGCGGCCGAGCGAGGCCTGGCGATCTTCTGCGAGAAGCCGCTCGCCACGAGCCTGGCAGGCGCGCTGGAGATGGCCGACGACGGTGGCCGACGCCGGCGTCACGAACCAGGTCGGGCTCGTGCTGCGCCGCTCCCCTGCTTTCCTCTGGCTCCGCCACGTCGATCACGGCCCCCGAAGCCGGTGCAGCTGATGAGCGTCGTGTTCCGCGACGACCAGTTCATCCCGATCCAAGGGCACTACTCGTCGACCTGGCGCGGCGACGTGACGAAGGCGGGCGCGGGCACGCTGCTGGAGCATTCGTTGCACGACATCGACATGCTCGAGTTCCTTGCCGGGCCGATCGGTTCGGTCGCCGCGCAGTCGGCGTCGTTCCACGCGATCGACGGCATCGAAGACGTGATGGCCGCGACGATCGGCTTCTCGTCGGGCGCCGTCGGCACGTTGACCTCGATCTGGCACGACGTGCTGTCGCGGCCGAGCCTGCGCCGGGTCGAAGTGTTCTGCGAGAACCGCTGGGCGATGCTCGAGGGGGACGACTGGTACGGGCCCGTCGCATGGACGGATAGCGATGGCGCACAGGGCTCGCTCACCGGGGATGACCTCGTCGAGGCGACGATGCCGCTGCTCGACGGACCGGCCAACCCCGACGGGGCGTTCGTCGCTGGCCGCCGAGCGGCACGAGCCTGCGACTCCCGACTTCGCCGTCGCGGTCCGCGCTCACGAGGTCGCCGATGCGATCTACCGCTCGGCGGCCGCCGCCGGGAGCGCCGTGCTTCTGTAACACCGGGCTGCCGTAGCATCGAGCGCGATGAGCATCGCCGTGTCGCTCGATCGCCTCCGGGAGGAAACGCAGCGCTTCGGCGCGACGCCGTACCTCCTGACCGTCTCCGATGACGCCCGTGCCCACGCCACCGCAGTCACCGTCGAGTGGCAGGCCGACGAGCTGGTGATGAGCGTCGGCGCCCGATCAGCACGCAACGCGACCGCGCGGCCCGAGGTCGAGCTTGCTCTGGCCGCCGTTCGAGCCCGGCGGCTACAGCCTCATCAGCGACGGCGTGGTGCGCGACGCTCGGCGACGAGCGTGCTCGCCTTCGCGCCCGACCCGTGCCGTGCTGCACCGCCCCGCCGTCGGGCCTCCCCCGACGAGAGGGATGCACGGCGGACTGCGTGCCGCTCACCTGAGGCTGCTCAAGCAGGCGTGAACTGCAGAGGCAGGCGCGCCGGGCCCCAGATCGCGGTCTCCGCCGGCTTCCACCCGATCTCGCCGTCGACCTCGAGGTCGGGCATGCGCTGCGCCAGGATCGGCAAGGCCTCCTGAAGCTCGGCCCGAGCCAGCCACGCGCCGAGGCAGTAGTGGATGCCACTGCCGAACGTGAGATGCGGTGAGCTGGCGCGCCTCACGCGTGATGTCGAACGTCATCGGCTCGGAGAACACCTTCTTGTCGGTGTTCGCCGCGACGAAGCTCGGCGAGATGAACGAGCCGCGCGGGAACAAAACGTCGCGATACTCGATGTCCTCAGACGCGAAGCGCCCAGTGCCGCGGATGGCACCCAGCACTCGCATGCTCTCTTCGGTCGCCCGCGCCGCGAGCTCGGGCTGTTCGCCCAGCAGCCGCCACTGATCGGGGTAGCGCGTGAACAACGCGACCGTGCATGCGAGCTGGTTGCGGGTGGTGTCGGTGCCACCGACGAGCACCGCGATCGCCATGCCCTCGAGATCCTCCATGTCGAGGCGGTCGCCTTCCTGCTCGGCGGTGATGAGGTCAGTGAGGAGGTCGTCCGCCGGGGTGGAACGCCGCCGCTCGACAAGCCGCTGCACGTACTCACGCATCTCGTCCTGCGACTTGATGATCGCCGGCAGATCCTCCATGAAGTTGGAATTGAAGATTCGGAGCAGATCGGTCGCCCACCGACTGAACAGCTTCCAGTCCTCCTCGGGCGCGCCGAGCAGCTTGCAGATGATCGGGATGGGATACGGCTCGCACACGTCTGCGATGAGCTCGCAACGTCCCGACTGCGCGACCGGGTCGATCAACCGGTTGACGACCTCGCGCATGTATGGCCGCAACCGATCGGCGGCCTTGGGTGTGAACGCCGGCGCGACGAGGCGACGCAAGCGCGAGTGCTCGTCGCCCTCGGCGGCGAGGATTCCCGGCCTGCGGTTCGTCCGGCCCATCATCTCGGCAATGTCGACGCCGAGCAGCTCGGGCAGATACGCCGCGGCCGAATGCCAGCGCCGGTCGCGCAGGAAGGCGACACAGTCCTCGTAGCTCAGGATCACGTAGCCCAGGTCCGAGCGCGCGATCCAACTCTGCTCGCGGACTTCCGAGAGGCGCTCCGCGCGGTCGGTCTGCGCCTGCGCGGCCATCAGGTCGATGTGGGGGATGTCGAGCTCTTCGGCGAGCGTGGGCATGACGCGAGGTTACGCCGCGCCAGCGCTCAGATCTCGAGCCTCCAGAGGTCGGAGGCGAACACGATCTCCCCGTCGAAGTGCGCGGCGGCTTGCGCGATCCACTCTGGGTCCGAACCGGGCGCGGGTGGCGGTACCGGGTGCGTGAGCACCAGCGTCTTCACACCGCCCCGCGCCGCGGTGCGGCCGGCGTCCGCGCAGCTCGAGTGGTAGTCGACGACGTCCTGCAGACGCGCCGACGGGATCGCGCGGATCAGGTCGGGACGAATCACCGTCTGCACGTACACATCGGCGCCGGCGCACAGGCGATCGAGGCCCTCACACGGCACGGTGTCGCCGGCAAGCACGATCGCCTTGCCCTCGTGCTCGACTCGATATCCGACGGTCGGGTGCGACCGGCCGATGATCGGTCGGCGCCGCGATCACCCGGACTCCGTCGCTCTCCCAGGCCGGCCCATCGGTCACCTCGACGACCGTGCACCCGGGCGGCTCGGTCAGGTCCTCGTGATGGGCGATCCGGTACCCGACGTCGTCGCTGAGCATCTGGATCGTCCGTTCGGCGAATCGCGCTGTGCCCACAGGGCCCGTGACCTGCAGGGGACTCGGGATCGGCGAGGCCACCCACTGCGTGGTCACGAGATCGTTGAAATCGGTGACATGGTCGCTGTGCAGGTGGGTAAGAAAGACCTGGTGAAGCTGCGGAGCGATGAGGCCGGCGGCGGCCAGGCGCATCGTCACGCCGCGCCCGCAGTCGAACAGCAGATTCACCTCGCCGGCCTGCACCAGGTTCGCGGGCCCGGCTCGGTCGGGAGAGGGCAGCGGCGACCCAGTGCCGAGCGTGGTGAGTTTCATCGCTCGGGAACCTATCCTCAGGCCCTGGATGGCTAGTCCTACGGCCGTCGCTGAACGGCCTTCTCCCGCGGTCACCCCCACACCGACACGTCGCCGTTGGCTCTCGTGGGGAGTGTCGCCGAGTGCCGCCGCTGCGCTCGCTGTCGCGGTCCTCGTGCTGGGCTGGCGCGGCTCGGATCTTCCGGCGCAGATCTTCCGCGCCGATCTCGTCGAGCGCTACGGCGTCGTGCTCTTCAACATGCAGTGGTACGGCGGGCACGCCACGCTCGACTACAGCGTTTTGTCGCCGGTGCTCGGTGCGCTGATCGGGCCGATGGCGCTGTGCGCGATCAGTGGACTGCTCGCCGCGTTGCTCTTCGACCGCATCGTCCGCCATCACTTTGGGTCGGCCTGGTGGATCGGCTCGTTGTGGTTCGCGGCCGGCACGGCGACGAACCTGATGATCGGGCGTGCGACCTTCGCGCTCGGCGTCGCGCTCGGCCTCGCGACAGTCCTGGCGATCCAACATCACCGATTCGGTCTCGCGATCGCCGGCGCCGTCCTCACGTCGCTCGCGAGCCCGGTCGCCGGCTTGTTCGTCGCGATCGTGGCGACGGCGTGGGGACTCAGCGCGGTGGCGCGGCGCGTGCCCGGGTTCACCATTGCCGCGGCTGCATGCGCGCCGATCGGGGTGATGGCCCTCCTCTTCCCCGAGCCAGGTGTGTTCCCGTACGACGACTGGGCGCTCGTGCGCGACCTCTCGGTGTGTCTGCTGTTCGTCGTTGCGATGCGCGGCCCCTACCGAGCGATGCGGTGGGGCGCCGTCGTGTACGCCGCGGTCGTGATCGCGACCTATCTCGTGCCGACTCCGCTCGGAGGCAACGTCAGCCGCCTCGCGCAGTACGTCGCGGGGCCGCTCGTGGTCTGCGCGCTGTGGTCGCAGCGTCGCATCGTCATCGTGCACGGTCTGGCGGTCGGCCGGGTCGTCGTGCTCCTGGTGCTGCCGATGATCCTCTGGCAGTGGATCCCGGCGATGGACGCTGTCGCGTGGGCTCGCCACGACCCGTCGATGGACCGCGCCTACTACCAGCCGATGATCGACGAGATCCAACGGCAAGACGGGCTCCCGGGCCGCGTGGAGATCCCCTTCACCTACCACCACTGGGAGACCGCGTACGTCGCGCCTGAGGTGCCGCTCGCACGCGGGTGGGAGCGACAGCTCGACATCGAGCGCAATCCCCTCTTCTACGACGAGACGCTCAGCGTGAGGACCTACGAGCAGTGGCTCATCGACAACGCGGTCGAGTACGTCGCGTTGCCCACGGCCCAGCTCGACGCGTCTTCCCTCGCGGAGAAGGACCTGCTGCTCTCGGGGCTGCCGTATCTCGACGAGGTCTGGCGGAGCACGGAGTGGGTGCTGTGGAGGTTCCACGGCTACCCCGGCATGATCGAGGGATCGGCGACGCTGCTCGGCATGGACGCCGACGAGTTCCGCCTGATCGTGTACGTGCCCGGCGACATCGTGGTGCGGGTGCGGCCGTCGTCGTACTGGCAGGTGAACGGTCAGGGATGCGCGAGCGCCGATGAGTCCGGTTGGACCCGACTCGAGGACGTGCCGACCGGGCTCGTCGTCGTCTCCCAAGACCTGCTCGCCGACGGCTGCCCCCAGAGCTGAGCCCCACTCGGCGCCACCCCGAACCCCACCGTTCTCGCGCGAATAACGTGCCATTTCTGGCCGGTTATCCGCGCGAGAAGCCGGAGATGTTGTCGTGAGCGTGGTCGGGGTCGTGCTGGCGGCGGGGGCGTCGACTCGGCTCGGACGGCCCAAGCAGACGCTGCCCTTCGGCGAGCGCACGCTTCTGGGTCACGTGGTCGCCGACGTCGAGGCGTCGTCGCTCGACCGAGTGATCGTCGTCCTCGGAGGGGCTGCGGACGAGGCCGCGGCCGCGCTCCAGCTCACCCGCGCGCAGATCGTGCGCAACGACGGCTACGGAGATGGGTGCGCGTCCTCACTGCTCGCCGGGCTCGACGCCGCCGGCGAATGCGACGCGATCGTTCTGTTGCTCGGCGACATGCCCGGCGTGACACCGGCGACGATCGACACCGTCGTGGCCGCATGGCGAACGTCGCGAAGCTGGGCCGCGGTCACCGAGTACGAGCACGGTGAGCTCGGGCATCCGTTCGTCTTCTCGAGCGATTCGTTCACGACGATTCGAACCCTGCACGGGGATCGGGCCGTATGGAAGATCGTGGATCGAGACCCACGGGTCGTGCGCATTGCGGCCGCGACGCCGCGTCCCCGTGACATCGACACGTGGGAGGACTATGTCGCGGTGTGCGGCGCGTTCGGCTGCGAGCCCGCGAGTAGATGACGCCGCGCCCGTGAGCAGATAGCGCGGGGTGTGCGTACCATCGTGCTCAGGGCGACGTTTGGGGGGTGGACGGCTTGGCAGTGGAGTCGACCGGTCACAGTCACGGCAACCCGCGGCTGTACGAAGTGATCGAGCACGCGCCGAAGACCGGCAAGAGCCCGACGGTATGGGCATGGCCGCAGCTGATCGAGTACCTGAAGGTGGCCGGTCAACCGGTCCAGGGGCCATGGCCTCCGCACCAGGAGCGGCGGCCCGACCCCGACTACGAGTCGCTTCCCGTCGCCATTCCCGACTCCGCGTCTACACCGCAGGCCTGAGTCGGCCCCGGCCGCACGAGGAGGAGGCTCGCATGTACCCGTCCCGGTTCCGGTATGAAGCGCCGCGCTCGCTCGACGAAGCGATCGCCCTGCTGCGTGACGGCGGCGGAGAGGCGAAGGTGCTGGCGGGGGGACAGAGCTTGATCCCACTGATGAAGCTGCGGTTCGCCGCACCCGAGATGCTCGTCGACATCAACGAGATCCCGGGCCTCGACTCCCATCAGGTCGATGCCGACGGCACGATCCGCATTGGTGCGCTTTGCCGCCACGCCGACCTCGAACACTCGACGGTGCTCGCGTCGAAACAACCGACGATGGCCGCCGCCGCGCCCCTCATCGCCGACCCGATCGTGCGGAACCGCGGCACGCTCGTCGGGTCGTTGTGCCACGCCGATCCTCAGGGGGATTGGGCCTCGGTGATCACTGCGCTCGGGGGGCATGTCGTGGCGCAGGGCTCGAGCGGCCGCCGCACCATCTCGATGACCGATCTCGTGAGCGGACCGTTCCAGAACGTGCTGGCCAGCGACGAGATCGTCATCGAGGCCGTCGTGCCCGCGCCGAAGGGAACGCCCGCCGGTGGCTACCTCAAGCTCGAACGCCGCGTGGGCGACTTCGCAACTGCGGGAGTAGCGGTCGCGATCGAGTGGTCCGGTGGCTCGATCACCCGGGCCGGCATCGCGCTCACCGGCGTCGGTCCATCGACGATCGACGCGACCGACGCCGCACAGGCGGTGGTCGGAGGCGCGCTCACCGCCGAGCGCATCGCGCACGCCGCCGAACTCGCCGCGCAGGCGGCCCAACCCCGTACCGACCACCGGGGCAGCGCGGCGTTCAAACGTCAGATCATTCGCACGTTCACGGCTCGCCTGCTCACCCGGCTGGCCAGCGCCGACGAGAAGGCGGCCTGACATGACGAGCCTCTTCGAAGAGATCACACCCGAACCGGCGAGCGACGTACCGGTACGGCGCGTCACGCTCACGCTCAACGGCGAACGCCGCGCCGCGGAGATCGAGCCCCGCCTGTTGCTCGCCCATCTCCTGCGCTCGGGCTTCAAGCTCACGGGCACGCACACCGGATGCGACACCACGAACTGCGGTGCCTGCACGGTGCTGTTCGACGGCAGGCCGGTGAAGAGCTGCACGATGCTCGCCGTACAGGCTGACGGTCACGAGGTGACGACCGTCGAAGGCCTCGCGACCGCGAGCGAGCTGCATCCGATCCAAGAGGGATTCAAGGACGCGCACGGCTTGCAGTGCGGGTTCTGCACGCCCGGGATGATGCTCACCGCGAAGGCGCTGCTCGACGAGAACCCCGATCCCACCGAGGACGAAGTGCGCTGGGCGCTGTCCGGAAACCTCTGCCGGTGCACGGGGTACCAGAACATCGTGAAGGCCGTGCTGTGGGCCGCGGCGAAGCAGCGGGGAGCGTGACGAGATGAGCGCACTCGACGAGGTCAAGATCGGCGGGCTCGGCTCGAGCCGCAAACGGGTCGAGGACAACCGCTTCATCCGGGGCAAGGGCAACTACGTCGACGACATCGTGCTGCCGGGCATGCTCCACATGGAGATCCTGCGCAGCCCGCTCGCGCACGCCCGCATCACGTCGATCGACACGAGCAAGGCCTGGGACATCCCCGGCGTCCGGCTCGTGCTGACCGGAGAGATGATGGCGGCGCGGAACCTCGCCTGGATGCCGACGCTCTCCTACGACACGCAGGCCGTGCTCGCGACCGACAAGGTGCGGTTCCAGGGCCAAGAGGTCGCGTGCGTGATCGCGGACGATCCGTACATCGCGAAGGACGGATGCGAAGCGATCGTCGTCGAGTACGAGCCGCTGCCCGCGATCGTCAACCCGATGCAGGCGATGGCGGAAGGCGCGCCACTGATCCGAGACGACAAGGAGAACCAGCACGACAACGTCGTCTTCAACTGGGAGGTCGGCGACAAGGACGGCACCGAGCGGGCGTTCGCCGAAGCCGATGTGATCTCGAAGCTCGACCTGCATTACCCCCGGTCGCACCCGTCGCCGATCGAGTGCTGCGGATCGATCGCCGACTTCAACCGGTCGACGTCGAAGCTCACCGTGTACATGACGACGCAAGCGCCGCACATCATTCGCGCCGCAGTCGCGCTTGGTGGCCGAGATCCCCGAGCACATGATCCGCATCGTCTCGCCCGACCTCGGCGGAGGCTTCGGGAACAAGGTGCCGGTGTACCCGGGGTACGTCGCGTCGATCCTCGCGTCGATCTTGCTCGAACGACCGGTGAAGTGGATCGAGGACAAGAGCGGCAACCTCATCTCCACCGGCTTCGGTCGCGACATCTACCTGCGCGGCGAGCTGGCGTTGCGCAAGGACGGCAAGATCCTCGCCGTCCGGATGCACACCGAGTCCGATCACGGCGCGTTCTTCTCCGACGCGCAGCCGAGCAAGTTCAAGATCGGGCTGATGCATTCCGCGTTCGCTTGCTACGACATCCCCGCCGCGCATCTCACGGCGCGGGGCGTGTACACGAACAAGGCGCCCGGCGGCGTCGCCTACCGCTGCTCGTTCCGGGTGACCGAGGCGATGTACTTCCAGGAGCGCATGGTGCAGGCCGCTGCCGATGACCTCGGCATCGACCAGGCGGAGTTCCGGCGGATGAACTTCGTGCGCGACGACGACTTCCCGCACCGCACGCCGTGGGGATTCCTCACCGACTCCGGGCAGTACGGCAAATGCCTCGACATCGGCCTCGAAGCCATCGGCTATCAGGACTTCCTGCGGCAGAAGGAGGAGGCGAAGCAGCGGGGCCGTCTGTTGGGCATCGGCATCTCGACGATGACCGAGCCGCTCGGAGCCGGCAACAGCCGGGAGTACGACATCTTGGGCATCAAGATGTTCGACTCGGCCGAGCTGCGCGTGCACATGACCGGCAAGGCGATCCTGCGCACGGGAGCCAAGTCGCAGGGCCAAGGTCACGAGACGACCTGGGCGCAGATCGTCGCCCACGAGCTCGGGATACCCGCCGACGACATCGTCGTGGAGGAGGGAGACACCGACACCGCGCCGTTTGGCATGGGCACATACGCGTCCCGCAGCACCCCGGTCGCGGGCGCCGCGGTCGCGATGGTCTCGCGGAAGATCAGGGCGAAGGCCCGCAAGCTCGCCGCCCACCTTCTCGAGGTGTCCGAAGAAGACATCGAGTGGGAGCTCGGCCGCTTCTACGTGCGCAGCGCGCCGGACCGGGGCGTCACGATCCAAGAGTGCGCGATGGCGGCGTACAGCAACATGCCCGACGGCATGGAACCCGGCCTCGAGAACACCGCCTACTACGACCCGCCCAACCTCACCTGGCCGTTCGCGTGCTACATCGCCACCGTCGAGGTCGACCCCGAGACCGGCGTGTGGGACGTGCTTCGGGTGGTCGCGGTCGACGACTGCGGCGTGCGCATCAACCCGATGATCGTCGAAGGGCAGATCATGGGCGGTCTCACCGAGGCCTACGCGATGGCGAACATGCAGTTCATCACGTTCGACGCCGACGGCAACTGCATCGGCGGCAACTACATGGACTACCTGCTGCCCACCGCGTGGGAGACGCCCGGCTTCGAGCTGCACGAGGTCGTGACGCCGTGCCCGCACCATCCGATCGGAGCCAAGGGCGTCGGCGAGTGCGCCACCGTCGGTGGCCCGGCCGCGTTCGTCAACGCGGTGATGAACGCCATCAAGGACACGGGCGTACGCAACATCGACATGCCCCTGCTGCCGGACCGGGTGTACGAGGCACTCACCGAACGTCACGACGTCTCGGGCGCGCCGCCGGTGAGATCGGACTGACGTGAGCAACGCCTTTGCCGGCTGGGAGGTGATCGCGCAGGCCGCCGAGCTCGCTCGCCGCGGTGAGGACTGCGCGCTCGCCACCGTCGTGTGGAGGCAGGGGCCATCGTCAGGCCAGCAGGGCTCTCGTGCGATCGTCACCGCGGCTGGCGCGATCCACGGATGGATCGGTGGCGCGTGCGCGGAGCCCACCGTCATCCGGGAAGCCCAGGCCGCGATCGTCGAAGGCGAGCCGCGGCTCCTCTTGCTCGGCACGCCCGAGCAGTTCGGCCACGTGCCCGACGGCATGATCGTCATCCCCATCTCGTGCCAGAGCGAAGGCGCGATGGAGGTGTACATCGAGCCGGTCGTCTCGACGCCGCACCTCGTCGTGGTGGGCCGCTCGCCGATGTCGCACATGCTGTGCGACCTCGCGCAGGTGCTCGGATGGCGCGCCGAGCTCTTCGACAGCGCGGACTTCTCGCCTGAGGCAGTGGACGCGCGGTCGGTCGTGGTGATCGCGACGCAGGGGCACGGCGACGAGGACGCCATCGAGCGCGCGGTCACCGGGTCGCCGGCCTACGTCGGGCTGGTCGCCTCGCGGCGACGCGGAGAGTCGGTGCTCGGATATCTCGCCGATCGCGGTGTGCCGCAACATCTGCTCGACCGAGTGCGGGTGCCGGTGGGGCTCGATCTCGGCCACACGACACACACCGAGATCGCCGTTGCGATCCTCGCCGAGCTCGTGCAGCTGCGGGCGTCCGGCGCGTTCGCGCCGCATCGGGATGCGGCCGCATCGGCCGCGCAACCCGCCACCGCGATCGATCCGGTGTGCGGGATGACCGTCACGATCGAACCCTCGAGCCTGCACCTCGACCACGAGGGCGTCACTTACTACTTCTGTGGGGCCGGTTGCCGAGCGGCGTTCGAGCGCGAGCCCGCCCGCTACCTGGACAAGGAGGCGCGATGCTGATCAAGAACGCGTTCGACGTGGCGCAGCCCGTCGACAAGGTCTGGCGCTTCTTCGACGACATCCCCCAGGTGGCGACCTGCCTCCCGGGTGCGGAGCTGACCGAGGACCTCGGCGACGACAAGTACCGCGGCAAGGTCGCGATCCGCATGGGCCCGGTGAAGCTGCAGTTCGCCGGCACCGCCGAGGTGCGGGAGCGCGACGAGGCCGCGAGGCGCATCGTCGTCGACGCTGCCGGCGCGGACGAGAAGGGTCGCGGCCAGGCCGCGATGCTGCTGACCGCGCGAGTCGTGGCCGCCGGCTCGGGCACGAAGGTCGAGGTCGACCAGGACCTGCAACTCTCGGGCGCGGCCGCCCAGTACGGCCGGGGGATGATCTCCGACGTCAGCACGGTGCTCATGCGCGATTTCGCGACGAACATGCAGAACCGCATCGCGGCACTCGACCGGGGCGTCGCGCCGGATCAAGTGGCGTCCGCCGCTGCCGCGGGCGGCATCGGCATCGGCGTGCGGGCCGCGCTGCTGGCGATCACGCGGGTGTTCCGGCGGTTGTTCCTGCCCTATCGACCGGCTGCGAGCTGAGAGGACGAGACATTGATGGCGCTGTGGTGGATCGGCAACGTGATCTTGTTCATCGTGGTCGTCCCGGTGTTGCTCGGGTTGATCAACCGCTTGTTGGCGGCGCTCGAGCGCATCCGAGGAGCGTCCGACAACATCCTCGGCCACGGCGTCGGCCTGATCGGCAACGTCGACCAGGCGCCCGCCCTGTTGGCCGAGACAGACGAGACCATCAATGAAGTCACGGTCGGTGCGGTTCGTTACGCCGGCTCCGTCGCCAAGCTGCTTCCGTAGGGATGAGGAGGGGGAACAGATGCCTATCGCTGCCTGGGTCACCATCGTGCTCGCCGGCCTGATCATCGCCGCGGCCGCGCTCGCCCTCATCCGCGTCATCGGTCACCTGATGGCGGTGCACAAGACGCTCGGCGCGCTGCTCGGCGGTGTGCAGGTGATCGCCGACAAGACGCGGCCAGTTCCGGCGGCACTCGAATCGGTGAACGCGAACCTGAAGCCCGTCCGCGACTTCTGCGAGTCGATCTGACATGCACGTGCTCGCGGACTCCAGCACCGGTTGGCAGATCGGCTACACGGTCGGCGGGACTCGTCGTCGTCGCTGTCGTCGCGCTCGTCGTGCCGATCTTGGTGCTCGCCCATCTCATCGGGAAGCAGGCCAAGGCGATCAACGAGAGCCTCGAAGAGTCGGTGACGAACACCGCGGCGCTCGCCGGACTGCGCACGACGATCGCGTCGGCCGAAGCCATCACCGCCGGCCTCCGGCGCGGCCGCATCAAGCTGGGGGGCTGACCATGATCTTCGCGTTGTCCGACACAACCGAGAACTGGTGGTGGGGCGCACTCGCCGCCGGTCTCGTCGTGATCCTGGCGGTGGTCGCATTGCTCACGATCCTCGTGCTGCTCGTGCGCACGATCGATGAGCGCACGCTCGAGATCCGCGAGACGCTCAAGCAGGCCGCGGAAAACACCGCCGACACCGCGCTGATCGCGGAGACCGCGACGAAGGTCGACGAAGTCTTGGCCGAAGGCCTCGAGCACCACCTGTTCCTCGGTCGGGTGCTCGACAAGGTGCGGTCATGACGACGCTCGTGGTGCTCACCGTCGTCGAGATCGTGTTGCTCATCGCGGGTCTCGCCGCCTATCTCTGGATCGTCGGCACGCAGCTCACGAAGATCGCCGGCACGCTCGAGGAGTGCGACGACCTCGTCGCCACGATCGAGCAGAACGCCTCGGTGATCGGCCCCGGCGTCGAGCACATCAACCACACCGGTGGGGTCATCGCCGGCGCGTTGCCGCTGCTCTACGGCATGGCCGAAGGCATCGTCGCCGGCGCGACGTACCAGCCGTCGACCGAGGAGCGTCCTTCGGCGAAGCCCGCGTCGGGCACTCGCCGCTCCCGCTTCCACGAGGCGGTCGGCTACACCCCGTAACTGGTTTTCTTGGCGCCAGCGGGTGCCAGAGCCCCGCTCGCGCCAAGAGATTCAGCCTGGGGGGTCGCGGGGAGTGCTGAGGGGGCCGGCGGTCGGCGCTTGGTAGTCGCCGATCCACTGGTCCTTCCACTCGGCGTCGTACTGCTCGGTGTTGCAGCTCGGCCGGTAGATGCGCGGTCAGCTCGCGCACGATCTGCTCGCGATGGGAGGGCAGTCCGCCCGGCACCTCGTACGTGCAGATCGCGAGCTTGAACCGATCGCCCGCTCGTCGCAGCCAACAGCCGGCCCGGGGATGGTTGAACGGGAAGCGTTCGGCCGACAGATCCTCGGAATGATCCACGTAGATGACGGCGTACTGCTCGCCCTTCGCATCGGCTTCGGGACGGACGAGGATCGCGTACACCGCGGCGGCGGCGGGCGGAGTCCATCCCGCGAGCACGCGAGGACCCTCGAACGGGTAGCCCGCCAACGACCCGAGCCGGATCACTCGTCGTCCTCGCCGATCGTCTCGACGCGCGAGACCGGCCAGGCGGGAAGCCCGGCGCGCGCCGCGGCCTGCGTGAACTCCACGATCGCGAGCTCAGCGGCTTCGTCGCTGCTGGCCGCGTCGACGACGAGCTGCGCGCCGTAGCTGGTGGTGCCGATGCCCGACGCGATGCCGTTGCTCGACGGCGACCGCATCGGCGAGCTCGACGATCTCGTCGATGGTCATCTCTCGGTCGCCATCCGCGACGATCGACACACTCCACTTCACCTGAGGTCAGGCAGCAGCTCGGCGAGCTGCTCCAGGCTGGCGAGGTCGTGCCCCGACAGCAACAGGTCGACGTGCGGCGCGGCGACCATCATCCCGAGCGTCGTCGGGCGAAAGTCACGGTTGTCACCCTTGTGGGGGTTCATCCACACGACACGATGGCTGAGACGTGAGAGCCGCTCCATGGCGCCGGCGAGCACCGCCGGGTCGCCGCGGTCGAGACCATCCGAGCAGATCACGACGATCGCGCCTCGACTCATCCCTCGCCGGCCCCACCCGCGCACGAACGCGTCGAGTGAATCGCCGATGCGGGTGCCGCCCTCCCAGTCGAAGACCGCCTTGGCCGCTTCGTCGAGCGCGTCGTCCGGCCGGCGCCGTTCGAGTGCCTTCGTGATGCGGGTCAGGCGCGTGCCGAAGCAGAACACCTCGACGCGCGAGGCCGCCCGGCGCGTCGAGTACGCGAACTGCAACAGGTTCCGCGAATAGTCCGACATCGAACCGGACACGTCGAGGATCAGGATCAACGGCCGCAAGCGCATCCGGCGACGGCGCCAAAACAGCTCGGCCGGCTCGCCGTGTGTCCGCATCGTCTCGCGCACTGTCTTACGTAGGTCCGGCCGGCGGCCGGAGCGCGAGCCAACCGTGCGACGGGTGGAGCGACGGGGCGGCACCAACCGGATGCGCGCCATGATGCGGCGGATCGAAGCGAGCTCCTCGGGTGTGCACGCCGCGAACGACTTGTTGCGCCAGAGATCCACATCGGACGCCATGAGGCCGAGCTGGGCGGGTCGGTCGTCGTCCGCCGCGATGCCCGGCTCGGTCGCGGGGATCTCCAACACCGCGTTCGCCTGCCCCACCGGCTTGATCGCGGACCGGAATGGTTCGGGGAGCGCGTCGCGCTCGTCGAGGAAGAAGCGCCGGAACGCGCGGTCGTACACGGGGATCTGATCGCGCCGAACGACCAACGTCGTGCGCCCCGCCCAGTAGAGGTCGACGAGATCGGTCGGATCGAGCGCGGCTGACGCGGACGCGTACGTGATCACATCTCCTGACCCGACGGCGAGCCCGTCCGCGCGGAGCTCGTGACCGAACGCGACGAGCAGCTCGACGATCGACGCGGCGCTAGCCACCGGAGACGATGTCCTCGAGGCGCTCGCGTACGAGCTCGAGGTCGTCGCGTTCCTTCACGACGGCACCGAGAGTGTCGTCGGCGGTGCGCGCGTCGAGGTCGGTCTCCCCGAGCACATCGAGGGTCGCCACCCAATCCAGAGTCTCCGCGACACCCGGTGGCTTCGTGAGGTCGAGCTCACGCAGCCGGTTGACGGCAGCAACGACCTTGCGGGCGAGCGACTCGGACACGCCCGGCGCCCGGACGAGCACGATCTCCACCTCGCGCTCCGGGCTTGGGTACCCGACCCAGTGATAGAGGCAGCGGCGCTTCAACGCATCGTGCAGCTCACGCGTGCGGTTCGACGTGAGCACGACGAGCGGACGAGTCGCGCCGGCAATCGTGCCGATCTCGGGGATCGTGATCTGGAAGTCCGAGAGCAGCTCGAGCAGGAAGGCTTCGAACTCGTCGTCGGCCCGATCGATCTCGTCGATCAACAGCACGGCCTGGTCGCCGGCGCGCACCGCGTCGAGCAACGGCCGTTCGAGCAGGAACTTCGGTCCGAACAGCTTGTCGACGGAGTCCTCGGCCACCACGTCACGCTCGGAAAGCGCGCGGATCTGGAGCATCTGGCGCGCATAGTCCCACTCGTACAACGCCTGGTTCGTGTCGATGCCCTCGTAGCACTGCAGGCGGATCAGGCGCCGATCGAGCACCTCCGCGAGGACCTTCGCGACCTCGGTCTTGCCGACGCCGACCTCACCCTCGAGCAGGATCGGCCGCCCGAGCGAGATCGCGACGTACAGCGCCGTAGACAGCCCGCGGTCGGCGAGGTATCCCCCTCCCCGCAGGAGGTCGGTGAGCTCGCCGACGTTGTTCAGTGCGATTCGTCGGGGCCGAGGACGAGGTCGCGGATGCTGCCGCCGGCGGTGTTCAACTTCCCCTCGCGAGCGAGCTTCTCGCGCCATGCGCCAATGAGGTCGCTGCCGGGCTCGGCGTACCCGTCGAACGTGATGTCCTTCATGTTCTTGCAGTTCTTCGTCGGGCTGCAGTCCTCGTCGAGGTCGGCGGCGGACTCTTCCTGCGCGGCCCACACGGACCTCAGCACCTCGAGCGCTTCATCAGACTGACGAGTCATCGAGATCCAGTGTACGCAGCGAGTTCTTGCCCGCCTCGGCCGCGAGGGCCTCGAGCGAGTATCGCGACCGCGATCTGCGCGGGTGTCTCGGCGCCGATGTCGAGCCCAGCGGGGCCATGGATCCGGTCCAGCTCGGTGATGCCTCGGTAGGCGAGCCAGTCGGCGCGGGTCTGCTGCATGCGGTGCCCACCGAGCGCGCCGATGTACCCGACGTCGGTCTCGAGCGCGGCCGCGAGCGCCGAGCCGGCGAGCTCGAGATCGTGCGCGGCAACCACCACCTTGTCGAGCGGCAGCGAGCGCGGCGATCAAGCCCGTGGCCACGGCGACGTCGTTCACGATCTCGGTCTGCCACCCGAGGAGCGCCGCGGCGGCATCGAGCGCGCTGGCCACCGGTCCACCACCGACCACGACGAGCTTCGGGACCGGCCACAGCACCGTCACCACGGTGTCGTCGCTGACCGTCGCGTCGCTGACGCCACTCCCGAACATCGCTGCCGCCGGCTCGCCCGCTTCGCCGATCGTGTCGGCGGTGAACACCGCAGTGTCGAGGACGTCGGCGCCATCGATACGGCTGACGATGCACAAGGGTCGTCGCTCGAGCAGCAGCGTCCAGAGCTCAGCGGGCAGCTCGCCCGCCGGTACGAGGAGGCAGCGCGCCATGCCGCCGGCGGACAGTCCAGCGACGAGTGCGTCGACGTCGCTCACGCGCAGCTCGACGAGGCGGCCTTGGCTGATGTGGCCGGCGAGGTCGGCCAGTTGCCCGTCGAGGGCCCCGGAAAGCAGCGATCCGACTCGTCCGCCTCCCGGCGTGAGGGCCACCGCATCCGCCGGACCGCGTGACGCGGGCAGATCGGTCGCGACCACCCAGGCGACGTCGACCCGGGTGCCCGCCCGGAGACAGGCCGCGACACTCAGCGCGATGCCGTACACAGTCGGAGCCTAAGACCGCGAGACGTATCGCAACATCACGCCGGACTCGGTGTGCTCCCAGGGCTCGGCGCGCCCGTCGAGCTCGAACCCGGCGGCGGTGGCCACGCCCCGTGACGCGACGTTGTCCTCGTTGATGATCGCAACGACCGCGTCGATGTCGAGGTGCTCGAGGCCCCACGCCGCTGCGAGCATCACCGCCGCGGTCGCCACACCCTGTCGCCGATGAGCCGGGAACACGACGTAGGAAAGATTGGCGCGCCGGTCATCGCGCACCCGTAGCTGGACCCCGCCGGCGAGCGCACCGCCACCATCGACCCAGATACCCCACTGCCGAACGGGACCCGCGTCCTGCCAGCCGGCCTGCCAGCGCTCGATCGCCCGCACGACGACGTCGATCGTCGCGGCCGGCATTTCGAACCATCGCAGCTGCTCATCGTCCTCCCCCGCGAGCCAGGCGGCGGCGTCGGACACCTCGAGCGCCTGCAGCATCACGTCGCCCGCGGTCAACGTCGGCGTGTGCCCGATGTCGCTCACGACGACAGTGTTGCGTTCGGCGGGTACACAGAAATACCCATATCGCGATCGCCGCGGTTGGACGTTTCGCCCGATGCGTGACCGTCGCGGCCTTCGTACGGTCGACACATGACGACAAAGACAAGCGAACCCATCGCCGACATCGAATCGCTCACCGAAGACATCCGAGCCCAGCTGGGGCCGGTGGACACCGACCGAGCCCTTCGCCGGCGAGGTGATCGAGGCGCTTCGCGCCGCTGACCTGTTCCGCCTCACGACGTCACGCGATCTCGGAGGGCGTGAGGTCGATGCGATGACGTTCGTGCGAGCCGTCGAGGCAGCTTCGTACATCGATGGCTCGGTCGGATGGTGCGTGATGATCGCCGGCTGCTTTACGACCTTCACGGGATACTTGCCGCCCGCGGGGGCTCACGAGATCTTCGGCGATCCCCGGTCGATCGCGGCGGGCTCGTTTCGGCCCGAAGGCACGGCCGAGGAGGTCGACGGCGGGTACCGCGTGTCGGGAAGGTGGCCGTTCGCAAGTGGTTCGAGCCATGCCCAGTGGTTCATCTCGGGGTGCCGGGTGACGCGCAACGGTGAACCCGTGATCACGCCATTTGGCGCTCCCTTGTTCCGGGAAGTCCTTACGCCGCGAGAGCACGTCGAGATGATCGACACCTGGGACTCGACCGGTCTGCGTGGGACGGCGAGCCACGACTACGCGATTCGCGATGCCTTCGTGCCACACGAACGCACGATGTGGTTCCAGGACCAGCCGACCTGCGACCGCCCGTTGTTCCGCCTGCCGGCGCTCGCGATGTACAGCACGTTCATCGCCGCGGTGCCGCTCGGCATCGCCCGTCACGCGATCGACGAGTTCCAGGCCCTCGTCACCGCGAAGACCGACGTGTGGTCGCAGTCGGCGCTCGCGGACAAGGCCAACGTGCAGATGACCTTGGGCAAGGCCTATGCGCTCGTCTCGGCGGGACGCACGTACGTTCTCGATCGGCTCACCGACTTGTGGAGCCGGGTCGAGCGCCGGCACGCACCAACGCTCGCGGACCGACGAGAGCTGTGGCTGGCCTCGACTTACGCGGCGCAAGGCGCGCTCGACGCGATCTCGATGCTCTACACAACCGCGGGAGCCAGCGCGGTGTACGCGTCATGCGCACTCGATCGGTGCCTGCGCGACGCGCGCGCACTGCGGTCCAACACATCTGCACGCAGGAGTCGAACTTCGAGCTCGCAGGCAAGCAGCTCCTTGGCCGCCTCGCGCCCCCGGTTCCCTGGATGATCGACTACCGGGGAGAAGGCTGACCCTCTCGGCGGCGCGATGGGATAGCGCGCCACTTGCCGTCGCCCGTGCGAGGATCGAACCACATGTGGCTGTTCTCGCTCAGCACGTTCTGGGTCACCGTCTTGCTCGTGGCGGTCATCGGTGGCTTCACCGCCCTCGGCATCGTCCTCGGTCGACGCGCCCGTTCTCGCCCCGCCGCGAATGTCGAGCCGGTCGGTGTCGTGCAGGGAACCCTGCTCGGCCTCGTCGGGCTCTTGCTCGCCTTCGGGTTGACCATGGCGGTCGGCCGGTACGAAGCCCGCCGCGCTCTCGTCGTGCAGGAGGCGAACACCATCGGCACGACCTATCTGCGGGCCCAGCTGCTTCCCGAGCCTCCCCGCACCACATCGCTCGAGCTGCTCAAGGAGTACAACGACCTCGCCATCGCCCTCGCCGACCAGGTGCCGTTCACCGACGGTTTCGACGCCACCGCGGCGGCGTTCGACCCGCTTCAACGCGAGCTCTGGGCGGCCACCGGCGAGGCCGTCGACGCCGATCCGACGGGCACGGGGCCCCGCACCTACGTCGAGACGATGAACGAGATGATCGACACCCACACCGAGCGCATGGCGTCGTTGCGCAACCGGGTGCCGACCCCGGTGATGCTGCTCCTGGTCGTGGGGAGCGGGCTCGCGCTCGGGATGCTCGCCGCGTATCTCGCGATCCTCGGCCGCAGCATCATCACGTCGCTCATCGCCGCCGCGGTGGTCATCGTCATCCTGTTCGTGTCGTTCGACCTCGACCGGCCGCAGCGCGGCTTCATCACGGTGCCGTTCACCGCCCTCGTCGAGACCCGCGCCGCGATGGACGCTCCACCCGCCGCTGGCGGATGACGCGTCAGGCGTCGAGCCAGGCGAGCACGGCCAGGACGCGGCGATGGTCGTCGGGTGCCTGCAACAGGTCGAGCTTCGTCAGGACGCTGGCGATGTGGGTCTCGACCGTCTTCTCGTTGAGCACGAGCTGCCTCGCGATCGCCGCGTTGGACCGTCCCTGCGCCATGAGACCGAGCACCTCGCGTTCCCGGGGCGAAAGTCGGGCGAGACGGTTCTGCGCCGGCTGCTGACCGAGCAGTGCGCCGACGACATCCGGATCGAGGACGGTTCCCCCTTGGGCCACCGTCGTGAACGAGTCGACGAGGGTGGCCACGTCGAGAACGTGATCCTTGAGCAGATAGCCGAACCCGCGGGGGTGGGTCCGCACCAGTGCCGCCGCACGTCGCACCTCGAGCGTCTGCGACAACAGCACGATGCCCATCGACGGAAACTCGATGCGCAGCTTCTCGGCAACTTCGACACCCTCGTGCGTGAAGGTCGGCGGCATGCGCACATCGACGACCGCGACGTCAGGCCGGTGCTCGGCCACCGCCTCGACGAGCGCGCTGCCGTCGTCGACGAGCGCGCACACCTCGACGTCGGCCTCGGTGAGCAGCCGGGCCAGTCCCTCCCGCCACAGCAGCGAGTCGTCCGCGATCACGACCCGCACGGCACCACCGCTTCGACGCGGGTCCCGACCGTGGGCTCGGAGACGATGGTGAGCCGTCCACCGGCTGCCTCGACGCGGTCGGCGAGGCCGCGCAGACCCGGTCCGCCGGGATCGGCGCCGCCGCACCCGTCATCCTCGACGACGAGGCGCAGCTCGTCACCGAGATCATCGAGGTGAATGGCAACGCTGGTAGACGCGGCATGCTTCGTGGCGTTGGCGACCGCCTCACACGCGACGAACCACAACGTGGCTTCGACGAGTGAGGGGTAGCGCAACTCGGGATCGCTCACGGCGACGGACACCGGCAGCCGCGACGACAGGTCCTGCAGCGCTGTTGGGAGTCCACCGTCTTCGAGCACGGCAGGATGCAGACCGTTGGCCAACGCGCGCAGCTCGGCGACGGCGTTGCGCGATTCGCAGACTCCGAGCTCGAGCGCAGCCCGGAGCCGCGCGGGATCCCCGTTGAGCAAGGCGGCCTGCATCTGCGCGGCGGTTCCGAGCAGCCGCTGCTGAGCGCCGTCATGCAGATCACGTTCGATTCGTCGCCGCTCGTCGATCTGCGCCTCTGCGATCCGCTCGCGTGACGCCCGCACCTGTGCGAGCTGCACCGCGACCGCAGCCCGGAGCCCCGCGTTGTCGAGCTCGGGGGCGGCCTCGTCGAGCACTGCTCGCGCCGTCGCGAGGTCATCGCATGCCGTCGTCACGGCGGCGACAGTCCGGCCTCCTCGGTCGACGATGAACGCATCGGAGCCAACGTCGGTGGCGTGCCCATCCTCGGTGACCCACCGGGCGCGCTCCGCGTCCCAGTACGCCACCCGCAGTCTCGGGTCAGCGAGCGCCGCCCGAAGGACGAGTTCGACCTCGGGGTTCGGGCCCGGATCGGCGATGAAGGCGCGCACCTGGCGGAGCGCGTCGTAGCGCCGCCGCTGAAAGCGCCGGTCGAGCGCATCGCGCACCGCGACGTACAGCGGACGGGCGGCCGCGACGGCAACGAGCGTGGCAACGGTGATCGCGGTCGGCGATCGACCCGCGGCCTGACCGATCACTCGTGCCACCACGAACACCACCGCGACGTAAGTGCCGAGCACGAGGCCGCTGACGATCAGGTAGGTGACCGCCCGCGAGAAGATCCGGTCCACGTCGTAGAGGTGATACCGAGTGACGGCCAGACCGGCACCGACGGGGATGAGCACCACGATTCCTGCAGCAGCGGCGTTCGTAAGCGCCTCGTGACCGGTGAACACCGCGACGAATGCGACGATCAACAGCGCGGCAACCGGGACTGCCGCGATGGCGATCCACCGCAGCTGGCGACGAGTCTCACCCTCGGCGCGCCGCATCCGAACCACAAGAGAAAGCGCAGCGGCGACGACGAGCGCGTTGGTGACCGTCGCCGCCACCAGCCGAATCGCCTTGAAGTCGGGTGAGGTGACCGCCCACGGGTTCTCGACCGCCGCAAACGGTGCGTCCATCGGCTCAGGAGAGATCAGCCGGAGCCCGAACCAAAGCCCACTCGCGGCGACCATCACGTGTGATGCGCGCCGCCACCGATTCGAGACGTAGCGCCCGTCAGGCGTCAACGAGCAGACAAGCGCCAAGAGGAGAAACACGAGCACAAACAGCGAGTTCGCGAGCACCGCAGCGACCTCGGCTCCCGGTAAGGACCCGGGATCGACGAACAGGCCGTACATGGCGTAGGAATCGCTGGCGCCGCTGATCGCCATGATGGCGGAGAGGGCCGCGAACAACCAGCCGACCGGATGCGAGGGGCGACGCACCAGGAGGATCGCCCCGACTCCGGCGGACGCAAGCCACGCTGTGATCCACACCGCCTCGGTACCTGCGAGCTGGTACTCGTCGTGACCGGTGGCTGCGAACTTCCGATCGTAGATCGCGGCGACCACCAGGAGGGCGACGCTGAACGCGATCGTCGCCGCCGCGGTCACCCTCGCCGCTCGCACAACCGCGGGACGCCCGTCTGCACCGCCACCACACGAGGATGACACCACACGGGCGCGGCCGCCTCAGGGACAACCCTGGCTCGAGTTCCGGCGCTAGCCCCAATGCCTCGTCGATGCGGTCAGGCGCACTGTCACCAGAACGGCGCCGCGTGGTGCCGGGAAGGAGAGGGAGCGATGACCGCAACGACGGCAACGACGGTCGCGACACACATCCGACGCGAAGGCGAGGTACTCGACCGGCACGCTCGCGCTGCTCGATCGGCGCGCCGCTCGTCATGGCGCTCGGCAGGGCCTTGCTCGTTCCGCTCGACGATGAGGATTGGGACAGCGTGATGACATCGATGGCCGCCAACAGTGGCCGCTCCAACACGGGCTGGTTGCTCGCCGTCGCGGCCTGCGGCCTGCTCACGGTCACCGCGGTCGTCCTCGCCCACCAGCTGAGGATCGTGGGCAAGGCACGCATGGCGATGTTCGTCACCATCACGACCGCGATTGGGTGGGCGGCGACCGCCGGTACGTGCCTGGTTGGCCTTTACCTCGCGGTTGCCGCCGAAGCACCCGACCGCGCCGCGCAGGTGCAGGTGCAGCAGGACCTCAACGACTCGGCTGCCGCCGGCGTCGGTTTCCTCATGGTCGTGATCGCCGCGATCGGGTACATCGTGCTCGCCGTCGGCCTCGCCCGGTCATCGATCGTCACCAAGGGCGCGGCCGTGCTGATCGCGATCGGTGGCGCTGCAACCCTGGTGACCATGGGCGGACCGCTGACACCGCTTCTGGTGCTCGCCGCGTTGCTTCTCGCCGCCGGCCACGGTTTGGCCGCCCGCAGCGAAGGGTGACGTCGGGGAGACGTCGATCCTCAACGAGCAGCGGTGGCATCGGCACTCCGCCGATGCCACCTGCGATTCCACCGCAATCACCCATTTGACGTGATGCGCGATGGCGGCGGCGCCGTCGATCATCATTCGGTGGATGAACATCGTCTGGGCGGCCCTGATCATCCTGGTGGTGGCGGGCATCGCCGTTGCCGCGATGCTCTTCGTCCGGTCCCGGGCGCCCGAGGGGAGCTACTTCGCCGACAGCGACCGGGCCGCGGGCATCTTCGGGGTGCTCGCGACCGGTTTCTCCGTCCTGCTCGGCTTTCTCATCTTCCTCGGCTTCGAGAGCTACGACGCCGCGCGGTCGGGTGCCGAGACCGAAGCGCTGACGGTCGCCCAGCAGGTCCAGACCGCGCAGTTCTTCCCGGACGAGGCGAGCGCGGAGCTCACGGGCGAGCTGGTCTGCTACGCCCGGTACGTCATCGAGGTCGAGTGGGACCGCATCGAGGATGGGTCGATCGGCGACGAGATCAATCCTTGGGGCGTTGAGATGTTCCGGACCCTGCAAAGGGTCGAGTCGAGCACTCCGGAACAAGAGGCGGCCTACAGCAAGTGGCTCGACCAGACCTCCACCCGCGAAGAGGCACGGCAGGACCGCATCCACGGCGCATCCGGCCTGATGCCGGTGCCGCTGTGGATCGCCCTGTTCTTCATCTCCGCGATCGTGCTCGTGTACATCTTCGGGTTCGCCGACAGCGGCGAGCGGGCCTGGGTGCAAGGGCTGTTCATGGGCAGCGTCGTCGCGGTGATCATGACCATGCTCCTGTTGCTCGCCTTTCTCGACGACCCCATCCACGGAGACGTGGGCGGCCTCCAGCCGAGCGCGATGGAACGGACCGTCAGGCTCATCGACATACAGCTCGAAGTTCTCGGCGGTGACATCACGATCCCGTGCGACGAGACGGGAACCCCGGCGTGACCGCAGCGACCGCTGCGCCCGCCGCCGTCAGCCCGCCGCGACGCGACTGGATCGAGATCGTGGCCACGGTGCTGCTTGCGCTCGCCGCCGTCGCGACCGCGTGGAGCAGCTACCAAGCCAACCGGTGGAACGGCGAGCAAGCAAGGGCGGCCAGCCGCTCGAACGCGGCACGCATCAACGCGGCACGCGCCCAAGGTCTCGCCGAGGGTCAGACGCAGGTCGACGTGGCGCTGTTCATCCAATGGGTCAACGCCACGGCGAGGGACGAAGCCGAACTCGCGGACTTCTACGAGCAGCGCTTCCGCCCCGAGTTCGTCCCCGCCTTCGACGCGTGGCAGGACACCGATCCGCTGACGAACCCGGAGGCTCCCCCGACACCGTTCGCGATGCCGGAGTATCAGCTCGAATCACGGACTGAGGCTGAGCAGCTCGACGCGCAATCGGAAGTGGCGTCCGCGCAGGTACGCCGCAACATCCAGCGATCCGCCAACTACGTGCTCGCTGTCGTCCTCTTTGCCGTCTCCCTATTCTTCGCGGGCATGAGCACCAAGTTGAAGAGCACTGGGACGCGGACGGCGTTGCTCATCGTCGGATGCCTCGTGTTCGTGGGCACAGCGGCGTGGATCGCCACGTTCCCGATCAGCCTCTCTGTGAACACACCCTCGTGACCCATCCGGTCGTCACGGGCATCTACATCCACCCGGTGAAGTCCTGTCGGCGCGTCGAAGTCGATCGCGCGGTCGTCAGTCAGTACGGGTTCCTGGGCGACCGCGAATGGCAAGTCCAAGGTCCGGTGGGCCAGTTCATGACGCAGCGCAAGTTCCCCGCATTGGCTCGAGTGCAGCCGGCACTCATTTCCGGCGGTCTGCGGCTGCAGTGCGATGGATTGCCCGACCTCAAGGTGGAGACGCCCGCCGCGGTGAACAGCCACGGCAAGACCGCTACGGGCAGCGTGCCCGTTGCCGACGCGGGCGACGAAGCGGCAGCCTGGCTCGAACGGGCGTTGTCGATCGAGTGCCGGCTCACCTCCATCGCCTCCGGGTACGAGCGACATCCCCTGATCGGCGGGGACGACGTCTTCGGCCAACAGGTGACATTCGTCGACGCCGCGCCGGTGCATCTCGTCAGCGCGTCGTCGTATCGATTTCTGCTCGATCACGCAGCCGAGCCCTTCCCCATCGAGCGCTTCCGCCCCAATCTCGTCGTCGACGGCGCGGGGGCATGGGAGGAGGACACATGGCAAGCGCTCTCGATCGGGGACGCCGAACTTCGCGTATCCCTGCCGTGGCCACGGTGCACCGTCCCGCAGGTCGATCAGGACACCGGCGAGCGGCACCGTGAGCCGGCGGTCGTGCTCAAGCGCTTCCGCTGGTGCTCCGACGCGTCGAGCCTCCCCGCGCCGGTGCAACCGCTGATCGCCGGCAACGCCCTCTTCGGGATCGCGGCATCGATCGCCCCCGCTGGCGCCGTGATCAGCCGGGGTGCGGCAGTCGAGGTGCTAGCTACCGGTACACCCCTCCTTGCCGCACCCGGCTAGCCCTCGCTGCTGTCCTCAGCCCTCGTCGAGCACGTCGCCGAGGTCCATCCCGAACTTGATCAGGTCCTCAGCAGTGAGCGAGCGGTGCGCGAGCACGATGCCTCCCGCGTCGCGGACGGCATCCCGCAGTGGGATAGCCCACATGTGTTCGATCGCGAGCACCAGCGCCGAGGTGCCATCAGGCAGGTCCTCGAGCAGGCCCACCGCGAGCACCTCGGCGGCGCTGGGGCCGCCCGGATCGGCAGAAGCTCCGAGCTCGGCACCGGCCACCGCACCATCCCCGCCGGCGACCCCGAGGCCTACCAGTGCGCCCACCACAGTGCGCAACTCTGCCCGCTGCTCATCGTCCAGGTCGGACACGCTCAGCACGGCGAGATCGTCGCCGTCGCGCATCACGAAGACCGCATCGATGATCTTGATCTGCCCGATCTCGCTGAGCCGGGCCAGCTCCTCGGCGATACGACCCTCGAGGAGCTCGTTGTCGGGGAACCCGATGACAAATGCCTGTATCGGTCCAATAGCCATGAATGTCTTTCCTCCTGGTCGACGTTGCGCCGCCGATGCGCGGCACGCTCACACAGTGCGAGATTGACACATGACGCGCATCACACAGATTGGACGACCTGAGGGCGCATAGCCTTTCCGTCCCGAGCCAACGCAAGCCAAGTATCCAAAGCCCTCGTAGCTCAGTGGATAGAGCAACGGTTTCCTAAACCGTGTGTCGGGTGTTCGATTCACCCCGGGGGCGCAGACGCGTACGTCAGGTCCGCCACAGCTCCAGCATCGCCTCGTTGAGCGGCGGGCCGGTGAACTGGACTTCGTGACCGGCCCCTTCGATCGTGATCCGCGCCGCACCGATGCGTTCGGCCACTTCGTCGCACATGGCGTCGAATCCCGCGCTGTGCCCGCCCGAGACGACGAGCTTCGGGAACGACGCGGCCGCCAGCTCTGCCAACGGCAGGTCCGCGCTCAAGAATGGTCGTCCACGGCGCAAGACAGGCACGAGCGGCACCGCAGCAGCGAGAAAGTCGGGCGGGAACTCGTCAGGGTCGCTCCCGACGGCCTTGAGGAACTGGACGACCCACTCGGCGTCGGGGAGATCCGAGTCCCACCGTCCACGGACACTGTCGACGAGCGCCCGCACCTCAGGATGGTCCGGGGCCACCGCGAAGGCGGCGGGCTCAAGCAGCGTCAGTGATTTGGTCGCTTCAGGCCGGCGGGCGGCGGCGAACATGACGCCCAAGCCGCCGTAGGAGTGACCGACGAGGTGGGCGCCGTCGCCCATCAGCTCGGCGATGTCGTCGGCATCAGCCAGGAAGTCCTCGCCCTCGGCGGCGGGGCTCTGCCCGTAGCCGCGTCGGTCGAACACGAGCAGGCGGAAGCCCTCGTCGGCGAGCGGCCGTTGGGCCTCCCACTCCTCGGCGCCGATCGCGAGTGAGCCGTGCACCAGCACAACGGGCGTGCCTTCGCCCCAGCTCTCGACGTACAGATTGTTGGTGGTGGTTCGTGTCTCAGTCATACGACACACAATGCCGATGCGCGCTCACACCGCGCTCGCGTCGGCTCTCACGGGTTGCGGCACCGACTGACGCCCCGGGTCAAAGGGTAGGTCTCCAAGCATGGACCGCGACGACGTCATGGAGTGGGTGGCCGGATACGAACGAGCCTGGCGGGAGAGCGATCGTCTCGGTGTCGAGGGGCTCTTCAGCGAGGATGCCGCCTACCGGCCCTCCCCCTACGAACCATCGGTGATCGGACACGACGCGATCAGGGACTTCTGGGCCGACGACACTGGCAGGACGTTCGTGATGAACGCCCGAGTCGTCGCGGTTGACGGCGACGCCGCGGTCGTCCGTGTCGACGTGCAGTATCTGACCCCGACCGAGCAGGAGTACCGCGACGTGTGGCTCCTGCGCTTCGCATCCGACGGACGGGTCGCGGACTTCGAGGAGTGGGCGTACTGGCCGGGGCAGCCGTACTCGGCCGCCAAAAGCGCCTCTTAGCCCAGTGCGGGCGAGGCCGCCCGAAGTCGGGGCAGGTCGGCTCGCTGAACGTGGCCGGGCCGGTGCTCTACTCCGTCTTCGCCGGCGACAAGGCCGCCGGACCGTTGGCCACGATGAAGGTCTTCATGTCCGAGCACAACGCGGTCATCATGATGATCGTCCTGCTCGTGCTCGGAGCGAAGCTCCTCGGCAGCGGGATCGCCGGCCTCAGCGACTGAGGTCACACCTGTGAGCGGGCGCGAGCGCGATGTGAGCGCCGTCGTCCATGGTGAATCCATGAGCAAGCAACGTGACTCGAAGTCTCTGGGAACGATCCTCTCGGTCTGGGCGCATCCGGACGACGAGACCTACCTCGCCGGCGGCGTGATGGCCGCCGCGGCGGACCGCGGCGACCGGGTCGTCTGCGTGTCGGCGACGGCGGGTGAGCAGGGCACGGCTGACCCCGTGACGTGGCCGCCGCTCCGACTGGGACGGCGTCGCTATTGGGAGGCCGCGGCGGCGATGGCGGTGCTCGGAGTCTCCGACCACCGCATCTTGGGCATGCCCGACGGCGCGCTGTCGGACCACGGCGAGCAAGGCCTCGCCGTCGTGGGTGCACTGCTCGACGAGGTCGAGCCGGACACGATCCTCACGTTCGGTCCCGACGGCATCACGTTCCATCCCGATCACATCGCCGTGTCGCGGTGGGTGACCGAAGCATGGCGGCGGCGCGGATGTCGCGGCCGGCTGCTGTACGCCTCGTTCACCGCCGGGCACCTCGCCCGGTACGCCGAGCTGTACGAGACGTGGGGCATCTACATGACCGACGAGCGTCCGGTGGGCGTCGTTCCTGATGACCTGGCCGTCGACGTGCAGCTCGACGGCTGGCAGCTCGATCGCAAGACCACCGCCCTCGCGGCGATGACCTCCCAGACGGGCGACGCGATCGCGCTGCTCGGCGCCGACGCCTACGCGGAGCTCGTCTCCGAGGAGACGTTCGTCGACGCGTCGTTCGCGTCGCCCAAGCCGGTGCGCAAAGTCGCACGCATTTCCTAGGAGCTGACATGCAACATCACGTCCTTGCCGGCGAGCCCCAGCTCGCGTACCTCGGCCGCGATCACGATCGTGGCCCTAACGTGCTCTTCCTCCATGGGCTCTCAGCGAACACCACGAGCTGGGCGCCCGTCATCGATCGCATCGCCGACGACTACCGCACCTACGCGCTCGACTTCCGAGGCCATGGACGGTCGGGCCACGTCACCGGCGGCTACCGGCTCGATGGGTATGTCGACGACGCGGACCGCATGCTGCAGCTCATCGGAGAGCCGACGATCGTGGTCGGCCACTCCCTCGGCGCCATCGTCGCGACCGCGCTCGCGCAGGATGCCCATCCGCTCGTCAGTGCCGTCTTCCTCGAGGATCCACCGCTGTACCTCGTCCAGCCCGACACGTTCCCGACGAGCAGCTTCGGACGTGGGTTTCCCGTCTTGCGTGATGCCATCACGCGGCTGCAGGCAGAAGGCGCGTCGGTCGATGTGTACCGCGACCTCCTCGCGGGCTCGCCCCACCCGGCCGGCGACAAGCTCGGCGACCACCTCCACGAGGACAGCGCTCGTGGCGCGCGCTGAAGCGCTCTCGCAGATGGATCCGGCCGCGATCACCTCTGCGATCGACGGCGCGACGTTTGCCGGATTCGACGTCAATCGGCCCATCCCCTGCCCGGCGACGGTGGTGCGCGCCGATCCTGCGTATGAGCCGGGCTTCCTGCCCGAGCACGAGGAGCGTCTCCACGCCGTCTCGCCGCAGGTCGACGTGATCGAGATGCCGGGCGCCGCGCACAACATCCGCGGCGACCGTGCCGACGAGCGAGCTCTACCTCGACACTCTCGAGGTCGTTCCTTCGCAAGCAGGCCTGAACGACGATCGTCAGCGACACGCGTCCTTGTAGATGCGTCCGTCCTTCATGATCACGAGCAGCGACGACTCGGGACGCGCCAGCAGCTCGATGTCGTCGAGCGGATTGCCGTCGACGAGCAGCAGGTCGGCCAGGGCACCCTCCTGCACGACGCCGAGCTGCCCCGGATAAGGATTGCGGTCGCCCGCCATCGCGCACAGCGCCGCGTTGTCGGACGTCGCCATCTTCAGGACCTGAGCCGGCGTGAACCAGCGGGTCATTTTCACCAACTGCGCGCCTTGGCGATCGGCGAGCTTCGGATCGAACAACGTGTCGGTGCCCCACGCGAGCTTCACCCCGTGCTTCTTGGCGAGGCCGTACACGTTGTCGGTGCCCGAGTACACCTGCAGCCCCTTCGCACGACGCACGGGATCGAGAAGCGGCGCGGAGTCCTCGTCGTCGAGGAACGGCTGCATGCTCCACCACGCGTCGTGCTCGGCGATCATCGCCACGGTCTCGTCGTCGAGCAACTGGCCGTGGTCGATGCAGCGCACTCCGGCTCGGAGTGCCTGCTGAACCGCCCTCGGCGTGTACGCGTGGACGAGGACGTAGGTGCCCCAGTTCTCGGCAGCCTCGACGCCGGCGCGCAGCTCGGCTTCGGTGTACTGGGTGACGTCGATCGGATCGTGCAGCGATGCGACCCCTCCGCCGGCCATCATCTTGATCTGCGAGGCGCCGAGCATCAGCTGCTCGCGGACGGCTCGCAGCACCTCGTCGACGCCATCAGCGATCATCGCCGCGCCCACGATCTCGCTGTACGGGTGGTGACCGCAGATGCCCCGCGGCAGCTCGTAATGCGATCGGTAGTCACCGTGTCCTGAAGTCTGCGAGATGAACGCGCCCGACGGGAAGATGCGCGGCCCCTCGACGAGACCGTCGTCGATGGCCTTCTTGAGACCGAAGCAGGGGCCGCCGGCATCGCGCACCGTCGTGAAGCCGCGCTGCAGTGTCCGCGCCGCCGCCTTGCCCGAGAGAATGTTGATGTAGCCAGCGTCGGCGGTCAGCGCGGCGACGAGGGAAAGCTCGGCGAACATCGAGTGCCAGTGCGCGTCGATGAGCCCGGGCATCAGCACGCGGTTGGCGCCCTCGATCAGTCGCAGGGTCTCTCCGTCGGCCGGCGCGATCTTCTGCGACGAGATCGTCTCGATGGTCTTGCCCCGCACGAGCACGTGCGACGGGCCCGAGAGCGAGGCCGCCTTCCCGTCGAAGATGCGGACGTTCTCGAACACGGTGCCAGCGGATTCGGGGGCCATGCCCGCTGCTTATCAGCGAGACCGAAGGTTGACCGGATGTCCTCGTTGTGCTTATTCTTAGGTACCTAACTATTAGGAACCTAAGGGGGATGAAGTGTCCATGAAAGCGAAGTTCGTGTCCGCGTCCGATGGCCCGGCCTACCAGGTGCTCGGCTCCACGATGACCGTCAAGGCCGAGGCGAGCGAGACGGGCGGCGTGTACGAGATCGCCGTCTGCGACGCACCGCGCGGCGCCGACGTGGTTCCCCATCGTCACCCGTGGGCCGAGTCCTACTTCCTGTTGGAAGGCGAGCTCGAGGTGCAGATCGGGGGCCGGACGCACATCGCGACGAGCGGTGACTTCCTCACGATCCCCGCACGCGCGGTGCACGGCTTCCGTGTGCTCAGCGACACCGCCCGCTTCCTGCACATCTCGATCGGCGATGGCGCGACGGCCGCGTTCGAAGACATCGACGCGCACCTGCCCGGCCTCGCGGGTCCCGACGACCTGTCGGTCATGTTGGAGATCGCCGCCCGCCACGATGTCGAGCTGCTGCTGCCCAGCGTGTGACGGTGGGCAACGAACGGATCGGCTTTCGGGTCAGCGACGACTACATCGCGGGGCACCCGGACGCCGATCCGTCGGCCACCGAGCTCGTCATCAACGTGTTCCTCACCTCTGAGCTCGTGCGAGCCCGGATGGAGCGGCTGTTGCAACCGTTCGGCGTCAGCGGCAACGGGTTCAACCTGCTGCAGATCGTCTCGGGTGCGAACCGGCCCGCGACGCCGTCGGAGATCGGCGAGAACCTCATCGTCACCACCGCCACCGTGACGGGCTTGGTCGACACCCTCGAGCGGCGGGGCTTCGTCACCCGTTCACGCGACGACACCGACCGGCGGAAGGTACTCGTCGCGATCACCGACGAGGGCAGGGCCATGCTCGAGCGCATCGGGCCGGTGCTCGCCGAGCAGGAGAAGCAGTGGACGGCCGGGGTGCAGGGCTCAGCGCGCGAGCGGCTCATCCGCGGTCTCGGTGCGATGCAGCAGCACCTGCGCGATCTGCCCGCCGAGTGACCTAGGAGACCTTCTCGAGCGACTCGGGATAGCTCCCGGTCCTCGCCTTCCACGCCGCCGCCGCGCCGCGCTGGGCAACGAGGCGTGTCACTGCCAGCAGCACACCCGAGATCGTGGCCCACACGAGGGCCTCTCGCCACGTCGTGCGTGGGGACGCGGGGTTCGTCGGAGGATCCTGACCCTTCACGTTCTTCCACACCGATTGCATCAGCCGGCGAGTCGCGAACGCCGAGGCGGCACCTGCGCCCACCGCCAAGGCCTTCCAGGTCAGGTCGCTCGTGCTCATGCCGAGCGATTACCCGGCCGACACCTCCGCCAACCCGACTCGTCAGCTCGCAGGCAGCGGAGCAGTCAGATGGCGGTCCATCCGCCATCGGCGGTGACGGCGGCGCCGTTGACGTTGCTGGCCTCGTCCGATGCCAACCAGGAGACGACTGCGGCGATCTCGTCGGGCTTCGCCGTGCGCGTGGCAAGACCGAACAACGGCATCCACGGAGCGATGTGATCGGGGTTGCGCGGCGTGGCTGTGCTCCCGATGCCGGTCTCGACGGCGCCCGGACACACGGCGTTGCATCGGATCCCGTCGGCGCCGTACAGCGCGGCGACGCTACGGGTGAGGCCCAGGAGTGCGTGCTTCGACGCGACATAGGCCGTCCCCGCTCCCCCGCCGAGCAGCGCCGCACGCGACGCGACGTTCACGATGGCCCCCCGCTTGGCCGCCTGCATGGCCGGCACGACGCTGCGAATCAGGCGCATGGCGCCAGTCACGTTCACGGCGAACACGCGCTCCCACTCGTCGTCCACGATGTCGTGCACCGGCACGAAGAAGTCCATGATGCCCGCGACGTTCGCGAGGATGTCGACGGCGCCGCCATCATCGGTAGCGAGGGCGACGATCGCGTCGACGTCTCGTTGGGCCGTGATGTCGGCGACAAGCGTCTTGATCTGCCTGGGCGCGGCGAGCTCCTCCTCGAGCGCGCGCAGGCCGGCGTCGTTCACGTCACACGCGGTGACGTGCGCTCCTTCCCGCACGAGGCGAGCTGCGGTTGCGTAGCCGATGCCCGACGCGGCGCCCGTGACGATCGCTCGGCGGCCCGCGTGGCGCTGTACGTCCACTACCGAAGCTGCTGTTGGATCGCCGCGAGGTCGCACCACACGTTCTCGCGCGTGATCTTGCCGTCCTCGATCTCGAAGACATGCAGGAGGCGGAAGCTCACATCGCCGGTCTTGCCGTCGCAGAGAAACGGGCGGCCGTCCGCGATGTGTCCGTGCCAGATGGTCTCGTCGACGACGAAGCCGTCGCCGTACAGCCGGCGTACGGGTGTGACGCTCTCACCTTTCACGGAGCCGAAGAGCATCTCGTAGTACCGCCTGATGTCGGCGCGGTCATCGAGCGCTCCCATCGGCGATGGGATCACCTCGTGTTCGACTTCGTTCGCCAGGCTTCCCATCACGCCGTCGATGTCGTCGGTCGCCTCGAACATGAAGTGGTCGTTGATGATCTGGTCGAGCTGCTCCCGGTTGATGCCCACCGATTCCTCCCGCAGGTTTCAGACATCACGTTGGTCTCGTCGTGAGACGGCAGTATCATGACGATCGTGCCGATCTCTCGTCAGGACGGTCGAGTCAACCAGAAGGAACGCACTCGCGCTGCACTTGTCGACGCGGCCACGGTGCTCTTCCGCGAGGGCGCCTCCCCCACGGTCGCTGAGGCGGCGGAGAAGGCCAAGGTCTCTCGCGCTACGGCGTACCGCTACTTCCCGACGCAGGAATCGCTGCTGCTCGAGGTCGCCGCGGTGTCCCCGGTGGTGACTCCGGTTGAGAAGACGATCGCCGAGCTGTCGGGCGACGATGTCGAGGCGCGACTCATGCGGGTCTTCGACTCGTTCACGCCGATCGTGCTCGAACAGGAGGCGCCGCTGCGGGCCGCGTTGGGTGTCTACCTCGACACGTGGCTCGAGGCGCGGCGCGACGGCAAGGAGGCGCCCAAGGTGCGCGAGGGCCGGCGTATGCGTTGGCTCGACGCGACGCTCGCCCCCGCTCGCGGGCAGCTCACGAAGCGGCAGTGGGAGCGACTGCGGGCTGCGCTCGCGCTCACGCTCGGCATCGACGCCGTCGTGGTGATGAAAGACGTGTGCCACCTCGATGACGCCGAGACCGAGGAGACGTTGCGGTGGACGGCGTCGGCACTGCTGCGAGCTGCGCTCGAGGAAGCAGCGACGACGCCGTCACGCAAGAAGCGCTGACGATCGATCACGCCGCGACGCCCAGCAAGGCCTGCTGGATCTGCTCGAGGACGGCCTGATCCGGCTGCGGGGCAACGTCGCCCTGCGGCGACAGGCGGGTCTGGGCAATGGCCTTCGCCACGTGCTCGCCGAGGATGACCGGCGTATGGCAACCCGCCATCACGGTCGGGCGCAGCGCCTCGATGCGGTCGACGGTCTTCTGGAACTTCCGGTCGTCGACGAGCTCGAGCCACGGGCTCACGTACCGGTCGAAGAGGTGGATGCCGTCGCGCCAGAACTCCTCGTCCATCTCCGCAACGTCACGAACGGGCGTGAGCATTGGCGTCGCGAAGCTGTCCGAGGACCAGTAGAAGCCCGTCGTCGGGTCGTAGAGGCCCCGCGTCGTCGGCGAGTCGAAGATCGGCGGGCGGATGGCGTACAGCGCGCGGTCGCCGGCCGAGAAGCTGTCGCCGTCGCCGATCCAGCGCTGCCTCGTGGGAGCGACCTCGAGGGAAGCGCCCATGCGGGTCACCATGAACCAGTCGACGAGCAGCGTGGCGTTCGGAGCGAGCTCCATCAGCGTGTTGAGGTTGCCGGTGTGGTCGACGTCGTCGTGGCTGATGAACACCCAACGGATGTCTTCCGGGTGGACGAGCCCGAACAGGTCGTCGAAGTAGTCGTCCCGGTTCTCCTTCATGCCGGTGTCGACGACCACGGGCTCGGCGGCCCGAATCAGCACGGTGTTCAGCGGCACGGACACGGGGGCTTCGCCCTCGCCCTCGTGGTTGTGGATGAGGAACGTCTCGGGAGCGATCTCGGTCGGCTGGTAGCGGGTCTTGGGATGGCTCATGGCCGGGTCTCCTTTCTGGACTGATGTCTCTTTGTGAGACTTGAGTATCATTAGGAGATCCAAGTCCTCCTGTCAAGGAGACACCCGCCACATGTGAGTGCTCGGTTGTGGTTACGGTCGGCGCCATGTCGACGGGCGGCGGACTCGTGATGCTCGTAGTCGTCGCGCATCCCGACGACGAGACGTTCCTGTCCGGGTCGCTGCTCGCGCTCGCCGCGCAGCGCGGCGTGCGCACCGTCGTGGCCTGCGCGACCCGCGGCGAGGCGGGAACGCCCCGCGAGGGCAGCGGCATCACGGCCGAAGGTTTGGCGGCGGCTCGAGAGGCCGAGCTGCGCGCGGCTGCGGCGTTGCTCGGTGTGGCGCGGGTCGAGCTGTTCTCGTGGACCGACTCAGGGATGGACGGCGAGCCCCAACCCGGCACCCTCGTCGCGACGCCGCTCGACGAGGTCGCCGTCCCCGTTGTCGAGCTCATCGACGCTGAGCAGCCCGACGTGATCGTGACGCTCGACGGCAGCGACGGTCATCGCGACCACCTGCACATCCGCGACGCCACGTTGATCGCCTCGCGGCGCGGCGAGCTGGAAGGCGCCGCGCGTCTACCTGCAGTGCCTGTCGCAGGTGCTCATGCGTCGCTGGGTCGAGGCGCTCCACTCGAAGCAGCCCGAGAGCGGTCACCTGGTGCTCTCCGATCTCGGCACGCCCGACGAGCTCATCACGACGGTGTTCGACAGCGCCTCGGTCCTCGAGCTGCGCGAACGCGCGATCGCGCTCCACGCGTCGCAGCTCTCTCCCTACGACGTGATGCCACCGGCATTGAGGCGCGACTTCCTCACCGTGGAGCGACTCCGCCGCATGGTGCCCGACTGGGGAGGCGGCCCGGTCGAGACCGACATCTTCGACTTCGACCAGTCGGCGTAGGGTTCGCCGCGTGGCTCGATCGACGCGCCGCAAACCTCCGCCTGAGCTCGACGGGTTTCTCTCACCGTTCGACGAGGCGCTCGGCGAGACCGTCCTGCGGCTCCGTGATCGAGTCCTGAGCGTGATGCCGAACGCGCACGAGGTCGTGTGGGACGCCGTCAACGCGGTGTCGATCGCCTTCACGCCCACTACGCGTTGGCAGGACGGCATCTGCCACATCGCGACGTACTCGAAGCACGCCAACCTCGGGTTCAACGAGGGTGCGAGCCATCCCGACCCAATGAGCATCCTCCAGGGGACCGGCAATCACATCCGCCACGTGACGTTCCGCACGCCCGACGACGCGTCGCCGGCCAAGGCGCCGTGGATCGAGGACTACCTCCGCACTGCGATGAAGGCCGCCGGCATGAAGCTCGACGAGGGTGACCGCGGCACGACCATCCGGATCATGCAGGGAACGAAGCGCCGCCCGAGCTAGCCGAGCGTCCGTCGCAAATCGCCAAAACCGCCCTGCGCGATGATCGGGTGATGTCAACACCGGTCAATGTCGACAACTTCATCCGCGCGGAGACCGACCGCATGTTCGCGTCAGTGGCTGCACGTGACGGAGTGAATCAACTGTTTCATCACCGTGAGGCAGCGTCGGTCGAGCAGCAGCTGGTGATCCGCACGAACCGCGACACGTTGTACAGCAGCGCGCTCGTCGACATCTCCCAGGGAGCCAGCCTCACGGTTCCTGACCCGGGCGACCGGTACATGTCGGTGATGGTGGTGAACAACGACCACTACATCAACCACGTGATCCACAGCCCCGGCACTCATGAGCTAACCGTCGACGAGTACGACACCGACTACGTGCTCATTGCCGCGCGCATCCTCGCCGACCCCAACGATCCCGCCGACATGGACATCGTCCACCAGCTTCAGGACCAGATGACGCTCACGGCAGCGTCCACTCGACCGTTCGTGATGCCCGACTACGACCAGACCAGCTTCGACGCCACCCGCGACGCCGTGCTGACCTTGGCGCGAGGCGTCCGCGCCTTCGCGCACGTGTTCGGGCGAAAGGATGCCGTCGACCCGATCAGGCACCTGCTCGGCACCGCGTCCGGGTGGGGTGGCCTTCCCGAACAGGAAGCGTTCTACCTCAACGTCGATCCTGGTTTTCCTACAGGCGAATACCGAGTCACTGTGCGCGACGTGCCCGTCGACGGGTTCTGGTCGATCTCGGTCTACAACGCCGACGGCTTCTTCGTACCGAATGACCGCAACGCGTACAGCATCAACAACCTCACCGCTGTCCCCGACCCCGTTGGTGCGATCTCCGTGCACTTCGGAGGATGCGCGGATAACCGCCTCAACTGCCTGCCGATCATGGACGGATGGAACTACACGGTCCGCCTGTATCGGCCACGCGCCGAGATCCTCGACGGCTCGTGGACCTTCCCCATCGCCGAGCCGGTCGATTAGCGCGGGGCGCTACGACTTCGGCCGTAGCCGCACGCCCTGCATGCCGCCGTCGACGGCCAACGCCATGCCGGTCGTGGCGCTCGCCGCAGGGGAAGCGAGATAGAGCACCGCGTCGGCCACCTCGTCGGCCGACACGAGACGACCGGACGGCTGCCGCGCCTCGAGCGCCGCCCGCTCCGCAGCCGGGTCGGGCGCCTTCGAGAGCAGACGCCCGATCCACGGCGTGTCGGCGGTGCCCGGGTTCACGCAGTTGACGCGAATCCCTTCCCGCAAGTGGTCGGCCGCCATGGCCAACGTCAACGAGAGCACGGCCCCCTTGCTCGCGCTGTAGGCGGCGCGCTCGGGCAGGCCCGCCGTGGCGACGATCGAGCACGTGTTGACGATCGCGGCCTTGTCCGACTTGCGCAGATGCGGCAGGGCGGCGCGAGTCACGCGCACCATGCCGAGCACGTTCACGTCGAGGACGTGACGCCACTCGTCGATCGAGTTCGCCTCGACGGTGCCCTGGGCGCCGATGCCGGCGTTGTTGACGACGACGTCGAGGCCGCCCATGGCGGCTGCCGCGTCGTCGACGGCGCGCGCGACGGACTCGTCGTCGGTCACGTCGGCCTTGTACGCCAGCGCACCCGCGGGCGCGCCCGAGGGCTCGACGTCGAGCACGGCCACGGCCGCGCCGCGGCCGATCGCCGCCGCGCCGATCGCGTACCCGATGCCCGACGCACCGCCCGTGACCAGCAGCCGCACGCCGTCGAAGTCCTTCGCAGTCATGAGCGGCAACTTACGACGTCCGCCGGCCTCGGTGACTACCGTGGGTGCCCGCTTGGAGGTGTGCATGTCCGAGCACGCGAGGCAAGACAACGCGGTCATCGCGGCGAGGGCGTCGTACGACCGCATGTCCTGGGCCGATGCTTGCGAGAGGTTCATCGCAGCGGACCAGGTCGACCCGCTCGAGCCTGACGACCTCGAGCGAGCTTGTTGGGCCGCCCACCTGAGCGGACGCGACCACGACGCTGATGCGTTCTCGCAACGCGCCGTCCACGGACACGAGGAGGCGGGCCATCCCGAACGGGCCGCACTGGGCGCGTACTGGCTCGGGATGTCACTGATGCAGCGCGGCGACATGGCGCAGGCCGGCGGCTGGTTTGCCCGAGCGGGACGGTTGGTCGACGGGCTCGACAGCCGAGTCCACGGCTATCTCGCGGTGCCGATGGCGTTGGGTGAGCTGTTCGGAGGAGACGCGGCGAGCGCCCGCCCGAAGTTCGCGTTCGCGCTCGAGACGGGCGAGCGCTTCGACGACAACGACCTGCGCACGCTGGCGCGGCTCGGCCTCGGCCGATCGTCGATCCTGCTCGGAGACGACGCGGTCGGGCTCGCGCTGCTCGACGACGCGATGGTCACGGTCACGGCGGGTGAGGCATCGCCCGTCGTCGTCGGGATCGTCTACTGCGCGGTGATCGAGGCGTGTCAGCTCATCTTCGATCTGCGCCGGGCGCGGGAGTGGACCGCGGCGCTCAGCCGCTGGTGTGACGCGCAGCCCGAGCTCGTGCCGTTCCGGGGCGCCTGCCTCATCCACCGCGCCGAGATCATGACGTTCAACGGCGCGTGGGCGAACGCGATGGACGAGGTCGTCCGTGCCTGCGTCTACCTCGCCGAGACGCACAACCTCGCGGTCGCCGACGCGCTGTACCAACGCGCCGAGCTGTGCCGCCTCCGTGGGCAGTTCGGGGAGGCTGAGGCCTTCTACATGGAGGCAAGCGATGGTGGCCGCGAGCCCCAACCGGGGCTGGCGCTGCTCCGCCTCGCCCAAGGGCAGACCACGACCGCGGCGGCCGCGCTCCGGCGAGCGCTCGCCGAGGACCATCCACCGTTGGAGCGAGCCCGCCTGCTTGCTCCGTACATCGAGGTTCTGCTCGCAACCGACGACGTGACCGAAGCCGGCGCCGCCAGCGAAGAGCTCACCGCGCTTGCGGGGCACATCGCGTGTCCGTACCTCGACGCGCTCGCGGCGCGCGCGCGTCAGGCGCTGTGGCGCTGGCGGATGGCGCCGCGGCGCAGGCGCTCAACCTCCTCCGCTCGGCATGGAGCACCTGGTGTGATCTCGAGGTGCCCTACGAGGCCGGGCGGGCACGAGTGCTGATCGGGCTGGCTTGCCGCGAGCTCGGCGACGAGGAGACGGCCGAGATGGATCTCCGGGCGGCGCGCCACACGTTCACCGACCTGGGAGCGGCATCGGACGTCGCGCGGGTCGACGAGCTCCTCGCAGCATCGGCGTCAGCCGCGACCGAAGGAGCTTCGGCCAGTCCGCTCACGGGCCGGGAGGCCGAGGTCTTGCAGCTCGTCGCCGCGGGCAAGACCAACCGTCAGATCGCCGAGGCCCTCGTGATCAGCGAGAAGACCGTCGCCCGCCACATCAGCAACATCTTCGTGAAGATCAGCGTCTCGTCGCGTTCGGCGGCGACCGGATACGCCTACCAGCACGGCCTCACATGACCTCGTGCGCAGAAATACCCATGCCGAGATCGGTTGGGTTTGCGCACTTCGCCCGATGTGCGAGCGGGGTCACCCTTCGTACCGTCTACGCATGACGACAGAGACGAACACGACACATGTGAACTCGACAGAGACCTTCGACACCATCGTGATCGGCGGCGGGCAGGCTGGCCTGGCGATGGGACACGCCCTCGCCGAGCGCGGACGCTCGTTCCTGATCCTCGACGCCCACCCCCGTGTGGGCGATGCATGGCGCACGCGTTGGGACTCGCTCGTGCTGTTCACGCCCGCCCGCTACTGCGCGCTGCCGGGCATGCGGTTCCCGGCGAGCGGCGGCGACCATGTGACGAAGGATGCGATGGCGGACTACCTCGAGTGCTACGCCGAGCGCTTCCACCTGCCGGTGCGCACGAGCACGCGGGTCGACGGTCTCACCCGTCGCGGCAATCGGTTCGTCGTGACGGCCGGGGACCACACGTTCGAGGCCGACAACGTCGTCGTCGCGATGGCGAACTTCCAGCAGCCGAAGGTGCCGCCGTTCGCCGCCGATCTCGATCCGTCGATCGTGCAGATGCACTCGTACGAGTACCGGAATCCCGCGCAGCTTGCCGACGGTCCCGTGCTTCTCGTGGGCGTCGGGAACTCGGGCGCCGAGATCGCGATGGAGCTCGCGAAGCAACGTCCGACGACGATCGCCGGCAAAGAGGCGGGACACATCCCCCTCCCGATCGACTCCCGCATCGGGCGCCACATCGGCGTGCGCGTCGTGCGCCTCCTGGGCCATCGCATCCTCACGGTGGATACGCGGCTCGGCCGGAAGGTGCGAACCCACTTCCTCACCGAGGCCACCCCTCTCATCCGCGCGAAGCCGAAGGACCTTGCCAAGGCGGGCGTCGAGCGGGTGGGCAAGATCACGGGCGTCAGCGACGGGCGGCCGGTGACCGACGACGGTCAGGTGCTCGACGTCGCCAACGTGATCTGGTGCACGGGATGGCGACCGGGGTTCTCGTGGATCGATCTCCCGGTGCTCGGCGATCGCCAGGAACCCGTCCACGAGAAGGGCGTCGTGACGCAGGAGCCGGGGCTCTACTTCATCGGGCTCGAGTTCATCTACGCGGCGACATCGGCGACGGTCACCGGTGTCGGCCGCGACGCCGAGCGGGTCGCCAAGCACATCGCAGAGCGCAAACCGGCGCATGCGGATGTCGCACAGGACGCCGCGGCTGCATAGTCGCCAGTCGTTTCGCGAGGTGACTCCTTTGTCACCACGTATCGGTGATCTCCGTGACGCGCCGAAAGGCGCGGCGGGCGGATGCTGCGGGAGTGACGTGACGCCTCTCGCCGCGTTGCCAACTGAAGGAGATTCCCATGCAGACGCTTACTTCAACGCCCGCGTCCATGGACCCGGTGTCAACACCTTGGCCCGTCTCCATTCCACAGAAGTACGACCATCGCGCGACGTGGCTGATCGTCGGTGGCGCCGCCCTGACGATCTGGCTCGTCGCCGCGATTTCTCTCTGGCGGGCGAATCCGGATCCCGCGACTCGAACCGGAAACGTCATCTCGGCAAACGCCGCTGAGCAAAGGCTCACGGCGGCTGCACCCGTGGTGCGTTCGGTGAATGCGGTCGAGCAGCCGGTGCTCAGCGCGCCGGCGGCCGTGCAGAGCACGAACGCCGCGGAAGGCGCCGTGACCGCCGCGGTCGCTCCGATCCAGAGCACGAACGCCGCGGAGGGCGCACGTGTCATCACCTCGGCTCCGATCCAGAGCACGAACGCCGCGGAGGGCGCACGTGTCATCACCTCGGCTCCGATCCAGAGCACGAACGCCGCGAGAGTGCGAACGCCGCGGAGGCGCCGTTTCCGTCGGCTCGGGTGCCGTCCAGAGCACGACCGCTGCGGAGCTCATCCCGCCTCTCGTCGAGCCGACGGTGCAGTCGGCCAACGCAGCCGAGCAGGGTCTGTAGGTAGGACGAGCAGGGACGAGCAGAAGGCGGGGTAGCGGGCCATGGCTCGTACCGTTGGAAGATGCGTCTCTTCGAGCTCGCGTACACGTGCCGGCTCTTCGGTGAGCTCGTGGGTGTCGACTCAGCGACTTCAGAGCTGGAGTCGGTCACCCGCGGGCACGTCGACCTCGACGACGAGGCGCACGCGAAGGCGTTGCTCGTCTGGCTCAACAAGTGGGGATGTCGCCAGTTTGCGATCGCGCACCACGGTGAGGCGGGTCGCATGCTGGCGCAGTGGGGTGATCTTTGGCTGCCGGTCCTCCCGAAGCCGAGCGCATCGCTCTCACAGCTAAAGGTCCGGCAGCTGGAGGTCACCGCGGACGCGTACGCGGACGTGAAGGATCGCCAAGCCAGCCAGCGTGTCTTGAAGGACGGCCGCGTCTCGACAGTCACTGTCGGCGCGACGGGTGCAGCCAAGATCCTCCACGCGGTGCGGCCTCGGGTGCTCCCGCCGTGGGACGACCCGATGCGAGTTGCGCTCGGGCTCGACGGCGACCGTGACGGATACCTGCGGTACCTCCTCGATGTGCAAGCGCACTGCCGGAGCCTCGAGTCGGAGGCCGAGTCGTTCGGCATTGCCAGACGAGACATCCCCGCCGCGCTCGGGCGGCCCGCATCGAGCCTCCCCAAGATGATCGACGAGCACTACTGGATCACGCTCACGCGCGGCCACGTGCCGCCGAGCGAGGGAGACCTCACTCGTTGGAACGACTGGGCGCGGCGGTGAGTCTTGTCTGGACATGTCGGGGCAGGCATGCGACGCTCCGCCAATGACCGAACAGATCCCGAGGCGGTCAACCGCCGTCACACCGCGTGGGGTGAACCACCTCGTGCTCAACGTCCGAGACATCGAGGAGTCGCATCACTTCTGGAGCGACCTGCTCGGCTTCCAGCAAGTGGGCGAGCTTCATCCGCGCAGCGACGGCATCCCGAGCATGACCATGCGCTTCTACAGCGGGGTGGTCGACGATGTGAACCACCACGACATTGCTCTCGTCGAACGTGAGGGCTTGCCCAAACCCCCCGACGAGTGGTCGATGTTCGACGGCGTCTCGGCCATCAACCACATCGCCATCACCTATCCCGATCGCGCGTCGTGGCTCGAACAGGTCCAGTTCTTGAAGGAGCAGGGCGTCAAGATGAACCTGCGCGTCAACCACGGCATGACGCACAGCGTCTACATCAACGACCCCAACGGCTATGGCGTCGAGGTGCTCTACGACCTCCCGGAGGAGGTGTGGATGAACGACATCGACGGCGCCCTCAACTACGCGCAGGTTCTCCCCGAAGACCAGCTGCTCGTCGACGACACCAACTACCTCACCGACTTCACCAAGGCCTGAGGTTCGTACTCGAGGTCGACGACGACCGGAGCGTGGTCGGACAGCCGCCCAAGCTCTTCGGAGGTAGCGGACATCGGTGACGGTGAAGTCCGGCGTGGTCCAGATGGAGTCGAAGCGACGGGGTGTTCCGATGTGCGTCTTGCGCTTGCCCGTGTAGTGGGAGACGGCCAGCGGACCGGCGGGGTCGAGGTGCGCCGCTCGGCTCGGGTCAGCGGCCAGCCACACGCGGAGGCAGTCCTTCAATTGGTGACGCGGCGATGGGCCCCACAGCTCGTCGTCGCCCGGACGACCGTTCAACTTGTGGAAGCCGGTGTGCCAGTGGGTCCGCACAGCGGCGTCGTCGACAGGATCGAGCTTCGGCGTGTTGGCGTCGGCACCGAGGATTACAGGTCCCTCCCGCGCGGAGATCCAGTCGGTGACGGATTGCGCCTGCTCGACCTTCTTGATGCCCCAGCTCACGCCCGGCGGCGCGTGGTAGGCGATCACGGTGGCTCGCCGCTCACCGCGCTCGACTTCGACAGCGAGGACACGCTCCTCCACTGGAGCGCCGAGGTCGAGTCGACGGCTCGAGAACCTCTCGGTTCCGCCGACCGCGACCAAGCGTCGCCGCCGACGCTCAGTCGAACCCGCGGGCGGCTCGCTCACGATCATCGATGGGAGCTCCGTCGCGTCCCACAGCGCCCGGACCGAGTTCTCGTTGACCTCTTGCAAGACGGCGAGGTCGGGCCGGAGCTCACGGATGAGTCGTCCTTGCTCCGAGCCGACCGAGGTTCGCCAGTTGACGTTCCACGAGATGACCCGCACTGGCGTTACGAACGCCAGCGCAGGTACAGCAGCGATGCGGCGTACGTGCCGCCGCCCAGTGCGAGCAGCTGGGTGTACGGGCTGGGGTTCTCACCGCGGAGCACCTCGAAGAGCGTGCAGGCGGTGAGCGCGACGACCCAGACGATGCCGGCTGCGGCCATCGCACGGGTGTTGATCAGCGCGTCGCGCTCGTCTTCGGTGTCGCCACGGGCCTCGCGGACCGCTTCGAAGCGTCCGCCAAAGGCCAGGAGGGCTGCGGACCCGGCCATGACGGCGAACCAGGCGAGTCCGCTGCCGATGTCGTCTTGCGTTGCCTCGGCGATCAGGACGACGGTCCCGAGCACGACGAGGATCACAGGCATGAGCCACCGTGAAGCCCTCGGAGTCACGGCGGGCGGGGTGGTGCGGGTGTTCATTCGAACATCTCCTCTACTGAACTAGCGAAGAAGCGGGCCAGCGCGATGGCGAGCGGCAACGAGGGTGTGTAGCGCTCGGCCTCGATCGCATTGATCGTCTGGCGAGACACACCCATCTCGGCGGCCAACTGCTGCTGAGTCAGACCCCGCTCACCGCGAAGGCGCCGGACCGCGTTCTTCACCTGTCAAGTTCGCTTTCCATAACGGATGACAAGTTACCTTTCCATCCGTGGATTTCCAACCTCCGGCCGTGGTGAAGCTCAACTCGGTCACTCCGCGTAATAAGCACAGTAATGTGCTTATTCGTGCCTACAACGCTGCCGGAACAGATGAGCCCGGCGTGGACAACCGAGCAGGTGCTCCGCATCACGGGGGTTACCAAGCGACGGCTCGGGTACTGGCTCGACCGCGGCATCGTCACCGCGGAGATCGACGAGGCCCGGGGACGTGGGCATGTTCGCCTCTGGTCGTTCTCCAACCTCGTCGAGGTGAAGGTCGCCCTTTGGCTCCGCGACCGAGTGTCCTTGCAGCTCATCGGGAAGATCGTCGAGCGCCTTCGCACGGCCGGACTCGATCGACCGCTGGCTGAGATTCGCTTTGCAGTCGTCGATACCGGGAAAGTCGGCCGCCCCAACGACGTCGTGGTCCAGCAGTCGGATGGGACGTGGGAAACGCCCATCGATCGGCAGATTGTCATGGAGGTCGTGCTGCCGCTCCGTCGGTTCGAGGAAGAACTGCGGGAAGCCTCGGAGAGGGATCGCCTGCGGCGCCGACAGCCTGGAAAGGTGGAAAGGCGGCGCGGAAAGCTTGGATCGGCCGAGGTACTGGCCGGCACCCGAATCCCAGTCGAAGCGATCCGCCGACTCAGCGAGGCGGGATGGACAACAGACCGCATCATCGAGAACTACCCCGGTATCACGACGCGCGATATCGACGCCGCAGTCTGAGCGGCCGGGGTGCGATTCGTCGTCGATCAATGCGTGCCGGCTGAAGTAGCACGCTGGCTCAGCACGCAAGGCCACCAGGCTTGGACGGCTTTTCAGGCGGGGCTCGACGACGCGCCCGATGAAGCGCTGCTCGCCTACGCGTTCGCGATGGGAGCCGCGCTCGTGACGACGAACCGTGACTGCGCATCGCTTGCCCGGCGGATGCGCAGCGCCCCGGTGGTCTGGCTCCAGGTGCGCGAGGTGGACGCTCTCGACGCCGTGCAACGCGCTCTGGCTTGGGTCGAGAGCAACCGACTCCCGTCAGGGCGGGTGCTGCGAGTACCGAAGGTCGCGGAGCCAACCCTCTGAGCCCAGCGCGATTGGCCTGATCAGGAGGCGGCGGCTCGCTGGAGGCTGCGGAACAGCAACGCTTGATCGCCCAACCGGTGCCGGAGCTCACGCTCGAGGCCGCCGATCGGGTACAGGTTCTGCGGCGCGCGGGTGTCCTTGTGAGGCTCGGACGCGAAGCGAGGCAGCACCGCGCTCGTGACGTTCGCGAGCGCCACCGCGGCGTCGGGCGCCAGGTCAGGTGAGCACTCGCAGCGCACGATCCCTGACCAGGGCGAGCCTTGCGGTCCCGGCAGGCGCAGGTACCAAGCGTGGCGGCTCCACGTCGAGCCGATCGTGAAGACCGGCGTGCGCTGACCGGCGGCGAGCGTGCCGACGATCGCGTGCAGCTCCTCGGGCAGATACCGCACCGCGTGGCTCTTGATGAACCCGATGGCACGGTCGATGTGCGCGCGTCCCCGCAACGGTCCATCGATCACGATGAGGTCGGCGGTGCCCGCACGACTTGCGAGCAGCACCTCGCACTCGGCCATGCGCTCGTGCACTGCGAGCATGAGCCCGGCGATGTCGGAGGAAGGCGCCATGCGGGCCGGATACTCCGCCTTGGTCGTGACGATGTCGGCGGCTGTCGGCGCGGTGCTGAACATGCCACGCGCGACGGAGATGTCAGTGATCGTGGCCCGGCCGTCGCACCGCACCACTCCGGCGGCGTACGACGCGCAGATGCCGGGCTGATCGCCGTCGATCCACACCCGCGCGTCGATCCGGCGCACGCCGTCGACGAACAGGATGCAGTCAGCGGCCAGACCCGAGAGCGCATCGACGGGCCGCCACTCCTCTGCGGGCGTCTCGATCTCGGTGACGATCGTGCCCGCAGACTCGGACTCGGCGAGCTCGACGCTCGTGCCGTACTCGACGTCCCACGGGTCGACGGAGAACTTCACGTGTCGACTCTCGTCACGGTCGACGTGCGTGGACCCTTCACGACCTCGTACCGCACGGGCACTCGCTCGGCGAGCTCGCGGACATGGGTGACGATGCCCACCATCCGATCGTCGCTGCCGAGCGTCTCGAGCGCCGAGGCGACCGCGTCGAGCGAGTCGGCGTCGAGCGTCCCGAACCCTTCGTCGAGGAAGATCGAATCGAGCTTCGCCGCGCCGCCGGCCGCCATCGCGCCGACCTGATCGGCCAGAGCGAGCGCCAACGCCAGCGACGCCTGGAACGTCTCACCGCCTGACAACGTCTTCGCGGCCCGCCGGTCGTCCGCGTTGCGATGGTCGATCACTTCGAACTCGTTGCCCTCGTTCACCGCGAGCGCGTACTGGTTGCCCGAGAGCAGCTCGAGCGTCTCCGATGCGCCGAGGACGAGCCGCTCCAGCGCCTCGTTCACGAGCCACTTCTCGAACCGGTCCGACTTCAGCAGCAGCGCCATCTCGCGCGCTACCGCGATCTCGTCGCGCACCGCCCCGACGCGCTTCGTGAGCTTCGCCGACTCCTTCATGCCCTTCGTGATGCGAGTCTGCTCGGCGGTCGCGTCACGCTCGGCGACCGCGGCGCGTTGGCCGAGCACCGAAAGGCTCGGATCGTCGTCGGCCTCGACGCCGACCTCCGTGGCCGCGTCGCGCAGGTCGACGAGCATCGCAACCAACTCGACACCGACCGCGTTCGCGCGTTCGGTCTCGGCGTCTCTCGCCGCCTCGTGTGTGGGCAAGGCGTCCGCCGCCCATGCAACGAGGCTGTCCCACGCCTCGACGAGCTCACCCTCGACGTGGGGAGGCTCGAGTCCCTCGCTGACCAGTGGATCGCGCTGGGCGGTGCACTGCCGCCGCGCACTCTCCAGCTGTTTGTCGACCTTGGAGCCTGCGTCGCCCGCGCTCCGTTCGGCCTTGACTGCGGCGGTGTGCGCCTGACGCGCCGCGTCGGCCGCGGCGCGCGCTGCCCTCGCCTCAGCGAGCTGCGTAGTGAGCACCTCGGTGTCGGGCTTGCCCTTCACCCGCTTCTCGAGCGCCGCGCGCTGCCCTACGAGCGCCTCTCGCGCACCGCTCGCCGCAGCGATCGCGTTCTCGGCCTTCGCCACCCGATCCCGGGCGCGCGTCTCGGCCTTGCGGGCGGCCTCGAGCGCCTTCCTCGCCCGGTCGGCATCGCCGCGGCGGATCGTCGGCTTCTTCGTGACCACCTGCGCGCAGACCGGACAGGGTTCGCCGACCACCAGGCGAGCGATGAGCTCGCCTGGCACGTGATCGTGGAGTGCCGCCTCATGCTCCTCCCGCGTCCGCTCAGCCTCGGCCAGCGCTGCCGCTGCCTCGCTCAGCTCGGGGCTCAAGGCTGCGACCTTGGCGTCGTTCTGCTCGAGCGTGCGGAGGGCGTCCGCGAGGTCTCCATGGGCGTCGAGGGCGGCCTTGATCTCGGCAGGGTCAGGCAGCGCCGACGCCGCCGCCTCGGCCTCGACCAAGGCACCCGCGGCCGTTTCCTGGGCGGCCGCAGCCTCACGCTGGACAGCAACCACTCGATCTCGTTCCGCTTGCAACGATCGCACCGGCTGCGGCACACGCACCTCACGGAGGAGCGACACGACGCGGCCCGCGCGCTGCGCCCCCGCGACCGCTCCTTCCACCGCGGCCTGCAGCTCGGCTGCTCGAGGCTCCGCGTCGCCCAGCTGCTTGCGCAACTCGCGGACAGTGTCGAGCTCCGTCGTCGCTTCGGCGAGCGCTTCAGGAGTGCAGTCCGCGTACTGCGCGATCATCCGCTCGTCGAGCGCCACCTCGTTCTGCTTCTCGTCGGCGAGCGCGGCCGCCCGCCGGCGCATCCGTTCGTAGATCGTGAGGTCGAGCAGCTTGACGAGCAGGTCCTGCCGGTCCGACGGCTTGTCGTGGAGGAACTTGGCGAACTCCCCCTGCGGCAGGATCACGCAGCGGGTGAAATGGTTGAACGGCAGCCCGATGAGCTCGGCGACCGCGCCGTTCATCCCCTTGGCGTCGCCGGCGAGCACCTCCCCGTCGCACTCGAGCCGCGCCTCCTTCGTGGTCGCACCACCGGTCTTCGTGCGCCGCACGACGCGCGTCGCCACGTACTCCGATCCTCCGAGCTCGAACGTGAGGCTGACCCGCGCCTCGTTCGATCCCTGCGTGATCGACGGGGCGACGAGCCGGTCGTCGTCGTAGCGGGGGACGATGCCGTAGAGGGCGAAGCAGATGGCGTCGAGCACGCTCGACTTGCCCGACCCCGTCGGCCCTACGAGCGCGAAGAAGTCGGCACCGGTGAAGTCGACGGTCACCGAGTCACGGAACGCCGTGAATCCCTCGGCGATGAGCGAGACGGGACGCATCAGTGCGTCTGCTCGTCGAGCAGCCCGGCGAAGAGCGCGGTGAGGCGGGCGTCGTCGACGCCGACGTCTTGGAGGTACGCGGCGAACAGCTCGTGCGGCGTCTGCCCCGACAGCCGCGACCGCCGCGCGATCGTCAAGCCGTCGGCGTCGGGCGGGGCCAGCCGCACTTCGACGACGCCGTCTCCGAGCAGCTCGCGCACGTCTTCGGCGAGGCCCGCTCGGGTCGGGCCGTCGACGATCACCCGGAGGAACGACTCGTCGGCATCCCGAGCGAGCTCGCGGAGCTGATCGACCGTGCCCCGCAGCGTCCGCAGGCGCCGTCCACCCGCGACGGCAACGGGGCGCACGACCGCCGGCGTGGTGCGGCTCGCGGTGACGAGCAGCACGTTGTTCGGGTCGTCGTGCTCGCCGAAGTCGACCTGCACCGGTGAACCTGAGTACCAGATCGGTGCGGCGCCGGCGATCTGCTGGGTGCGGTGGAGGTGCCCGAGCGCGACGTAGTGGGCGTGCGCGGGGAACGCCGCTGCGCCGATCGCGTAGTCCATGTAGGTCTGCGCCGATCGTTCGCCGCCACCCAGCGACGCGCCCGTCACCATGCAGTGCGCGGCGACGACGTTCACGGCGTCACCGGCGAACGGGTCGCACAGCGCGGCGACGAGCTGGCGCATGCGCTCGTCGTAGGTCGCGATGTTCGAGCCCGCGTCCTGACCCATGAGCTGTTCGGTGCGGATGATCCCCCGCTGCGAAAGGAACGGCACGAGCGCGACACGGATCGACTCGCCCTCGCGTCCACTGACCTCGACCACGCCTCCATCGGTCGGACGCCTCGGTGCGCCCATCACCGTGACTCCGAGCGCGGCGAACACCGGCCGCATCGCTTCGAACCGGGGCGCGTTGTCGTGGTTGCCGGAGATCACGATGACTTGCGCCCCGGTGTCACGCAGGTCGAGCAGCGTCTTCAGGACGAGCGCCTCGGCATCGGGATTGGGCGCCGCGGTCTCGTAGAGGTCGCCGGCGACGAGCACGACGTCGACACGCTCGGTGTCGGCGATGCGCACGATGTCGGCCAGCACGGCTTTGTGCTCGCCAAGGCGCGACTGGCCCTTGATCGTCTTGCCGACGTGCCAGTCGGCGGTGTGCAGCAGCTTCATCTGGATTCCCGGCTCAGGATGCCACCCTTCACGGTCGGATCTACGGGAACGACGTGACGGCGCCGGACTTCTGTCACCCTCGGATCGCCTGAAGCCCGCAGTGACGCGCCAGGACGTCGAAGTCCCGATCGTCGTGCAACACGGCGATCTGTGCCCGAAGAGCCACGACGGCGATGAGGCAGTCGGTCAAGGCCCTCACTGTCTCGCCCGCCTGCCTCGCTGTTCGATGGAGCGCGGCCGCTGCTTCATAGTCGGCCAAGCCTTCGACCGGCAGGTGTTCGCACCGAGCGAGGAGCCGGCGGAGCTGTGCCCAGTGCCCGTCGTCACGAGCACCTGCGAGCAGTTCCATCACCACGACGTCGGTGGTGTGGATCGCCGTGTCGTGTTCGAGGAGCTCCCGTACGGCGAGGTGCGCGTCGCTGCCGGTCGCTCGGAGGAACTCGACCCACGCGGAAGTGTCGACCAGCGTCACGCTTCGAGAGCGCGGTCGCGGCGCAGTTCGGCGAGATCGCCCGTCCAGCCGCTGGCCTCCATCGCCAGGGCGTCGTCGCGACTCATCGCCTCGCCGATCAGCCGGCGCAGGGCGAGATCAACCGCGGCCCGCTTGGAGTGGAGCCCATAGCGGCGCATGGCCTCGGCAATCAGGTCTTCGTCGATGTCGATGTTGGTCCTCGCCACGGACACCACGATACACCAAGAGGTGTACACAGGGCTGTGACCAGGACAGATCCCTCGCCGCCACTGGGCGCCGACCGCGGCTACGAAGGGGGCGACCCCCGGACTCGCGGACGATGCACCTCGGCGCTCGCGGGCGCCGAATCGGGATAGTTCCCCGTGATCCGTGGACGATGATCGACATACCGTCCACGAGGGACGGGCTGCGAAAGGACCGATGATGACGAGCGCCGAGCGCCTGAGAGTCGAGTCGTTCGGCCATCCCGAGGACGGGCTCGAGGATGCGACGCCGTGGTACCGCTGGGGTCCGTATCTCTCGGAACGCCAGTGGGGAACCGTGCGCGAGGACTACAGCGCGCACGGCACGGCGTGGGATTACTTCCCCCACGACCATGCCCGGTCGCGCGCGTACCGCTGGGGTGAGGACGGCATGGCGGGCATCTGCGACGTCGGCCAGGAGCTCTGCCTTGCGTTGGCCTTGTGGAACGGTCGCGATCCGATCCTGAAGGAGCGGATGTTCGGCCTCACCGGTCCCGAGGGCAATCACGGCGAGGACGCGAAGGATCACTGGTGGTATCTCGACGCGCTCCCGAGCCACGCGTGGCTGCAGTGGCGTTACCACTACCCCCAGGCCGAGTTCCCCTACGGGGAGCTGGTGGCCGAAAACGGCCGGCGTGGTCAGCGCGAGCCCGAGTACGAGCTGATGGACACCGGCGTGTTCGACGACGACCGCTACTGGGTCGTCGACGTCGTGCACGCCAAGACCGATCAGGACGACCTCCTCATGCAGATCAGCGTCACCAACGCCGGACCCGATGCGGCCACCCTCCACGTGTTGCCGCACCTGTGGTTCCGCAACACGTGGTCATGGGACGAGGGCGAGGCCCGCCCGGCGCTGCGGGCCACCGGACCCGACCGTGTCTCGGTGGACCATCCGCGGTACGGGGCGCTCGTCTGGGAGGTCGCCGCCGGGTCGGACGGTACGTTGCCGAACCTGCTCTTCTGCGACAACGAGACCAACACGGCGCGCCTCTACGGCTCGGCCGATTCTCCCCTGTTCCCGAAGGACGGGATCAACGATCATGTGGTTGCCGGCGCGGCCACGGTGAACCCCGATCGCACGGGGACGAAGTGCGCGGCGTGGTACTCGCTCACCGTCGGGCCGGGCGAGACCCAGGTCGTGCGGGCCCGCCTCCGCCCGCCGGCGATGACCGCGCTCAGCTACGGGTTCGACGCCGTGCTCGACCGGCGACGCGCCGAGGCTGACGAGTTCTACGCGGAGCTGATCCCGGCCAGCGCCAGCGACGACGAGCGGCTCGTGGCCCGCCAAGCCTTCGCCGGGATGATCTGGGGCAAGCAGTTCTACCGCTACGACGTCAGGCGTTGGCTCGACGGCGACCCGACACAGCCGCCGCCGCCATCCGAGCGCCGGTTCGGCCGGAACGCGGCATGGATGCACCTGGACGCGCGCGACGTCATGTCGATGCCCGACCCGTGGGAGTACCCGTGGTTCGCGGCGTGGGACCTCGCGTTCCACACCGTCGCGCTTGCCCATCTCGACCCGGCGTTCGCGAAGTACCAGCTGCTCGCACTGTGCCGCGAGTGGTTCCAGCACCCGAACGGCGCTCTCCCCGCCTACGAATGGGCTTTCAGTGACGTCAACCCGCCCGTGCACGCGTGGGCGGCGCTGCACGTGTGGGACATCGACGGACGCCGCGACCACGACTTCCTGGCCCGGTTGCTGCCGAAGCTGTTGGTCAACTTCACCTGGTGGGTGAACCGGATCGACCCCGAGGGTGACCACGTGTTCGCGGGCGGCTTCCTCGGCCTCGACAACATCAGCGCGATCGACCGCTCGAACCTCCCCCCTGGTGGCCGCCTCGAACAGGCCGACGGCACGACCTGGATGGCGTTCTACGCGCTCACGCTGCTCGAGATGGCCCGCATTCTCGCCGAGCGGGATGACGTGTGGACCGACATCGAGCTCAAGTTCATCGAGCACTTCGTCCTGATCGTCGACGCGATGCGTTTGCAGGGATTGTGGGACGACGAGGACGGCTTCTTCTACGACGTGTACCACGGACCTGACGGGCAGACCGTGCCGATCAAGGTCCGCTCGCTGGTCGGAGTGCTGCCCCTTCTTGCGACGGTCGTGCTGCAACCCGACGCCCTGGGAAACGGGGGCGCGCTGCGTCAGCGCTTCGCCGCGGTTCTTCGAGCGGCTCGACGGCGAGGCGGTCGCGCCACGTGGCCAGCGACTCTCGATGCCCGACGCCGACCGGGTCGTCATCGGCGTGATCCCGCCCGGGGACACCGTTCGCGTGCTCGACGCGGGTGTTCGACGAGCGGGAGTTCCTCTCGCCGTTCGGCCTGCGGGGACTTTCGAAGTACCACGAGGAGCATCCGGTCTTCGCCGACCTCGACGGGACGCAGGTTTCGGTCGACTACGAGCCCGCCGAGTCGACGACGGGGATGTTCGGCGGGAACTCGAACTGGCGGGGCCCGGTGTGGATGCCGGTGAACTACCTCGTGCTGCGCGCCTGCAGCGCAACGCCCATGCGCTCGGCTCGACTATCGAGATCGAGTACCCCACGGGGAGCGGCCAGACCGTCGGGTTCAGTGACTGCGCCGAGGATCTCCGCCGCCGTCTGATCTCGTTGTTCCTGCGCGGCCCCGACGGCCGCCGTCCGTGCCACGGCTGGGTCGCCAAGCTCCAAGACGACCCGCGCTGGCGCGACAACATCGTGTTCAACGAGTACTTCCACGGCGACAACGGATCGGGCCTCGGTGCAACCCACCAGACCGGATGGACCGGGCTGGTGGCCGACCTCATCTGCCGTCCCGATCCCTTCGGGAGGGGTGACTTCGAACGCCTCACGCTTTCCGGAGAAACGACGGATCGATGAGCATCCCGTGCACCTGCATGTTGTGGCTGTGACAGACCTGGTGCAGTGCGAATGACGTCTGCATCGCCGGCACGCGACCCTGTGCATCCTGTGCGGCGTTGACGGCTTCCTTGGTGAGCTTCAGCGCGAACAGCGGCTTCTCGGCGATGCGGGCGGCGAGCGCCATCGTGAACTCGGTGAGCTCGTCGGGGTCGACGACGTGGTTGACCATGCCGAGTGTCTTCGCCTCCGCTGCCGACACCGCGTCGGACGTGAAGAGCATCTCCTTCGCCTTGCGCACGCCGACCTCCCACGGGTGATTGAAGAACTCGGCGCCACACACGCCCATCGCCACCGTGTTGTCGATGAACTCGGCGTTGGAAGCGGCGACGACGAGATCGCACGGCCACACGAGCATGAGCCCGCCCGAGATGACCTTGCCGCGCACCTCGGCGATCGTCGGCTTCGGGATGTTGCGCCACCGCTCCGAGAAGCCGATGTAGATCTCCTTCTCGCGCGCCATCTGCGCCTCGGCGCCGGCGCACCCGAATCCGCACCAGGTGCCGACGGTCTCGAACGCCGACATCGCCGCCGCGGTGTCGCGCTCGCGCAGGTCGTGCCCTGACGAGAAGTGCGGCCCCTCGGCGGCGAGCACGATGACCGAGATGTCGTCGTCGCGCGCGGCGCGGTCGAAGGCGTCGTTGAGCTCGTAGAGCAAGCGGGTGTCCTGCGCGTTGCGAGTGTCGGCACGATCGAGGGTGATCCGCGCGACCTTCGGGAGCGGCACCTCGTAGCGAATGACTGCGGCGTCGGTCATCTCACGACTTTGTCATGCCCGGTCAGATCTTCACGAGGTCGACGTGGATGCCCGCGGCGCGAGCGAGGGCCCGGAGATCCTTCGGATCCGACGTGTAGATCTCGTCACCGTCCTCGGCCAGCAGCACGATCGCCGCGTCGATCACGTCGGCTGCCCGAGCCGCGCCGAGCAGCACTCCCGCCTGTCGTCCGAGCGTGTCGTCGAGCGCCCGAACGTCGACGCCGGCGATCAGCCGCGCCACGACCGCCTGGCGCCCCAGCCCGCCTCGCCACACCTGTCCGATGACGCCACCGTGTGTCAGCGGGATGCGGTTGGCGAGCCGCTCGCGCTTGATCAGCGCAACCATGTCGCGGTTGTAGCGCTCGACCGCGACGAACGCGCCGGCGTCGAGCACGATCGTCACGCCCGGGTCCGCACAACGACGGCGCCCACGCGGGCGCGCCGAGTCGCCTGGCGTATCTCCTCGTCAGTGATGGTGCCGTGCTCGGCTTCGTACGCGGCGAGGAAGTCATCGAGCGCGCGGATGCGCCGATCGTGATCGGCCTTGAGCCGCAGCGCGTCGTTGACCCACGCGCTCACGCTCTCGGCTCGCCCCTCGCCGACCGCGGCCCGCCCTGCGGCGAGCAAGTCCGCTTCGACCGTTGCCGACAACCGCTCGCGCTGTGTCATACGTTTATCCTACTCAATACATACATTTCTGCTCACGGCGCCGTGAGCGCAGTCGGCAGCCCCACCGCCCCGGCGGCCGCTATCAGAAAATGGTCACCCGTCACCAGCACGGTTTCTTCCGCACCAATGGTCAACGCAGCAGCGAGGTGGACGGCGTCGTATCCCCGCAGGGCATGTGTCTCGGCGAGGTCACCAGCGCGGTGAGCGAGGTCGTCGTCGATGTCGACGAGGTCAAGTTCGTCGTGGCGCGCCTCGAGCTCGGACGCCGCAGCGCGGTGCTGGCGAGATGTCAGCCGGCCGAGTCGATGTGCGTGGGCCAGCGCCGCCCGACCCTCCGGGTAGACGAGCCGCACGCTGACGACGCGATCCGCGCTCTCCCACAGCGAGCCGGCGCGCTCCGACCCAGGCTCGTCGATCACGAGCGGCACGATCGCCGACGTGTCGAAGTACGCGATCATCTGCGCTGCTCCGCCACGAGGTCGGAGACCGGACCCTTCGCCTTCACCGGCTTGGGCAACGGGCGTCTCGGAGATGCAGCCGGCGTGACCTTGCCTTCTCGAACCAACCGGTCGATGACCCGCTCGCCGTTGAGAGGCAGCAGCCGCGCAATGGCGCGCCCGTGTTCGGTGACGACGACCTCCTCGCCGTCCCGCACTCGTTCGAGGTAGCGACTCAGGTTGTTCCGTAGCTCGCGCACACCGACCTCCACCTGAGGTTCCTCCGGTTGTAGCCACTTTGCTGAATTCAATTGTAGCCATATCGGGAAACCCCCCGCTCACGGCGCCCGCTTGGGCGGTCCGCAGGTCATGACATCGCCGTTCGGCCGGGTGATGGTGAGCGTGCGGTCGGGTTGGAGCTTGATGTCCCACTCATCGCGGTGGAGCTCGGTGTGGTGCGCCACACACACGGGCAACAGGTTGTCGAGATCGGTGCGCCCACCGTGACGCCACCACACAACGTGATGGATCTTGCAGTAGCGGAAGGACGTTTCGCAGTCGGACACTGCGCACCTCGGATACAGCGCCCGCAGCACCCGACGCTGCGCGGCGTTCGCCAGCCGCGTGGAGCGCCCGAGGTCGAGCCGGCCCGGCGCGTGCACCACGAAGCCGCCCTTCACCACGACAGGCGTCACCAGGGCCTCGGGCACCAGATCCTCGAGCACCGACCGAGGAAGCTCGACCGGCAGGCCCCAATCGGTGACCGCCTGACCGTCGTCGTCGAGAGCGCTGCCATCGAGCACGACGATCACCTCGGGCCGTCCCATCGTCGGCCCCTCGCCGTTGAGGTCCGCGATGAACGCCATCGCCCGAAGAAACGCCTGCTTCTGGACCGGATCGATCGGACACCCTTCGGGCACCTTCTCGGCGAACAGCGCGCTGACCATCGCGTCGTTGCGCGCGACGAACTTCGCGTACGCGAGCGGGTCGATCTGCATCCAGATCTTCCCCATGCCGGTGACCGAGTCGGACTTGTGCCACAGCCTCGACCCAGACTTCTGACGCTTCAGCTTGTCGCTGCCGTCGTCGCCGTCGAGCCGTCGGAGCTCGTCGCGCAGACGCCGGGCGAACTCGTCGGGTGTCGCTGACTTCGCGACCGCTAGCAGCTCGTCGGCATTCGCGACGAGCTTCTTGCGCTTGTCGCCCTCGGCACCACGCAGCGCCGCGCCCATCAGATCCATGTGCTCACCGCTCACGTCGCCGTTCGCGAGCGCTTCGCCGAAGACGGGAACCGCCGCGGCGGTGTCACCCCTCCGCCTCATCCTGCGACCCTCACGCTGCGAGGACCGAGCCGCGTCGCCGAACGCCTTGTCGGGACATCCGGTACGTGCGGCAAGCAACCCGGCGAAGCGCACACCTTCGCTTTCGAGCATCGCCATCAATCGACCGCGATCCCGCACGGCTGCTTTGACCTCGGGGAGGGTGCTCGACTCATCGACCGCGGCAACCGCCTGCAACAGCGATGTCGCCTTCCGGACGTCCATCCGCACCCCTTCCCCAGAGCCGTGAGTCAACACGTGTGACCAGCATCAATGGGGAAGAAATCGAACACTAGTACGACTTGACCGGACGTGTCAAGCCGCATCCCACCACTCGCTCGCGGGATCGAGCGCGAACCGGCTGCTCCGGAAAACCTCGTCGTCGCAGGCGAACCAATCCACCAGGTGGATGCCGTACGACGCCGCGATCGATCTCGCGAGGCCGAACCTCTCGGCCAGGTCATCGGGAGGCGGACCCCACGCCACCGGCTCGTCACAGAACGCGATCGCGGCCTTCGCCCCGCGCCCCAAGTACTCGATGCACCCCGCAAGCGCGGCCTCGGGCGGGTCGGGACGGCGGGTGTACGCGAGCCCGCGGAAGCGACCGTTTCGGTTCGCGAACGCGAGGAGCAGCCGCCGAGGGCCGAAGGCCCGTTGGTCGAGGCAGAACGACATCGCGTCGCTCAGGGTGCGCAGGTTCGTGCGGTCACGCTTGCCTGGCACCAGGCCGTGCACCGCGTGCAGTGTCGTGGTCATCACGAGGTCCTCCGAAAATTGCCGAAGCTGATGTGAGGACCTGTGCGGTCGAGCCTCCCTCACCTGACCTTAGGGAGGGGGTGGGACATTCCTGCGAGTCACAATCCGGGGTTCGCCACCACGAGTCGATAGCCGGCGTCGATCTCGGTGCGGTCGAGCAGGTCTGCGTGCGCGGCCCGCCATGCACCCGAGCTCAGGTCGTCGGCCAGCCGTGCCATGCCGCGCTCGACGTCGGCCGCGGGCAGACGGGCGATCCCCGGAGATCCCGGCGCGCACCGAGGGATCGAGATAGGCGTCGGGCCGCCGCCACCATGCATGGCAGAAGCCATCGGTGCAGTCGTGAGGGACAGGCAAGGTGATGACCTCTCCACCGCCGAGCGCGTCAGCGATCGCCGATGGTGAGGGGACGTCGGTGTCGAGCTCGAGCATCGACGGGAGGTACTCGGTCACGAGCCACTGCGCTGAGTGCACCGCGTAGTCGAACGTGAAGACGACGATGGGCCCAGTTGTCACTCGCCGCATCTCGCGCAGCCCCGCCACCGGGTCGGGCCAGTGGTGCAGGGTCAGCAGTGCCATCGCCGCGTCGAACGAGCGGTCGGGGAAGGGCAGCTCGCCCGCCATCCCGCGGATCACGAGCCGACTCGTCTCGGGTGGACGCTGCTCGATCATGCGGTGCGAAGGCTCGAGTGCGACGACGACGCGATCGGCCGGCTCGTACGACCCCGCGCCGGCCCCCACGTTCAGCACCCGGCGAGCGCTCCCGAGGCTCGCGGCGATCTGCTTCGCGATGCGGGGATCGGGCTGGCGCACTTGCGCGTACCCGACGCCGATCGAGTCGTAGGTCGCTGCCATGAATCGACGCTATCCATGAGCCGTCAACAGACGTGCCGCCGGGCGTCAGGGGGTGAGCGCGCTCGCCAGCCCCTCGAGATCCTCGACGGTGACCGTCAGCGCGGAGTGCCCCTTGCGGCTGAGCCGCGAAGGCACCTTGTCGCGGAAGTGGATGCAGACACCGGCGTCGGCGTTCGTCCCGAGGGTGAGCCCGTCGTCCTTCATCGAGCCCCGGGCGCCGGCCGCCGTCCACCAGCGGTAGTGCCGGGTGATGTGGGCTCCGGTCACGTTCTGCAGCGGGGTCTCGATCTTGAAGAAGCCGAACGTCGCCCGCAGCTGCCCGTCATCGGTGAGCGTGACGCCGTCCGTGGCTCGACGCACGCCGAAGACGCCCCAGAAGACGATCAGCCGATCGTCGAACGAGTAGCGGTACCACGTGCTCATGCGGGACGACGATGCCACAGCGCCGAGTGCCGTGACGCCGGGCACCGCGCATGCGTGACCGCGGCGCCACCCGGGGTGGAGACCTGGGGCAAGTCCGATCGCGCGTGACGGCGGCGTGACGACCCGGCGTCACCGTGTGCTCGTGGCCAGTTCGGAGGTGCTCGCCTCGGTCTCGGAGACCCTCCGCGACCGGTTGACGGCGGGACTCAGCACGCTCGGACCGCCGGCACCGGTTGCCGAGCTGCACGACCTCGCCTCGCTGCCGACGAGCACACCGCCGCGCGCGACGCTCTTCCTCTACGACGTCTTGGAGGAACCGACGTCGCGCAACCGACCGAAGACGACGGAGCTCGTCGGCGGCACCGTGCGAGTTCGCAAGCAGCCACTTGGCCTCTGCCTGCACTACATGGTCACCGCCTGGGGCGGTGACCGTCCGACCGAGCAGCAGATCCTCGGCCGGGTCCTCCAGGTGATGTATGACGACGCCGTCATCGACGGCACTGAGCTCGTCGGCGCGCTCGCAGGCATGCCGACCGAGCTGCGCGTGAGCCTCGCTCCCATGCAGCTGGAGGATCGAGCGCGCGTCTGGTGGGCGATCGGCCAGCCGTACCGGCTCTCGGTCAACTACGAGGTGCGCGTCGTCGACATCGACGCCGAGATCTCGGCTGACGCCGACCCGGTGCTGAGTCGTCGCGTGCGAGCGGGGTTGACGTCATGACGCTGCACAGCCTGGAACCGAGCAGCGTCGAGACGCGCAGCGCCGCCACTCCCTTGTGGCTGCGACTCCGCGACACCTACACAGGGCGGCCGCCAGCGCAGGTCGACGTCGTTCTCGAACGCAAGGTCGGAAGCGCCTGGGTCACCCTCCGCCATGCCCACCAGGTCTCGTCCCAGGGCGATCTCGGGTTTCTGAACCTCGGACGGGCAGCGATGGGGCTCGGCAGGCACGTTCGACGTCAGGGTCTCGTGCAATGCGCCCCACACGATCGCGGAGACCAGCTCGGGAAAGCCGGCGCTGGAGACCACGGTTCCCATCTGGACGGACCAGTCGCCGCCGGTACCGACGATCGAACCGATCTCGTTCTTCCCTGCGCCGGACTACGCGTTCAGCCCTTCGACACCCCTCCTGACGGGGCGCGTCGTCGACGGCGGCGGTGATCCCGTGGATCGCGCGCGGGTTCGGGTCATCGAGACCTTCGGCGCCCGGCTCGTGATCGAGGAAGCCCGGACGACGCCCGACGGGTGGTTCCGACTCCCGCTGCGCTGGTCCAGCGGGACCACACAGGTCGACGCCGACAAAGGCGTGCTCACCGATTCGATCGCGATCGTGGTTCCCGATGACCTCCGCTCCCTTCCCACTCTCACGCTGACCTGACATCCCCGACGAAGGAGCACGGCATGCCCGAGTACCTCAGCCCAGGCGTCTACGTCGAAGAGATCGACGCCGGACCCCAGCCAATCTCGGCGGTCGCGACGAGCACAGCGGGCGCCGTCGGAGTGACCCGCAAGGGCCCGATCACGCCGCAGCTGATCACGAGCTATGGCGACTTCCTCCGCCTCTACGGCGGTCCGCTCGACATCCCCGACGAGGCGACCCAGTCGGTGTGGGGCGACGACGGTCAGTACTGGCGCGCCGCAGAGTCGGTCAAGGCATTCTTCGACGAGGGCGGCGCGCGCATGTACTTCCAACGCGTGCAACCGGGCGGCGCGGTCGCCTCGAGCCGAGCCTTCAACGGCGGCCTCTTCGCGTTGGTGCAGACAGACGTCGCGCCGACTTCCACCACCATCGGCCTCTCACATGTCGTCGGCATCGCCAACGGCAATGCGCTCGATGTGGTCAGCGACGACGGTTCGGTGCTCGGGACGGTGACCGTCGCTTCGGTCAACTACCGCGACAAGTCCGTCGGCCTGAGCGCGGCAGCCGGGTTCGCGGCGCCACGGGGGCAGGCCCTGGCCGTCATCCTCCCCGTCGACACCACCTTGGCGGTGCTGACGATCGAAGCGGCCAGCGCCGGAGTGTGGGGTGACGACCTCAGCGTTCGGCTCCTCCCGTCAGTCGGAGCACGGCTCTCGCTCGGCGCCTCGAGCATCAGTGGTGCGCCTGTTCCAACGACGACCACCGCGGACGCGGCAGCGGGAGCGACCTCGATAACGGTCGCGCCGGTGACCGGCCTCGACACGACGACGCCGCCCGGCTTCAGCGTGAGGGTGGGAACCGGGGATGCGGTCGCGGTCAGCGGAGTCGCGGCCGCCGGGACGAACGTGACGCTCACACTCGCGGCCGCCCTCGCCGCGGTCGTGCGCTCGGGCACCCGCGTCCTGAAGCTGCGTCCGGCCGTAAATGCAGCTGTGCTCGCGGTCGGCGGCGCGGACCGGCTCTATCCCGATGCCCTCGTGCAGCTCGAGGGAGCAGCCGGCGCAGAGATTCGAACGGTCGTCGCGGTAGGGGATGGCACGGTGACGCTGAGCGCCAACCCCGGCAACACCTACTTCGAAGGCGAGTCGCTGAGCGTCGTTGAGGGCGACCTCACTGTGCGCTACCGGCCGCCCGGCGGAGACGAAACGATCGAGCGGATCGCGGGCTTGCGGCTGACCAACGATGCGCACCCCGACTCGTTCGCCCGCAAGGTCAACTCGAAGTCGCGGTTGGTCCGCGCCCAGGCGGGCGCCGGTTTCGACGGCACGGACCTCCAAGCGTTCCCGGCGGTCTCGACTGGGCCGTGGGCCTCGCTCGGCGGCGGCGATGACGCGCTGGCGAGCCTCGGCGTCGACGACTTCGTCGGACTGGACCTCGGCCCCGGGCAACGCACCGGGATCCAGGCGCTGGAGGACATCGACCAAGTCGCGATCGCGCTGACCCCGGGCATGTGGTCGGTCGATGTGCGCTCGGCGTTGATCATCCACTGCGAGACCCTCGCCGACCGGTTCGCCATCCTCGACTGCCCACCGGGTCTCGGCGTGCAGGAGGTCGAGGCATTCCGCAGCCTGATCGACACCAAGTACGCGGCGCTCTACTACCCCTGGGTCAAGATCCGCGATCCTCGCCCGGGCGGCGAGGAGGTGACGGCGCCACCGTCGGGCTTCCTCGCGGGCATCTACGCGCGCACCGACATCGCCCGCGGTGTCCACAAGGCACCTGCGAACGAGGTCATCCGGTCGATTCGCGGCTTCGAGTCGGCGATCTCGAAGCGCGAGCAAGACATCCTCAACCCGCAGAACATCAACGTGCTGCGCGCGTTCCCGGTCGCGGCAACCGCGTGTGGGGCGCACGCGTCCTCACGTCGGCGCCGGCGTGGCGCTACGTCAGTGTGCGTCGCTTGTTCATCATGATCGAGGAGTCGATCGACGAGGCCACGCAATGGGTGGTCTTCGAGCCGAACGACGAACCGCTCTGGGCGCGTGTGCGGCAATCCGTCAGCCGCTTCCTCATGACCCAATGGCGAATCGGCGCGCTGCAGGGCGCGACCGCAGACGAGGCCTTCTACGTCGTCTGCGACCGCTCGACCATGAGCCCGGACGACATCGACAACGGCCGTCTCATCTGTGAGATCGGCATCGCGCCCGTCAAGCCCGCGGAGTTCGTGATCTTCCGCATCCAACAAAAGACGCTCGAGACCGTGAACGCCTGACCGTCAGCGAGGAGCGACCATGCCCACCGTCATCAGGAACGACCCGTATCCGGGACACAACTTTCAAGTCATCGTGACCGGCGTCAGTGACGATGGCAGCGCCGTCAGCGGTGCGTTCAGCGAGATCAGCGGGCTCGAGCTCGAGATCAAGGCGATCGAGTACCGCAACGGCAACGAGCCCAACACGGTCCGCAAGATCACCGGGCTGACGACGCACACCAACCTCACGTGCAAGCGCGGGTCGACCGGCCACGTCGAGTTCTGGAACTGGATCAAGAAGGCCCTCGACGGACAGGTGCAACGCGCCGAGGGCTCGATCATCCTCCAGGACGAGAACAAGGCCGAAGTGATGCGCTGGAACTTCTCCGCGGGCTGGCCGTGCAAGTACACGGGCCCGACCTTCAACGCAGCGAACAACGAGATCGCAATGGAGTCCGTGGAGATCTGCGTCGAAGAGCTGTACCTGGACGCGTGACATGTCCCTCACGACCCTGCCCGGCTACCGCGTCGTCGAGCGCGGCCCAGCCTCCTCGGGAGGAAGGGCTGCGCAACGACGTCGCTTGCTTCGTCGGATCGACCGTACGCGGCCCGCTCGGCGTGCCGGTCAGAGTGCAGGGACGCCAGGCGTTCGTCGCGACGTTCGGTGGCTGGGAATCGGGCACCGTGCCACGCGCCTTCGCGGCGTACGTCGCGAACGGCGGTGAGGTCGCGTGGATCGTTCGAGCGGGGTGTGGGGGCACGCCGGCGACCAAGAGCGTCGGGCTCGCTCCCGAGGACCCGGCGAATGGGCCGGCGCGGCTCGCACTTCCCGGGAGCGGGCTGCGATTCACCGCGACGAGCCCCGGAGCGTGGGGCAACGGCATCAGGGTGCGGCTCACCTACCGCGCCTTCGGGTTCGGCGGCGACGCCGAGCTCGACATCACGATCGACACACCTCGAGCCGCGACGTTCCGCCGCGCGGGTCTGAACGCCGAGGAGCTCATCGCCGCCGTGGCCGCGACGGGCACGATCACCGCCGAGTTCTGCGGGCCGTCGACGAGCATCACGGCGACGTCCGGCAACCCAGGCCCCGCCGCTCTCGGGTGGGATGTCGTGCTCGACGGCGGCACGGAGCCGGCGCTCGACGAGGCGGCCTTGCGCACGGCTATCGAGGCACAGGCCGAGATCGAGGAGATCGCTCTCGTGTGCGTGCCGGGGTTCGCTGAGGTGTCCGAGGCGGCGCAGGACGCGGTGCTGTCGACGCTCGCCGCATCATGCGCCAGCGCGCAGGACCGACTCGCGGTCGTGTCGGCTCCCGTGGTCGACGCGGCCAGCTTCGCCACGTGGCGCGATCGGGCTGCGCGCGGCAGTCACCGACCCCGGCCACCAGCGGGCCGTCGCCGCGTACCTTCCTTGGCTCCGGAGCGCGGACCTGGCCGGTCGCGGACCAGACCGCTACCCCATCACCGACTCGGTCGGCCACCTCTGTGGTGTCCTCGCTCGAATCGACCGGGAACGCGGTTCGGGCTGGAGCCCCGCGAACGCCCTCGTGAGCGACGCGGTCGACCTGGCCTCGCCGACACCGACTGCTCTGCAAGAGCGTGCGTTCGAGGAAGGCGTGAACGTCGTCCGTGAACGCATCGGCGGGGGGCTCGAGGTGTGGGGCGCGCGCACACTCGACCCGGGGGATGGTCGGTACATCGCGCATCGGCGGCTCGTGCACCGCATCGTGCGTGCAGTGAGGCGCGTCGCCGAGCCACTCGTGTTCGACACGAACGACGAGATCTTGTGGTTCAGCGTCACTCGAGCCATCAGCGGAGTGCTGATGGAGGCGTTCCGCAGTGGATCGTTGCGAGGCGAGACCCCGGACCAGGCCTACCGGGTTCGCTGCGACGCGACGACCAATCCGCCGAATGAGATCGACGACGGCCGCGTCGTGTGCGAGATCCAGGTCGCGCCCGCGACGCCGATGGAGTTCATCACCCTGCGCCTCACCTTGGGAGCCGAGGGTCTGCTCGAGGTGGTCGAGCAATGACCTTCATCCCTTCCATCGAGGATCCCCTCCCGGCGTTCCGGTTCCTCGTCTCGCTCGACCCGAGCGACGCCTACCTCCCGTTCGCCCAATCCGCGCTCATCACGTTGATCGCGGCGGGCCAGTTCAGTGAGGTCACGGGGCTCGGCGCGGATCTCGAGGTGCTCGCGCATCCGGAGGGCGGTCGCAACGACTACGTGCATCAGCTTCCCGTGCGTCACACCTATCCGAAGATCGTGCTGAGCCGCGGGATGGTGCGCGACCCCGGCCTCTTCTTCTGGTACCAGGCCGGCCTCACCCAATCGATCGGGGCTCGCCGTGACGGAGCGATCATCCTGCTCACCGCGAGCGGCATGCCGGCGCTCGGCTGGATCTTCCGCGGCGGACTCGCCGCGGGCTGGAAGGGCCCGCAGCTGAAGGGCGGAGACAGTGCGGTGGCCGTCGAGTCGATCGAGATCGCCCACGAGGGACTGCTGCAGGTTCCGATCACACCGCCGAGGGTCGGCTGATGATCACGATCGAGGACCTCCGGATCCTGTTCGACGCCGATCACGCGCGCGACGAGGCGGTATTCGCGCAGCTGTTCGCGCTGCACATCGCGCGCCATGACGCGAACAGGCATCGAGGCCACCTCGACGCAGCGCAGGCGGCCGAAGATCGATCGCTCGAACCGGGAGGGTCGTGGTGAGCCTCCCGATCAACTTCCTCGGCCGCGAGTTCGCGGAAGCCAAGCTGCAGATCGTCGAGCCGGCGAAGGACGTGTTCACGATCCCGCTGCACTTCAATCCGTCGGAGTACAAGATCTCGAAGGAGAACACCTTCGCGGAGATCCCGATCCCGGGCCTCGAGTCCCCTCCGTTGCAGTGGGTTCGCGGTGGAGCCCGGGTGCTGACGACCGATCTGCTCGTCGACACCTCGGGCGAGCTCGAGAACGTCCGGACGAAGTACGTCAACGCGGTCGAGCGGGCTCTCAAGCGGGACGAGAAGCTCCACGCGCCGCCCATCCTCGACTTCATCTGGGCGGAACAGATCTTTCGCGGGGTCCTCGTCTCCCTCGACATCACCTACACCCTCTTCCACATCGACGGAAAGCCGCTGCGCGCCAAGCTCGCGGTCAAGCTCAAGGAGTACCGACCGGTCAAAGTGCAGCTGCGCGAGACCGAGAACACCTCGCCTGACGTCGAGAAGCGCTACGTCGTGCGCACCGGTGAGACCTTGAGCTCGATCTCGGCCGCGGTCTACCGCGATCCGTCGAAGTGGCGGGAGCTCGCCATCGCCAACGCGATCACCGACCCGACCCGCCTGTCGCCCGGTGTCGTGCTCACGGTTCCACGTCTCGAGGAGGCGCGCCGGTGACCGCAACGGCCACTCGCAAGGAAGGCCTTCCAGAGAGTTACTACGCGCCCGAGTTCGCCATCGAGATCGAAGGCGAAGAGCTCGACCCCGCGTCGAAGGGCGACGTGCTCGAGCTGAAGATCGAGATGACGTTCAACGAGATGACGAGCGCCGAGGTCAAGCTCAACAACTTCGACGACACCGCCTACGACCTGAAGTGGTCCGACGCGGACAAGCTCCGTCTGGGCAGCCGCGTGCACGTGAAGCTCGGCTACGCCGATCGCACCCGCTCGATGATGCGCGGGTACATCAGCACCCTCACGCCCGAGTTCGCCGACGGACCGCCGACGCTCACCGTCCGCGCCCTCGACGGCATGGTGCGGCTGAAGTCGTCGAAGCCACCCGCGGAGGAAGTGACCTACAAGAAGGTCACCGACTCGCAGATCGCGCAGAAGATCGCCCAACGCCACAACCTGCGCGTCAAGGTGACGGACGAAGGGCCGGTCCACGACCTCGTCGTGCAGCGCAACACCGATGATGCGACGTTCCTGAAGGAGCGCGCCAAGCTGCACTCGTTCGAGGTGTTCATGCGCACCGACCCCGACACGGGCGAAGACGTGCTGCATTTCGTCAGCCCCACCGACGGACGAGGATCCGAGCCGATCTCGACCTACACGCTCGCGTGGGGCGGCATGCGCAACACCGACATTCCACCGAGCTTGATCGAGTTCAAGCCCGTGCTCGCCGCCGGGGACCAAGTTCAGTCCGTGACAGTGCGAGGTTGGGATCCGAAGACCAAGAAGAAGATCAGCCAGACGGCGACGCGCGCGAACACGCCCGGCGTCGCGCAGATCGACAACACGAACGGCCCGGAAGCCGCCGCCACGATGGGCGGAACGAGCGAGGCGAAGCGCGAAGTCATCGTCGATCGCCCCGTGGCGAGTGAGGAGGAGGCGCTCAAGGTCGCCCAAGCGATCCTCTCCGACCGCGCCTATCGCTTCCTGACCGGCCACGGGAAGGTCATCGGCCTCCCCGATCTGCGCCCGGGCACGAACGTGGAGATCGGAGGAGTGGGCCGGCGCTTCAGCGGCACGTACTTCGTCACGAAGGTCACGCACGTGCTGAACCAGCAGGGCTTCCTCACCGAGTTCGACGTCAGCAGGAGGATCTGATGGCGCGGACGTCCTTCGAGAGCACCGACCAGCGAATCCACGGCGGGGTCATCGGGATCGTCACGGATGTCGAACGACCCCGAGGACCTCGGGAGAGTCGAGATCGAGCTGCCGTGGTACGCGTCCGGCTATCGCGAGTGGGCGCGCGTGAGCCACCTCTATGCCGGCCCCGGATACGGCAGCACCTGGGTGCCGGAGGTCGACGGCGAAGTGCTCGTGCTGTTCGCACACGGCGACATGCGGTGGCCGCTCGTCATCGGCTGCCTCTACAGCCCGGTCGACCAGCCACCCGAGTCGCGCAGCGACTCGAGCGACGTGCGAACGCTCCTCACGCCGAACGGCTCGGAGCTCCGCTTCGACGAGACCAACCAGATCGTGACGCTCAAGACGCAGAGCGGCGCATCTGTGGAGCTCGACGAGCAGAGCGGCGAGCTCACGCTCGAGGCCACTTCGAAGATCACCCTCAAGGCCACCGACATCTCGATCGAGGCCACCGGATCCGTGACGGTCAAGGGATCGACCATCGCTCTCAACTGACGCAGGCCAAGCAACGAAGGGAGGGAACTGACATGGGTGCATCCGCAGCCCGATTGAACGACTCGGTGCTCGGCGCCGACACGCACATCGTGATGGTGCCGTCGGGCACCGGCTCCGTTCCCACCCCGATCCCCGGCCATGTGTTCTCGGGGACGTTGACGTCCGACGCGTCGCCGGACGTCACAATCGAGGGCGCCGCGGCGGCAGTGGTCGGAACCGTGGCCACCAACAGCCCATCGCACCTGCCGATGCCCCCCGGAGTGTCGTTTCAGTCGCCGCCGTCAAACAAGGGGACGGTCAGCCAGGGCTCCACGACCGTCACGATCAACCGCAAGGCTGCAGCTCGGGTCGGCGATCCGGTGCGCACGTGCAACGACCCGACTGACCTCGACACGAGTGCGATCGTCTCCGGCGCGGCGAAGGTGACGATCGGATGAGCGACTTCGTTGGCCGCGGCTGGGCGTTCCCGATCCTTCCCGACGCGGGCGGGTCGTTGCGCTACGTCGACGGGGACGACAACGTCGCGCAGTCCCTGATGCTCCTGCTCGCCACCGCCGCCGGGGAGCGTGTGATGCGACCGACGTTCGGCACGGAAGCGCCGAGCCTCGTATTCGCTCCTGGCGCCGAAGGCAACCGACGACTGCTCGAGACCACCGTGCGCGACGCGGTTCGCGACTTCGAACCGCGGGCGCGGCTCGAGGACGTGCTGGTCACGGAAGATCCCGAACGACCGGAGGTCGTCGCCATCGAGGTCACCTACACGGTGCGGCGAACGAACACGCGCACGTCGGTGGTCTTCCCCTTCTACCTAAGCCGTCCCGGGGGGCTGCCATGAGCATCCTGCCGACGGAGCTCGTCATCGACGACCTCACGTTCGTCGACTTGCTCAAGCTCGCGCTCGACGACCTTCCGGGCGCCTCCGCGGGCGAGTGGACCTTGCACGGCCCGGTGGACCCGGGCGTGACCCTCCTCGAGCTGTTCGCGTGGCGGTTCGAACAGCGCCTGTTCACCGCCGAGCAGCTGACGGACGACGTCGTGCGAGCGGGGCTGCGCCTGCTCGGGCTCGCCGAGCCAATGGCCGCCCAGCCGGCGGTGACGGTGCTCTCGCTCTCAGCGCCAACCGTCGTCTCGCTGCCCGCAGGAACACCCATGGCTCTCACCGACGACGCGGCGGGCAGGCAGCTCAGCCTCGACGACGACGTCGACGTGCTCCCCGTGCACCGAGTGTCCGCCGCTGGATCGCTGCACGAGCCCGGCGACCACATCGACTTCTTGCTCGAGCGCGACGGGGCTCGGGTCGTCCACCGTTCGTTCACGATGTTGGTCATCGTCCGCGGTGTCGTGGCGCCCGCATGGGACTCGAGCGCGCGTGATGTCCCGCCTCCCGCGACGCTCGAATGGGTCGCGATCGGCCCGGATGATGCCGAAGAGCGCGTGAGCGTGACCGATCACACGGGCGGACTTCGACGATCGGGGATCGTCCACGTTGCCTGGCCCTCGGTGTGGAATCACGTGGGCGCGCACCACTGCCGGTTGCGAGCCACCGTCGTCGCCGGAAAGTACGCGGAACCCGTACCCGTGCTCAGCGCGCACGCGAACGCGGTCGACCGCGCGACACCGGGTCCCCACGCGTCGTCGATCTCTCCGACCAGCTCGCCGCGCTGCTGCCGCTACCCGATCAGATCCTTCGCATCGAGGGCTCCGCCGGTTCGCTCGTCGACGAGCCGGGAGCAGTCGAGCTCCTCGTCACCGAGGCCGATGGCCACGAGCACGTGTGGGTGTCGGTGGCGAGCTTCGTCGGCGCCGCGCCGGAGGACCGCGTCTTCGTCGTCGACCGCGAGCGGGGAGAGCTCCGCTTCGGCAACGGTCTCTCGGGGCGCGTCCCTCGCGCCGCAACTGGAGCGCCCGTCGAGGCGCGATACGCGCTCGGTCACGGCGCGTCCGGCAACCTCGGCAGAGCGGGGCGTTGGGCGCAGGAAGGCGGAGCCGTGGTCGGCACCAACCCGATGCCGGCAACCGGGGGTGCCGACGCGGAGACGATCGAGCTGGCACGCCAGCGCGCGGCCGACGAGCTCGTCCGCCCCGACCGCACGGTGACGACGGCCGACGCGTGCAACCTCGCGACCTCGACTCCAGGCGTCGGGGTCGCGCGTGCCCATGCAAGTCCGGGGCACCACCCGGGGTTCCCCTGCGTCGAGATCCCGTCGGCGCTGACCGTGACCGTGGTGCCCGACGTCGACCGCGATTCGGCTGTGGAGCTGTGGACGTTGGCACCCGAGCCCGACGCGGGACTACTCGCCGCGGTGCAGCAACGTCTCGACGGAGGCAGGCTGCTCGGGCAAGAGGTCTTCGTCGCGCCGCCGCCGTACCACGCCGTACGGATCTGGTTGACGATCACGCGGTCCGCACGCGACGACGCAGTCGCCGAGCAAGTCGAGACCGCGCTTCGACGCCACCTCGACCCGCTCCGGGGTGGCGCCGAGGGAAAGGGCTGGCCGTTCGGTGGGGTGATCCGGCCCTCCGAGCTGATCGGGGTCGCCGGGCGCGCGGTGGGCGTCGAGGCGACCGTTACGTCGCTTTCGGTCGCACTCGACGACGGCGACGCGACCGATTGCGCCGAGCTCGTCATCGGGCCACGCGACCTCGTCTGGCTCGAATCCGCGGCCGTCACCTGGACCGCCGCGCTTCCCGACGGAGGTGGTCTCCGGTGACGGACGCGCCGAGGAGGGCCTGGGGCCGCGACGAGCGTGAGCCCGAGCTCACGATGGTGCCCGCGCCCGTGCCGGGCGGCGTCGAGCCCCAGCTGCTCCCGCGAACGCGCGAGGCGGTGCGCGCGGAGGTCGCCGCCCGCGTCTCGGCGTTCGTGCCGGAGTGGACCGACCTCAGCCCTCGAGACCCTGGCATCGCCCTGCACCGCGCGCACGGCACAGTCGCGGCCGCCGTCGCGCAGCGGCTCAACCGGCTGCCCCGCCGTTTGGCGCTCGCCCAGATCGAAGTCGCGGGCGTGCGACCACGACCAGCCGGCGTGGCCGAAGGACTCGTGGGTGTCGTGCTCGCCCCGCGCGCGCCGGACCTCGTCGATGTCGCTTCCGGGTCGGCCTTCCTGACCCCCGCCGGTGCTGCCGGCGTGGTGCTCGAGACCCAACATGGCTGCACGGCGGTGCCCGGCACGGTCGCCGCGGTCGCGGTGCTGAGCGACGGCCTGACCGTCTTCGACGACGCAGCCGACCTCGGTGGTGCGCCACCGTTCGGGCGGCGCCGCCGTCCTCCCGCGGAGCTGTGGTGGGGCGTCGCCTCGACCGTGCCACCGGGCGGCCTCATCACGTTCGCGTTGATGTTGACTCCCGCTCCCGGTCGCGCCACGGCGCTCCGCGTCCATCACCGTGACCGCCGATCCGCCCCCCGCACTTCGATGGGAGGCGTTGACGAGCGCCGGCCCCGAGGAGCTCGCAGTCGAGCGTGACGACACGCGGGGCCTCACCCGTGACGGCGTCATCGTGCTGCGCGCGCGAGACACGCGCGCGCAGCTGGACTCCGTCGACGCTGCCGGGTCGCGACGGCGACAAACCCCTGTACTGGCTGCGCGCACGCCTCGCCTCCGGAACGTTCCCCGTCGCGTCCTCGCTCGGAAGCGTCACCGCGAACGGAGTCTCGGTCAAGGCGATGCGAACCGTGCGCGGTGAAGTCGCGGAGCCGATCGAACGCCGCGCGTCGGGGCGGTCTCGATACCGGCTGTCTCAAGTGCCAGTCATCCCCGGATCGGTCCTCCTCGACATCGCTGACACCGCAACGGACCCCTTCGGCGTCGAAGGCGACGTCTCGGCGCAATGGGACGAGGTCGAGAGCCTTGCCACCGCGAGGCCGGACGCGAGAGTGTTCACGCTCGATCCGGCCACGGGCGTGTTGACGTTCGGTGACGGACGCGCTGGACGCGCGATCCCTGCGGGCTACCGCAACGTCGTCGCGCGCAGCTATGCGACGGGCGGCACGAGCCAAGCTCCTCCGAAGGTGGGTGACACCCTTGCGCCCGACCGCAGCGTGCCCGGGCTCACCGGGGCCACGGTTCTCTCGTTGAGCATGGCGTCTCCGGCCGAGTCGCCCACGCAGCTCCTGGCTCGAGGCCCAGCCACGGTGCGCTCACGCGGGCGTGCCGTCGCGGCGACCGACTACGCGACTGCAGCGCTCGACACGGCAAGCGGTGGGGTCGCCCGCGCGCATTGCCTCGCTGCACGCGATGTCCGCACCTCGGGCGCAGTGGCACCGGGCACGGTCACGGTGTTGGTGGTTCCCCGGTCGACCGACCTGAGCACACCGCCGATCCCGACCGACGAGCTCCTCGCTGCAGTCGCCGACGACCTCGCGCGACGGACGGGGGTCGCCGGCGCCACCGTGGTGACTGTCGCACCCGTGTATCGAGAGGTCGCGGTGACGGCGCTGCTGGTCGGCGCGCCGGGCGCCGACCTCGCGCTGTTGGAGAGCAGCGCCCGCGATCGCATCGACAGCTGGCTCAGTCCGTTGACCGGTGGCGACGGGTTGGGCTGGTCTTTCGGCGGCACGGTGCGATGGGACGCTCTCGTGCGGGTGCTGCTCGCCGATGTGCCCCACCTCCACGCGGTCTCGAGCCTCTCGTTCCGAGCGGGCAACCGCCGGTTACCCGTGTGCACCGACGTCGTGCTCGCATCCGACGAGCTGGTCTGGCCGGGCGGACACGTCCTCGAGTCGCGACGGGGGGAGGCGGGGTGACCGCGATCGCTCCGACCTTCCGCCTGCTCGACGGGCTCACCGGATGGGATCCGCGGCCGGGCGACGGCCTCGCCGGCGTGACGATCGTCGACGGCGCCCTGACGCTCGACGGACTCCCCGGTGGGAGCACCACAGCCGAGGATCGCCTGCCCGACCTGTTGGCCTGGGACTGCAACGAATGCTCATGGTGGGTCGGAGGACCGTTCGGCGTGCGCCGGCTCGGGCCGTGCGACGTCGAGTTCGTCGCGTGGGGCACCGACCGACCGGTCCTCGCGCTCGCCGCGGGCGACGGTGTCGTCGTCACACTGCTCGCGCACGGCATGGGCGTCGAGATCCGCAACGCGCGAACGGCACACCTTGTCGGAGAGGCGCGTGTCGCGGGAGCGGTCGGCGTCGCGATCACCGGCGACGGGGTGGTGGTCGTCTCTCGGGGCGGTCAGCTCACGTTCCTCGATCGCAGCGGCCTCGTGTGCCGAGTTGTCGACACATGCCTGCCGGCCGATCGGGCATTGCCGCGAACCCGTGTGCCGGGACTGCGGAGCGGACCGAGCGGGTTCTGCCTCCCCCACCGAGGATGCTTCGACTGGCTCGGGCAGGCCGTGGCGTCGATCGCCGACGAGCCACTGATCCACCTCGCGGCGTCGGGCACCTACCGCAGCGTGGCCCTCGACTCGGGACTCGCCGGTTGTGAGTGGCACCGGGTTCGCATCGACGCGGACGTGCCTCCTGAGACCGAGGTGCGCGTCGAGGTCGCTACGACTGACGGGTCACCGGAGGGCCACGAGCCGCATCCGACGGACTGGTTCGAGGTCGGCGCAGGTGTGCTCGACACGATGCTGAGGACGCCGCCGGGGCGGTGGGCCTTCGTCCGCGTCGAGCTTCGTGGCGACGGCCGTCGCAGCCCGACCCTGCACCGGATCCGGCTGGACCTTCCGCGCCACAGCGGCCTCGATGACCTTCCGGCGATCTACTCGGAGGACCCACGAGCGCGCGACTTCACGGAGCGATTCCTCGGTGTCTTCGACGCGTGGCTCGAACAGGTCGACGACACGATCGCGCGTCGCGGCGCGCTGCTCGACGCAGACGCGCTGCCGAACGATGCGCTCGGATGGCTTGCGTCGCTGATCGGCATCGGCTTCGAGGCAGAGATGCCGCCACAGCGCAGGCGCGCACTTCTCGCCGCGGCGCCCGATCTGCACCGGCGCCGGGGCACCCCGTCGGGTCTGCTCGACACGTTCGCGTCGCCCTCGGCGTCAGCGCCTGGCTGGAGGAACGCGGCGCGCATCGCCCCTGGGGGGCGGTCGGGTCTGCGCGCGTCGGCGGGATGCGTCTCTTCGGTCGGTCGACGGCCCGAGTGCGCCTCGGCACGTCACGCCTCGGCCGCGCCCGGTTGGTCTCCGGCGGCGACCCGGATCTCGACGCCGTCCGCGCCAACGCCTCCCGCGTCATCGTGAATCTCCCCCCCGCAGACGATGCCGGCCGCCGCGTGGACACCGCGCTGGTGAGCCGCGTCGTGCGCAGCCAATCCCCCGCCCACATCGCGACGACCGTCGCCGTCGCTCGGGGCACCACGGGGTTCGTCACCGGTCTGGCTCGGGTGGGCGTCGACACGACGTTGTCCCGTCCCGCGCCGGCGGTCGTCGGGCGCATGGGCGTGGGGCGTCACGGCGTCGTCGCGTCGGGCCGCGCCCGAGGGCTCGCGCTCGTCGGCCGCCAGACCGTCTCCACCATCGTCAACCCCCGGCACCCATCGGAGGGAACGCCATGTCCGTGACTCCCCCTGCGCCGCCCCCGGCTCCCGCTGCGCCGCCCCCGGCTCCCGCTGCGCCGCCCCCGGCTCCCGCTGCGCCGTATCCGCCGCACGCGGGTCCGCACCCGCATCTGCCCGAACGTCCCAACAAGCCGAGCGGCTGCGGGTGCGCGGACGGCGCGGACGGGTGTGGGGCCATCCCCGAGCTCGCGCGGCTGCGCTACTTCCACGGCCAGCCACTCGGCGCGCTCGACTTGCGGAGAGAGCAGAGCTACCACCGCGAGAAGGCTCGGCTGCACAACCGCCTGCATCACGGTTGGGGGTTCGTGTGCGGTCTCGACGTCGTGATCGCCCCGCGCAAGCCGCAGGACGAGTGCGACACCGACCCGACGGTCGCAGAAGTCATCGTGATGCCGGGTGCCGCGCTCGACTGCCTCGGGAACGACATCGTCGTTCGCCACCCGCGTCCGGTGTACGTCGACCGTCTGCTCGACAAGCGCGTGCTCGAGCGCCTCACCGAGCAGCCCGCGACTGTCTACCTCACGCTCTGCTTCCAAGAGACGCCGATCGACCCGATGCGACCACTGCTCACCGGCGGATGCGAACCGACACCCGAGTGCGAGCACGGTCGCATCCTCGAGACCTACCGGATCTGCGCGACGCTCGAGCGTCCGAGTCAGGGACCCGCGTGCGAGCCGTGCTGCGGCGCGTGCGACGAGGCCTGCCTCGAGCTCGTCGCGATCAGAGACTTCAAGCCAGGCGAGCCGCTGCGCGAGGAGCAACTCGACGTCGCGGGCCGCCGTGCGCTGGCACTGCACGAGCTGTCGGAGATCGTCGGCATCAACTGGGTGCATGGGGCGACGTACTCGCGCGACGACGCCAACGCGCTGCTCGACGACGGAATCCAGCTCTGGTTCTCGCGTCGCGTCCGGGTCGCGACGCTGACGCGCGGGGTCGTCGAGCTCACGGGCATCGAGTCCGGTGCCGGCCGATCGGCCTCGACTTACAACATCGAAGGCCACTTCGTGGGCCTCCCCCAAGACGAGTACACGGACCGCTTCACCTACGCGCGCACCACCTCCGAGACGCTGCAGTACGGCGACCGGCTGCTCATCACGGTTCGAGGCGACTTCATCCTCGACGAGTGCTGCCGGGCCCTCGACGGCAACCACATCGGCGGCGGGGTGCCCTTGGCGGGAGACCCGAAGTACGGGCCGCTCGGCGGCGCGCCCGAGCGGGTCTGCCCACCCCGGAAGTCGGGCGACGGCATCGAAGGCGGCGACTTCGTCTCGTGGATCTACGTAGAGGAAAGAGGTGAGAAGCGATGACCGTCATGAGCAAGGCTCAGGCGACGGGGCGCTCGGGGTGCGGGTGCGGAGGCGCCGGAGGATGCAGCGGAGGATGCGGCGCCGGCTGCACCTGCACGGGCACGCCTGCCGGCACCTCCGCGGTGCGCCCTCAGTTCTTCGGCGGGATGCTGCTCACCGAGGACGACCTCCAGTCGATCACCGATTACGTCGTGGAGAAGCGACGGCTCACGAACCGCTCTGTGTTCGGCAACGGTGTGGTGTGCGGGCTCGATGTCACCTGCGACCCGTGTGACGTCGGGTCGGTGGTGGTCGAGCCCGGGTACGCCCTCGACTGCTGCGGCAACGACATCGTGGTGAGCTGCCCCGAGACGCTCGACGTTCTCGCCCTCGTTCGCGAGCTGCGTGACCGAACCGGCGTCGATTGCGGCGAGCCGTGCGACGACCAGCCTTGCCAGACGTACGTGCTCAATGTCCTCTATTCAGAGGAACCGACCGATCCTGTTGCGCCCTACGACCAAGACGACTGCGCGGTCGGCGACTGCCAGTTCTCCCGCGTCCGCGAGGGATACCGGTTCGAGCTCAGCTGTGAGGCACCCGAGCTCGAGCCCAATGTGATCGACAAGCTCCGCGAGTGCTTCGGCGTCGACGACCGCAAGGTCCGCGAGAAGGCCGCTGCGATGACGAGGGTGGTGCAGCTCGCCAAGGCACATCAGGGCGGAGTGATCGCCGAGGCCGAGGTCGCGATCCCGCGGAAGGAGGAGTTCGATCGGCTCGAGGGCGGCCCGGTCGCCGTCGCGAACACGGTCGACCTCCTCGGGCGCTCGGTCGCCGTGCTGGCCCAGGACGCCGCGGCCCATGAGGGTCGCGCCCGCTCGCTCGGCATCAACGCGACTCGTCGAGACCTCTTGAGCAAGCGCAGCCGCGACCTGGCCCGCCGAGTCCTCGAGTCGGACGAGCTGAAGATGCTCGACGAGAGCGAGCGCGCGATGGCCACGAGGATCCTCACCACCGCAGACGCGCAAGCAGACCTCGCCGACATCGACGACCAGGGACGCACGCTTCTCGCCCAGGGCTTCACCCAGGCCGAGGCGCCGCAGGTCTACGCCGCGAGGCCGCGATGATCCGCAACGACGTGCTCAGGGGGTTCGTCGACCTCGGCCGATCAGGATGCGCCGAGTACCGACGCGTCGCGGCGTTGAAGCTCGACGTCCTCGACGAGAAGTCCTACGGCGAGGTGTCGTACCTCGCACGGTCGTACATCTCGATCCTCACGCACTGCTTGTGCAAGCACGCGAACCCGCCGTGCGGCACGTGCACCGACCCGCGAGTGCCGATCGCACGGGTGCAGGTCGATCGGTGCGAGGTCGTGGAGGTGTGCGCGCTCGAACGCCACTGGATCAACAGTCCCCGCAACCTCGCGTACTGGTTCCCCGTCGTGGAGGCACTGCGCGCGCTGCTCGCACGACGCTGCTGCCCCGACGACGAATGCGGTGAGCGGCCGCAGGCGCAACGGCAGATCGTCCGCGAGCGTGAGGTCAACCTGCTCCGCGACCAGGCGGCACAAGGGCTGTTCATGGTGCGTCCGCCGGAGGAGGTGCCGATGCTGCGCAGGTTGATGGAGACACTGGGCGATCAGTTCGTCGAAGCGCCGAAGCAGGGCTTCGGGGTCGCGATGATGAGCGAGACGGCAGCCGCAACCGTCGCTCCCGACGACCGCATCGCCCAGCTCGAAGAGCAGATCACGCATCTGCGCGAGCGGATCGACAAGCTCACGCCGGGTTCACCGGCATGACGACCCGGCCGCAGTTCCACGACGGCGCCATCCTCGCGGCCGCCGATTTGAGCGCCCTGGAGGAGACCGGACGGGACCGCGACGCTCGACACGCGCGCCACCTCCACACACCTGGTGTCGCGGCGGGTCTCGAGCTGCGTACGGAAGCTCGCAACACCACCGGCGGCCAGCCGTACGTGGACGTGGCGTTGACGGCGGGCTACGCGATCGACGGCACGGGCCGCGAGCTCGTGCTCGGCGCGGACGAGCCCGTGTCTCCCGATCGGTTCCTCGGCGACAACCCCAACCCCCGCCTCGCGCCCGGCGAGACCGTGTCCGTCTGGCACCCGGTGTTCGTTCGAGGCCTCGACTCCGCAGTCACCGCGACGAGCTCGACCAGTCGGTGCTCCGGGGGGGCGGGCACGAGTGGCATCGAAGAGGTCGTCGAAGTGGAGTTCGGAAGGCCAGGCGACTCCGACGCCGATCAACCGGTGCCCGGGCCCGCCGACGGCCCGGGCGACGGCAGCGTGGCGCGTGCTCGTCGGCTTCGTGCGGTTCGACACCGCCATCGGTCGCTTCAGTGCGGTCGGCACGAGCGCCGACGGCGTGTCGGTGACTGCTGCCGGAGCACGAGCCGGTCTCGTCGCGAGCGCGAGTGGCCGCGTCGAGATCCGCGCCGGCGGGACCGCGGCTTCGGGCATCCCCGCACTCGTCGTCGGCAGTAAACCCGACACGTCACTCACGTTCGGCACGCACGACGGCAGCGGCACACTCGCCGCGTTGCTGAGCGTGGACTCCTCCGGCAACGTCACTGCCAAGGGCACGCTCAGCGGCGTCCAGACCGCGGGCTCGGTGCGGCTCGTCGCGGGAACGGCGTTCGACGGCACCGTCCTGCCTCTTCCCGCCGGGGTCGATCAGGCCACGATCGACTCCGGCGGGCTCGAGGTGTCGATCTTGGTGACGCCGCACCTGCCCGACCCGACCGCGGCGCCGACCGCCGGCCAGCTGTTCCTGCCCGTGAGATGCGAAGTCGACGCCGATCGCCGAGTGTCGTGCCAAGGGACGTGGTTCCGACCTGGTGTTGCGGGAGGCAACGACGAAGCGGCGGCCTGCGACTTCCTCGTCGTCGTATCGGTTCCTGGGGGCGGTGCGCCATGAGCGATCCCCAGATGACACTTCTGCACCTGAGCACGGGTCACGTCGTGTCGGCGGTCGCGGCCGGGAAGCTTTCTCCCACCGTCGACGACCTCACCGGAGGCACCGCGATCACGGTTCGCATCCCGGGCAAGTTCGTCTTTGTGACCAAGGAGGTGCTGAAGGCAACTCCCGCAGTGCTCGACACCGATGTGCTCACCCGACCGACCGCGTATCGCGTCGTCGACGGCGTCCCTCCGGTCTCCTTCGCGGGCGCGATGGCAGCGCTGGGCGCCACGAGCTTGGGGACGGCGGGGACCAAGTGTCTGTGCTTGTGGCAAGCGGGCGATGAGCTCGAAGTGGTGGAGGACGTGCTCGGCAGCACTGGTCAGCCGACCGTGGCCCCGCCCCCAGGCGCCACCCATCGGTTGATCGCCTGCGCCGGCAACCCGCTCTTCTACACGGTGTGAGGCGAGGTCGGTGAGCTCGCCGACGGCCCCGACGCACGTGCGGGTACGCCGTTGCTCCGTGCGAGTCCGCCGACAGGGCGGCTGGAGTTGGGGTGAGCCGGAGGAGTACCTGCCGCGGATCCTCGCCGCGATCGAGGCCGCTCTCTCCGACGTCGCCGCAGATGTCCGGCTGAGGGACGGCACCGACTGTCACGTCGTCGAGCCGGTGACGTTGCACGTGACACCCGACGGTCGCGTGACGATCGAGAGCCGTCCGCGCTCGTCGCGCAGGTCCAGGACGCGGCCGCAGCGAGTGCCGCTCCTTCGACCTCGTCGGTGAGCGAAGCGCCACTGCTCGTCGAACCATCCGAGCCGATGCCGTCGGCGCGCACCAGCCTCACGTCGGGCTGGCCCTCCCTCGCAGTCACGCTCGGACGCTGGTCTCGGTCCGGACGGCTGCTCGCGATCTTGCGATCGCTCCCGACCCCCGTGGTGCGTGCATGGGCCGACGCGCTCGTGCAGGCGAGCCTCGACCTCCCGAGTGACACCCGCACCGTCTCCGCGGAAGCGATCGACGCGATTGCCGACGTCGTGCTCGCCGATTCCGGCACCGAGGCGACGGAGACCGACGAGTCGCTGCGCGTCCTCCTGGTCGCCGGAGCCGTCATCGCCGCGGCGGGCGACCACCTCCCCGACAGGTCCGCGATGGGTGTCCTGCTGCGACAAGTGGCGGGCCGGAGCGCTGTCGCCGCGCAGCGCCGACGTCACATCCCACGACACGCGACCTCAACCGCCCGGGACACGATCGCCCAACGCATCTGTGGTGGCGCCGAGAAGCATTGCGATCACACCTGTCGGCCCCACCCTCGTCCCCGCGTTGCCGTTCCTCACGCTCATCCAGCTCGTGCGCCTCGGATTCACAGAGCCGGCAGCGGCCGCACTCGCGGCCACGCGAGTCGTGGCTCCGGCGCACGTGTTCGCGGCCGCGGTCGCGGGCAAGGTGCTCGAGCCGCCGGGGCGCGGCTGGGCCCGCGCCGAACGCGATCTCGACGCGGTGCGCCTCGCGTCCGGGCTCGAACGCGACGAGGTCGATGTCTGTCTCACCGAGCTCGCGGCCGCCGCCGACGTCGTCGCGCCCACGTGGCGCGCCGCGCTCGTCGACCTCTACGTCGAGGGGCGCGCGAGCGAGTCGGACGTGAACGTGACCACCGCGGGCGAAGAGCGGATCTGCGGTGAAGAGGCCGGACTTCTTCCGATCGCGTGGATCGAAGGCGACGCCGAGCTGCAAGCCGTGCTCGCGCAACTCGGCCAACCGGTCGTGCGGGAGGGTGACGCCCTCGCGCCGTTGATCGACCTGTTCACACCGCGCCGGGGACTCCCCGGACTCGACGCTCCCACTCTCGAGCGCCACCTCGGCGCCATCGTCGGCACCGCGATCGGCAGCCTCGGCCAGGAGCTCTGGGGGGAGGAGGCCGACGTCCCCCTCGCGTTCGAACGGCTTCGCGATCTCGAAGCGCAGGTCGTCGTCGGCGACCGAGTCACGATCGGGGTGCCGCGCGGCCAACGGTGGCTCGACCTTCGCCGGGCCGGGCTCCTCGAAGCGTGGCCGATCCCGTGGGCGCCCGGCGGCCTCTGGGAGCTGGTCACATGGTGAACGAGCGCACGGTGAACGCGCGAACGGGCGTCCCCGGCACGGGCGTATACGGCACCGGCGAGCTCGCGCTGGTCGAGCTCCGCACCCGCTTGGGTCCGCTGACGCGGGCGATCGCGTGGGAGGTCGATCGTCGAGTCGCGGCAGCGCGCGAGCGGAGCGCGAGCCCGGCCGATTCGCGTCGATCGCGATCACCGAACAGCACGCACGCGCGCTGCTCGCCACCGCGACGGCATTCACCGACGGCGGGCCGTCGTACGGTCCTGGCCTCGCGCTCTCCGACGAGGAGCAGGACGTCGTCGCTCGTCTGGCATGGCACGCTGACCGAGCGGGAGTGGTGCTGCCTTGCCCCGCGCCTGCGCGACCACGGTCTCGACGACCTCGAGATCGAGCTGCTGCTGCTCACCGCAGCTCCCTGCCTCGATCCCTCGTTCGGCAGCCTCTACGCGTACCTGCAGGATTCGTTCGAGGCGACGGCGCCCGGGCCGCGGCTCGCCGCTCGGCTCGTGGCGACGTCGCCGGAGCACGAACGCCTCTCCTGCGAGGCCGCCGGCCCCTTCGGCACTGTCCGGTCCACCGGTCTCGTCGAGGTGACTCCTCCCGATCGCATCGGCGGCCCCATGCTGCGACCCGCTCACGGGGTGGTGGAGCTGCTCATCGGCAGCACGGTCGAGTTCGGCCTCCTCGGCCTGCCTCCCGTCTCGCAACCGATCGCCGCGCTGCCGCCGGGGATCAGCCCCGCCGACCTCGAGGCGCTCGCCGACGCGGTGGCCGAGGGCTTCGTGCAGGTGGTCGGCATCTGGGGCGCGAGTCGGTCCGGTGCCGATGCAGTGTGCGCCGCGTTGTGTGGCGGGCTCCCGCGGGTGCGCGTTCCGGCGACGGACGCCGCCATCGGACTGCAGCGCGCCGCGATCGCCAAGACGATCTGCGTCATCGACCTCGACAGCGAGATCGACAGCGACGACGTCGACGGCCATGATCACCGAGAGCGGCACCTCGAAGCGCTGCTCACGAAATCGCGCACACCGACTGTCCTGATCGGGCGCGAGTCGCTGCGCCTGCCCGCGGTGTGGGCCGCCAGGCCGATGGCCGAGCTGCACGCGAGTGAACCGAGCCGCGCGGACCTGAGGCAGGCGTGGGCGGAAGCGTTTCCTCGGCTGCCGACGGCTGAGGTCGGCGACCTCGCGGCGCGGTTCACGCTTGCGCCCGACGACGTCACTGCCGTCGCGTCACTCGACCGCACCGCGTCATCGTGGGCGTTCAACGGCAGCCGGCCGACCGTCGATCAACTGGCGGCGCGGGTGTCGAGACACCGGTCGATGCGGCTCGCGTCGGTGCTCACGCCGCGCCGCGGTCGCGAGCTGCTCGTGCTCCCGGAGGCCGAGGAACGCAGGGTGTTCCAGGTCGCGGAGGACTTCCGGGCGTGGCCACAGGTCGCGGAGCGGTGGCGACTCGACCGCTTCGGGAACGCCGGCATCACTGCGCTGTTCGCCGGCGATCCCGGCACCGGGAAGACGCTCGCGGCCGAGGTCATCGCCGGGGAAGTCGGGCTCGACCTCATGGTCGTCGACCTCTCGCTGCTCGTCTCGAAGTGGATCGGCGAGACCGAGAAGAACCTCGACGCGGTCTTCACCGAGGCGGGTCGGTCGCATTGCGTGCTGTTCTTCGACGAGGCCGACACGCTCTTCGGACGCCGCGGCGAGATCAGCCGCGGCGCCGACCGCTACGCCAACCTCGAGGTCGGCTACCTCCTGCAACGGCTGGACCGCTACGAAGGCTTGGTCGTGCTCGCCACCAACCTGCGCGATCACCTCGACGAGGCGTTCACCCGGCGATTCCAGCATCTGGTCCACTTCCCGAGGCCGGGCCCGGCCGAGCGTCGCCGCATGTGGGAGCTCGTCCTCGGGCCGCCGGTCACGCTCGACGAGCCGGTCGATCTCGATGCGCTCACCGAGCTCGAGCTCACCGGCGCCGCGATCGCGGCGATCGTCCGCTCGGCGGCACTCGCCGTCCACCACGCGGACGCACGTCGTTGGGAATGGCCGATCTGAGGGAGGCGGCCGCGCGGCAGTCCAGCGCGAAGCGCGGCTCGTGCCCCGCGATCTGCTCGGAACGGCGACGAACGGTCGAAGATGATCGACGCCGGGCCCGACGCTCGGTCGCGCTCGGCGCGTGAACCCGATGAGCGCACGCCGGCGCGCTCGCCGATCGACGTAGCACCATCGCCGCCTCTTCCGCTGCCCGGCACGGTGTTCGCCGGCCTTATCGGCGAGGACTCCCCGGCCCTCGGCGCACTCTGGGAGTGGGCACGGCTCGTTCCCCTCTCATGCCGATGTCACTCGCCGTCGCGCTCGGCGAGGTGGCCGGCGTCGCCACCGGTGTGCTCGAAGCGCCGGCCGTCCAGAGTCCGCTCGAGCCCGCGACGCCGACAGCCGCGGCGGGAGAACCGCTCGGTCGCAGGCCGGCACCGAGGCCGAGGCCGCGACCGAACCGCCCGCTCCAGAGGCCGCCGCACCGCGGCGGCGGAGCACCCGAAGCGGCGCCCGCGCCATCGGCACCCGCGACAACCGGGCCGGAGGCGGGACCAGCGGACACCGCGGACACGTCGGGACTCGGCGCATGGAGCGCCCGCGTGCGGGGCGCGATCGGGCAACGGATCAAGGCGCCACCACCCGTCGACCCCGAGGTGGCCACCGCGCCGGTCCGAGAGAAGGTCCTCGCGTCCGGCAACGCGAGGGCACGAGGCGCGCCGGCACTGTCAAGGACGTCAAGCGCAACCTTCCCGAAGCGCCGCCGCTGCCGGAGAGCCTTCCGCCCCCGCCTCCCCTCCCGATGCCCGAGGCGGAGTCCGCGGTGACGGCGGCGCTCGGCAAGCAGCTCCCCCAGCAGGTGCTGCCACTGCTGCAGGAGTACGTGTACACGACGATCAAGGGCAAGCCGGTGACCTTCAAGGCGCAGGTCGGGCTGCGGTTGCCCGAGGGATCGACGACCGTGATGACTCCGGTGCCACCGCCGCCGAAGGCCGGACGCGAGGGCAAGGGGAAGCTCGCGAAGGTCAAGGCCGCGGGCGCGAAGGTCGCGCCGGTTCCTGCGATCAACGGCGCGTTCACACTCGGCACCGTCCCGCAGCCCGGGAGCCCCGATGCACCGCCCGCACCGCGCGTCACGAAGGCCGACATCACGGGCGTGCTCGTGCGCCTCCGATCGAGCGTCCCGGTGGACAGCGCTGCGTTGCTCAATGGCGTTCGCGAGTCGATGTACCCGAGGAAGTCACTGCAGTTCGAGCTGCCCCAACTCGGCCAAGCCGAGCTGCTCCCCGGTGTGAGCGACGCGATCACGCGAGCCGTCGACGTCATCGCGACGCAGTCGGGCATCGATCTCGATGAGCTGCACACCGCGACGCTCGACAAGGACGGGAAGGTCCAGCTCGCCAAGCAACAGCAGCACGCCGCCGGGGACAAAGCTCATGCCAAGGCGAAGGAAGAGGTCGGCGAGGAAGGCAAGAAGTCCGCCGACAGCATCTCGGGAGCCAAGGCAGGAGCCGACGCCGCGGTCGATCGAAGCTGCTCGAGGCGAGCGGCGGGGCGTCGCCCGCACTGATCCGCCAGCAACGCGACCGCTTGATCGCACGCGTCAATCGGCGACTGGCTCCGGAGGACATCCGCTACGAGAAGGAGGGCGACGACCGGCTTCGCTCTCTCCAGCTGATGGAGGTCGCGTACTCCGGCGCGTACCAACACGTCGCGCGACAGGTCGCCGAGCGCATCCGCAAGGATTCCGAGCCGCCGCCAACCCCCGGCGCGAAGAAGGCCCGACCTGCGAAGACACCGCCTGCACCGACTCCGCCTGCGACAACGCCACCGAAGGCCGTCGATCCACCGCCGCCCCCACCGCCTTCGGCCCGCGCCGGCGACGCCGGCCGAGGCGTGGACGATCGCTCGGGTCAACGAGGTGCGCCAGCAGTTCGGGGTGCTGCGCAAGGCCGCGCTGGACGCGACGAAGGCGAACCGCGGGGCGATCACGAGCGCTCGCAACTACGCCGTGCTGCTGCTTCAGAACTGGGCGGAGCGAGAGATCGGCGATCGCGGGAGCGCGTGGGATCGCTTCTGGGACCGGATTCGCTCGTGGGGCAAGGAAGCCGACGACCGCACGCTGGCGTGGGAGGAGGCGCGTACCGCCCTGCTCGTGCCGATCTGCGAGGAGACCTGGCATTCATCGCCGGGATCACGACCGGCGCGCGGTCGGAGGCGGAGATGAGGGCCGTCGCCGCAATAGGCGGTCTGTCGAAGGCGCAGCAGGCGATCGTCACGACCTACTTCGCGAAGCCGCCGCCGCGAAATCCGCTCGACGCGGTCGCGGCGGGCATGCGGGTGCGTATCACCGAGGTCCAGAAGCCGCGACTCACCGAGGAGCTCCGCACACGCTTGAAGGCCTTGCCACCCGATCAGTGGCCCGCCGTGGCCGCTGTCGCGGAGTCGGAGGGCGGGAACGTCTCGATCGTCGAGCGCGGCAACCAGTTCCACGCGTCGGTCGACCAGTGGGGCACCGACGAGTCGAAGCTGTACGCGGCGCTCACCGGGCTGACGAAGCTGCAGCGACACGCCCTCGACCTCTGGTACCGGGACGTGCACGGCTCGACGATCGACGCCGAGCTCGAAGACGAGCTCTAGGACGCCGAGCTGGATCGTGCACGCGACTGATGTCGGGCGACGAGCTCGCAGCGGATGCAGCGGCGATCAGGGCGTCGATCGAGCGGGCGGGCACCGACGAGGAGGAGATCTACCGCGCGCTGCGCAACAAGACCGCCGACGAGCGCAAGCAGCTCGAAGCCATCTACCTCAGTCGGTATGGCACAACTCTCGACGCCGACCTCAAGAGCGACATGTCGGGGCAAGAGCTCGCCCGTGCCCACGCGCTCGCCGCCGGCAACGTGCGCGGGCGGACGCGATCGGCCTCGAAGCCGCTCAGTCGGGCAAGTGGTACGGCGGCGTCGACACCGATGCGATCCAGACGATCTACGCCCCGAACCGCGCTGAGGTGGAGGCCGAGGCGTCGGCGAAGGGCATGACGGGCGACCAAATGAACGCGGCAGTGCTCGCGCGCAACTCTGAGATCGACGAAGCCCACAAGCAGCACTACCGCACCGAAGCCGGTGACGCGGGGCCCGGGCTGAAGGCGAGCTTCGAGAAGAACCTCAAGGGTCCGGCTCTCGACCTCGCGCTCGGGCTGCAAGAGCAGAACTGGGACCGCGCCGACGCAGCGCGCCTCGAGCTCGAGCGGCGGTCGTTCATCACGACGACAAGGTCGTCAACAAGATCCTCGAGTCGCAGTACACCCGGGCCCAGACCGAGGTGCGTCTCGACAAGGAGCACGACCTCGCGTACCGGCGCGACCTGGCGGCGGTGCGGGGTGAGCACTGGGACGAGAAGGCACAGCGCGAGGCCATGGAAGCGGGCATCGACGACGCTGCGCAGAAGCGGTCGTGCGGCTACATGAAGGCGCTGCAGGAGACCTACGACAACAAGTACAAGAACGACCCGCGCTACGCGGTGACGCGTCGAGGCGGCTTCGACAACCTGATCGCGGATCACCTCTCGGGCAGCGACAAGGGCCGGGCGATGGCGCTGGCGACGCAGGGCGGGCGGCTCCATCCCGATCAGGAGATCCAGTACGCCGTGCAAGGTGCGGGCACGGACATCGACGTGATCAGGCGCGTGCTGCAGAGCAAGACCCCCGACCAGATCAAGGAGATCGAGAAGCGCTGGGATGAGGCTCATCCCCACGGGCCGAAGCTCCGCGACCGGATCATGGACGAGGTCAGCGGCCGCGACGCGTTCGACCTCAGCCTCATGCTCGAAGGTGCGCCGCAGACGCCCGAGGAGAAGCTCGCCGTCGCGAAGCGCAAGCAGCAGTACGAGAAGAAGGCGTACGCGCTCGGCGGTCACTTCAGCACGGACGAACGCGTGCAGCTGGACGACGAGGTGAAGCGGCTCGAGGCCTCGGTGAAGAAGATCGCGCGCCGCAAAGGAGGGCAGCGAGGAGGCGGCGTACTACCAGTTCCGAGTCGACCAGGGCGTCCGCGCCGTCGATTCCGCTGTCGAGGAGCACCGCCGGTCGGTCGACTCCATCACCGACCGGATGGCGATGATCGCCGCGATCGCCGCGGGGCTGCTCGTCACCGCGTTGACGTTCGGGGCGGCGGGGCCGATCGTTGCCGGCGCGCTCGGCGCACTGGCCGCGGCCGAGGCCACCATCCTCACGAAGCTCGCGTTCAAGGGCTCTGCGTACTCGAACGAGGAGCTCCTGGTCGACGTCGTCAGTGGCGCCGTCGATGTCGTGTTCGCGGTGCTCACCGCGGGGGTCGGCAACGCGCTGATCCGCGTGGCGAAGGGGGTGCCGATCGGGCCGCTCGCCAAGCTCGCGACGAGCGCCTCGCGATCCAAACGAATGATCGCCCACGGTCTCGCGAACGGAGTCGAGGGATTCCTCAGCGGGATCCCCTCGGCGGCGGCAGGGTCGTTGGTCGACGAGAAGACCTGGACGCAAGGCGACCCACTCACCAACTTCGTGACCGCAACCGGCATGGGCGCGGCGACCGGCGCCCTGATGGGCGGAGCGATGGGGTCGGGTGGCGGGTGGAGCAAGGCCGCGGCCCACGGTCCCCACCTCGATCCCGGCCGCCCGCCCGACCTCGAGACCGCCGCTCCGCGTTCGATCAAGCACCGGCGCTCGCGACCATGGTCGACCCCGCGACGCGGGCCGGGCAGTGGCACGCCCACCAGTCAAAGAATCCCGGCGCCAACTACGCCGACTTCCTCGCGGATCTCGAAGCCGGCCGAATCGTGCCGGAGCCCGGCGCTGCGCAGAGCTTCCGGCAGGCCGCGCGTGAACAGCTCGCCGCCGGATTGCCCGCGTCTGATCGCAAGCTGCTCGAGGGCGTGCCGGTGCACGTGCTCACCGACGCCGAGTTCATGAGTGCCACCCGGTCGAGCAAGGGCCAGGCCGTGACGATCTTCGAGAACGGCAAGGCGATCGTGCTCGTGCGCGAGAGCGCACCGCTCAGCGCGTTGCGTGAGGAAGGCATCCACGCCGCGCAGCTGCTCGACCCCCGCACCGCCGCCGACGCCAAGCTGCTCGACGAGGCCCACATGGCGAAGTGGGGGTCGCTCGACCTCAAGACCAAGCTCGAGATGTACCGCGCCAAGCTCGACCTCGAGCTCGACGCGCACGCGCGTCTTCTCACCGGGTTGCTCGAGCAGATCGACGGGATGCCGCCCGGGGTTGCGCGTGACGCACTCATCGATCAAGCGGGCGCGGCGCGCCGAAACATGCACAACCTCGGCGAACGACGCATCGAGCTCGCGTCGTTCGGACCGCTCGACCGTCTCAAAGCCCGACTCGGGTTCGGGACGCTCAGCGTGCGTCTCGAGCAGCCGCCGCGGCTGTTCATGAAGAGCGACCTCGGCGCCACCGCCCCCGTCGCGAAGAAGGCCGCCGCGGCGAAGAAGGCGCCCAAGAAACAGCCGGCCGAGGTCCACCCTGATCCATCGCAGTTCGGCGGGCCGCCCGAGCCCACCGCGCAGCGACGAACGCTCGACCCGAAACAGCAAAGCCCTCAGGCAAAGCAGGAGGGGGTGGTGGAGGTCAAGCAGTTGGGCGCCGAGTGGCGGGAGAAGTCTGCGCGCGGCGAGAAAAAGGTCGTCGATGACTTCGGCGACCGGTATCGCCGGGTCGAAGTCACCAAGGCCGACGGCACCAAGACGTTCGTCGACGAGACGGTGGTGCGTGGTTCGCAGCCTCCCCGGTGGGTCCGCCGGGGTAAGGACGCTGGCGAAGCGGGAGCGATCGCCGAGGAGGCGTCACTGGCGCTCACGAGACGCAAGATCGAAGCGGCCCGCGAGCAGGGCATCACGATGGTGAGCCTGGGCGACAGCCTTCAGAACCGCAGTGGTCACGGTTTCGACGAGGTCTACGTCGAGTTCCACCCCAATGGCGAAGTGAAGATCGTCGTGGTCGAGGTCAAGGACTACGGAAGTCGGTGGGTTCCTCTCGAGGACTTCACCGCGGTCACGGCGAACCTCAGGCAGAACCTGGAGGCGTTGAGCGACACGCTGTTGCACGCTCGCAGTCAGCTCCCGCCGGGGTTCAAGGACCTCGATGCCGCCCAGCTCAGGGCTCTCCGGGAGAAGGCGCTCGGTCTCACGAGCGCAAAGCCGGGCGTGATTCTCGAGGTCCGCCTCGGGCCGACGACCTATCTCGGCGGCGAGACGCAGGCGCGTCGGGCCGGCACGGCGCTGGACGAGTTGAAGAAGCTCTTCAAGGGGGAGCCGGTACGCGTAGACCATTTGGGCGAGGGCGCACTAGCGGTCACACGTCGGATCGACGAGCTCAAGTTGCCAGACGAGGGCGCCAGTCGGCTGCTCGACCTCCATGACAGCTTGGTCAAGAAGGGCTTGATGACGGAAACCTTCACCGCGGTGAAGGGCGAACCGCCCGGCGTCTTCGTCACTGACAACGGCATGGTCGGTAAGTTCCGGACGCTCACGGGGACCGATGTGCTCAGCGGTGGGCGGATCGATCCCGTCAAGCTCGAGCAGGTGGCCCAACAGGTCGTCGACGACCTCCAGCGGAACGTGCAGATCGGCACGTCGAAGCGCGATGTGCAAGTCATCGTCGACATGTCGGCGGTCGGCCTCCAGCCGAGGTTGTGGTTGGAGCAGTCGATCGCACGGAAGCTCGCGGCCCTTGGGCGCAGCAGCGAGCTCACGCCGCGGCTGCACATCGAGTAGGAGAAGGGAGGGAGAGACGATGGAAGCAGTAGATCGGTGGCGCGACCTCCTTGCCGCGGTCGACGTCGACGACGTGCGAGAACTGGCCGAGATGCTCGCCGGCGCGCCTCTTGAGGGGCTCGGGGCGAAGCTTGGCGCAGTCGTCGACGGCGCCGTCGAAGCGCTGCTCGTGAGCGACGTGGGGGACGACTTTGCGTCGTTGCTCCGTCCGACGTTCGACCGTGCACAGGACGACCACACGGGCACGGTCGTCTCCGGCCGGGGTGTCGTCGCCGCTGGTGTGCTGCTCGAGTCGCTCGGCGACGACATCGACGCCGAGGATGTGCTCGCGGAATGGATCGGGGCCACGGTGCGCGATGCCTCCACCGTCTCCGACGCCGATCGGCACGACTTCGCGCTTGCGTGCGTTGCCCTCAGGCAGGACAACCGGGTCGTCGAACTCGTCGGGGGCACAGTGCCGGCGTTCGAGGCCGGCCAAGTCTTCGGCCCCGACAAGCCCTCGTTCGCTCGCTACCTCGCTGCCGCCGCCCAGGCGGACGCACGCGTGTCAGACGTCGTTCCCGCGTGGACTTCGTTCGTGCTCGACTTCCCCGCGGCGCTGCAGACGGGGTCGGTTCGCTGGTCGTGTCTCCTGCACGCCGGATACGCCGTCTACGTGCGCTTCGCCGGCGCCGAACCCACGGACGTGATGACCTCGATCCGCGAGTTCGTCGCCGAGATGTTGGAGATGGGCTGAGCGATGCTCGACCGTCTCGTCCTCGCTCCCGAGGTCTCGGCCGCGCAAGTCGCCGCCGCGCTCACGGGGTGGAGCGGTGGCGCGACCGATCTCGCCGGTGGTCTCGACAGCGAACCGATGGCGGCGCGCTGGACTCTCGGCGATCTCGAGGTGTCGTACACCGCGAACCCGGCGATCGGGTTGCGCGTCCTCGAGGGCTCCGGCGTCGCGAAGGTCGCAGACTCGGTCTCCTGCCTCTCCGGAGAGCGCGCGGTCTTCCTCGCGGGGTCCTCCGACCGCGGGGAGGCGCTGCTCGGCATCACCGCGCTCGGTTTGCTCGGCGACATGCACACGCTGCCGACCCTGCAGCGTCTCGTCGCGTCAGGCGACGGCAGCACGCGGGGCGCCGCTGAGCTCGCGATCCGAAGAATCGGGATGAGCGCGCTCACCACTGGGGCCGTGCGTGTGGAAGAGCGCCGTCACGCCCGCCCTGACCGCGACCCCGTCCTCGGGCTGATCGTGCCGGTGGCGGCACGGCGCCAGGTGCTGCGTCAGATCCTCGCCGATCCGCCGGCCGACACGACCCGGCTGCACGACATCGTCGCGGCTGGTCTCGCGGACGATGACTGGGAGGTGCGGTGGTCGGCGGTGCTCGGAGCGCACGACCACCGCGTCTCCGATGCGTTGATGGCCATCCGCGAGTGCCCGCTCGTGAACACGCTCGACAGCCACGATCGCGAGATCCTCGAGGTCGTCCGTGATGTCGTGGGGCATCGACTCGCGGGAACCGAGTCGACACACCCCGGCGCGTCGCGCATCTCTGCGCTGCTCGATGGGACCGCCGCGGATGACGACGCCGCGTTCCTCCTCCTGATCGCGCTTCGGGAGCCGGTGCCGGACGAGCCACCCACGCGAACACGGCTACGTCGTCGTCGACGCGGTGCCCCACTGGCTCGGCGGAGCCGCCACGCCCGTCCGCCACGCGCAGCCGGACGCGCCGTTCGCCATCACCGTCGACGCAGAAGCCGATGTCGATGTCACCGCGATTGATGCGCACCTCGATCGCGGCGCGCGTCCACGGGCCGCCTGCTTCGCCTTCCCACTGCCGACGAGCTCGAGATGGCCGTGCGGGGCACCGACGGGCGGCGCTTCCCGTGGGGCAACGGTCGTGAGCGCGACGCGAGCCGGGTCAGGTCACCCTGGGGACTCGCGCTCCCGCTCGCATCGCCCGAGTGGGTCACGCACGCCGGCCGCGTGCTCGCGAAGCCGGCGGCCCGGAGCGGCTGTGGCGCCGAACCTGTGGCGGCCGAACGCGCCGCGCTTCGCCTTGTCGCCCAGTCAGCCCTGAGCGACTGACACGAGCCCTTCGGAGACGAGCTGAAGCACCTCGTCCAGTCCTGCTGCGACTCCGAGCTCACGCATGTCGGCGCCCGGCCCCGTGATGATGAGCACCCGAGCCCGCACATCCGCCGGCGAACCCCCGGGCTCCACCCAGGCCCGCACCACCACCGTGCCGAGCTGACTCCGCGTGCGAGCCACATCCGCATGCTGGCCGACCAATGTCACACCGTCGTCACCGATGCTCGGTTCGTACCCCGTCAGCGGTGGACGAGCCCTCGGTCCGCGGGCCTCACATCGAGGAACTCGGCGAGCGTTGCCGCCTCCGCGGGCCGGCGCTGCACCAGAGAGATGAGTGACGGTCCTGGGGCGATGCCGAGCTCTTGCTGGGCGAGCGCCTCGTACGAGCGGAACGCGCGCAGCGCCTCGACATAGTTGCCCTCCGCGAGATGGGCCTCGATGAGCACCTGTTGCGCACTTTCGCGGAGCGGCTCGAAGCGAACCGCGTTCATCGCCGCCTCGACGGCGTCTCCGGGCTGCCCGCGGGCGACGAGCTCGCGGCTCGCGGCTTCCAAGCCGTGCAGCAAGCGTTGCCGGATCCGCTCCCGCTCACAGATCACCCAGTCGTCGTACCAGCCGGGGAGGATGTCGGCGGCTTCCGGATCCCACGAGAGGATGCGCAGGTCGTCCAGCGTCGCGCGGCGTTCGACGAGCCGAGCGGCCCACTCGCACAGTGCGTGGACGTCACTCACGACGTTCGGACGCAGCCGGAGCACGAGGTTGTCGGCCTCGAGGACATCGATGCCGGCACCTTTGAGGCGCCACAGCGCGGATCGGAGGTTGCCCGCCGCCCGCTCGTCGGCTCCGTCCGGCCAGAGCGTGCCCGCCGCCACGCGGCGGTCGACCCGGCCGCCGTGCAAGGCGACGAATGCGAGCAGCCGCTTGCTGCCCTCGGGGATGTTGCACCGCCGACCGGCCCGCAGCACGTAGGGGCCTCCGAGCATGCAGAGCATGTCGCGGCCCGTCCCGACCTCGTAGGGAATGCCAGCGACGGTGTGGAGTGCGATCACGGCCCGACCTCGAATCGCGGAAATCGCCACGATAACCACCGGCTGTCACCGTGTCGTCACGGAACGCGTCACGGGGATCGAGACGGTCTGGTGACAGGGCGCGCAGAGGCTGTTCATCGGCGATCGAAAGGAGCCAGGATGAGCACCGACCCCGCGACGCCCGCCGGCGGATGTCAGCCCTGCGACCTCGGAGGGGTCGAGGGTCTGGCCTGCCAGGCCGCGAAGTACAAGAAGCAGGCCGAAGTCATGGCCCAGGTCGCGATCGACCTGGACGCCTACCAGAAGCAGTACGGCGAAGCCCGGAAGGCCTTCTCCGAGGCGTGGGAGGACACCCAGGCCGAGAGCACCGCGGTGCGCGCCCAGCTCGACGAGATCTATGGGCTGCTCCAGTGCCGGTTGACGCCCGAGCAGAAGGAGTGCCTCGACAAAGCGGGGGACGATGTCTTCGAGGACATCGACGAGTGCTCGCCCGACCCCGGCTGTTGCGTCGGTGACTGCGAGTTCGACGACTCGGTGCCGGCAGACGCGACCGTCGCCACGCTGACGCCTCGGATCGACGAGTACGCCCGCATGGTCAAGGCCGACACGGCTTGCTTCACGTCGCTCGTCGGCGAGGCAAAGACGATCAAGGAGCAAGTCGCCGCGATCAAGGCCGAGGTCACCCAGCTCGCTCAGGACGTGGGCGGTACCGACACGTCGAAGCTGCCGCGTTGGTACGCGCGTTGGCTCATCGCCTCTTACCGGCTCGATGTGAAGCACCTCGGGCACGGCTTCACGTCGGTGTCGGCCTACGCCGACTGCCTCTGCAAGACCCTGCAGTGCATCGCTGCGGGATGGGCGGCGATCGCCGTCCTCGAAGGCGCCCGCGCCGAGCTCATCTGCCTCGAGGCCGCGAAGGAAACCGCGTGCAAGCTCAAGATCGAGCAGACGCTCGAAGCGATCCTCGAGGCGTACGACTGCTGCTGCCAGGGGAAGCAGCCCGAAGACGGCCCGAAGCAGCAAAGTCCAGAGCAGACCAGCGGAGGCGGGGAGCACCAGGCGAGCTGACCGAATCCACTTTCACATTGCGAAGGACTCCCGGTCCCCGCTAGGTGCGGTAGTAGTGGCCCGCCTCGATGTCCTGGATCAGGCCCGGTCCGATCGGATCCCAATCGAGCAGCTGGCGCGTCAACGCGTTGGACGCGCGAGCGTCGAGGGCGAAGATCGGGCCGATCCATCCGAAGTGCTCGAGAGCGCGGTCGGCCTCCACCGAGACGACGGGCAGGTCGAGGTTGCGTCCGATCGCCTTCGCGATCGCGCGACTCTGCACGCCCTCCTCGGCGCCCGCGTGCACGATCGACCCCGGTGGCGCGTGCTCGAAGGCGAGGGCTACGAGGTGCGCGGCGTCGCTGCGATGCACGGCCGGCCAGCGGCTGGTGCCGTCACCCACGTAACCGGAGACGCCTCGTTGCCGCGCGGTGTCGGCCAGCATCGCGATGAAACCTTTGTCACCCTCGCCGTGGACCGTGGGTGCGAACCGCACGACCATCGAACGCACGCCCGTGTCCGCGAGCGCGAGCGTCGCCGCGGCCGACGCGGCGCGCGGCATCGCAGGGTCGTGCATGTCGCGTTCGGTGGCGATGTGGTCGCCGCCGAGGCCGAGCAGCCCGCCCGCGGTGAGCAGTGGTCGATTCGAACCCGACAGCGCCGCGCCGAGCGCTTCGATCGCGCGCTGGTCAACCTCGAGCGAGTGGCCGTAGTTCGAGAAGTCGTGGATGAAGGCGAGGTGGATGACGCCGTCCGCACTTTCGGCGGCCGCGCGTAGGCCGTCGGTATCTTCGAGGTCGCCGCGCCACACCTCCGCACCGAGGGCGGCGACTGCATCCGCCGATTCGTCCGACCGGGCGAGGCCCACGACCTCGTGACCCGCCTCGATGAGCTCAGGCACGACGGCCGATCCGATCCAACCCGACGCACCCGTCACGAACACGCGCATGCGCCCATCATGACGTGAGCGCGCTCGCCAGCCCTTCGAGGTCCTCGACGGTGACCGTCAGCGCGGAGTGCCCCTTTCGGCTGAGCCGCGAGGGCACCTTGTCGCGGAAGTGGATGCAGACACCGGCGTCGGCGTTCGTCCCGAATGTGAGCCCGTCGTCCTTCATCGAGCTCCGGGCGCCGGCCGCCGTCCACCAGCGGTAGTGCCGGGTGATGTGGGCTCCGGTCACGTTCTGCAGCGGGGTCTCGATCTTGAAGAAGCCGAACGTCGCCCGCAGCTGCCCGTCATCGGTGAGCGTGACGCCGTCCGTGGCTCGACGCACGCCGAAGACGCCCCAGAAGACGATCAGCCGATCGTCGAACGAGTACCGGTACCACGTGCTCATGCGGGACGACCATGCCACAGCGCCGAGCGCCGTGACGCCGGGCACGACCCATGCGTGACAGCGGCACCACTTCCACTGATTCTCCACATTTTCGTCAGCCCATGCCCAAGTCTCGAACTGCTCCTTCTTCGTACGGTCATCCGGTCGAACCACGACGAACACCACGAAGGAGAAGAACCATGAAGCACAACGCAGTCCAGCTCGGAAGTGCGCTACTCGACGAGTGCAGCATTGACGCCTACCGCACGTGGAGGGAGCGCCGTATGGCTCCCGCATACATGCGCGGGGTGCCGACGTGGATATGGCGGTCGGCGATGCACTGCAGTCCCGACTGACGAGCACTTGGCGCTCCCGTGCCGGCGGGAGCGCCTGCTAGGGCGGCAACGAGGGAGTGGCCACGACAGCAGGCCCACCCACCCCGAGACTGACGTCCCACTCGGCGATACTGGCGACATGGCGGCGGCCAGCGACAGCAGCCAGGTGCACGGTTCGCCGTGGTGATCGCCGAGGCCATCAAGCTCGACACCGAGCTCGTCGTGCTGATCACGCTCATCGCGCTCGGATCGTTTCTGCTCGTGGCGACCGTGACCGGGCTCGTGGGCGTGGTGATCGGCGTGGCGGTCGCTCGCCGCTCACAATCGCCCGCGACTCGCCACGGGTTGCGGCAAGGCAAACGAGTGTGGGTCGGCGTCGTGGCTGTGGGGGCGACGATCGTCTCGTGGATCCTGCTGGGCTGGGTGGGCGCCGCCATCTCCGATGACGCCTCGGCACTATGGCTCGTCTACTTCGGCGGCTTGCCGCTGCCTATCGCGTGGGGCTGGTGGAACGGGCGCTGGTATCGCTTCGACGGCACGCCCGATGGGCCACCGTCAGCCCGGCCCCTTCCTCCGCCGACCGCTGCCGTCGATCCACCTGAGTCGCCCCGGTGAGCAGCCTCCCCCGTCCTGATCTGCGCGCCGTCGGCGACGCGATCTCCGCGCTCGGCCCGGTGGGACGCGTCACCGTCGCGTGCTACCTCGTCATCCTGGTCGCGGTCGTCGTCGATCTCGCCGCGGCAGGGCTGCACCGTGAGCCGCTCCCTCGGGCCCGAGTGCGCACGCTCCTCGTCACGATCTCGGTTGCCCTCGCGCTGGCGCCGCCCTTCGCATGGATCGTGGCTGTCGTGTGGTCTGCAGTCGGCTCGCTGGCGCCGCCGTCCTTGGTGCGTGTGTGGGACACGTTCCCGGCGCTCGCGTTCGTCGCCTGCTTCGTGGTCGTGGACGCGGTCGCGTACCTGTACCACTGGGTCGGCCATCACACCCGCGTCGGCTGGGCGTCGCATCGGGTGCATCACCTCGGCGAGACCTTCGACATGACGCTGGTGCTTCGGCAGCCGTGGCTTCCCGTCCACGGGTTGGTGATCATCCCGTTGACGGCGCTGGCCGGCTTCCCGTTCGAGATGGCGGCCGCCTGCTCCGCGATCTCGATCGCCTATCAGGCGCTGCAACACACGAGCCGGAGCTGGAGCGTCGGACGGTGGGACGCAGTGTTGGTGTCGGGTCGGGCGCACCGACGGCACCATGTCGTCGACAGCGGTGCGGTGAACCTCGGCATGGTCTTCAGCGTGTGGGACAGAGCGCTCGGCACCTGGCGCGGCGACGCCGTCGAGCCGGATGCGACCTACGGCGTGGGCGCACCCGAACCGGTGAGTGCGCTCGCGTTGCAGGTCGACGGATGGCGCGAACGTTCGGCCGATGAAGGCCGGCCGTGACCGGGCCGCTGACCCTATGAGTTATCATATGATCGTGAGCCGAAGGCAGGTACTCGTGCAGCTCGACGACGACCTCGTCGAACGACTCGATCGCCTCGCCGAGCGGGAAGGAACGAATCGATCCGAGCTGCTTCGACGGGGGGCAGCGGCCGTCCTCGCTGCGGACGAGGTTGCTGAGGCCGACCGATCGCTCCGCGACGCGTACCGCCGCGTGCCCCAAGATCCGGCGATCGTCGCCGCAGCGGCGCGACTCGCCGCACGCACCGCACCGGAGTGGTGAATCGCGGGGACATCGTGTGGGCAGACCTCGGCCCGCCGGCCGGTCGGCGACCGGTCTGCGTGCTGACGCGTGACGCCGCGATCGGGGTCCTGACCGCAGTCACCTCCGCGCCGATCACCCGCACCATCCGCAACATCCGCTCCGAAGTGGAGGTCGGGCCCGAGCACGGCTTGCCCGCCGCCAGCGTGATCAGCTGCGACAACCTGGTCACGATCCCGCTATCCCTCTTCGAGGATCCAGCCGTCGGTCATCTCGACCTCGAGCGGCGCATCGCGCTCGACTCGGCCCTGCGCTACGCCGTCGACATCCAGCACTGACCTCGAGGAAGCCGCTGGTGCGCCGCGGCCGCGACGGCGCTCAGCTCACAGCGAGTCGGCGAAGCCCTTGACGTCGCGGATCGTCGCCGCGAACACGTCCGGCATGGCGGCGGAGAAGATGAGGTCGCCGGCGTGGCACGTGCCGTTCACGGTGCGGCTGACCACTGACACGCCGGCATCGAGCAGCTTGCGGGCGTACGCGAGACCTTCGTCGCGCAGCGGGTCGAGCTGGTTCACCGAGATGACGTGGGGAGGCAGGCCCGCGAGGTCGTCGGCGCCGGCCCGCAGTGGCCACGCCAGCGGATCGGAGGCGTGATCTCCGGAGGGGTCGTACACCTTCGCGAGCACGCCCATCATCGAGACGTCGAGGAAGTACCCGTCGTTCTCGAACAACGAGGGGAGCTCCGCAACCGGCGACGCCCAGGTGTTCGAGATGTACGGGCACATCGCGTAGGCGCCGGCGACGTGGTCGAGCAATCCGTCGCGCTTGGCCCGCAACGTCGTCGCCAAGGTGAGGTTCCCCCCGCCTGACTCGCCCGCGACGATGAGCTTGTCGATGCCGAGGCTCGCCTTGTGGTCGATGACCCAGCGCAGCGCGGCGGCACAGTCGTTGAGGCCGGCCGGGAACGGGTGGGGCCCGTGCTTGCCCCCGCCGTTGCGGAACTCGACCCCGACGACGACGAGGCCCGCCGCCGCAAGCTCGTCGCGCAGATTCCCGTACGTCACGCCGGCGGCCTCGAGCATGACCATGCCGCCGCCGTGCAGGTGCAGCACGCCGGGCAGCGCATCGGGACGATCGGCAGGACGGTGGATGTAGACGGTCACGTCGTTGCCATCGAGACCCCTGATGACCTCGACGCTGCGCTCGACGCCCTCGACATCGGGCATGCCGGCCGCGACGGCGCCGAACAGCGCCTCGAAGCCCTGTTCGGCCTCGGACACGTAGTCGAGGAGGTCCTCGATCGACGAGGACGCGTCGACCGGCGCGGGCGCGGCCCGCTCGCTCAGCCCGAACGGCTCCATCGCGGCGATCATCCTCGGATCGGCACGAGGATCGTCGCGCAGGGACATGTCGGGCGAACCCAGACGTCCGGGTAGCACCGGTGAGCTCATGGTCATCCCCCTCGCTCGATGTCTCCCGGGACAGTAGGCCCCGGGACGGCGGCGCGCCTACGGTCGGCGAGCTCGCGCCGGTCGAGTCGGTCGCGGCGGCCCGCAAGCGGAAGATGCCCGGAGGCAGCTCGCCCTCGGCCCGCGCCTTCTGCAGCGCGGTCCCCCACCAGGCCAGGTCGTCGAGCATCACCTTCGCAGCGACGTCGACCATCGGGTCGTTCGGCCGGTCGTCGTCGAACACGCCCAACACGAACGGGATCAGCACCGTGTTGCGCAACGGCACCGCGTCGGTCTCGATCATGATGTGCGCGAGGTGCTCGACCGCACGGATCCCCGCCGCGATGGCGGTGCTGTAGGCGACGAAGGCGGCCGGCTTGTTGCGGAACCCGAAGCTGACGAAGACCGAGTCGATGGCGTTCTTGAGCTCGCCGGGGACGCTGTGGTTGTACTCGGCCGTGAGGAACAGGAACGCGTCGCCGCTCTTGATCGTCTGGTTCCACCGCTTCACGATCGGGTCGGAGTAGGTCGGGTCGGCGAAGTCGCCGACGGTCTCTCTGGTCTCACGGAACATCGGCAGCGGCCAGTCACGCAGATCGAGCACGTCGACGTTGAACGCGCCGTGGCTCGTGGCCCGCTCGACGAGCCACGGGACGACCTGATCGGCCGAACGGCCTTCACGAGTGCTGCCGATGATCAGACCTTGAGCTCGAGCACGACGGCGACGCTAGCGACGAGAGGTCGGGGGTGCTTCCGGGGAGGCGAACGCTCCCAGCACCGCGAGCTCGACGAACTCGGGCGTGGTCGGCCCGTCGAAGTCGACGTACCGCCACTCGATGGGCGCATGCGGATCATCGGGCTGGGTCAGCACGAACGAATCACCGCGCCCATCGAACGAGATGACGAGCCCTCGCGTAGTCAGCCTTCAGGTACCGCGCCGTGATCCGCAACAACGGATACGACACCACCGCGGTGTTGCAGGCTCCAGCGCCATCCCTCCCACTCATCGGACACGCGCTCCACGTAGACGCGCTTCTCGCACTCGGTCGCCACCGAGATCGCCTCGGCCACGTCCTCTAATGCGGCCGGGTCGGAACCAGCTGCCGAGACAGACGGACACGCTCGGGGTCACACGTTGCCACTGCGCACTCCTCATCGTTCCTGGCGTTGGCACCGTGCGGCATCGCCGTCGGTTGCCGGACCTTCACCGGGCCAGGCCCCTCAGGTCACTCTGGATGAGACGCTCCGACGATACCGAGAGCGCGGCGCCGATGACACCTCCCGTCACGGCGTCACGACTTCGCGGCAATCCCCTCGAACGGATCGTCGGGCAGCGCGCCCTTGGCGACGCTGCCGTCGAGGTCCGGCGGCGGGCCGCCCCGCTCCGACGGCCGGGTCGCCCACGCCGGGAACGGGAACTCGACGACGAGCGGCACCGGGATCTCGGGCTGAGACACGAACATGGTGCCGGGCTTGGCGATCGTGGCCCGCTGGCGATGCGTGTTCGACAGGAAGCCGTAGTCGGAACGTTGCGCCTCGGCGGCGTCGAGGCGTCCGGCGACACGGATCGAGCTGTTGGAGGTGATGCGCCGCTCGACTTCGCTGGCGGTCTGCTCGGCGCCGATGAGGATGATCGCCGAGCGATCGGCCGCAGGCGGGAGGAAATCGACTGGGTGTGGGGTAACACTGGACAAGGTGCGGCACAAACGACGAGGTTGACGATTCAGCCACGGTTTAGATGGCGTCCAATTCATAGCTGGTCGGCCGGAACACACTCGGTCGCCTGGGGGGTTAGGGCATAGCCTGGAGGAGTCGACGCAGTTCGCTTTATGCGCCAGCTTGGATGACCGAGATGCGAGTATGCGAGGGTGTAGAAGCGTGAGGTTGCGAGTGAAGGCTGCCATTCGCTCGTGGTGGTCATCGACCTCGCAAGGAGCGCCGGGCCACCCGTCAGGCGCTTCACGATTCTGCAGCGCGATGTGCTCGAGAAACGCTGTTCGTAGAAGACAGCAACCCTCTGGTGTTCACGCTTGTAGAGCTTCGAGGATACGGAACTCGTTGCGGGTTTACGGGAGTGGTAGAAGCGATCGAACGGCGATGGAGTCGGATGTCGTTGTCTGATGGCCAATCGTTCGGGCGTGAACCGGCGCAAGAAGTCGTCGACCAGCGACCCTGAGAGGACGAAGGCTTTTTGCTTGAGCTTCGCCAACATGCTTCCGAACAGCGAGACCGCGGATTATTCGTGGCGAGTGACCTGATCCGTCGCTCGAGATAAGAAGATTCGACCATGCGACGCTCGATGAACCAGTCCAGGATTCAGTCGCTCGGAAAGCTGGCGGTATGCGTAATAGACAAGGGGAACGCGATAAGGTCACGGCGAGGTTGACTAGCGGATCGCGACTCGTGCTTTGTCTGGTTCTCCAGCTGGATGCAAATCTCTTGAAGATCGGGGCGGAGTCGCGCAACTCCTTTTCGTCGTCACTGATCGGAGACGACGCCAAGCGCTACATCAGCCTCGCAACGTGGTGTACTCCGCATCTGAGGGATGTTCTCGCCCCAGCACCGTGCCGCCAGCTGAAGTGCCCTGCTCATCGAGCGAGAGGATCTCGCCGACAGGGCGCCCGATCATGCGCGATGACCTGATTCGCCGCGCTGCTCAGGCGACAGGAAGTCGAATTCGTGAGTCAAATCGGCATGTCGGCCACGTCCCGCCACTTCGTGTTGAGAGGCTCGGAGATTGCATCCAACACGTCGTAGAACTGGCTTCGATCGTGACACGAAAGCCAGTACGAGATGCGCTGCTTCAAGCATCGAGGGATCAAGCGGGAACAGCCCGCATCATTGCTCTAGCTGCGAAGCTGAGGCGCACCTGACGGCTCACTCGCATAGAAAGAAGCTGTCGCTCGAAGCAGACCCGATCAGGCATTCATTCGTTCGACTAACCCAACGGTGTCGACTGGTCTCCCATCTGCGGAACCGACTTGAATCTCGGTACCAACAGCGAGACATACGAGTTGGCCGATGCTGGTAGCAGAGTCGCAGGGAGAACTGATCCCTTGGTGCCGCTTTACGTGGAGATAATCTCTGCTAGAGGTGCGAGTTGAGCGTGGCATCTCCGTTCTGTACTGTACATCGGTTCTCCGCCGGCTCAGAAGTCCGACGTGCAAGCAAGCGTGACCAGGCACAGTCGTTAGCCGCTGCTGGCGTCGACGCAACACTTGCTAATGCCAACGCGCGGGTTCGCTTGCCTACGCGCCGTCGCTTGCCTCGGGGCTCGTGTCAGCTGAGCATTCCGCTCGTCTTCATCGACGTGTCGCCAGCAGGCGGCGCGCTCACCCTCATCCACTCGAGCCCCGCCGCTGCTTTCAACTTGTCGACGGACCTGGCGTTCAGCTCTTGGAGGATCACGACATCGGGCTGCAACGATCGCAGCAGCTCGCCCTGCTCGGCGGCGACGCCTGTCCGCCAGTTCACGTTCCAGGAGACGACGCGGATCACGGCGTGCCGGCAGCGACGCCCTCGAACGGATCGTCGGGCAGCGCGCCCTTGGCGACGCTGCCGTCGAGGTTCGGCGGCAGGCCGCCCCGCTCCGACGGCCGGGTCGCCCACGCCGGGAACGGGAACTCGACGACGAGCGGCACGGGGATCTCGGGCTGCGACACGAACATCGTGCCGGGCTTGGCGATCGTGGCCCGCTGGCGGTGCGTGTTCGACAGGAAGCCGTAGTCGGGACGTTGCGCCTCGGCGGCGTCGAGGCGTCCGGCGACACGGATCGAGCTGTTGGAGATGATGCGCCGCTCGACTTCGCTGGCGGTCTGCTCGGCGCCGATGAGGATGATCCCGAGCGAGCGGCCGCGCTCGGCGACGTCGAGCAGGATCTCCTTGATCGGCGAGTCGCCCTGCGACGGCGCGTACTTGTTGAGCTCGTCGAGCACGAGGAACAGCAGCGGGCGTGACGCGCCCGACGCTTCCTTGTCGTCGAAGGCGCGGCGGATCGTGACGCCGACGACGAAGCGCTTGGCCCGGTCGTGGAGGTTGTGGAGGTCGACGACGGTGACCTTCGCGTCGGACGTGCGGATCTGGTGGTGCTCGCGCAGCGCGACGTCGGCGCGGATCAGATGGCCGAGCGGACGTTGCGCCGAGCGCAGCCGGCGGATGAACGCGTTCACCGTGCCGGTGGTGGTGGCGCGGCCCGGCCCAGTGCTCGCGGGTCTCGTCGTCCTCGACCTGATCGCAGATGAAGTCGATGAGCTCGACGAACGTGCGGAGCTGGTGGCCGTCGATGCTCCAGATGCCGTCGTCGCCGATGCGCTGGCCGTCTTGCTTCAGTCGGGCGGCGACGTTGTGGATCACCATCGTGTACTGCTGGCGCTCGTCCTCGGCGTCGGCGAACAGGAAGGGAAGGAGCTCCTGCTCGACGAACTCGGCGATGGTCCAGTAGTAGGTGTGGGTGCCGATCGTGCGGGTGGCGATGTCGGGGACGATCTGGTCGGCGCCCTTGCGGGGCGAGCCGTAGACGGCGACCGAGTCGAACGGGTTGGGCTCGAGGCCCATGCGGCGATAGCGGTCGCGGTCCTTGTCGCTGAGCTTGGAGTTGAGGTGGTCGAGGAACAGCAGGTCCTCGCCCTTCACGTTGAAGATGAGCGCCTTGGTGTTGATCGCCTCCGCACCGAGCGCGCCCGAGTTGAAGAGCGAGTAGAGGAGGAACGTGGCGTAGGTGGTCTTGGTCGCCACGCCCGAGATGCCGCTGATGTTGACGTGCGCGCCGCGGGTGCCGTCGAGGAACTCGAGGTTGAGGTACAGCGGCTCGTCACGATGATCGACGCCGATGGGGAGCTTGGCCTCCATCTGGTCGAAGTAGAGAGCTTCGTCGCGCTCTTTGCCCTCGGCGCGGTCGGACCGCGGCGCCCGGCAGCGGCGGCACGAAGATCTCGGGCTCGACGCGTGTGGTGAGGATCTCGGCGACCTCGCTCGTCTGCGCGGGGAGGATGCCGTCCTCGACGAGGAACACGTCGGAGTCGAAGCGTGCGCCCTCGTGCCGAGCCTTGATCTGACTGACGACGCCGGAGACCGTGACGGTCTGGTCGTTCGGGAGGTCGCGGGTGCACACCACGACGTCGTCGAGCTGGAGGAACTCGCCCTCGGTGAGCGCGACGGAGAAGGAGAGCGGCGTCGCGTCGGTGGTGCCGACGACGCCGACCACAGCGCTGCTCGTCACGCGACGGTCGGTGGCCTAGGAGCGCCCCCTGCTCAACCGTGATCTGCAGCCTCCCGCCACCCACCCACTTTGGGCCTCCAGGTGCCTCGTGGGATTGGCAGCCGGCTCTCACAATCAGACTGCTCTCGCGGCAACTTCAAGAACACGCCTTCGGTGACATGGGTCTCCCGCGGCAACCCCCGGACTGCCGCCCCACCACGGGGAGGACCTGACGGTTCAGGCAGACCTACCTACCCTAGCAAATAACGCCGACCGAAGCGGAACTAAACCACACGGTTCTCTGCAACCAGAACGTCCAACTGATCGTCAACCGAACTTGGCCGGACCTCTGGGGATTCCAATTGCCACACAGCGTTCCGTAGCTCCTGAACAGTGATCGGCTCCGTCGTGTGCTCGAGGGCCTCGAGAACAGCTGGGCGGGCGATTTCCTGCAGGGTCTAGGCCCAACTCTGGCTGAGATTGCTTGACTAGATCGGTCACTGGTTTGCTCCTCCCGTCCCGCGTACATACAACGGCCATGTGACACGGACATATGTCAGGAAGAAATGAGTTGGAGAACCGCTGCTGCAGCTCGGCACGAGCATCGGCCGCCTCCCCGCACCCATTGCCCGTAGGTCTGGTCCTCAAAGAAGAAGTGCGCAAATAGCCAGGGTCGACGCCTCGTCGACCTCGCCGGGCGCGGATAGAAAAGGGCTCGTGCGGAAGATCAATCTCAGTGTCGCCGGAGAACATCGTCAGGTATCGATCGGCGGCTCGGAGCGTTTGATACTCAAGCGTCCACCAGCCGGGCCCTTGGCCAAGCACGGTTGACGTTGTGGCGTTGAGTTTGGTCCTCGAGCAACCGAAGCTCTTCGCGGAGTCGACCCGACCGCCCGGACTAGGTG
>CAVTEI010000006.1:0-39278 GCA_963733765.1 uncultured Acidimicrobiales bacterium
GCGCCGTCGCGGCCGCGCGCACCAGCGGCTTCCTCGAGGTCAGTGCTGGATGTCGACGGCGTAGCGCAGGGCCGAGTCGAGCGCGATGCGCCGCTCGAGGTCGAGATGACCGACGGCTGGATCCTCGAAGAGGGATAGCGGGATCGTGACCAGGTTGTCGCAGCTGATCACGCTGGCGGCGGGCAAGCCGTGCTCGGGCCCGACCTCCACTTCGGAGCGGATGTTGCGGATGGTGCGGGTGATCGGCGCGCACGTGACTGCGGTCAGGACCCCGATCGCGGCGTCACGCGTCAGCACGCAGACCGGTCGCCGACCGGCCGGCGGGCCGAGGTCTGCCCACACGATGTCCCCGCGATTCACCACTCAGGTGCGGTGCGTGCGGCGAGTCGCGCCGCTGCGGCGACGATCGCGGGATCTTGGGGCACGCGGCGGTACGCGTCGCGGAGCGATCGGTCGGCCTCAGCAACCTCGTCCGCAGCGAGGACGGCCGCTGCCCCGCGTCGAAGCAGCTCGGATCGATTCGTTCCTTCCCGCTCGGCGAGGCGATCGAGTCGTTCGACGAGGTCGTCGTCGAGCTGCACGAGTACCTGCCTTCGGCTCACGATCATATGATAACTCATAGGGTCAGCGGCCCGGTCACGGCCGGCCTTCATCGGCCGAACTTCGCGCCATCCGTCGACCTGGATTGCGAGCGCACTCACGGGTTCGGGTGCGCCCACGCCGTAGGTCGCATCCGGCTCGACGGCGTCGGCGCACCAGGTGCCGAGAGCTCTGTCCCACACGTTGAAGACCATCCCGAGGTTCACCGCACCGCTGTCGACGACGTGGTGCCGGCGGTGCGCCCGACCCGACACCAAGACGTGCGTCCCACCGTCCGAGGCTCCAGTTCCGGCTCGTGTGTTGCAGCGCCTGATAGGCGATCGAGATCGAGGAGCAGGCGGCCGCCATTCGAACGGGAAGCCGGCGAGCGCCGTCAACGGGATGATCACCAACCCATGGACGGGAAGCCACGGCTGGCGAAGCACGAGGGTCATGTCGAAGGTCTCGCCGAGGTGATGCACCCGATGCGACGCCCAGCCGACGAGGGTGTGATGGCCGACCCAGTCGTATAGGTACGCGACCGCGTCCACGACCACGAAGCAGGCGACGAACGAGAGCGCCGGGAAAGCGCCCCACACACGAACCAAGGACGGCGGCGCAAGAGAGCCGAACGCTGACCACAGGAGCGCCACGATCCATGCGAAGGGCGGCGCCGGACGAGTGCAACCGAGATCGTGACCAGGAGCGTGCGCACTCGGGCTCGAGGGAGCGGCTCACGGTGCAGGCCGGCGCGGCGAGATCGACGACGACCACGACCAGGATGACGAGGTAGCACACGACGGTGGCACGCCCCACCGGGCCGAGCGCGGAATCGCCTCGCCGACGGCGCGCAGATCGGGACGGGGAGGCCGGTCACCGGGGCGACTCAGGTGGATCGACGGAAGCGGTCGGCGGAGGAAGGGGCCGGGCTGACGGTGACCCATCAGGCGTGCCGTCGAAGCGATACCAGCGTCCGTTCCACCAGCCCCACGCAACGGGGAGCGGCAAGCCGCCGAAGTAGACGAGCCATAGTGCCGAGGCGTCATCGGAGATGGCGGCGCCCACCCAGCCCAACAGGATCCAGGAGACGATCGTCGCCCCCACAGCCACGACGCCGACCCACACTCGTTTGCCTTGCCGCAACCCGTGGCGAGTCGCGGGCGATTGTGAGCGGCGAGCGATCGCCACGCCGATCACCACGCCCACGAGCCCGGTCACGGTCGCCACGAGCAGAAACGATTGAAGCGATCAGCGTGATCAGCACGACGAGTTCGGTGTCGAGCTTGATGGCCTCGGCGATCACCACGGCGAACCATGCACCTCGCTGTTCTCGCTGGCCGCCGCCATGTCGCCAGTATCGCCGAGTGGGACATCAGTCTCGGGGTGGGTGGGCCTGCTGTCGTGGCGACTCCCTCGTTGCCGCCCTAGCGGGCGCTCCCGCCGGCACGGGAGCGCCAAGTGCTCGTCAGTCGGGACTGCAGTACATCGCCGACCGCCATATCCACGTCGGCACCCCGCGCGTGTCTGCGGGAGCCATACGGCGCTCCCTCCACGTGCGGTAGGCGTCAATGCTGCACTCGTCGAGTAGCGCACTTCCGAGCTGGACTGCGTTGTGCTTCATGGTTCTTCTCCTTCGTGGTGTTCGTCGTGGTTCGACCGGATGACCGTACGAAGAAGGAGCAGTTCGAGACTTGGGCATGGGCTGACGAAAATGTGGAGAATCAGTGGAAGTGGTGCCGCTGTCACGCATGGGTCGTGCCCGGCGTCACGGCGCTCGGCGCTGTGGCATGTTCGTCCCGCATGAGCACGTGGTACCGGTACTCGTTCGACGATCGGCTGATCGTCTTCTGGGGCGTCTTCGGCGTGCGTCGAGCCACGGACGGCGTCACGCTCACCGATGACGGGCAGCTGCGGGCGACGTTCGGCTTCTTCAAGATCGAGACCCCGCTGCAGAACGTGACCGGAGCCCACATCACCCGGCACTACCGCTGGTGGACGGCGGCCGGCGCCCGGAGCTCGATGAAGGACGACGGGCTCACCTTCGGGACGAACCCCGACGCCGGTGTCTGCATCCACTTCCGCGACAAGGTGCCTTAGCGGCTCAGCCGAAAGGGGCACTCCGCGCTGACGGTCACCGTCGAGGACCTCGAAGGGCTGGCGAGCACGCTCACGTCATGATGGGCGCATCCGCGTGTTCGTGACGGGTGCGTCGGGTTGGATCGGATCGGCCGTCGTGCCTGAGCTCATCGAGGCGGGTCACGAGGTCGTGGGCCTCGCCCGGTCGGACGAATCGGCGGATGCAGTCGCCGCCCTCGGTGCGGAGGTGTGGCGCGGCGACCTCGAAGATACCGACGGCCTACGCGCGGCCGCCGAAAGTGCGGACGGCGTCATCCACCTCGCCTTCATCCACGACTTCTCGAACTACGGCCACTCGCTCGAGGTTGACCAGCGCGCGATCGAAGCGCTCGGCGCGGCGCTGTCGGGTTCGAATCGACCACTGCTCACCGCGGGCGGGCTGCTCGGCCTCGGCGGCGACCACATCGCCACCGAACGCGACATGCACGACCCTGCGATGCCGCGCGCCGCGTCGGCCGCGGCGACGCTCGCGCTCGCGGACACGGGCGTGCGTTCGATGGTCGTGCGGTTCGCACCCACGGTCCACGGCGAGGGTGACAAAGGTTTCATCGCGATGCTGGCCGACACCGCGCGGCAACGAGGCGTCTCCGGTTACGTGGGTGACGGCACCAGCCGCTGGCCGGCCGTGCATCGCAGCGACGCCGCGCACCTCGTAGCCCTCGCCTTCGAGCACGCGCCACCGGGGTCGATCGTGCACGCGGGCGCCGAGGAGGGCGTGCAGAGTCGCACGATCGCGAAGGCGATCGGACGCAACCTCGACCTGCCCGTCGTCTCGGTGGAGGCCGACCGCGCTCTCGAGCACTTCGGATGGATCGGCCCGATCTTCGCCCTCGACGCTCGCGCGTCCAACGCGTTGACGCGCCAGCTGCTCGATTGGGATCCGATCGGACCGGGCCTGATCCAGGACATCGAGGCGGGCCACTACTACCGCACCTAGCGGGGACCGGGGGTCCTTCGCAATGTGAAAGTGGATTCGGTCAGCTCGCCTGGTGCTCCCCGCCTCCGCTGGTCTGCTCTGGACTTTGCTGCTTCGGGCCGTCTTCGGGCTGCTTCCCCTGGCAGCAGCAGTCGTACGCCTCGAGGATCGCTTCGAGCGTCTGCTCGATCTTGAGCTTGCACGCGGTTTCCTTCGCGGCCTCGAGGCAGATGAGCTCGGCGCGGGCGCCTTCGAGGACGGCGATCGCCGCCCATCCCGCAGCGATGCACTGCAGGGTCTTGCAGAGGCAGTCGGCGTAGGCCGACACCGACGTGAAGCCGTGCCCGAGGTGCTTCACATCGAGCCGGTAAGAGGCGATGAGCCAACGCGCGTACCAACGCGGCAGCTTCGACGTGTCGGTACCGCCCACGTCCTGAGCGAGCTGGGTGACCTCGGCCTTGATCGCGGCGACTTGGTCCTTGATCGTCTTTGCCTCGCCGACGAGCGACGTGAAGCAAGCCGTGTCGGCCTTGACCATGCGGGCGTACTCGTCGATCCGAGGCGTCAGCGTGGCGACGGTCGCGTCTGCCGGCACCGAGTCGTCGAACTCGCAGTCACCGACGCAACAGCCGGGGTCGGGCGAGCACTCGTCGATGTCCTCGAAGACATCGTCCCCGGCTTTGTCGAGGCACTCCTTCTGCTCGGGCGTCAACCGGCACTGGAGCAGCCCATAGATCTCGTCGAGCTGGGCGCGCACCGCGGTGCTCTCGGCCTGGGTGTCCTCCCACGCCTCGGAGAAGGCCTTCCGGGCTTCGCCGTACTGCTTCTGGTAGGCGTCCAGGTCGATCGCGACCTGGGCCATGACTTCGGCCTGCTTCTTGTACTTCGCGGCCTGGCAGGCCAGACCCTCGACCCCTCCGAGGTCGCAGGGCTGACATCCGCCGGCGGGCGTCGCGGGGTCGGTGCTCATCCTGGCTCCTTTCGATCGCCGATGAACAGCCTCTGCGCGCCCTGTCACCAGACCGTCTCGATCCCCGTGACGCGTTCCGTGACGACACGGTGACAGCCGGTGGTTATCGTGGCGATTTCCGCGATTCGAGGTCGGGCCGTGATCGCACTCCACACCGTCGCTGGCATTCCCTACGAGGTCGGGACGGGCCGCGACATGCTCTGCATGCTCGGAGGCCCCTACGTGCTGCGGGCCGGTCGGCGGTGCAACATCCCCGAGGGCAGCAAGCGGCTGCTCGCATTCGTCGCCTTGCACGGCGGCCGGGTCGACCGCCGCGTGGCGGCGGGGACGCTCTGGCCGGACGGAGCCGACGAGCGGGCGGCCGGAAACCTCCGATCCGCGCTGTGGCGCCTCAAAGGTGCCGGCATCGATGTCCTCGAGGCCGACAACCTCGTGCTCCGGCTGCGTCCGAACGTCGTGAGTGACGTCCACGCACTGTGCGAGTGGGCCGCTCGGCTCGTCGAACGCCGCGCGACGCCGGACGACCTGCGCATCCTCTCGTGGGATCCGGAAGCCGCCGACATCCTCCCCGGCTGGTACGACGACTGGGTCATCTGTGAGCGGGAGCGGATCCGGCAACGCTTGCTGCACGGCTTGGAAGCCGCGAGCCGCGAGCTCGTCGCCCGCGGGCAGCCCGGAGACGCCGTCGAGGCGGCGATGAACGCGGTTCGCTTCGAGCCGCTCCGCGAAAGTGCGCAACAGGTGCTCATCGAGGCCCATCTCGCGGAGGGCAACTATGTCGAGGCGCTGCGCGCGTTCCGCTCGTACGAGGCGCTCGCCCAGCAAGAGCTCGGCATCGCCCCAGGACCGTCACTCATCTCTCTGGTGCAGCGCCGGCCCGCGCAGGCGGCAACGCTCGCCGAGTTCCTCGATGTGAGGCCCGCGGACCGAGGGCTCGTCCACCGCTGACGGGGTACGAACCGAGCATCGGTGACGACGGTGTGACATTGGTCGGCCAGCATGCGGATGTGGCTCGCACGCGGAGTCAGCTCGGCACGGTGGTGGTGCGGGCCTGGGTGGAGCCCGGGGGTTCGCCGGCGGATGTGCGGGCTCGGGTGCTCATCATCACGGGGCCGGGCGCCGACATGCGTGAGCTCGGAGTCGCAGCAGGACTGGACGAGGTGCTTCAGCTCGTCTCCGAAGGGCTCGTGTCAGTCGCTCAGGGCTGACTGGGCGACAAGGCGAAGCGCGGCGCGTTCGGCCGCCACAGGTTCGGCGCCACAGCCGCTCCGGGCCGCCGGCTTCGCGAGCACGCGGCCGGCGTGCGTGACCCACTCGGGCGATGCGAGCGGGAGCGCGAGTCCCCAGGGTGACCTGACCCGGCTCGCGTCGCGCTCACGACCGTTGCCCCACGGGAAGCGCCGCCCGTCGGTGCCCCGCACGGCCATCTCGAGCTCGTCGGCAGTGGGAAGGCGAAGCAGGCGGCCCGTGGACGCGCGCCGCGCATCGAGGTGCGCATCAATCGCGGTGACATCGACATCGGCTTCTGCGTCGACGGCGATGGCGAACGGCGCGTCCGGCTGCGCGCGGCGGACGGGCGTGCCGGCTCCGCCGAGCCAGTGGGGGATCGCGTCGACGACGACGTAGCCGTGTTCGGTGGGCGGCTCGTCGGGCACCGGCTCCCGAAGCGCGATCAGGAGGAGGAACGCGGCGTCGTCATCTGCGGCGGTCCCATCGAGCAGCGCAGAGATGCGCGACGCGCCGGGGTGTGTCGACTCGGTTCCCGCGAGTCGATGCCCCACGACATCACGGACGACCTCGAGGATCTCGCGATCGTGGCTGTCGAGCGCCTTCCCGAGCGGGCACTCGCGGATGGCCATCAACGCATCGGAGACGCGGTGGTCGTGCGCCCCGAGCACCGCCGACCACCGCACCTCCCAGTCATCGTCCGCGAGACCAGCCGCGACGATGTCGTGCAGCCGGGTCGTGTCGGCCGGCGGATCGGCGAGGATCTGACGCAGCACCTGGCGCCGTGCCGCCACCGGCACGATCAGCCCGAGGACGGGGTCGCGGTCAGGGTGGGCGCGACGGCGCTCTTCCACACGCACGGCCCCAGTGGTGAGCGCGCTCATGCCGATTCTTCGGATCGCGAGCTCAGCGGCGCCCCGCGTGCTGCCGTCGCCTGACGCGACGAGACGCTGCAGGGTCGGCAGCGCGTGCATGTCGCCGAGCAAACCGAGCGCGGTGATGCCGAGCAGCGCCTCCCCGCGGTCGGAGGACCCCGCGAGGAAGACCGCGCGCTCTCCGGAGAGGCAGGAGACCGAGTCTGCGACCTTCGCGACGCCGGAGCCCTCGAGGACGCGCAACCCGATCGCCGGGTTCGCGGTGTACGACACCTCGAGATCGCCGAGAGTCCAGCGCGCCGCCATCGGTTCGCTGTCGAGACCACCGGCGAGATCGGTCGCGCCACCGCTCCACCCCGTGAGCGCGGCGGCGACTTGCGCGGCCGAGACCTCGGGAGCGAGGACGAGACGGTCGAGCATCGCTCAGCCCATCTCCAACATCTCGGCGACGAACTCGCGGATCGAGGTCATCACGTCCGCGGGTTCGGCGCCGGCGAAGCGCACGTAGACGGCGTATCCGGCGTGCAGGAGACACGACCAGCGAACCGACCCCGTCTGCAGCGCCGCGGGGAAGTCGAGCACGAACGAAGTCCACGCGGGAACGACGTCTGACACGCGTGCGTCCGCCTGGGCGGCGGCAGCGAGGTAGCGAGCGAACGAGGGCTTGTCGGGGCCGAAGACTTGGCCGGCCTCGAACGCCGGCACTGTGCCCCCGACGAGTTCGACGACCCGGTTGTCCTGCCTGAGGGCAACGCACGCAAGCGCGAAGTCGTGCCGATCGGCGTCGGAGACGGTGGAGGCATCGCGCACCGCGGCCCCGATCCATTCCGCGAGCACATCCTCGGCGTCGATGTCGTCGCCGAGCGACTCGAGCAGCACACCAGCGGCGACGACACCCCGGCCGGAGACGACCGTGCCCGTGTGGTCGTCCTGTGCACGGTCGAACGTCGGACGGAGCAACGACGCAAAGTCGTCCCCCACGTCGCTCACGAGCAGCGCTTCGACGGCGCCGTCGACGACTGCGCCAAGCTTCGCCCCGAGCCCCTCAAGAGGCGCGCCGGCGAGCATCTCGGCCAGTTCTCGCACGTCGTCGACGTCGACCGCGGCAAGGAGGTCGCGCCACCGATCTACTGCTTCCATCGTCTCTCCCTCCCTTCTCCTACTCGATGTGCAGCCGCGGCGTGAGCTCGCTGCTGCGCCCAAGGGCCGCGAGCTTCCGTGCGATCGACTGCTCCAACCACAACCTCGGCTGGAGGCCGACCGCCGACATGTCGACGATGACTTGCACATCGCGCTTCGACGTGCCGATCTGCACGTTCCGCTGGAGGTCGTCGACGACCTGTTGGGCCACCTGCTCGAGCTTGACGGGATCGATCCGCCCACCGCTGAGCACATCGGTCCCCGTGAGCGTCCGGAACTTACCGACCATGCCGTTGTCAGTGACGAAGACGCCGGGCGGTTCGCCCTTCACCGCGGTGAAGGTTTCCGTCATCAAGCCCTTCTTGACCAAGCTGTCATGGAGGTCGAGCAGCCGACTGGCGCCCTCGTCTGGCAACTTGAGCTCGTCGATCCGACGTGTGACCGCTAGTGCGCCCTCGCCCAAATGGTCTACGCGTACCGGCTCCCCCTTGAAGAGCTTCTTCAACTCGTCCAGCGCCGTGCCGGCCCGACGCGCCTGCGTCTCGCCGCCGAGATAGGTCGTCGGCCCGAGGCGGACCTCGAGAATCACGCCCGGCTTTGCGCTCGTGAGACCGAGCGCCTTCTCCCGGAGAGCCCTGAGCTGGGCGGCATCGAGGTCCTTGAACCCCGGCGGGAGCTGACTGCGAGCGCGCAACAGCGTGTCGCTCAACGCCTCCAGGTTCTGCCTGAGGTTCGCCGTGACCGCGGTGAAGTCCTCGAGAGGAACCCACCGACTTCCGTAGTCCTTGACCTCGACCACGACGATCTTCACTTCGCCATTGGGGTGGAACTCGACGTAGACCTCGTCGAAACCGTGACCACTGCGGTTCTGAAGGCTGTCGCCCAGGCTCACCATCGTGATGCCCTGCTCGCGGGCCGCTTCGATCTTGCGTCTCGTGAGCGCCAGTGACGCCTCCTCGGCGATCGCTCCCGCTTCGCCAGCGTCCTTACCCCGGCGGACCCACCGGGGAGGCTGCGAACCACGCACCACCGTCTCGTCGACGAACGTCTTGGTGCCGTCGGCCTTGGTGACTTCGACCCGGCGATACCGGTCGCCGAAGTCATCGACGACCTTTTTCTCGCCGCGCGCAGACTTCTCCCGCCACTCGGCGCCCAACTGCTTGACCTCCACCACCCCCTCCTGCTTTGCCTGAGGGCTTTGCTGTTTCGGGTCGAGCGTTCGTCGCTGCGCGGTGGGCTCGGGCGGCCCGCCGAACTGCGATGGATCAGGGTGGACCTCGGCCGGCTGTTTCTTGGGCGCCTTCTTCGCCGCGGCGGCCTTCTTCGCGACGGGGGCGGTGGCGCCGAGGTCGCTCTTCATGAACAGCCGCGGCGGCTGCTCGAGACGCACGCTGAGCGTCCCGAACCCGAGTCGGGCTTTGAGACGGTCGAGCGGTCCGAACGACGCGAGCTCGATGCGTCGTTCGCCGAGGTTGTGCATGTTTCGGCGCGCCGCGCCCGCTTGATCGATGAGTGCGTCACGCGCAACCCCGGGCGGCATCCCGTCGATCTGCTCGAGCAACCCGGTGAGAAGACGCGGCGTGCGCGTCGAGCTCGAGGTCGAGCTTGGCGCGGTACATCTCGAGCTTGGTCTTGAGGTCGAGCGACCCCCACTTCGCCATGTGGGCCTCGTCGAGCAGCTTGGCGTCGGCGGCGGTGCGGGGGTCGAGCAGCTGCGCGGCGTGGATGCCTTCCTCACGCAACGCGCTGAGCGGTGCGCTCTCGCGCACGAGCACGATCGCCTTGCCGTTCTCGAAGATCGTCACGGCCTGGCCCTTGCTCGACCGGGTGGCACTCATGAACTCGGCGTCGGTGAGCACGTGCACCGGCACGCCCTCGAGCAGCTTGCGATCAGACGCGGGCAATCCGGCGGCGAGCTGTTCACGCGCGGCCTGCCGGAAGCTCTGCGCAGCGCCGGGCTCCGGCACGATTCGGCCGGCTTCGAGATCCGCGAGGAAGTCGGCGTAGTTGGCGCCGGGATTCTTTGACTGGTGGGCGTGCCACTGCCCGGCCCGCGTCGCGGGGTCGACCATGGTCGCGAGCGCCGGTGCTTGATCGAACGCGCGAGCGGCGGTCTCGAGGTCGGGCGGGCGGCCGGGATCGAGGTGGGGACCGTGGGCCGCGGCCTTGCTCCACCCGCCACCCGACCCCATCGCTCCGCCCATCAGGGCGCCGGTCGCCGCGCCCATGCCGGTTGCGGTCACGAAGTTGGTGAGTGGGTCGCCTTGCGTCCAGGTCTTCTCGTCGACCAACGACCCTGCCGCCGCCGAGGGGATCCCGCTGAGGAAACCCTCGACTCCGTTCGCGAGACCGTGGGCGATCATTCGTTTGGATCGCGAGGCGCTCGTCGCGAGCTTGGCGAGCGGCCCGATCGGCACCCCCTTCGCCACGCGCATCAGCGCGTTGCCGACCCCCGCGGTGAGCACCGCGAACACGACATCGACGGCGCCACTGACGACGTCGACCAGGAGCTCCTCGTTCGAGTACGCAGAGCCCTTGAACGCGAGCTTCGTGAGGATGGTGGCCTCGGCCGCGGCGAGCGCGCCGAGCGCGCCGGCAACGATCGGCCCCGCCGCCCCGAACGTCAACGCGGTGACGAGCAGCCCCGCGGCGATCGCGGCGATCATCGCCATCCGGTCGGTGATGGAGTCGACCGACCGGCGGTGCTCCTCGACAGCGGAATCGACAGCGCGGACGCCCTGGTCGACTCGGAACTGGTAGTACGCCGCCTCCTCGCTGCCCTCCTTTGCGGCGCGCATCTTCTTCACCGAGGCCTCGAGCCGCTTCACCTCGTCGTCCAGCTGCACGCGTTCGTCCGTGCTGAAGTGACCGCCGAGCGCGTACGCCGTCTTCTCGTACTGCTGCTTGCGCTTCGCGACGGCGAGCTTTTCCTCGGGCGTCTGCGGCGCACCTTCGAGCATGAGGCTGAGGTCGAACGCGTCGCGGCCGCTGACCTCGTCCATGATCCGGTCGCGGAGCTTCGGCCCGTGGGGATGAGCCTCATCCCAGCGCTTCTCGATTTCCTTGATCTGGTCGGGGGTCTTGTTCTGCAGCACGCGCCGGATCACGTCGGTGTCCGTGCCCGGACCTTGCACCGCGTACTGGATCTCCTGATCGGGATGGAGGCGCCCGCCCTGCGTCGCCAGCGCCATCGCCCGGCTCTTGTCGCTGCCCGAGAGGTGATCCGCGATCAGGTTGTCGAAGCCGCCTCGACGCGACACCGCGTAGCGCGGGTCGTTCTTGTACTTGCTGTCGTAGGTCTCCTGCAGCGCCTTCATGTAGCCGCACGACCGCTTCTGCGCAGCGTCGTCGATGCCCGCTTCCATGGCCTTGCGCTGTGCCTTCTCGTCCCAGTGCTCACCCCGCACCGCCGCCAGGTCGCGCCGGTACGCGAGGTCGTGCTCCTTGTCGAGACGCACCTCGGTCTGGGCCCGGGTGAACTGCGACTCGAGGATCTTGTTCACGACCTTGTCGCTCGTGATGAACGACCGCCGTTCGAGCTCGAGGCGCGCTGCGTCGGCGCGGTCCCACTTCTGCTCTTGCAGCCCGAGCGCGAGGTCGAGAGCCGGACCCTTGAGGTTCTTCTCGAAGCTCGCCTTCAGCCCGGGCCCCGCGTCACCGGCTTCGGTGCGGTAGTGCTGCTTGTGGGCTTCGTCGATCTCAGAGTTGCGCGCGAGCACTGCCGCGTTCATTTCGTCGCCCGTCATGCCCTTCGCCGACGCCTCGGCCTCCACCTCAGCGCGGTTCGTCGCGTAGATCGTCTGGATCGCATCGGTGTCGACGCCGCCGTACCACTTGCCCGACTGAGCGGCTTCGAGGCCGATCGCGTCCGCCTCGCGCACGTTGCCGGCGGCGAGCGCGCGGGCACGGGCGAGCTCTTGCCCCGACATGTCGCTCTTGAGGTCGGCGTCGAGAGTTGTGCCATACCGACTGAGGTAGATGGCTTCGAGCTGCTTGCGCTCGTCTGCGGTCTTGTTCCGCAGCGCGCGGTAGATCTCCTCCTCGTCGGTGCCCGCCTGCTCGATCGACGCCCTGATCGCGGCTGCATCGGCGGCGAGCTGATCGCCCGACATGAGGTCGCGAGCACGATCGAGCTCGGCGTCGGAGAGCTCGTCTTTGAGCTCGGCCTCGATCGTCGAGCCGTGCACCTTCCGGTACCAGAGGTCGAGCGCGTGACGCTGCAGCTCGGTGAGCCCGGTGAGCGCCGCGTAGAGCTTCGACTCGTCGGTGCCCCACTGATCCACCGACGCGTGGAACTGGTTGCCGCGCTCGACGATCGAGACGTTCCCGCCCTCCGACTCCGCGACAGCGGCGACGGCGGGCCACTGATCGGGTGGCAAGGCCTTCAAGCGAGTGCGGAGCTCCTCGGTCAGTCGCGGCGTCTGGGCCTCGGTGATACGCACCCGCATGCCCGCCGCGACCGCGTCGAGCGGATTTCGCGGTGGCGGCTTCGCGAAGTAGGTCGTGACGATCGTCTGCTGCGCCTTCGACAGACCGCCGATTGCGGCGACTGCCTTCATCTCTGCTTCCGACCGCGCTCCTGTCGTGATCCCGGCCATGAATGCCAGGTCTCCGCGCAGATCCGCACCGAGCTGGGCGGTACGCGCCTCTTCCCACGCCAGCGTGCGGTCGTCGGCGGTCTTGCCCCACGAGCGAATCCGGTCCCAGAAGCGATCCCACGCGCTCTCTCGATCGCCGACCTCTCGATCCGCCCAGTTCTGAAGCAGCAGCACGGCGTAGTTGCGAGCGCTCGTGATCGCCCCGCGGTTCGCCTTCGTCGCGTCCAGCGCGGCCTTGCGCAGCACCCCGAACTGCTGGCGCACCTCGTTGACCCGAGCGATCGTCCACGCCTCGGCCGGCGTCGCCGGCGCGGCTGAAGGCGGTGGGGGCGGCGGTGGATCGACGGCCTTCGGTGGCGTCGTCGCAGGCGGAGTCGGTGCAGGCGGTGTCTTCGCAGGTCGGGCCTTCTTCGCGCCGGGGGTTGGCGGCGGCTCGGAATCCTTGCGGATGCGCTCGGCGACCTGTCGCGCGACGTGTTGGTACGCGCCGGAGTACGCGACCTCCATCAGCTGGAGAGAGCGAAGCCGGTCGTCGCCCTCCTTCTCGTAGCGGATGTCCTCCGGAGCCAGTCGCCGATTGACGCGTGCGATCAAGCGGTCGCGTTGCTGGCGGATCAGTGCGGGCGACGCCCCGCCGCTCGCCTCGAGCAGCTTCTGATCGACCGCGGCGTCGGCTCCTGCCTTGGCTCCCGAGATGCTGTCGGCGGACTTCTTGCCTTCCTCGCCGACCTCTTCCTTCGCCTTGGCATGAGCTTTGTCCCCGGCGGCGTGCTGCTGTTGCTTGGCGAGCTGGACCTTCCCGTCCTTGTCGAGCGTCGCGGTGTGCAGCTCATCGAGATCGATGCCCGACTGCGTCGCGATGACGTCGACGGCTCGCGTGATCGCGTCGCTCACACCGGGGAGCAGCTCGGCTTGGCCGAGTTGGGGCAGCTCGAACTGCAGTGACTTCCTCGGGTACATCGACTCGCGAACGCCATTGAGCAACGCAGCGCTGTCCACCGGGACGCTCGATCGGAGGCGCACGAGCACGCCCGTGATGTCGGCCTTCGTGACGCGCGGTGCGGGCGGTGCATCGGGGCTCCCGGGCTGCGGGACGGTGCCGAGTGTGAACGCGCCGTTGATCGCAGGAACCGGCGCGACCTTCGCGCCCGCGGCCTTGACCTTCGCGAGCTTCCCCTTGCCCTCGCGTCCGGCCTTCGGCGGCGGTGGCACCGGAGTCATCACGGTCGTCGATCCCTCGGGCAACCGCAGCCCGACCTGCGCCTTGAAGGTCACCGGCTTGCCCTTGATCGTCGTGTACACGTACTCCTGCAGCAGTGGCAGCACCTGCTGGGGGAGCTGCTTGCCGAGCGCCGCCGTCACCGCGGACTCCGCCTCGGGCATCGGGAGGGGAGGCGGGGGCGGAAGGCTCTCCGGCAGCGGCGGCGCTTCGGGAAGGTTGCGCTTGACGTCCTTGACAGTGCCGGCGCGCCTCGTGCCCTCGCGTTGCCGGACGCGAGGGACCTTCTCTCGGACCGGCGCGGTGGCCACCTCGGGGTCGACGGGTGGTGGCGCCTTGATCCGTTGCCCGATCGCGCCCCGCACGCGGGCGCTCCATGCGCCGAGTCCCGACGTGTCCGCGGTGTCCGCTGGTCCCGCCTCCGGCCCGGTTGTCGCGGGTGCCGATGGCGCGGGCGCCGCTTCGGGTGCTCCGCCGCGCGGTGCGGCGGCCTCTGGAGCGGGCGGTTCGGTCGCGGCCTCGGCCTCGGTGCCGGCCGCGACGAGCGGTTCTCCCGCCGCGGCTGTCGGCGTCGCGGGCTCGAGCGGACTCTGGACGGCCGGCGCTTCGAGCACACCGGTGGCGACGCCGGCCACCTCGCCGAGCGCGACGGCGAGTGACATCGGCATGAGAGGGGGAACGAGCCGTGCCCACTCCCAGAGTGCGCCGAGGGCCGGGGAGTCCTCGCCGATAAGGCCGGCGAACACCGTGCCGGGCAGCGGAAGAGGCGGCGATGGTGCTACGTCGATCGGCGAGCGCGCCGGCGTGCGCTCATCGGGTTCACGCGCCGAGCGCGACCGAGCGTCGGGCCCGGCGTCGATCATCTTCGACCGTTCGTCGCCGTTCCGAGCAGATCGCGCGGCACGAGCCGCGCCTCGCGCTGGTACTGCCGCGCGGCCGCCTCCCTCAGATCGGCCATTCCCAACGACGTGCGTCCGGCGTGGTGGACCGCGAGTGCCGCCGAGCGGACGATCGCCGCGATCGCGGCGCCGGTGAGCTCGAGCGCGGTGAGCGCATCGAGATCGACGGGCTCGTCGAGCGTGACCGGCGGCCCGAGGACGAGCTCCCACATGCGGCGCCGCTCGGCCGGACCCGGGTTCGGGAAGTGGACCAGATGCTGGAATCGCCGAGTGAACGCCTCGTCGAGGTGATCGCGCAGGTTGGTGGCGAGCACGACCAAGCCTTCGTAGCGGTCGAGCCGTTGCAGGAGGTAGCCGACCTCCAGGTTCGCGTAGCGATCGGCTCCGCGGCTGATCTCGCCGCGGCGTCCGAAGAGCGTGTCGGCTTCGTCGAAGAACAGCACGCAATGCGACCGACCCGCCTCGGTGAAGACCGCGTCGAGGTTCTTCTCGGTCTCGCCGATCCACTTCGAGACGAGCAGCGAGAGGTCGACGACCATGAGGTCGAGCCCGACTTCCGCGGCAATGACTTCCGCGGCGAGCGTCTTCCCGGTGCCGGGATCGCCGGCGAACAGCGCAGTGATGCCGGCGTGCCCGAAGCGATCGAGTCGCCACCGCTCCGCGACCTGTGGCCACACCCGGAAGTCCTCCGCGACCTGGAACACCCTGCGTTCCTCGGCCTCCGGGAGCACGAGCAGCTCGCGACCGCGGCGCGGCGTGAGCACCGACGCGAGCCGCATCGACCGGTGTCTCGACACCCGCGCCGCCAGTTGATCGACGGTCGGCCGGCTGCCGTTGAACGCCCACGATGACGCGGTGCGGTCGAGTGACGCGACGGCAGTGACGTCGTCGGGCGCAAGCGTGAACCGCGCCGCGAGGTCGCCGACCTCAGCCGTCGGCAGCCGAGGAAACGCTTCCGCCCACGCCTGCCTCAGGTCCGCGCGGCTCGGTTCACTCGCGTGCAGCTCGGCCATCGGCCTGGCGGCCCACACCGCGGGCAGGCGCAGCGACTCGCGCCCGATCAGGACAGTCGGTGTGCGCGATTTCGTGAGCAGCGCTTCGAGGTGCCGCTCTCGGTGATCATGGCCGTCGACGTCGTCGCTGTCGATCTCGCTGTCGAGGTCGATGACGCAGATCGTCTTGGCGATCGCGGCGCGCTGCAGTCCGATGGCGGCGTCCGTCGCCGGAACGCGCACCCGCGGGAGCCCGCCACACAACGCGGCGCACACTGCATCGGCACCGGACCGACTCGCGCCCCAGATGCCGACCACCTGCACGAAGCCCTCGGCCACCGCGTCGGCGAGCGCCTCGAGGTCGGCGGGGCTGATCCCCGGCGGCAGCGCGGCGATCGGTTGCGAGACGGGAGGCAGGCCGAGGAGGCCGAGCTCGACCGTGCTGCCGATGAGCAGCTCCACCACCCCGTGAGCGGGTCGCAGCATGGGGCCGCCGATGCGATCGGGAGGAGTCACCTCGACGAGACCGGTGGACCGGACAGTGCCGAAGGGGCCGGCGGCCTCGCAGGAGAGGCGTTCGTGCTCCGGCGACGTCGCCACGAGCCGAGCGGCGAGCCGCGGCCCGGGCGCCGTCGCCTCGAACGAATCCTGCAGGTACGCGTAGAGGCTGCCGAACGAGGGATCGAGGCAGGGAGCTGCGGTGAGCAGCAGCAGCTCGATCTCGAGGTCGTCGAGACCGTGGTCGCGCAGGCGCCGCGCAAGGCAGCACCACTCCCGCTCGGTCAGCGTGCCATGCCAGACGAGCGACGACGTCCTGCTCCTCGTCGGAGAGCGCGAGGCCAGGACCGTACGACGGCCCGCCGTCGGTGAATGCCGTCGCGGTGGCGAGCAGCGCGCGTGCGTGCTGTTCGGTGATCGCGATCGACGCGAATGGGCCGGGCTCGCGCTCCCGCTCGCGCGCTGCCGCGACTCGACGATCGACCTCCCACGCGATCGCCCACGTCAGCGGACCCAAGCGGGTGCGGAGCTCGACCAGCGCGAGCTCGCCGGTGCCGTATACGCCCGTGCCGGGGACGCCCGTTCGCGCGTTCACCGTGCGCTCGTTCACCATGTGACCAGCTCCCAGAGGCCGCCGGGCGCCCACGGGATCGGCCACGCTTCGAGGAGCCCGGCCCGGCGAAGGTCGAGCCACCGTTGGCCGCGCGGCACCCCGATCGTGACTCGGTCGCCGACGACGACCTGCGCTTCGAGATCGCGAAGCCGTTCGAACGCGAGGGGGACGTCGGCCTCCTCCCCCCAGAGCTCCTGGCCGAGGCTGCCGATCGCGGTGCCGACGATGGCGCCGAGGTGGCGCTCGAGAGTGGGAGCGTCGAGTCCGGGGAGTCCCCGGCGCGGTGTGAACAGGTCGATCAACGGCGCGAGGGCGTCACCCTCCCGCACGACCGGTTGGCCGAGTTGCGCGAGCACGGCTTGCAGCTCGGCGTCGCCTTCGATCCACGCGATCGGAAGAAGTCCGGCCTCTTCACCGCAGATCCGCTCTTCGCCCGCGGTGGTCACGTTCACGTCCGACTCGCTCGCGCGCCCCTCGACGTAGAGGTCGACGAGCGCGGCGCGCCACGTGGGCGCGACGACGTCGGCGGCGGCCGCGAGCTCGGTGAGACAGACATCGACCTCGTCGCGTTCGAGCCCGGACGCGAGGCGCACCGCGTCGAGATCGCGTTCGGCGCGGGCCCAGCCGCGCCCCGGCGGCTCGAGCACCTTGCCCGCGACCGCGGCCGCGAACACGTGCGCCGGAGCCACGACTCGCGCGGCCGCGAGTGCGGCCGCTGCCGGCTCTGTGAATCCGAGGCGCACGAGCTGGATGAGCGTGAGGAACGGCAACGCGGGGACGAGGGTGGGGCCGACAGGTGTGATCGAAATGCTTCTCGGCGCCACCACAGATGCGTTGGGCGATCGTGTCCCGGGCGGTTGAGGTCGCGTGTCGTGGGATGTGACGTCGGCGCTGCGCGGCGACAGCGCTCCGGCCCGCCACTTGTCGCAGCAGGACACCCATCGCGGACCTGTCGGGGAGGTGGTCGCCCGCCGCGGCGATGACGGCTCCGGCGACCAGGAGGACGCGCAGCGACTCCTCGCTCTCCGTCGCCTCGGTGCCGGAATCGGCGAGCACGACGTCGGCAATCGCGTCGATCGCTTCCGCGGAGACGGTGCGGGTGTCACTCGGGAGGTCGAGGCTCGCCTGCACGAGCGCGTCGGCCCATGCACGCACCACGGGGGTCGGGAGCGATCGCAAGATCGCGAGCAGCCGTCCGGACCGAGACCAGCGTCCGAGCGTGACTGCGAGGGAGGGCCAGCCCGACGTGAGGCTGGTGCGCGGCTGACGGCATCGGCTCGGATGGTTCGACGAGCAGTGGCGCTTCGCTCACCGACGAGGTCGAAGGAGCGGCACTCGCTGCGGCCGCGTCCTGGACCTGCGCGACGAGCGCGCGACGGCTCTCGATCGTCACGCGACCGTCGGGTGTCACGTGCAACGTCACCGGCTCGACGACGTGACAGTCGGTGCCGTCCCTCAGCCGGACATCTGCGGCGACGTCGGAGAGAGCGGCCTCGATCGCGGCGAGGATCCGCGGCAGGTACTCCTCCGGCTCACCCCAACTCCAGCCGCCCTGTCGGCGGACTCGCACGGAGCAACGGCGTACCCGCACGTGCGTCGGGGCCGTCGGCGAGCTCACCGACCTCGCCTCACACCGTGTAGAAGAGCGGGTTGCCGGCGCAGGCGATCAACCGATGGGTGGCGCCTGGGGGCGGGGCCACGGTCGGCTGACCAGTGCTGCCGAGCACGTCCTCCACCACTTCGAGCTCATCGCCCGCTTGCCACAAGCACAGACACTTGGTCCCCGCCGTCCCCAAGCTCGTGGCGCCCAGCGCTGCCATCGCGCCCGCGAAGGAGACCGGAGGGACGCCGTCGACGACGCGATACGCGGTCGGTCGGGTGAGCACATCGGTGTCGAGCACTGCGGGAGTTGCCTTCAGCACCTCCTTGGTCACAAAGACGAACTTGCCCGGGATGCGAACCGTGATCGCGGTGCCTCCGGTGAGGTCGTCGACGGTGGGAGAAAGCTTCCCGGCCGCGACCGCCGACACGACGTGACCCGTGCTCAGGTGCAGAAGTGTCATCTGGGGATCGCTCATGGCGCACCGCCCCCAGGAACCGATACGACGACGAGGAAGTCGCAGGCCGCCGCTTCGTCGTTGCCTCCCGCAACACCAGGTCGGAACCACGTCCCTTGGCACGACACTCGGCGATCGGCGTCGACTTCGCATCTCACGGGCAGGAACAGCTGGCCGGCGGTCGGCGCCGCGGTCGGGTCGGGCAGGTGCGGCGTCACCAAGATCGACACCTCGAGCCCGCCGGAGTCGATCGTGGCCTGATCGACCCCGGCGGGAAGAGGCAGGACGGTGCCGTCGAACGCCGTTCCCGCGACGAGCCGCACCGAGCCCGCGGTCTGGACGCCGCTGAGCGTGCCCTTGGCAGTGACGTTGCCGGAGGAGTCCACGCTCAGCAACGCGGCGAGTGTGCCGCTGCCGTCGTGCGTGCCGAACGTGAGTGACGCGTCGGGTTTACTGCCGACGACGAGTGCGGGGATGCCCGAAGCCGCGGTCCCGCCGGCGCGGATCTCGACGCGGCCACTCGCGCTCGCGACGAGACCGGCTCGTGCTCCGGCAGCAGTCACCGACACGCCGTCGGCGCTCGTGCCGACCGCACTGAAGCGACCGATGGCGGTGTCGAACCGCACGAAGCCGACGAGCACGCGCCACGCGCCGTCGCCCGGGCCGTCGGCGGGCCCGGGCACCGGTTGATCGGCGTCGGAGTCGCCTGGCCTTCCGAACTCCACTTCGACGACCTCTTCGATGCCACTCGTGCCCGCCCCCCCGGAGCACCGACTGGTCGAGCTCGTCGCGGTGACTGCGGAGTCGAGGCCTCGAACGAACACCGGGTGCCAGACGGACACGGTCTCGCCGGGCGCGAGGCGGGGGTTGGGGTTGTCGCCGAGGAACCGATCGGGAGACACGGGCTCGTCCGCGCCGAGCACGAGCTCGCGGCCCGTGCCGTCGATCGCGTAGCCCGCCGTCAACGCCACGTCCACGTACGGCTGGCCGCCGGTGGTGTTGCGAGCTTCCGTACGCAGCTCGAGACCCGCCGCGACACCAGGTGTGTGGAGGTGGCGCGCGTGTCGAGCGTCGCGGTCCCGTCCGGTCTCCTCCAGGGCGCTCAAATCGGCGGCCGCGAGGATGGCGCCGTCGTGGAACTGCGGCCGGGTCGTCATGCCGGTGAACCCGGCGTGAGCTTGTCGATCCGCTCGCGCAGATGCGTGATCTGCTCTTCGAGCTGGGCGATGCGGTCGTCGGGAGCGACGGTTGCGGCTGCCGTCTCGCTCATCATCGCGACCCCGAAGCCCTGCTTCGGCGCTTCGACGAACTGATCGCCCAGTGTCTCCATCAACCTGCGCAGCATCGGCACCTCCTCCGGCGGACGCACCATGAACAGCCCTTGTGCCGCCTGGTCGCGGAGCAGGTTGACCTCACGCTCGCGGACGATCTGCCGTTGCGCCTGCGGCCGCTCACCGCATTCGTCGTCGGGGCAGCAGCGTCGTGCGAGCAGCGCGCGCAGTGCCTCCACGACGGGGAACCAGTACGCGAGGTTGCGGGGACTGTTGATCCAGTGGCGTTCGAGCGCGCACACCTCCACGACCTCGCACCGATCGACCTGCACCCGTGCGATCGGCACTCGCGGGTCGGTGCACGTGCCGCACGGCGGGTTCGCGTGCTTGCACAAGCAGTGCGTGAGGATCGAGATGTACGACCGTGCGAGGTACGACACCTCGCCGTAGGACTTCTCGTCGAGGACGTCGAGCTTCAACGCCGCGACGCGTCGGTACTCGGCGCATCCTGATCGGCCGAGGTCGACGAACCCCCTGAGCACGTCGTTGCGGATCATCGCGGCCTCGCGCGCGTAGACCTGCGGCGCCTCGGCCTGGGTGAAGCCCTGGGCGAGAAGCGTGCGTCCCTGGTCGTCGATGTCGGCGAGGTCTGCTTGCGCGTCTGCGGTGGTGAGGATCCTCGTGGCCATCGCGCGCTCGCTCTCGTCGAGCATCTTCAGCTCGTCCGACTCGAGGACTCGGCGGGCCAGGTCGCGGCTGCGCTTGCTCAAGAGGTCTCGACGAGTCGCGTTGATGCCGAGCGAGCGGGCGCGACCCTCATGGGCCGCGGCGTCCTGGGCCAGCACGGCGACCGAGCGCCCGAGGAGGTCGACCGCGTTCGCGACGGCGACCGGGCCGCCCTCGAGCCGATCGAACTCCTCCTTCCGCGGGATCGCGACCTCGGCCTCGGCGATCACTCCGCCCTGATGTGCCTTGGCGAGCTGCACCACCCTCGTCATCGCAGCGGCCTTCTCGCGGACCTTGCGGTCGTCGACGCCGAAGCACTCGCGGAGCTTGTCGATCACATTGGGCTCGAGCTCGGGTGCCTCACAGCTGAGCTCGAACCGGTATCCCTCGCGGACGCGGGAGAACTGGCAGTCGCCGACCGCGCAGTCGTCTTGGTCGTAGGGCGCAACAGGATCGGTCGGTTCCTCTGAATAGAGGACATTGAGCACGTACGTCTGGCAAGGCTGGTCGTCGCACGGCTCGCCGCAATCGACGCCGGTTCGGTCACGCAGCTCGCGAACGAGGGCGAGAACGTCGAGCGTCTCGGGGCAGCTCACCACGATGTCGTTGCCGCAGCAGTCGAGGGCGTACCCGGGCTCGACCACCACCGACCCGACGTCACACGGGTCGCAGGTGACATCGAGCCCGCACACCACACCGTTGCCGAACACAGAGCGGTTCGTGAGCCGTCGCTTCTCCACGACGTAATCGGTGATCGACTGGAGGTCGTCCTCGGTGAGCAGCATCCCGCCGAAGAACTGAGGGCGCACCGCGGAGGTGCCGGCAGGCGTGCCCGTGCAGGTGCAGCCGGCGCCGCATCCTCCGGCGCCTCCGCACCCGCACCCCGAGCGCCCCGTCGCCTGAGCCTTGCTCATGACGGTCATCGCTTCTCACCTCTTTCCTCTACGTAGATCCACGAGACGAAGTCGCCGCCTTCGATGCCGTCGCCCGACTTCCGGGGTGGGCAGACCCGCTCGGGCGCGCCGCCGAGCGGCCCGTACTTCGGGTCTCCCGCCAAGGGCACCCCGCCGCCGATGTGGTTGCCGTCGAGGGCCCGGCAGCACTCGTCGAGGATGAAGTCGCCTCGAACCGTGATGAGCAGCCGGTCGCCGTACTGCAGCGTCTCGGAGGTGGTGCGCGCGTAGGTGAAGCGGTCCGTGTACTCGTCTTGGGGGAGGCCCACGAAGTGGCCTTCGATGTTGTAAGTCGAGGCCGATCGGCCGGCACCGGACTCGATGCCCGTGAGCTCGACGACCCCGCGCGTCAGCGTCGCGACCCGGACGCGACGCGAGAACCAGAGCTGGATTCCGTCGTCGAGCAGCGCGTTGGCGTCGTCGCGCGAGTACGTCGCCCCATGCACCCAGTTGATGCCGACGATCTCCGACAGCTCGTGCAGTGCCAGCGCACGGCGGCCCGCGACGTCGAGTTGCTCCTCGCGCAGCGGCTCGCCTGGCTTGAAGTCTCTGATCGCGACGAGCTCGAGGCAGGCCTCGTCGCACGCGCCGCAGCACGGCTCGCACGCGGGTCCCTGACTCGGACGCTCGAGCGTCGCGCAGATCCGGTAGGTCTCGAGGATGCGACCGTGCTCGCACTCGGGTGTCGGTTCGCATCCGCCGGTGAGCAGTGGTCGCATCGGGTCGATCGGCGTCTCTTGGAAGCAGAGCGTGAGGTAGACAGTCGCGGGCTGCTCGGTGAGGCGCTCGAGCACACGCTTGTCGAGCAGACGGTCGACGTACACCGGACGCGGGTGGCGAACGACGATGTCGTTCCCGAGGCAGTCGAGCGCGGCACCCGGCATCACGATGACTTCTGCGACCGTCGGGTCGGTGTCGCACTCGTCCTGCGGCTTGCGCGGGGCGATCACGACGTCGAGACCGCACACGAACCCCCAACCGTGATGCAGGCGGTTGTGCAGCCGAGCCTTCTCGCGGTGGTAGCTCTGCTCTCTCCGCAAGTCGAGCGCGCCGAGTGGCTGGCCGTGGAAGTAGCGCAGCCGCGCGAGCTCGGGGATGGCCCCACACCCGTCCGCGCCGTCGCGCACCCGCAGCCGCACGGCTTGTCGGGACGTTCGGGCAGATGCGGGTGCGGACCCGCGTGCGGCGGATACGGCGCAGCGGGAGCCGGGGCGGCGCAGCGGGAGCCGGGGGCGGCGCAGCGGGAGCCGGGGGCGGCGCAGGGGGAGTCACGGACATGGCGTTCCCTCCGATGGGTGCCGGGGGTTGACGATGGTGGAGACGGTCTGGCGGCCGACGAGCGCGAGCCCTCGGGCGCGGCCCGACGCGACGACGCCGTGACGCCCCACGCCCATGCGCCCGACGACCGCCGGCGCGGGACGGGACAACGTCGTGTCGACGCCCACCCGAGCCAGACCGGTGACGAACCCCGTGGTGCCCCGAGCGACGGCGACGGTCGTCGCGATGTGGGCAGGGGATTGGCTGCGCACGACGCGGCTGACCAGCGCGATGTCCACGCGGCGGCCGGCATCGTCTGCGGGGGGGAGATTCACGATGACGCGGGAGGCGTTGGCGCGGACGGCGTCGAGATCCGGGTCGCCGCCGGAGACCAACCGGGCGCGGCCGAGGCGTGACGTGCCGAGGCGCACTCGGGCCGTCGACCGACCGAAGAGACGCATCCCGCCGACACGCGCAGACCCGACCGCCCCCCAGGGGCGATGCGCGCCGCGTTCCTCCAGCCAGGCGCTGACGCCGAGGGCGACGCGCAACGTGTCGAGCAGACCCGACGGGGTGCCCCGGCGCCGGTGCAGATCGGGCGCCGCGGCGAGAAGTCCGCGCCTGCGCTGTGGCGGCATCTCTGCCTCGAAGCCGATGCCGATCAGCGACGCAAGCCATCCGAGCGCATCGTTCGGGCAGCGCGTCTGCGTCGAGGAGCGGCGCCGCGACGCGCGATCGTGTCGTCGACCTGTTCGAGCCACACGTCGAAGACACCGAGGAATCGCTCCGTGAAGTCGCGCGCTCGTGGGTCCTCCGCGTAGATCGCCGGAAGGTCATCGAGGCCGCTGTGGCGCGGAAGGTCCAGCCGGATCCGGTGCAGGGTCGGGCTGCGACGGCCGTCGCCACGAAGCTCGACGCGGACGAAGGCCCACCGCCCCGGCGGCGTCCTCAGCATCGTGTCGAGCACACCTGCGCCGACCTCGAACCAGTCCGTCGGATGCGGCTCGTGGCCCTTCGGTGACCCGTCAGTCGTCGCGACCTCGACGCGCACCTCGGTCTCAGGAGGCACGTCCGCGTCGATGCGAACCCGGTGCCACTCACAACCGGCGAGTCCCGAGTCGAGGGCCACGCTGCGGTAGGTGCCCGACGCCGCGAGGTGGATCGGTGGCTCGTCGGCGATCGACGCCACGGCCTGCCCGAGCCAGTCGAAGCATCCTCGGTGGGGGAGGCAGAACCCACTCGGTCCGCTCCGCAGTCCCGGCACACGCGTTCGCGGCAATGCCCGATCGGCCGGCAGGCATGTGTCGACAACTCGGCACACGAGGCCGCTGCGATCGAGGAACGTGAGCTGACCGCCCCGAGAGACGACCACCACCCCGTCGCCGGTGATCGCGACGCCGACCGCTCCCGCGACCGCGCCTCTCCGACAAGGTGTGCCGTTCGCGCGTTGCGGATCTCGACGCCCATGCCGTGCGCGAGCAGTGTGACGACGACACCGTCGCCCGCGGCGAGCGCGAGGACCGGTCGGTCGGTGCCCCACGCGACGAACTCGACGTCGCACGGCCCGAGCCGGCGCACGCCGAACGGTCCTCCGACCCACCATGAGCATTCGTTGCAGTCCCAGGCCAACAGGTCGGGCAGGCGATCCTCGGCTGTGGTGCTCCCACCGGGGAGTCCGTCGAGCGTCAGGGCGCCGTCGACGATCGTCACGCCGGCGAGGCCGTCGCCCGGCCGCGGATCCCATCCGGTGAGCCCGTCGAGCAGGCGGAAGGTCGGAGCGATCGCGGTCACCCCGCCTCCCCCCGTCGCGACTCGAGGACGTGTCCGCCCGGCCAGACCAGCTCGTCGGGTGCGAGCACGACGTCGGTGCACACGGGAACCGGCGGTTGCCCGCTCGGAACGAGAGGCGCGAGACCGCATGGAGGTGGGGCACATCGGCGAGCAGCACCCGCACGAGAGCGTCCCATCGCACCGTGCCGCCGAAAGACCAGCCCAAGCCGTCGCCACCGGTCAACGGACTGAGCCAGCTGTCGATGCGATCGCGGGCGTTGCTCTCCAACAGCGCGAGGTCGGCGCCCGGCGCGCCGACCAGCAGCGCCGTCACCGCTACCTCTCGATACACGGGTGCGACAGTCACCACGGTGGCGCCGGCGACCCCCGTCCGTCGCGCGAGGTCGTCGGCGACTGCAGCGAGGAGCTCGTCGGTCGGGATCGGCGGTGTGCTCAGGTCGGTCGACCGGGGAACCACCAACACCGTGACCGTGCCCGGTGCCACTGCGCCCGAGGTGCGACATCGCGTGCAGCGAGGCAATGCGCGCGGGCGACCCCACCGCTTGCCGTGTCGAGCGCTGCAGTCGCGTAGTCGGTCGCCGCGACGGCACGCCCGCGTGAGCGCACCGTGGCGGGGCCTCGAGCCAGGAGCTGCGTGGGCGACTCGGCCGGAGACGCCATGCTCAACGAGAGAACCGTGGCCCCGGTGAGCCCGGGCACGCTGCGGTCGGGCGCAAGGGTGTCACCCACCTTCGGAGGAGCTTGGCTCGTGCCGCCCGTCGCATAGCTGCGCGCGACGACGTTGCGGTAGCCCGCAGGGATCGCGCGTCCAGCGCGTCCGTCACCGAACGTCAACACGCCCGTGGCCGGATCGAGCGTGAACACTCTCGCGTCCGGCCTCGCGGTGGCAAGGCTCTCGACCTCGTCCCATTGCGCCGAGACGTCGCCTTCGACGCCGAAGGGGTCCGTTGCGGTGTCAGCGATGTCGAGGAGGACCGATCCGGGGATGACTGGCACTTGAGACAGCCGGTATCGAGACCGCCCCGACGCGCGGCGTTCGATCGGCTCCGCGACTTCACCGCGCACGGTTCGCATCGCCTTGACCGAGACTCCGTTCACCGTGACGCTTCCGAGCGAGGACGCGACGGGGAACGTTCCGGAGGCGAGGCGTGCGCGCAGCCAGTACAGGGGTTTGTCGCCGTCGCGACCCGGCAGCGTCGACGGAGTCCAGCTCGCGCGGCGTGTCGCGCGCGGAGCACGATGACGCCGTCACGGGTGAGGCCCCGCGTGTCGTCACGCTCGACTGCGAGCTCCTCGGGGCCGGCGCTCGTCAACGCCTCCCATCGAAGAGCGGGGGGCGGATCGGCGGTCACGGTGACGGACGCGGAGCGCCGTGGCGCGACCGGGAGCGGGAGTCAACATCAACGCGAACGTGATGAGGCCGCCCGGCGGCACGGTCGAGGCGACGCCCCACCACAGCTCCGCGGGAGGACGGCGGCGCCGCCCGAACGGTGGCGCACCACCGAGGTCGGCTGCGTCGTCGAAGACGGTCAGGCCGTCGCTCAGCACGGCGACCGCGGCGACCGTGCCGGGCACCGCCGTGCAGCCATGTTGGGTCTCGAGCACCACGCCGGCAGCACCGGCGGGGGTCAGGAAGGCCGACCCGGAAGCGACATCGACGACGTCCGGCGCGCGCGGGGCGAGCACGACACCCACGAGTCCTTCGGCCACGCCGGCTGGTCGTGGTCGCACGCCCGCGACTTCGATCTGGGCGAGCGCCAAACGGCGGGGCAGCCGGTTGAGCCGCTGCGCGACGGCGGCCGCGACTGTGCCGTGCGCGCGGTGCAGGGCGATGCCAGGGTCTCGAGGGCTGAGGTCGGTCCACTCCGGCACAAACGCAGAGACGCGGGCGGCGACCTGCGCGCGGACCGCCTCGCGCGTCGCGGGAAGCAGCTGGGGCTCGACGCCGCCCGGCACGGGCGCGGGCACCATCGTGAGCTCGGGCTCACGCTCGTCGCGGCCCCAGGCCCTCCTCGGCGCGTCCGTCACCGGAGACCACCTCCGTCGGGAAGCGCGGCGGTCCAGGTGACGGCCGCGGATTCGAGCCAGACGAGGTCGCGTGGCCCGATGACGAGCTCGGCGCAATCGGTCGCGTCGCCGTCGTCGAGTGCGACCGAAAGCGACGTAACGGTCGCCTCGACGCCCACCGCGCGCCCGGCGACCCCGATCAGCTCGGAGGGCCGGATCACCCCACCGAACGGCCAGCCCTTTCCCTCGGCGCCACCCCGGAGCGGGTCGAGGTGGCGTCGAAGCGCGGTCTCGACTTGCTCGGCGACTGCGTCGTCGCGTGCGGACCGCGTGATCGTCAACCAGATCCGTACGGCGTGGTACGGCGGCGGCGCGACGAAGACCTCTTGCCCGAGCAGCCTGCCTCCGTCGAGACGTTGCTGCACCGCGGCGAGTAGTCCCGCGTCGGGCTCGGGTGCCAACGTCCACAGCTCCACAGCCGAATCGCGGTCGACGTCGGGCACCACGGTCACGGTCAGCGCCGACGGGATCTCGACGCAGGGGAACCCCGGGTGGTGCCCCGGACTTGCATGGGCACGCGCGACACCGACGCCTGGAGTCGAGGTCGCAAGGTTGCACGCGTCGGCTGTCGTCACCGTGCGGTCGGGGCGGACGAGCTCGTCGGCCGCGCGCTGGCGTGCCAGCTCGATCGTCTCCGCGTCAGCACCCCCGGTTGCCGGCATCGGGTTGGTGCCGACCACGGCTCCGCCTTCCTGCGCCCAACGCCCCGCTCTGCCGAGGTTGCCGGACACGCCGTGACCGAGCGCGTATCGCGCCTCGACGGGCGCTCCAGTTGCGGCGCGAGGGACGCGCCCCGAGAGACCGTTGCCGAAGCGGAGCTCTCCCCGCTCGCGGTCGACGACGAAGACGCGGTCCTCCGGCGCGGCGCCGACGAAGCTCGCCACCGACACCCACACGTGCTCGTGGCCATCGGCCTCGGTGACGAGGAGCTCGACTGCTCCCGGCTCGTCGACGAGCGAACCGGCGGAGCCCTCGATGCGAAGGATCTGATCGGGTAGCGGCAGCAGCGCGGCGAGCTGGTCGGAGAGATCGACGACGCGTGGGGACCCGGTGTCGCGCGGTCACCGCGTTCGCGTGCGCGCTGAGCACGGGTACGGGTTCCGCGTGACTTTCCGGCGACGACGGTGGCTCGCAACCGGCAGTGGTGCGCGCCCACGCGATTCCACACCGAGGGCCAGGCAACGTGGACGATCCCCGATCGTCGAAGTCCGCCCGTGTGATCGGTCACGCTCACGCGCTCTTCGGCATCATCCGGGCCGATCGCGACCCATTCGAGCGTCGCGGGAGGCGGGACATCACGCGCGCTCGAGTCCCATGCGGGCGCCACGACACCGCGGACGATGACCAACATCGTGAACGAACGGTGGACGACCCGAGCCCCGTCGCGCTCGAGCAAGAAGTCGATGTGGTCGCCGGGCTCGTGCAGCGATCCAGCGGCGGACACTCGGTGCACGGGGAGCACGTCGACGTCGTCGTCGAGGCTGAGCTGCCTGCCCGCCGCGTCGTCGGTGAGAGCCATGGGTGTTCCTGCGGGCAGCGAGACGACGGTTGGCGCTGAGAGCGAGAGCACCGTCACCGCCGGCTGGGCGGCCATTGGCTCGGCGAGCCCGAGCAGGCGCAGCCCCGCTCGCACGACGTCGTCCGTCAGCTGCTCGGCGGCGAAGAGGCGCTGTTCGAACCGCCACGCGAACAGCTCGAGGAGGGTCACGCCCGGGTCCACCGGACCGTGCAAGGTCCACTCGCCCGCGGAGGCGCCCGGAAGGTCGTCGAGCGCGAGCTTGAGCAAGTCGACGAACGTGAGGTCGTCGATGACGAGCTCCGTCGGCAGGATGCTCATGGCAGCCCCCCGGGACGGCTCAGGTAGAAGGGGAAGACCACCGACGTGCGCGTGTTCGTTCGCCGCACCGTGTAGGTGACCTCGATGGCGACGACCTCCGGTCGTTCGGGATCTTCCGTGACCAGCACGTCCTCGAGCCGCGCCCGCGGCTCGAAGTCGCGAACCGCGTCGCGCACGGTGGTCTCGAGCAGTCGTCGGTTGCCTTCGGCGCCAGGAGCGAATACGAGGCTCGGCGCTTCCGTGCCGAACGTCGGTCGCATCACACGCTCCCCGGCGGCGGTGGCGAGCAGGAGCATCAGGGACTGCGCGACGTTGTCGTCCCCGTCGACGTAGCGCAACGACCCGCCCGCGTCGGGAAGGATCGGGAACGCCCAGCCGCGGCCAACGAAGTCGCTCATCCGATCGTCACCTTCGCCGCGCCGGAGACGATCGCACTCGTGTCGAGGTCAGTCGGGTCGTTGCACGTGCGCACCGGATCGCCGACCCGAGCTGCGGCCTTGCGGTTGATCGTGACGGTCGTGGAGCCCTGGCTGACCGTCCCCTTGTTTGACGGCGGCGACTGAAACGACACTCCGGGGGGCATCGGCAGGTGCGATGGGCTGTTGGTGGCCACGGTTCCGACCACTGCCGCCGCGGCGCCCTCGATTGTGACGTCCGGCGACGCGTCGGACGTCAACGTCCCCGAGAACACATGGCCGGGGATCGGGGTGGGAACGGAGCCGGTGCCCGACGGCACCATCACGATGTGCGTGTCGGCGCCGAGCACCGAGTCGTTCAATCGGGCTGCGGATGCACCCATGTCAGTTCCCTCCCTTCGTTGCTTGGCCTGCGTCAGTTGAGAGCGATGGTCGATCCCTTGACCGTCACGGATCCGGTGGCCTCGATCGAGATGTCGGTGGCCTTGAGGGTGATCTTCGAAGTGGCCTCGAGCGTGAGCTCGCCGCTCTGCTCGTCGAGCTCCACAGATGCGCCGCTCTGCGTCTTGAGCGTCACGATCTGGTTGGTCTCGTCGAAGCGGAGCTCCGAGCCGTTCGGCGTGAGGAGCGTTCGCACGTCGCTCGAGTCGCTGCGCGACTCGGGTGGCTGGTCGACCGGGCTGTAGAGGCAGCCGATGACGAGCGGCCACCGCATGTCGCCGTGTGCGAACAGCACGAGCACTTCGCCGTCGACCTCCGGCACCCAGGTGCTGCCGTATCCGGGGCCGGCATAGAGCTGGCTCACGCGCGCCCACTCGCGATAGCCGGACGCGTACCACGGCAGCTCGATCTCGACTCGCCCGAGGTCCTCGGGGTCGTTCACATCCGTGACGATCCCGATGACCCCGCCGTGGATTCGCTGGTCGGTGCTCTCGAAGGACGTCCGCGCCATCAGATCCTCCTGCTGACGTCGAACTCGGTGAGGAAGCCCTGCTGGTTCAGCACGTGCGTGACCTTCGTGACGAAGTACGTGCCGCTGAAGCGCCGGCCCACTCCTCCGATCTCCACGTTCGTGCCGGGGCGCAGATCGGGGAGGCCGATGACCTTCCCGTGGCCGGTCAGGAAGCGATAGGCGCGGTCGGAGAGGATCGCTTGGGCGACCTTGAGCGCCTCCTCCTCACTCGCCACAGGGCGATCGACGACGACTTCGCGCTTCGCCTCGCTCGTTCCGCCCATCGTGGCGGCGGCTTCCGGGCCGTTCGTGTTGTCGATCTGCGCGACGCCGGGCGTGTTCGCGCGCGTCGCCGTCTGGCTGATCTTCTTCTTGGTCTTCGGATCCCAACCTCGCACTGTCACGGACTGAACTTGGTCCCCGGCGGCGAGCACGGGCTTGAACTCGATCAAGCTCGGTGGAATGTCGGTGTTGCGCATGCCGCCCCACGCGAGCGTGTAGGTCGAGATCGGCTCGGATCCTCGTCCGTCGGTGGGGCTGACGAAATGCAGCACGTCTTCGCCCGTGTCGGGGTCGGTGCGCATGAACACCTCGAACGAGTGCAGCTTGGCGCGCTCCTTCAGGAACGTCGCATCATCGGTGTTGCGCTGCACGACGAGGTCGTGGACCGGCCCTTCGTCCGTCACCTTGACGCGCAGGTTGTGGCGTTGGGCGATCTTCTGCGCGATCTGCGAGTCGGTGACCTTCTTGTAGGTCACTTCCTCCGCGGTGGCTTCGACGACTTCAGCCGCACCATGCCGTCGAGGGCGCGGACGGTGAGCGTCGGCGGTCCGTCGGCGAACTCGGGCGTGAGGGTGCTGATGTACCCGCGCATCATCGAGCGGGTGCGATCGGCGTAGCCGAGCTTCACGTGCACGCGGCTGCCCAGACGGAGCTTGTCCGCGTCCGACCACTTGAGGTCGTAGGCGGTGTCGTCGAAGTTGTTGAGCTTGACCTCGGCGCTCGTCATCTCGTTGAACGTCATCTCGATCTTCAGCTCGAGCACGTCGCCCTTCGACGCGGGGTCGAGCTCTTCGCCTTCGATCTCGACGACGAACTCGGGCGCGTAGTAACTCTCTGGAAGGCCTGCCTTGCGGGTGGCCGTTGCGGTCACCGGCGCGCCTCCTCGAGACGTGGAACCGTGAGCACGACACCGGGCGACAGGCGGGTCGGGTCGGTGATCCCGTTGGCGAGGGCGAGCTCCCGCCACTTCGACGGATCGCGGTAGACCGCGGCGGAGATCGAGCTCAGGGTCTCGCCGGTGCGCACGACGTAGCGCTTCTCGACGTCAGGCGAGGTGTTCTCGGTCTCGCGCGAGCTGCACCTTGACCGGTCGGTACTCCTTGAGCTTGATCGCGAGCTTGGCGCGCAGCGGCTTTCCGTCGATGTGGAAGAGGGTGTAGGTGATGTCGAGCGACGACAGGACCCCGCGAAAGACCTGTTCCGCCCAGATGAAGTCGAGGATCGGCGGCGCGTGGAGCTTCTCGTCCCGCTTGAGCGCCCGCTCGACGTGTTGACGTACTTCGTCCGGACGTCCTCGAGCTCGTCCGAGGTGTCGACGAGCAGGTCGATCGACAGCACCCGGGCGCCACCGCGAACGTACTGCAGCGGAGGGGACTCCAGGCCCGGGATCGGGATCTCGGCGAAGGTGTTCTCCTTCGAGAGCTTGTACTCCGACGGGTTGAAGTGCAGCGGGATCGTGGACACGTCCTTCGCCGGCTCGACGATCTCCAGCTTGGCCTCCGCGAACTTGCGGCCGAGGAAGTTGATCGGGAGGCTCACCACGTCCCTCCCGGTTCGAGCGATCGATCTTCGGCCGCCTGCGCTGCGTCGAGGTGGCCGCGATGCCTGTTCGCGTCATGGCGCGCGATGTGCAGCGCGAACAGCCGCGCGAAGACCGCCTCGTCGGCGTGCGCTCGGCGTCGAACAGGATCCGGAGGTGCTCGATGGTGATCATCAGCCGACCCTCGGCGGTGTGAGCGGGACCTGCAGCAGTCCCTCGTGGGCGATCTCGATCGACTCGACGGCCACCGCGCTGTCTCCGCCCTTCAGCTGCGGGCCCTTCCAGCCGGCGGCGAGTCCGCCGCGGAAGATCCAGCCGAGCGCCGGCAGGCCGCTCGCGGTGAGCAGGATGATCGCGCCGTCGCGGCGGGCGCCGATCGACTGCGTCAGGCCGGCCTGGTACCAGAAGAAGAGGCCGGGGTCGCGGACGACCCCGCGGCTCAGCACGATCTTCGGATAGGTGTGCCGCACGGGAAGCTGATGCACGTAGTCGTTGCGACCGCCCTCCGGGTGCGCGAGCACCTCGAGGTCGGCGCCGAGCCCGGTGACCTCGCTGAACTGGCCCGCCGCGATCAAGGTGATGAGCGCGGATTGGGCGAACGGCAGGTAGGCGTCGGTCGGGTCGAGCGAGACGAGGAACCGGAACGCCGGGAGGGGATCCTCGATGGAAGGGATGAAGGTCATTGCTCGACCACCTCGAGCAGACCCTCGGCGCCCAGGGTGAGGCGCAGGGTGATGAACTCCATCGGCGTCGCGGGCGCGACCTGGACCTCGCACACGACGCGGCCGTCGTCGATCGCATTCGGCGGGTTGGTCGTCTCGTCGCAGCGCACCCGGTAGGCCTGGTCCGGGGTCTCGCCTCGCAACGATCCACTGCGGAACGCCTCCATCAGCACTCCGCTGACGGCCCGGGTGACGCTGAACCACAAGAGCTCGTCGTTGGTGTCGAAGACCAGCGGCTCGGCGACGCGCCGCACCGCCCGCACGATGCGGTGCACGAGCCGCCGATGCGCGATGTACCGGCCGTCCCCCGGGTCGAGCGTGCGCGCGCCCCAGACCTCCAGCCCCCCGCCGATGCGTCCACGGACGAGGTTGACGCCTTCCTCGAACGCACGCTCTTGCAGAGCGGTCGGCGTCGGCGAGGCCAGGTCGACCGCGTCGCTGACGAGCGCGTTCGCGGGGCTCCAGCCCGAGCCGCGCTCGCGGTCGAGCCGGGCGATGACGCCACAGACGTGGCCGACCGGGTCGGTGATGGGGTAGCGGTCTGGTCCGCGGCCGGCCAGGTCCGCGCGCGGAGCCAGGGAAGGTACGCGGCGACGGCCCGCTGGCGGCCGGGGTCGGTGACTGCCGCGCGCTGCCCGATCGCGCCACGCGGCGAAGCTGGCCGCGTCGACCACGGGAGCCGACACGACCGCCAGTCGGTCCTGCGCGCTGGCGCATGATGCGGCGAGCGTCGGCAGCACGTCGTCCTGCGCCGCCTCGGACACGTCGGCGAACCCCGGCACGCACACGAGCGCGATCTCCTCGACCTCGGCCTGCGCCTCGATAGCCGTGCGCAAGGCCGCCGCGTCGAGCGCCGGCTCCGCGCCGCCGTCGAGCACGACATCCCACCCGAGCGCGGCGGGGCCTGGGTTGCCGGACGTCGCCGGATGCTCGTCGACGGCCCGGAGAACTCGGCGGTGAGCGTGCCCGTCGTGGCCACGGCGGCGATGAGCTCCTCGGCGGCCAGCCCCGCGCGGCGGAACGTCGCGGCCGAGGCATCTCGACCGAGACGTCGAACTCGGCGCGCCGCCGAAGCCGAAGGCGCGGTAGGTGAGCCGCACCCTGGTGCCGTTGCCCCACGCGCCGGGGCTGGTGGCGGCGAACCGCAGCCCGCTCCCGGGAAGGCGAGCCGCGCCGGCCCGTTCGCCGGGCCTCGGGAGCGAGCCCGACGCTCTTGGTCGCCGGCGTGCCCCCCGCCCCGCTCGAACGACCCAGGCGACCTGACCGCCGTTGGCGACGTACGCCGCGACGGCGCGCGGCACGGTGCCCGATTCCCAGCCGCCGAACGTCGCGACGAACGCCTGGCGTCCCTCGACTCGGACCGGCACGCCGAGCGGGCCGCGTACGGTCGAACCCACGAAGCCAGCGACGTCGTTGCGCAGCCCGTCCTCCCGCGGAGGCGGCGCCGCGTCGACGACGCGGTAGCCGGGGAGGGTGGCCAGGGTCATGTCACGCGTCCAGGTACAGCTCTTCGACGCAGATCTCCACGGACTCCATGGCGATCTCGTTGTTGGCTGCGTTGAAGGTCGGGCCGGTGTACTTGCACGGCCAGCCCGCGGAGAAGTTCCAGCGCATCACTTCGGCCTGGTTCTCGTCCTGGAGGATGATCGAGCCGTCGGCGCGTTGGACCTGTCCGTCGAGCGCGTTCTTGATCCAGTTCCAGAACTCCACGTGGCCGGTCGACCCGCGCTTGCACGTGAGGTTGGTGTACGTCTTCAGCCCGGGGATCTTGCGGACCGTGATGGCCTCGTTGCCGTTGCGGTACTCGATCGCCTCGATCTCGACCTCGAGCCCGCTGATCTCGCTGAAGGCACCGCTGACGGCGCTGCCGTCGTCGCTGACGCCGGTCACGATGACTTGGAAGTTGTGTCCCGGGTACGGGTCGTTGCGGATCACGGTGGGCATGGTCGCTCCTTGCTGACGGCTCAGGCGGTCACGGTCTCGAGGGTCTTTTGCTGGATGCGGAAGATCACGAACTCGGCGGGCTTGACCGGCGCGATGCCGATCTCGCAGATGAGCCGGCCGTTGTCGATGTCGTCCTGGGTCATCGTCGAGCGGTCGCAGGCGACGAAGAACGCCTCGTCTGCGGTCGCGCCCTGCAGCGCGCCGATCCGCCACTGGGTGATGAGGAAGCGGGTCACCGATTGCCGGATCCGCGCCCAGAGCGGCTCGTCGTTCGGCTCGAAGACCACCCATTGCGTGGCCTCGTCGATCGACTCCTCGATCATGAGGAACAACCGGCGCACGCTGACGTAGCGCCATGCCGGGGCCGACGTGAGGACGCGTGCGCCCCACACCCGGTTGCCGCGACCGGGAACGCCCGCAGCACGTTGATGTTCTGCGGGTTGAGGATGTCCTGCTCGCGCTTCGTGATCGCCTGCTCGAAGCCGCGGATCGACCGGATGACCTCGTTCGCAGGTGCCTTGTGGACGCCGCGGGCGATGTCGGTGCGCGCGTAGATGCCCGCGATGAAGCCCGACGGCGGCGCCGTCACCTCCTCGCCGCCCGGGCGAGGGTCGCGGATGTTGACCCAGGGGTAGTAGAGCGCCGCGTACTTGGTGTCGATCGGGCTGCGGAATGCCTCGACCTCCTGCACGCCGAGACCCGGTGGGCAGTCGAGGATGGCGAACCGGTCGGCCAGCGTCTCGCAGTGGATGATCAGCGCCGAGCGGACGTCGACCGACCACATGCCCGGGGACAGCGCAGATCGCGACCTGGTCGATGTCCTCCAGCGCCTGGATGCCGGTGCGCTGGCCGGGGCCGAGGTTCAGGCCGACGAAGTCGTCGACGCCGAGGCTCGCCAGCGCGTCGTCGCCGCCGCCGAGCGGGGCCCACGGCCCAGTCGTGACCGCCGGGAAGGCTTGGAGGTCCGTGCCGTCGAAGTCGGCGCCCGCCTGGGCGCGGACCAACCGAGACTTCGAGTTGACCTTGCGGGCGAACGAGTCGGGGTGCGCATCGTTGGTCAGCCGCAAGCCCGAGATCCGCTCGATCTCTTCGTCTCCGCCGGGCGGCCGGTAGCGCACGGTGAGGTCGCCCTCGACCACGCTCAGCGACTCGCCTTCGAAGTAGGTGTTGCCGGGGGCGGCGCTCAGCGTCACCGTGCCATCCCCTACCGCGACGACCGTGAGAATCTCTGCGCCGGCTGCGCCCTCGAGCTGCACGAGGGCCTCGGGGTAGAGCCGGGCCGCGCCGGTGACCGCGAGCACAGCTGCGTTCACGGCCGGCCGCAGCTTCTGGACGCGGGTGCCCGAGCGCACGACCGCGGCGAGGGCGGACGCGAGGGTGAGCGTCACGTTCGCCCCGGCGGCCGCGACTGCGCTGACGGCGACCGCATCCCCGGTCCCACCCTCACGCTGAAGCCGGGCGGCGTCGTCGCGTCGAGGCCGGTCACCGGCGCGACCGTTATCGAGGTCGCGCCCGCTGCCGCGTCCGCGGTGGTCGTCGTTGGAACAGGCGCACCACTGATGCTCGAGGCGCCGAGCGAGAGCCGGGCTCCGACGACGGGAGGAGCCGAACGCTGAGGTCGTCACCCCACACTCCGGCGCTGGCCGCTTCGATCGTCAGCACCGCCAAGGTGGTGTCGACGGGGAGGATGACGGCCAGGGCCTGCCCCCGTGGCGCCGAGAACCCGGCTGCCGCGGACAGGGCGACGGACTTGTCGCGGTAGTCGACCGAAGCGACGGTCACCGTCCCGAGCACCGAGCCGTCGTCGCTGACCACGTCGAGCGCATTGCCGGCGGCGATGCCGACGACATGTGAGAGGCCGATGGTGGTCGAAGTCGGCGCGACGTCTGTCGCACCAACGCGAAGAGGCCGCCGTTGAAGGCCCGGCTCGAGGCGACCGCGCCGCCCGGCTGCACGCGCTGGAAGTACATGCGCGCGCCGCCCTCGTCGAAGAACGCCTTCACCGACTCTGCGGCGTGCCAGTACTGACCGTCGTCGCCCCACACCGACTGGGTCGCCTCGTCGGGGATGTCGAGCGGACCGCCGTACAGCCGGAGGAAGTCGCCATAGCTGGTGATCAGCTGCGGCGTGATCGGGCCCTTGCGGGTCACTCCGACGGTGCCGGCGGTGCTCGTCGCGACCGCCGAGATGGGCTTGGGTCCGGCGTCGATCTCTTCGACGTAGACGCCTGGGCTGAGGTACTCGGGCATGCCGTGCTCCTTCGTCGGGGATGTCAGGTCAGCGTGAGGGTGGGAAGGGAGCGGAGGTCATCGGGAACGACGATCGTGATCGAACCGGTGAGCACGCCTTTGACGGCGTCGACCTGTGTGGTCCCGCTGGACCAGCGCAGCGGGAGTCGGAACCACCCGTCGGGCGTCGTCCGGGCTTCCTCGATCACGAGCCGGGCGCCGAAGGTCTCGATGACCCGAACCCGCGCGCGGTCGACGGGATCACCGCCGCCGTCGACGACGCGGCCCGTCAGGAGGGGTGTCGAAGGGCTGAACGCGTAGTCCGGCGCAGGGAAGAACGAGATCGGTTCGATCGTCGGTGCCGGCGGCGACTGGTCCGTCCAGATGGGAACCGTGGTCTCCAGCGCCGGCTTTCCCGAGCTGGTCTCCGCGATCGTGTGGGGCGCATTGCACGAGACCCTGACGTCGAACGTGCCTGCCGAGCCCCGTCGCGCCCGTCCGAGGTTCAGGAACCCGAGATCGCCCTGGGACGAGACCTGGTGGGCATGGCGGAGGGTGACCCAGGCGCTTCCGACCTTGCGTTCGAGAACGACGTCGACCGGTCGTTGGCGGCCGCCCTGTGTAGGTGTCGCGGAGTCGCAGCCACAAGGGAGTGGCGGCGCTGCGCGTCTCGACGCTGCTCGGTCCAGGCTGTGCAGCGTCATGACGTCAACCCCGCTCGCACGCGACGACTCAGCACCGGGTCGGCGTCGGCCGAGATCTCGGCGTCGATGTCGACGACGCGCACCTCGTAGTTGACCGAGAGGCGGTACGGCTGGCCGATCGCCCACCAGACCCGGGCTCGATCCTCGAGCTGCATGGGCGAGAGGCTGACGCGCAGCTCGGTCGGCATGCCTGCGAGCGCGCCGACGAGCTCAGTGCCGTCGATGACGGCGTCGTCATACATCACCTGGATGACCCGGCCGAGGATCTGCTGCTCGGTCGGGCGGTCACCGCCCCAGGCGGTGACCAGGTAGTGCAGGCAGAGGCCAAGTGGCTGCTTGCGAACTCGCACGGTGCCGCCGACGAGCTCCGTCGTCTTCGGTCGGTTGCGCGACGTCGGCTCCTCGAAGACGTCGTAGAGGAAGAGCGTGGCGCGCGGCGGTGTGCTCGTCGGCAGCGAGGCGAGGTCGTGCAGCTCGGCAACCGGTGCCGGCGGTCCGAGCGTGCTGAGTCCCGCCGTCAACCGGTTGCGGAGGGTCTCCGAGACCGAGGCGAGCACGTCCGAACTGGCCACGAGCACACGGTGACGCCGGGTCGTCACGCCGCCGTACGGTGATCGGACTTGCCCCAGGTCTCCACCCCGGGTGGCGCCGCGGTCACGCATGCGCGGTGCCCGGCGTCACGGCACTCGGCGCTGTGGCATCGTCGTCCCGCATGAGCACGTGGTACCGCTACTCGTTCGACGATCGGCTGATCGTCTTCTGGGGCGTCTTCGGCGTGCGTCGAGCCACGGACGGCGTCACGCTCACCGATGACGGGAGCTGCGGGCGACGTTCGGCTTCTTCAAGATCGAGACCCCGCTGCAGAACGTGACCGGAGCCCACATCACCCGGCACTACCGCTGGTGGACGGCGGCCGGCGCCCGGGGCTCGATGAAGGACGACGGGCTCACCCTCGGGACGAACGCCGACGCCGGTGTCTGCATCCACTTCCGCGACAAGGTGCCTTCGCGGCTCAGCCGCAAGGGGCACTCCGCGCTGACGGTCACCGCAGGACTCGAGGGGCTGGCGAGCGCGCTCACCCCCTGACGCCCGGCGGCACGTCTGTTGACGGCTCATGGATAGCGTCGATTCATGGCAGCGACCTACGACTCGATCGGCGTCGGGTATGCGCAAGTGCGCCAGCCCGATCCCCGCATCGCGAAGCAGATCGCCGCGAGCCTCGGGAGCGCTCGCCGGGTGCTGAACGTGGGGGCCGGCGGGGTCGTACGAGCCGGCCGATCGCGTCGTCGTCGCACTCGAGCATTCGCACCGCATGATCGAGCAGCGTCCACCCGAGACGAGTCGGCTCGTGATCCGCGGGATGGCGGGCGAGCTGTCCTTCCCCGACCGCTCGTTCGACGCGGCGATGGCACTGCTGACCCTGCACCACTGGCCCGACCCGGTGGCGGGGCTGCGCGAGATGCGGCGAGTGACAACTGGGCCCATCGTCGTCTTCACGTTCGACTACGCGGTGCACTCAGCGCAGTGGCTCGTGACCGAGTACCTCCCGTCGATGCTCGAGCTCGACACCGACGTCCCCTCACCATCGGCGATCGCTGACGTGCTCGGCGGTGGAGAGGTCATCACCTTGTCTGTCCCTCATGACTGCATCGAGGCTTCTGCCACGCATGGTGGCGGCGGCCCGACGCCTATCTCGATCCCTCGGTGCGTGCCGGGATCTCGGGGGATCGCCCGCTTGCCCGCGGCCGACGTCGAGCGCGGCATGGCACGGCTGGCCGACGACCTGAAGCTTCGGGTGCATGGCGGGCCGCGGACGCAGACCTGCTCGACCGCACCGAGATCGACGCCGGCTATCGACTCGTGGTGGCG
>CAVTEI010000007.1:0-601922 GCA_963733765.1 uncultured Acidimicrobiales bacterium
TGCTTCGACTTCAAGAGTACGTATTGCTAGCCGATGGTCGAGATCGGCCACCGGCCGATCCTCTGGCACATCATGCAGCACTACTCCCACTTCGGGCACCGCGAGTTCATCATCTGCCTGGGCTACAAGGGCGAGTACATCAAGCGGTACTTCGCCGACTCGCTGGCACTCGGGGCGGACGTGACCATCGACTTCGCCACGAAGTCCGTCGAGGTGCTCGACACGCCCCGCGACGACTGGCGGGTGACGCTCGTCGACACCGGCCAGTGGACCCAGACGGCAGGACGGCTGAGCCGGGTGCAGGCGCTCGTCGGTGACGAGCCGTTCCTGATGACCTACGGCGACGGCGTGTCCGACGTCGACCTCGACGAGCTGGTGGCGTTCCACCAGCCGCATGGGCCGCCTCGCGACGATCACGGCGGTGCGCCCACCGGCCCGCTTCGGCAAGCTGACCATCGAAGACGGACACGTGACCCACTTCGACGAGAAGCCCCAGATGTCCGAGGGTTGGATCAACGGGGGCTTCTTCGTCCTGGAGCCCGGCGTGTTCGACTTCATCCCCGGCGATGTCGACTTCGCGCGGGAGCCGTTGGAGAGCCTCGCCGACGCGGGGCAGCTCAGCGGCTTCTGCCACGAGGGGTTCTGGCAGTGCATGGACACGCCTCGTGACAAGGACCTGCTCAACTCACTGTGGGACAGCGGGCAACCTCCGTGGCAGGTGTGGAAGTCGTAGACCATCCAGACGGTGCCGTGCGGGCAACGTCGATCGACGGTGTGTTCGTGGTGACACCGCGCGTCGCGCGCGACGAGCGGGGCTGGTTCACGCGCACCCTGAACCTCGACTGGTGCCGAGACGCCGGACTCGAAGCCGACTTCGTCCAGCACAACCAGTCGCGCTCGCACCACGGCGTGCTGCGTGGACTGCACGTGCGCGGTGGTCGAGGTGAGACCAAGCTGGTGCGTTGCGCTCGAGGCGCGGTCGTCGACTACGTCGTCGACACCCGGCCGTGGTCGCCGACGTTCCGCCGCGTCGAGCGGTTCGAGCTCGACGATGTCGCGCACCACCACCTCTTCCTCTCCCCGTTCATCGCCCACGGGTTCCAGGTCGTGTCCGACGAGGCCGACATCTGCTACCTGCACTCGCGTCCCTACGAACCCGATGCCGAGCTCGCCGTCGCGTGGAACGACCCCGCACTGAAGCTGGCCTGGCCGATCGAGCCCCCGATCCTGTCGGCGCGCGATTCGGCCGCTCCCACGCTCGCCGAGATCGACCTCGCCGCCGCCTTTCGAACGGCTCTTGACCCGATGCGCCCGACCCGTCAGCCGGCCACACGGCGAGGGTGAGGCACCGGCACATAGAACGTGCCGCCAGCGGCAAGGTAGGCAGCTTGCTGGGCGACGATCTCGTCGGCGAAGTTCCACGCGAGCAGCAGGACGTCGTCAGGTTGGTCCTCGAGGAGCACCTCGACCGGCCGGATCGGCAGCCGGCAGCCGGGCATCAACTTGCCTTGCTTGTGCACGTTCCGGTCGACGACGTAGCCGACGCGGTCGCGGCCGATGCCGGTGCTGTTGAGGAGCGTCGCCCCCTTGGCGGCCGCACCGTAGGCAGCCACTCGGCGTCCGCCGGCGCTCAGCCCGTCGAGCAGGACGCGAAGCTCGTCCTGGCACGTCTTCACCCGTTCGGCGAAGTGGGCGTAGTAGTCGATCGCAGCCATGCCGCCGTCACGCTCCGCGTCGAGCTGGCGCTGACAGCGCAGCGAACGATCGCGATGGCGTCCGATGTGCCACCGCAACGAGCCGCCGTGGAGGTCCGGGAAGTACTCGACGTCGTTCAGGTGCAGGCCGTGGCGCGTCATGAGCGCGTCGACTGACGAGCACGAGAAGTAGCAGTAGTGCTCGTGGTAGATCGTGTCGAACTCGACGTGCTCGACGAGGTCGCGCACGTACGGGTTCTCGACGGTCACCAGCCCGTCCTCGGCGAGCAGGGCTGCGAACCCGCCGACGAAGTCGTTGAGGTCGGGCACGTGCGCCATGACGTTGTTGGCGACGATCACATCGGCCGGTCCGTGCTCGTCCCGCATCGCCTTGGCCTGCTCGACGCCGAAGAAGCCGAGCATCGGTGGGCACGCCGATCTCGACCGCCGCCGCCACGGGCCGGGCGCGGCATCGATGCCGAGCGCCGGCACACCGGCGGCCACGAAGTTGCGAAGCAGGTAGCCGTCGTTGCTCGCCACCTCGACGACGAGCGACGACGGACCGAGCGCGCGCGCCGACGATGAGCTGAGTCGACGTGGGACGGCGGCGTGGGCGCACAGCGCGTCGGAGAACGACGAGTAGTACGGGTACTCCTCGTCGAAGATCCGCTCGGCCGGAAGCGCATGTCCGAGCTGGACAAGCGAGCACGTCGGGCAGAACACGAGCGTGAGCGGGAAGACGGGGTCGGTCGGCGGCGCATCGAGCGGGTCGACGAGCGCGTTGGCGATCGGCGTCGAGCCCAGCGACAGCACCTCGAGCAGCTCTCGCCGCACCGCACGATCGGCACGCGGTCACCACGAGCGACTCGGCATCGGCAGCGGAGCTGTCGACGGTCACGCCCGGTTCGTCCAGAACAGCTCGTCGTCGATCTGGGCCGTGTCGAGCAGGTGGCGGATCTGGTGGAGTCGTGTGTAGCCGCGCCACCGGTACATCGGCTCGTCGAGGCCGATGCGGGCGAACACCTCGAGGAGCTCGGCCACACCGCGCTCGACGTTCCACTGGCACGCGAAGCCAGGCAAGGTGGTCTCGATCTTGGTGAAGTCGATCCGGTAGTTGCGCTTGTCGTTGCTCGAGTCGCCGAAGCTGAGCGTGCAGCCTGGCACGAGGCCGCCGACGATCTCTGCGATCTGACGGATCTGGTAGTTCGAGGTCGACGAGCCGACGTTGAAGATCTCGCCGTGCACGAGCTCGCGAGGCGCGTCGAGCACGCACGACACCGCGGCGGCCACGTCGAGCAGGTGGACGAACGGCCGCCACGGGGTGCCGTCGCTCGTCATCCGGATCTCGTGGTAGAGGTACGCCGTCGCGGCGAGGTCGTTGACGACCAGGTCGAAGCGCTGCCGCGGCGACGCGCCGTACACCGTGGCGTTGCGAAGGAACGTCGGCGAGAAGTCGTCGTCGGCGAGCGCGCCGACCGCCTCCTCGACGAGCACCTTGCACCGCGCGTACGCGGTGAGCGGCTCGACCGGATCGCCTTCCTTGGTCGGTCGATCGCCTGACACGCCGTACACGCTGCACGACGACATCTGCACGAAGCGCTCGACGCCCGCCTGCTTGGCCAGCTCGGCGAGACGCACGGTGCCGTGGTGGTTGATGCGATACGTGACCTGCTCGTCGAGCTCGCCGACCGGATCGTTCGAGACCTCGCCGAGATGGACGACGGCGTCGAAGCCGGCGAGGTCCTCCAGCTCCACATGGCGGATGTCCTTGGTGAGCATCGCCGGACGCAGGTCGGTGCTGGCGTAGAGCCAGCCGACGCGGTGGAAGCCGCTGTCGAGGCCGACCACATCGAACCCGGCGCGCATCAGATGGTCTCCCAGCGGCACGCCGATGTAGCCGTCCGCGCCAGTCAGGAGCACTCTCGCCATCGTTCACAGCATCGCACGGAGCACGGTCACCGACGGTGGTTGGCTGGCCAGTGTGGGCGGTACCATCTAGGGGTCGACACGGCGGGCGACTCACGGGGAGAGCAAATGAGCGGCGCGGATCCCCTCGGCGTCTTTGACGACCATGCGTACTCGGCGTTGGCCGTCGCGAGCGCGGAGCGATACCAGACGGCCGAGCCGTTTCCCCACGGCGTCTACGACGACTTCCTGCCGCACGACCTCGCCGTCCGGCTCGCCGAGTCGTTCCCGACGTTCGACTCGATCGAGTGGGTCGTGCGCGACAACGAGCAGAACCGCCGGGTGTACCAGCACGACGAGACGAAGCTCCCCGCGCTGCACCGGCAGATGCTCCGGGAGCTCAACAGCCGGCAGTTCCTGCTGTTCGTCGAGACGCTCACCGGCATCGACAACCTGATCCCCGATCCGTACTTCATCGGCGGCGGCGTCCACCTCAGCGGGCCCGGCGACTTCCTGAAGATCCACGCGGACTTCAACTGGCACCACAAGCTCCAGGCCTACCGTCGGGTCAACGCGCTGCTCTACCTGTCCGAGACGTGGGAAGAGGAATGGGGCGGGGCGATCGAGTTCTGGGACCGGGAGATGACCGGTCCGGTCGACCAGCGCCTTTCCCCGCTTCAACCGCCTCGTCGTGTTCTCGACGAGCGAGCACTCGAACCATGGCCAGCGTGTGCCGAACACCTGCCCGCCCGGCGTGCACCCGGAAGGTCCTCAACCTCTACTACTACTCGACCCACCGCGACGACGAGGACGCCGCGCCGATCCGCACTTCACCTTGTACAAGACCGAAGCCTCGCCGTTCGCGACGCAGCTCGGCGCCGACTACCGAGCCGGCGCGGAGCGCGCCGACGCGAGCTCACGGTGAGCGCGAGCCGGCCGCTGATCGCCGACGACGCAGTGGTCGGGCCGCGCCCCGGCACGATCCCGGTCGCGGGGCCGTGGATCACCGAGCGCGAGGTCGAGGCCGTCGCGGCCGCCGCCCGGCAGCTCCTGGTACGACGACGCCACCGTCGAGAGCCGGGCGTTCGAAGCCGAGTTCGCCGCGGCAGTCGGACGTGAGCATGCGATCGCGCTTCCGTCCTGCACGAGTGGGCTGCACCTCGGCCTCATGGCGCTCGGCATCGGCCCGGGCGACGAGGTGGTCGTGCCCGAGACGACGTGGATCGCGACCGCGGCCCCGATCGACTACGTCGGCGCCACGCCGATCTTCGCCGACGTCGAGCCCGACACGTGGTGCGCCTCGATCGAGTCGGTGCGGGCGGTGCTCACGCCGCGCACCAAGGCGATCATGCTCGTCGACCTGTACGGCGGCTTCCCCGATCTCGTCGCGTTCGAAGCGCTCGCAGCGGAGCATGACATCGCGCTCATCGAGGACGCCGCCGAGGCGGCAGGCGGCTGGCATGCGGGCCGCGCCGCGGGCTCGTTCGGTCGGCTCTCGACGTTCAGCTTCCACGGCTCCAAGACCCTGACGACGGGCGAGGGGGGCATGGTGCTGTGCGACGACAGCGACCTCAACGAACGGATGCGGTTCCTTCGCGACCACGGCCGCCTCCCGGGCGACGTGTCGTTCCGGAGCGTCGAGGTCGGCTGGAAGTACAAGATGAGCGAGTTGCAGGCCGCGCTCGGGCGGGTGCAGCTCGACCGCATCGAGGAGCTGATCGCCAGGAAGCGCGAGATCTTCGGCTGGTACGAGGAGCGACTCGAGGGCCTTCCGCTGCAGCTCAACTTCGAGCGCCCCGGCGAGCGGGCCACGTACTGGATGGTCACCGCGATCTTCGACGAGGCGACGGGAGTGACGGGAGAAGCGCCGCGCGAGCACTGGCGGCTCACGGGATCGCCACGCGTCCCTTCTTCCCGCCGCTCAGCTCGCTTCCGGCGTTCGCCGCCTCGCCGGACGTCGCGCGGGCGAGCCGCGCAGAACCCGGTCAGCTACGCCCTGGCCGCGAGAGGCATCAACCTTCCGTCGGCGCTGATGCTGTCCGAAGCCGACGTCGAACGGGTCGGCGACAGGTCATCCGACCGCTCGTCGGCGCCAGGACGACTCGTCCGCGGAGCGACGATCGCTATGCAGTCCGCGGTGGGGGGAGAGCGTTCGTCGCGTCCGGCGGTGTCGCCGCCGACCGCCGCGTGCGACCGGGGACCTCGTCATGCCGTCCGACCGTGAGCGTCGTCACTCCCTTCTACAACACGGGCGACTATCTCGAACAATGCATCGAGAGCGTGCTCGCTCAGACGTTCGAGGACTTCGAGTACATCCTCGTCGACAACCACAGCACCGATCGAGGGCCGCGAGATTGCGTCGCGAGCTACGCGCAAGAAGGACGAGCGGATCAGCCTCGTCAGCCCCCCGGTTCCTGTCGCAGTGCGACAACTTCAACTTCGCGCTGCAGGCAGATCTCGCAGAATCGACGTACTGCAAGATGGTGCTCGCTGACGACTGGCTGTATCCGCAGTGTCTCGCCGAGATGGTCGCGCTCGCCGAGGCGAACCCGAGCGTCGGCATCGTCAGCTCGTACACGCTCGCCGAGACGACGTGTGGGGTGCAGGCCTGCCGTGTCGACCGCACCGTGTACTCGGGTCACGAAGTGGCCACGCGCACATCTCGTCGACGGCATCTTTCCCTATGGAAACAAATCCACTGTCATGTACCGCGCCGACATCGTCCGCGGGCGCCAACCGTTCTTCGTGAGTCGACCGTGTTCTTCGACACCGACGCGGCACTGCGAATCCTCGCGAATCACGACTTTGGCTTCGTCCACCAGGTGCTCAGCTACTTCCGCGGTCCACCGGCAGTCGATCACGAGCATCGACGCAAGGACTACACGCCCATCGCTGCCGACCACATGATTGCAATGCGCAACCACGGTCCCACGTTTCTCACTCCGACTGAGAATTCGCGATCGGTCGTGCGACGACGAGATGGTTCTACGAAGGTCTCGGCCGGCAGCGGCTTCGCGAGCTCTTCTCAACGCGCAACGAGGACTACTGGGAGTACCAGCGAGCGCGGTGCCTGGCTGCGGCGGGGATGGCGCTCCAGCCGCTGCGCGGTGTGGAAGGGGGCTGCTCGGGCGCGTGGCGATCTCGTTCCTTCACCCCCGCTGATGCACCGTTACGCCGACTCAAGGGGTCCTTGAAGCACACACGCTGAAGGTACTGCTGGCAAGGCGCTGAGTCGCTTCGGAGATCGGACCGACGTCAGGATCTAAGGGTGCTACGAACTCGACGGCCTGCCGCACGTGCTGCTGCCCGACGCGACTGACCCGCATCGACGGAGTCGGAGCCGCTTGTCGGTACAAGATCTTGTTGAGGCAACCTGGATCTTCGACACGGACGCTCTTCTCCGATTCTCGGCGCAACACGACGTTGGCTTCATCCACCAAATCCTCAGCGAATTCACGATCCATCGGAGTCGATCACGAATGCAACGAAGAACTACACGCCAGATCTCGCCGGACTCCATGATCGCCCTGCGAAATAGCGTGCCCCACATTCCGTCAGCACCGACGAGCTCGCCAACGGGAACGACGACCGAGTAACTCGTTCTATGAAGGTCTCGGGCGGCAGCGGCTACACGGCAAGTCTCGTCGAGGGCAACGAGGTACGACTGGCACGTATCCAGTCGCGCGTGCCGGCTGCGGCGGGTCATAGCGAACTCCGAGCGGCACCTTGACCGCATATGGAAGTCGCGGCCGTTCGTACGCCGGGAACGCGCGCTGACGCCAAACCGAGAGTTACGCTTGCTCGATGTGGGTCCTTGAAGCACACACGCTGAAAGGTCCTGCTGGAACGCGGAGTGGTCATCATCGAGGATCGGACCGACGACTGTTCGTCGACTTGTCGAGGGCATCGCTACGAGACCCTAAAATCTTCGTCTACGGACCCATGAGCATCGGCGGCTTGAGACCCTTCTCGAGGACGAAGTCGTGAAAAGCGTCGGACCAATCCACGTCATCTCTCGTCAAGACCCACCAGAGCGCAACTTGCTCCAGGCGAGTTCGAATTCGCGCCATTGCTCAATCACGCATGCTGATTGCAATCGTGGAGGAAGAAATCCAGAGTCGAAATTCATCAAACACGTCTGCGCAGGAATTGGGACGGCCAGCGTCATGACGTGCAATCATACCGAGCGCGAACGGTCGGAGATGAACAACTCGACGTCATCAGCGACATCAATGCTGTGAAGTCGTCCTTCGCCGTTGGACTCCATGGCCGCCAAGGATGATGGAACCCGAAAGGCCGTCGGCACACCGGATTCGAGTACCACCGTACGGGCGAAGGTGCCGGATGGGTTGCGTCGAGGAATGTGCGCTGGCGCCCTCCAGGTAGTAGTCAGGATAGACACGGTCGTCGTCCTTCGCCCGCTCGGACATCATCGAGCGCATCACGGGCTTCAGCCACCATCGCATTGGCTCACGGTCGGTTCAGATGTCGAACGCAGCACTCGAGCATCGGCACAGGTTCCGTGCTCCAGGACCCAGCGTCTCGGCAAGGACTCGAACCGGTTCGGTAACCGTCGCGGACGCCGCACTGTGATCACGCCCCGTGGCACGCTCCCATGCCGTGCCAAGATGTCTCGAGGTTCTCGATGTCGAAGCTTACCATCGGAATGTCAGAATACCGCCCCAGTGACGGGGCCGGCCGTCGGTCGGATAACTCGTCCCCGCTCTCGCTTCGCACCACCTCGGACAAGCTCGTCATCGAAGCCGGACGCAGATCCCGTCAGTCGTCTGACCGGGAAGGCTGGCGCCGGCGTCAACGAGACGCGGGCTGACGTCGGCGACGTCCGCCCGGAGCTATCGTGGTTGTGCCGCGGTCGGTGGCAGTCGGAACCGGCCACCGACATCAAGGAGACCCCGGGTTGAAGCGATCTGTTCTCGGTGCTGTCGGCATCGCAGCGGTGCTGGTCGCGGTCGCGGGCTGCCGTTCGGCCGTTCAACGCACCGGTAGCGTCCCGGCCGCGTCAGGGCTGCAGTTCGAGGCGACGTTCGAGACGGCCGCCGACTTCTACGACCGGTTCGACTACGGCTATTCCGGTCCGAACCCGTGGGCCTGGGGCAATGGGTCCGGTGAGGCGCGATCACCCACTTCCACGGCGACCACGACATGAGCTGCGAGGCGCCGACGACGAGCCCGTGATGTGGCGTTCGGCGGCACCGTCAACCAACTCGATTTCTCGCAGCTGTTCTGGCACTGCGCTCCCGGCGGTGATCCGGCCAAGGGCCACCTCATGACCGGCGTCGACACGTTCGGCTACAACATCGCCTGGTTCTCCCCCAAGCCGTACTTCACCGGCGTGTCGAAGGTGTGCTGGGACATCAACGAGACGAGATGTCGGCGCCGGAAGTGGACCGCAGGTGCTGTTCGTCAGCCAGGCCGACGCGGTCCGCTATCCGGCCGGGACGGTGACTCCGGCTGGGCGTCGACCGCGCGTGGCACGGGCGGATTCGACCTCGGCTACACGTCACCCGACTTCCGTGACCCGAACGGCCCGACCACGGCATCTCACCCGCAGGGCGGCACGCTCGCCGGGTTCGAAGATCACGGCGGCGGCGCCTGTCGCTGGTTCCAGAATCAGGACAACTGGACGACCACGGTCGCTGGCAGGGCCCGGTCGAACATCGCCAGCGGCATCGCGACAAGGCGACCCGGTTCCAGCATCTGCCTCGAGAACCAGCCGGACAACATGGTGCGGGTGACGCAGGCGACACCCCGACGGGAACGCGGTCGTTCGACATGACCGGCCAGATTCCGCAGCACCCGGTCCGGGTCGTGTTCCAAGACGACAACTACGACGCCGCCAAGGGCGACGAACTACAACCCGAACGTGCTCACCTGGCACTGGGACAACATCCAGATCGACGCCGGCGGCGGCCACCGAGTGTGGCGCCGCTCCGCCCGGCGCCGCCGATGGCGCGGCTCCGCCAGCGAGCGAGCCGCCGCGGCCGCCGGCAGCCGCCACCGCGGCGAGGCGCGCCGCATCGCGCCGGCACAGTCCGGCAGTCCGGATAGGCGGCGCGGCAGCCGGACGCCGCCGTCGCGACGTTCAACATCGTCGGGCTGTTGCTGATCGTCGCTGCGCTCGGCGTGGCCTTCGTTCTCGGGGCCGGCGCTTCGGCCGTCGCCAGGTCCGCTGACCGTCCGCGAGCTCAGCTCAGCGCGCCGCGATTCCAGCGAAGGAGCGTGATCGAGTACGCCGGGAAGTCGTGGCGGAGCTCACCGCTCTGCCGTCACCGGCACGACCTCGCCTGGCTCGGTGAGGTCGATGCTCGGTGTCGCGGAGCCGTTCCAGGTGACGCTCGTCGAGAGCAGCGACTCCGCGCACGACGACGTCGGCCGTCACGACGCTGCGGACCGCCGCGGGCTCGACGGCGATCGTGGCGCCGAACGCGTCGCCGACGGGTTGATCACGAGCAGCCGGGTTGATCCGTCGGCGCTCCGCCCGCCGTAGACACCGAGCTCGCTCGAGACCGGCGTCCGCCTCGACCTCGACGAGCTCGTCGCCGAAGCGCGACCAGAGCGCCATCGCGTAGTACGCGGGACTGCGTTGGTGGGTCTGCGCGTCGATGAGGCCGTAGTCGGTGCCGTTCGCGCCGCGCCCGTTGGCGAGGTTCCACTGATTGGCGATCGTGACCCCGTTCGTCGCCATCTGTCCGATCGTCTCGGCCAGGTAGAAGGCGTTGACCGCCTTCGTCATCAGCTGTTCGTCGTCTCCGTCGATGAACGCGACGAGGTTGTGTTCGGTGACGGCGATCGGCACGTCGGCCTCGATGCCGTGGTCGGCGTAGGCCGTCCCGGATGTCACTGGTGATGCGCGGCCACTCGCGGCGCGGGGATGTCGAACACGTCGTCGGCCGAAACGTCGCCGTTCGAGCCGTAGTGGTGCACGACGTAGAAGTCGATGTCGTCGCCGGCGCCGCTCATCACCTTGTTGTCCCAGTCGCTCCATGCACCCCGGTCGCCGACGCCGACCGCGCCGACCTCGATGTCGGCGTCGACTGCCCGCATCGCCTCGCGGAACTGGAGGAATCCATCGTGGTCAGTCGGTGCCCTCGACGTACTCGGTGCCGTCGCAGGTCCATACGTCCTCCCAGCCCCACGACGCGCAGTCCCGCCCCGCCGACTTGCACGGCGCCGTACACCTCGTTGCCGACCTCCCAGTAGCGAATCGGCACGGGTTCGGGATGGCCGTGCTCCGCCCGGAGCTGCGCCCAGTGCCCGACGGTCAGCCAGTCGCGACCATTGCGGTCCGTGCCGATCGGACGGTCGTCGTCGACGTCGCCGTTGAAGAACGCCACCGCCGCCGCCGCTTCCTCGGCCGTCCCGTTGATCGAGACCGTCCACATCGCCGGGAAGGCCGGTGGCCTCGAGCAAGCTCGACGAAGTCCGACGGGCGCATCGCCCAGGTCCAGTGGCACCGTTCGCGGATCACCGAGCTCGCAGCCCAGCCAGTCGTAGTGGTTGCTCCAGCTCCCGCCCGGCAGGCGCAGCAGCGTGGTGCCCGACGCGACAGCAGAGCTCGCGGAACGCCTCGTCCGCGACCAGCTCGGGTAGGAGCCAAGCGGGCACGTTCGTGCCGAGGAGCCGCCGGTCGAACGGCGCCGACGACCTGGTCGGTGTGGACGACGATCCGGTGATCCGATCCGGCGCGCCCGGCCGAGCCGACGCCCTGGGACGTGCACGCCGCCAGCAGCGCCAGCATCACCAGACAGACGCGACAGCACGTCCGCCGCCGGCGAACAGCCGCGACGATCGCGGGGCGGTCGCCTGACCACACGTTCACCGACGGCAGCGTAGATCGCGACGCCCACAGTCACTCGGTCGACCGTCAGTCGTGGCATCCCACTCCCTCGTGGGCCCATGCCGATACCCTCGCTGGCGCGGGCCGCGGAGATTGGGGCTCAAGGTTTTTCGGAACACCGTCGATAGCCATTCGGGCAGCGCTACCCGCCGAAGCACGAGCTCGACCGGTTGCCCACCTCGTCCTCATCGTCGCCGTGATTGGCGCGCCCACCGAGGGGCTCGACATCAAGGAGATTCGGTTGAAGCGATCTGTTCTCGCTGGTGCCGCCGGCATCGCAGCGGTGTTGGCTACGGCCATCGTCTGGCCGTTCAACGCGCCGGTCACCTCCGGAGCGTCGCTGGCGTTCGAGGCGAAGTTCGACACTCCGGCCGACTTCTACGACCGGTTCGACTACGGCTATTCGGGTCCGAGCCCGTGGGACTGGGGCAATGGTCCGGTGAGGGTGCCATCCGCACTTCCACGGCGACCACGACATGAGCTGCGAGGGGCCGACGACGGCACGCGACGTGGCGTTCGGCGGCGACCGTCAGCAACGCTCGACTACTCGCAGCTGTTCTGGCACTGCGCTCCCGGCGGTGATCCGGCCAAGGGTCATCTCATGACCGGCGTCGACACGCTCGGTACAACATCGCCTGGTTCTCGCCCAAGCCGTTCTTCACCAACGTCTCCAAGGTGTGCTGGGACATCAACGTGACAGCCGATGTCGCGGCCGGAAGTGGACCGAGGTCATGTTCGTCGCCCAGGCCGACGCGACCCGCTACCCGGCGGGGACGCCGCTCAGCGACGCCGCTGACCGACCGCGGGTACGGGCGGGTTCGACCTCGGCTACACCAGCCCGACTTCCGTGACCGCGAACGGCCCCGACACACGGCATCCTCCCGCAGGGCGGCACCCTCGCCGGGTTCGAAGTATCGTCGCGGGGCTCTTCCTGGTTCCAGAATCAGGACAACTGGATGACCACGAGGTCGGCTGGCCAGGACCGCTCGACCAGCGGCGGCGATCACCGACAAGGCGGCCCGGTTCAAGATCTGCCTCGAGAACCAGCCGGACAACAAGATCCGGGTCGACACAGGCGACCCCGACGGGCACGCGGATCGTCGACATGCCCGGCCAGATCCCGCAGCATCCCGGTCCGGGTCGTGTTCCAAGACGACAACTACGACGCCCCCAAGGGCGAGCAACTACAACCCGAACGTGCTGACCTGGCACTGGGACAACATCCAGGTGTTCACGGGCGATGGGGCGGCACCCGCCACCACCGTCGCCGACGACCGCACCCACCACCGTCGCCACGACCGCGCCACCACCACCGTCGCCACGACCGCCACCCACCACCGTCGCCACGACCGCACGCCGACCACCGTCGCCACGACCGCACCCACCACCGTCGCCACGACCGCAGCGCCACCACCGTCGCCGACGACAGCGCGCCCACCACCGCGCCACGACGACCGTCGCACCGACGACTGCGGCGCCCACCACCGCCGCACCGACGACCGTTGCCCACGACCGCCGCACCCACCACCGTCGCGACGACCACCGCCCCCACGACCGCGGCGCCCACGACCGCGGCGCCCACCACCGCGGCGCCCACCACCGTCGCGACAACTCCGGCACCCACCACCGCCGCGCCCACCACCGCCGCGCCCACCACCGCCGCGCCCACCACCGCCGCCCGACCACCGCAGCGCCCACCACCGCACGCACCCACCACCGCCGGCGCCCACCACCGCAGCGCCCACCACCGTCGCGCCCACGACCGCCGCAGCGGCGACCACGACCGCAGCGGCCGCCACCACCGCAGCGCCCACCACCGCGGCCGCTGGTGGCGGAGCGGCAGTTCTGCCCCCGCCGAGCGTGCCCGCCGCAGCTCCGAACATCACCATCACGGGCGGCCCGGCGCAGACGACCACCGAACGTGATGCGGTGATCACCTTCGACGTCGCCGACTTTGCGCCGACGCAGGAGTTCAGCGGCGCTGAGAGCGTCACCTTCACCTGCAGCCTCGACGGAGGGGACGGTCGGGTGTGCACCTCCCCGGCCCGGTACGTGGCGCTCAACCTCGGTGAACATGAGGTCGTCGTCAAGGCGGCCGACAGCGTCACCGGCGCCGTGGGATCTGCCCGCTATCGCTGGACCATCGTCGAGGGCACCAACAAGAAGCCTGACGAATCGCTCCAACGCCACTGACGCCGGTCGACGTCGGACGGGTCCGGCGTCCGGGCAACCTCTCAACCGCGGCAAGGCCGCTCAGGTTCGCGGTCGAACGTCCAGTCCATCCCCACGCCCTACGCGGTGCCCCAGGCCGTGCCGCCGACCGAGCAGAACGCGGACACCCTGAGCACCACCGGCGCCCGCAGCATCGAGCTCGCCATGATCGGACTCACGATGATCGCGATCGGGCTGGTGTTGGCAGGCGCCGCCTCCAGGCTCCGCCGCCGATCCGCCTGACCTTCGGGCCAGGAGTCAGCCTGCCATCGCCTCGACATCGAGGGGATGGCAGGCTGCAGGACCGTCGATCGCCCTATCGAGAGCATGCGCCATCCCACTTCTCATCGCCCCATGCGGGCGGCCGCTACCTGCTTCGTCGTAGCCACTACTGCTGCCGCCGCGCTGCCGAGCGCGTATCTCTTCGTGATCAGCGTGGCGGGCCTGCTCCCAACGCGGCGACGAGACGAGGCAATCGGAACAGGCGTACCCGCGACAAGATTCGCGATCCTCGTACCTGCACACGATGAGGCGGCGGGCATCAAGCAGACGTTGGACGCGTTCGACGCGCTCGACTACCCGGCCGAGCTGTTCTCGGTGCACGTCGTCGCGGACAACTGCAGCGACGACACCGCTGATGTTGTGCGACGGAGCCGCTGGACCGTGCACGAACGAACCGCGCCACACGAGCCGGGGAAAGGTCCGGCGCTGAACTGGCTGCTCGATCGGCTCGTCGCATGCGGCGGAACCGTTCGACGCGATCGTGATCGTCGACGCCGACACCACCGTCGCCCCCGGTTTTCTCCGTGCGATGGACGAGCGAGTCCAACGGGGCGTGCAGGCCGCGCAGGGGTACTACTCGGTTCGAGACCCCGACCTGTCACCGGCCTCCAACTTCCGCTTCGCGGCGTTGGCTTGCCGCCACCACCTCCGCCCCCTCGGCCGGTGCCGCCTCGGCGGGTCGTCGGGTCTGTACGGCAACGGCATGATGTTCACCCGCTCGCTGTTCGCCGGCCGCCGCTGGACCGGTCACCTCGTCGAGGACGCCGAGCTCCAGAACGAGCTGCTCCTCGAGGGCCATCTCGTCACCTACGCACCTGACGCGGTGGTCTGGGCCGAGATGCCGCACACGCTGTCGCAGGCGACCAGCCAGAACCAGACGATGGGAACGCGGCCGGATCGAGATGGCGCGCCGCTACGTGCCCGAGCTCCTCGCCGGGCTCACCACCGCTCGCGGGCAGCGCGTCGCGCGCGTCGACGCCGTCTTCGATCACCTCGTGCCACCGCTCTCGGTGCTCGCCGCGATGCAGCTCGCCATCGCAGGCGTACACGCAGTCGGGGCGGTGACTGGTCACCGAGCATCACGACTCGCGCTTGCCGTCGACGCTGTCGCGCTCGCCGCGCTCACGGGGCACGTCATCGCCGGCCTCGCTTCGGTTGGCGCGCCGCCGGCCCGCTACAAGGCGTTGCTGTCAGCACCGAAGCAGGCGGCATGGAAGGTCGCGCTGTGGGCGAAGGCGTTGCGACCGGACCAACAGGTCGACTGGACGCGCACCGAACGAAACGTCGAGACGGCCCCGTGATTCGCCCGCCGGCGCTGCTGTTCGGCGTGCCCATCGCCGACCTGAGCATGACCGAGACGATCACCCTCATCGGCGAGCTGGTCGACGCCGGCCGATCCTTCAACCGCTCCCATCAGATCGCGACCACCAACGTCGACTTCCTCGTGAACGCGCTCGACGCACCCGGAGGTCCGCGCCATCCTGCAGAGAGCCGACGTGTGCCTCGCCGACGGCATGCCGGTCGTGTGGGGCGCGTCGCTCCTGGGCATGCCGATCCAGGAGCGCGTCGCGGGCAGTGACCTCCTTCCGCTCCTCGTCGAGGCGTCTGCGGTAACCGGATGGCGCATCCACGTCTTCGGCTCGTCGCCTTCCGTGGCGGCGCGAGCTTCAGCGCTGTTCGCAGAGCGGTACCCGAGCGCGTCGGTCTCCATCGATCCCGGCCCGCACATCCCCGACCCCACCTCCGTCGATGACTGCATCATCGACGCCATTGCCGCGGTGGACGCCGACATCCTGTGCGTCGCGCTGGGGAACCCGAAGCAGGAGCGGTTCATCGAAGCGCACCGCGATCGGCTCCGCGTGCCCGTCATGATCGGCGTCGGCGGTTCGCTCGACATGCTCGTGGGAGAGCGTCGGCGCGCGCCGACGTGGATGCAGAGGACCGGAACGGAGTGGATCGCGCGGCTCGCGCAGGAACCCGGTCGGCTCGGCCGTCGCTATGCGCACGACATGTGGGTCTTCGGCCCGCGGTTCGCTCGCGAGTGGCGCGACGTTCGTTCCCGTCGGAATCAGCCAGGACTCGTCGTCGAGGTCACCGCCAACGCTGTCGAGGTGCGCATCGGCGGTGCGACGGTGCCCGGGCCAGACGCCTGGAACCGTGCCGTCCGCGGTCTCGCGGAGGGTGCCGGATTGCACCTGCGGTCCGGCTCAGCGACGTCGATCAACGATCGCGCCCTCGCCGTGCTCATCGGACTCGTCCGGCAGGCGCAGTGGCACAACGCCGAGGTGCGCTGGTTAGACGATCCGTCACATTTGACGGGCGAGCTCGACCGTCGGGGCATCCCCCTCGTGCTCATCGGGGCCTCGTGAACGCTCTCCGTGAAGTCCCGCCGGGCTGCCAGGGCGAGATTCCCCATTGGACCTACATCGTCTCGGTGTTCGCGCCGAAGCAACTACTGTGCAAACGGACTCGTCCGGCTCCCCTAGCCGTGCTTCTGTTGGCCCCGCCATCAGCCGAGGAGGCCGCCAGCGTGAGGTTCGACAGTGACTTCGAGCGCGTCATGGCGCTCCCTCCACCCTCCCGCCAGGGGGAGGCCGTCGTCGACGCCACGCACGCCCTCGACGCGCCGATGGAGCCTGCCCCTCTCCGGGTCGAGACGGTGGACGAGGTCGACGAGACACTGGAAGACAACGAGACACTGGAAGACATCGAGGAGGAGACCAAGCGTCTCATCTGGTTGACCGAGCGCGTGAGCGACGGCGACGACCCGCTGGCCGCGGCGGATCTCAACGCCGCGGAGCGCCTCCGGCACGCCGAGGCGACGGCGGCCGCACTTCTCGCCGAAGCACGCAGGAAGGCCGACGCGCTGATCGCCGACGCGCAGCTGTCCGCGGCGCACCGCCGCGCCGAAACGGAGGAGTGGCGCAGGGCGCACATTGCTGACGCCGACAAGGTCGCGACACAGCGACTCCTCGACGCCGAGTACCGGGCGCGCGACATCATCGAGGAAGCTCGAACCGAGGCGCGCAGGCTTCGATCAGAATCCGACTCCGAGCCCGACTCTCCCTCACAACCCAAGGGTTCCGAGCCGGCGCAGGCCGCGGCCGAATCAGAGCCACCGTCAGCGGACAAGCGCGGTCGTCGCGGCATCGCTCGAATGGCGAAGCTCAGCGCCGTCGCCGTCGTGCTCGTCATCGGGGCGGCGATAACGGCGAACCTCATTCGTTCGGAGGTCGCGGAGCAGTACACCGTCGCCTCCTCGTCGATGGAGCCCGAGCTCCACGACGGCGATCGAGTCGTCGTCAACAAGGTGGCGTATCGGTTCGGCGATCCTCAGCGCGGCGACGTCGTGGTGCTCGACACCACCCCGATCGCCGGTGCGCCCCCGCACCTCGGCGACACGCTCGTGAAACGCGTCGTCGGCCTGCCCGGCGATGTGGTCGAGGCTGTCGACGGTCGGGTGCGGATCAACGGTGCCGAGCTCGACGAGCCCTGGTTGGGCGAGGTGGAGACACCCGCCTTCGGGCCCGTCGAAGTGGCCGAGGACACCCTGTTCGTGCTCGGCGACGCCCGGGTGCTCTCGATCGACAGCCGAACGTTCGGGGCGGTGCCGACGGACGCGCTGGTCGGGCGGGTCGAGGCGGTCGTCTGGCCGCCACACGACGCCGGACGGCTCTGACCGTTTCGCAGCGAGACGCGAGCTAACCGAGCCGATCGACCGCCGCGCGGGCGAGCGCGTCGGGCGCCTCCGGCGGGAACGGTGTGACGCAGCTCGCGTTGATCTCACACAGGACATAGGTGTCCTCACCAGCCGGCGTGCGAGGACCGAGCAGAAAGTCGGCGTCCCACAGGACAGGGAGCCGCTCGGTGTCCACGCCGACGAGTCGCTGCATCCCCGGCACCCACTCGGACTCGACCTTGTCGCGCAACGCTTGGAAGTCAGGCGAGTTCGGCGGGAGCATCGTCTTCGGCGAAGGCAGACCCATCACGCGGTCGGCCGCGCTCCCGGTGGACGTCATCGACTCCGCGCTCTGGCGGCCGAACCCGATCACGCGATCGGCCACGAGGTAGACGCGCACCAATCCCTCCTCGACCCGCGATTGGAACTGTTGGTCCACGACACAACCGTCGAGGAAATACGGCTCACATCGCCTCATGAATTCGTCGAGGCGCAGCTCCTCGCCAACGGTGTGCCGGTTCACGGCGTGGTGCACGAGCACCGACGAGTCCGCGTCCGGCTCGCCGTGGTCCAAGAGCTCGACGCGCCACACGCCCAAGCCGCCGTTGCCCCTACGCGGCTTCAGAACTCGAACCCGGTCTCGGCCCAACCGAGCCGGGAACTCGCGCGTGAGCTGAGCGAAGTCTGCGTAGGAGGTCGTGTCCGTTCCCCATCCGAGCGTCCGCGTTCGGAACAGCACCTCCTTCGTTCCGATCGCAGCAATCACGTCGGGATGCGCGCTCACCCACACTCCCGCGGTCGCGACTTCCCGCAGGATCACGTCGATCTGCGTGCGGTCCTCGTTCCCGCCGATCGGATCGACCCAGACGAGCACGCCGTCGACGGCGAGGAGTCGCTCCCGCACGCTCGCCGCGACCTCGTCGCGATACACCACGGCTTCCGCCTGACATCCCAGGCGTGACAGGGCCTCAAAGACCGGCCGCAGCCGCTCGTTGGACGCGATGCCAGCCACTCTCAGCCTCGGCGTCGCCGCGCCACACGATGGCAAAGGTCCGATTCGCGAGCCCAGCCTAAGGGCCGAGTATCAGCAGCTTCGGTCGTCGTGAACCTCCCCGGCCGTCGCGTCGTAGCAACCCCGGTGGGCCCAGAGAAGGGAGATCACCGTGAAGAAGCGCACTCGGATCCTGCTCGTCGCCGCCCTTGTGCCAGCCGTGGTGCTCGGAATAGCAGCACCAATGGCCCTGGCCTCGGGTGGCTCCCAGCGGGGGATGTTCGAGCATTTTTCGCTCGCAGCCGGGATGAAGGGCGCGAATGAGGTGCCACCGGTGTCAGAAGGCGATCCCGACGCCGCGGGCTATGGCGTCGTCGACATCGATCCGATCCGGGGTGAGGTGTGCGTCGAGGACTTCGCCGTCGGTGGCGCGACTGCGCCGCTGATCCTGTTCCACATCCACCGCGGCGTAGCGGGCCAGAACGGCCCCGTCGTCGTGGACTTCACGAGTCTGCTGCCAGCCACCGGCTTGCCGTCGGGACCGTTGGGCTGCGTGAACGTCGACGACCGGCAGCTGCTCACGGAGATCCTCCTTCGGCCGGGCAACTTCTATCTGAACGCCCACAACGCGGACTTCATGGGCGGAGCGCTCCGCGGGCAGCTCGTGCGGGTGTTCGGCTAGCGGTTACGAACCGTCGGCGACCGGCGCCGCGGTTCATGCCATGTGATTGACTCGCCCCCCGCACGTTCGGTTGAACTACGGGGGGTAAGTCAACGTGGCGCGTTTCCCGCTCGGAGAGCACGTCAGCGACGAGTGGTATCCGGGGGTGACGCTGCCGTTGCCCGGTCAACCACAGATGGAGGAAGGCTTCGCGCTCTTCTCCCCCGAGGACGAAGACCGGTTCTGGTTGCTCGAGGGGCACTGGAGCCGCGGCTTCACCCCGCTGTGCGTGTCGGCGGCGAACGACGTGCTGTGGGGCACCCAGTTCGGCGCCAACCTCTACCAGCTGCCGCCCACGAAGGGGCAGGCGGCGCGGTTCAGCGGCGTCCACGCGTACGTGAGCGACTCCCGTGCTACAGCGAGTGGGAGGTGATGCATCGCGCGAGCCGCGTCGAGCAGCTCGTCGGTCCCGCGATCATGAGCTTCCCCGACGCTGTGGGCCGAGCGCCTCGAGGACATCAAGACCGCGCTGGCGCACTTCGAGGGCGCCGACCTGCCGTCGATGGGCCTGCCCGAAGTCGCGGTGTACCTCGGCGAGTTCTGGGCCTTCCACCGCTGGGTGTGGGAGGTCCACTTCGAGTTGATGGATCCGCTGATCGCCAACTACTTCGCGTTCCGGGCGACGTGCGTCGAGCTGGGGATCGACGAGCAGCGACGTGGCCCGGTTCTTCCAGGGCTCCGAGACGAAGATCATGGAGACCGACCGTGCGCTGTGGGCCCTGGCGGCCGCGGCGCGAGGACACCGCGGTCGAGGCGTTGCTCGAAGGAGAACGATCCGTCGGACGGCGCTCGCCGCGCTGCCGATCGTCGAGCGACGACACGGTCAGCGTGTGGCTGCGCGGCCTTCGATGCGTTCCTCGACGAGTACGGCTGGCGGACCGAGGGCATGTGCGATCCGTCGCTCGCGCCGTGGGTCGAGGACCCGACGACCGATGCTCGTGATGCTCACCACGTTCCTCCGCAACGGCACGCGACCACGACTTCGACGCGGCCACGGCAGGCGGCCATCGCCGAACGAGACGAGGCGCTCGACGCGGGTGCGCGGTCGTCGCTCGACGAGCGCCGACCTCGAGCGGTTCGAAGCGGGCCTCGGCGCCTGCTACCACGCGAACTTCGTCGTGGTGGCAGGAGGAGCACAACTTCTACCTCGACATGCGAGCCCACATCCCGTTGCGGATGGCGGCGCTGCGCATCGGCGAGATCGTTGGCGCCGAGCGACGCGACGACCTGATCTACGTGTTCCGCCACGAGCTCGACGACGCTCGCGCCGAGGCACGCTCACCTATGCCGACGTCCGCGACTCGATCGTGGCCCGCCGTGCGTACTACGAGGCGGGCAGGGCTCGCCGGTCGGAGATGCCGCGGGTGCTGGGCACTCCGAATGCCGGGACCGACGATCCGATCATGAAGGAGATCTTCGGCGTCGACCAGCGGCTGCTCGAAGCCGTCGGCGCCGCCGATCTCTCGACGTCGGCGCTGACCGGCGTGCCCGCGTCGTCGGGCGTGGTGCGCGGACGGGCGCGGGTCATACGTCGTAGGTCACCGACCTCGGCGACCTCGAGCCCGAGGAGATCCTGGTCTGCGTCTTCACGTCACCGAACTGGACGCCGGCGTTCTCACAGATCGCCGGCTGCGTGTGCGACACCGGCGGCGCGCTCTCGCACACGGCGATCGTGTCGCGCGAGTACCGCATCCCCGCCGTGTGCGGCACCGGGCGGCGACGAAGCTGATCCGCACCGGCGACATGATCGAGGTCGACGGCACGGCCGGAGTCGTCAGCATCCTCGAGCGCGCCTAGGCTCGATGGCGACGACGCCTTCTCCGCGGAGGGCGCGATCCGCGCCGACTTCGACGGCGCGGTGCACGAGGCCGTCGGCTCGACGACGGACGAGTGGTCGCCGTCGGCACGAGCGGCCGAGGTGCGCGCCGCGCTCGGCGCCGGTCGATGTCGAGACATCGATCTCGACGGCGCATGGGTCGTGCCCGGACTGGTCGACACTCATCCGCATCTGCTGCACTTCTCCGTCGCAGCCGCCGGTCTGGCCGACCTGTCCGATGCGACGACCACGACGGACATCGTCGTCCGCGATCGCCAGGGTCGCGGCAGCCCGAGCGCCCGGCGAGTGGGTGATGGCGACGCCGGTCGGCGAGCCGCACTACTTCTTCCGCCGCGGCCACGGGCACCTCGCCGAGGGTGACCTCCCCGACCGGTCACACGCTCGATCGCGCAACCGATGCGACATCCCGTGATGATCCAGGCGTGGTCGCCGACGATGCCGAACACGTGCGCCCTCAACTCGCTGGCCTCGTCCGCGCTCGGCATCGACGAGCACACGCCCGACCGGGTGGCCGACGTGTGGGTCGAGAAGGACGCCGCCGGCGATCCGACCGGCCGGCTGTGCGGCGCCGTCACGACGAACTACAACACCGACCCGTTCTTCCGCGAGGTCCTGCTGCGGCTCCCGGCACCGCAGCTCGGAGCTCGTGCGAGCGGCGGCGCTTGCTGGGATCGCGGCCCACCACCGAGATGGCATCACCGCCGTGTACGAACCGCACGCCATGGAGGCCCGCCACATCGACGTCTACCGCCGCCTGCGCGACGCCGGCCGGCTGACGATGCGCGTGAAGGCGGTGCCCGAGTACCAGCGGTTCACGCGACCGTACGACCACCAGAAGTCGCTCGGTCGAGCTGGCGGACGACGCTCACGGCCGCGCTCGCCGCGGTCGACCTCGACGACGAGTGGGTGCGCGCGGAAGGGATCACGGTCTCGGCCGCGGGCACGTGCGCGCCGGGCAACATGGCGTGGCCGACGCCCTACCTCGATGCGTTCGGGCACGAGACACGCGGCCATTGGTTCGTCAGCAGACGAAGCCATCGATCAGGCGGTCGCGCTTCTGCGCGGACACGGGACTGCAGCTCAACGTCTGCTCGATGGGTCCGTCGGAGCACGAGCTGTTGCTCGACGCCGTCGAGCGCCACGGCGTGCGCGGTGGCGTCGTCCAACACGGCGCGATCATGCCGCTGGCGCACGCGCGCCGCTGGCATGCCGCCGGGTTCCGCCAGACCATCTGTTGCGGGTTCACGTGGGGCAAGGGCGACGTCTACCGCCGCGCCTTCGGCGAACGAGGCGCTCGCCGACCTCAACCCGCTCCGCCGCCTGCTCGACGTGGGCATCGCGCTCAGCGCCGCATCCGACTGGGGACCGAAGCGTCCCTGGGAGCAGATGTGGCTCGCCGAGACGCACCTCCTCGGGCGTTCGGGCGATCGCAACGACGGGCAGCGACCAAGTCATCACCCGCGCCGAGTCGCTCACGATGTGGACGCAGGGCGGCGCGTCGGTCCTCGATTGGCCCGAGCTCGGCCGGCTCGCGCCGGGCGCCTACGCCGATCTCGTCGTGCTCGACCGCGACCCGCTCACGTGCGCGCTCGACGACCTCCCCGACGTCGTGGTGCACGCCACGATGACCGCCGGGGCAGTGGTGACAGGGGCCCTCGCCTCGAGCGGGGCGCCCACCGGCCGGATTCTCGTGCTGCAAACGCGTCAACTGTGACGCGAAAGTTGCCGCAGAACGCTGGGCTGGGCGCTGCGAGCGAGTCAGGTCCAGCCGATGCGTTGGGCCTCGCGCCAGCGGGCGACGACGTCGATGGGTCCACTCGACTCGACCTCATCGCCACGATTCCACAGCGTGAGGTAGACGGCGGCCGCGGTGCCGCTGAGGCTCGAGTCGGCGGATGCGCCATCGCCGGGATCGACAGTCAGCTTCTCCCCCACCCGCACGGTCCACCGACCGTCGGCATCGGTCGGGACAACGGCGAAGGACCACTCCGGCTCGCCCTCGACATGCATCTTGCACCGCCCGCGCGTGAAGAAGCCCCGCAGGATCTCGTCGATGCCGTCGACGGCGAACGCAGTGTCGATGTCCGCCTCGGCCACGGTCGGCGGCTGGCCAAGGGAGGCTGCGAGTGCATCGATCCCATGGATGGTCGTCTCGTGCGCTTGGCGCCGAGCCCAGAACTCACGCGGGGCCGGTGCGTCCTTGAGGAACGTCATCGCGACAAGGTCCGGCGCCGCTCCGCGGAGCGCGGCCAGCAGCGCGGCAAGACCATCCGAATAGAACGCGGGGAGGTCCGGCACGGCCTCGCGGATCTGTGTCTCATTGGGCATCGCGTCAGGGTCGTCGCCACGCACGTGCGCAGCGGCCCAGCGGTGCACCATCGTCTGGTGGGCGAGCAGGTCACTCACCGTCCACGCCGGACAGGTGGGGACCTTGACATCGAGGGTGGCCGCCTCCGCGGACGCCAAGAGCCGCGCTCCTGCGCGATCCAGCGCGTCGAGGTGCTGCTCGAACGTGAGCGAAGTCGGCATCAGGACGGTGGCTTCGTCACTGCGTCGATCGCGGCGACGACGTCGGGAGGAGGCTGCCAGGAGCCCGCCTCGACGTTCGCCCGCACCTGCTCCGGAGTGGTGGCGCCCGCGATCACGGAGGCCACCATCGGTTGCGCAGCGAGCCCTCCCATCGCTAGGTGGAGAAGCGACACTCCCGCATCGGCTGCGATCTTCTCGAGCTCAGCGACGACATCGAAGTTGCGGTCGTTGAGGAACGCGCCGGCACGGGCCGCCATGGGACTCCCCTTCCCGAGGCGGGAGCCCTCAGGTCCGTCCTCGCCGCGCTTGTACTTGCCCGTGAGGACGCCGCTCGCCAACGGGAAGAACGGCAGCATGCCCACGCCGAACCGACGGCACGCGGGGATGACCTCGGCCTCGACGTCGCGTTTCAACAACGAGTAGTTGTTCTGCGCGGAGACCATCCGTGCCCGTCCGTTCGTCCGTGAGGTCCAGTCCGCGTCAGCGATCTGCCACCCGGCGAAGTTCGAGCTGCCGATGTAGCGCACCTTGCCCGCGGTCACGAGGTCGTCGAGCGCATGCAACGTCTCGTCGATCGGCGTCAGCGGGTCGGGACGATGCATCTGGTACAGGTCGATGAAGTCCGTGCCGAGCCGCTGCAGGCTCCCCTCGCATGCGGTGACGATGTGATGGCGCGAACCGGGTTGGTGCTTCGTCGCCTCGAACGGCGACGGCCACTTCGTCGCGATCACGACCTCATCCCGGTGGCCGACGATCGCCTTGCCGAGCCGCTCCTCACTCGCGCCGTAGCTCGCCGCGGTGTCAAACAGGTTGACGCCGGCTTCGAGAGCGGCCGAGACCACCGCCGCGCTGGCTTCCTCGTCGATGCGGAAGCCGAAGTTGTTGCAGCCGATGCCGACCACCGAGACGTTGAGGCCCGAGCTGCCCAGTTGTCGGTACGCCATGTCGCTCATGGCGCCCAGGCTCTCACCTCTGGCAGCGGCTAGGAGGCGAGCCGCCGCGCGATCTCGGACTCAGACCCTGCCGGGGTGCTGTCGACGGGAGTCGACTTCGTACCGGCACCATCCCACGACCGCTTCATCGTGTTGACCAGCTCGCGTCCCTTGCCCGAGCCGACCAAGTAGCCAGCGCCAGCACCAATCGCCAAACCGAACTTGAACTTCATGGCTTCCTCCTGGAATCGATCCTCGGGAGGGCAGTACCCCATGAGGCGTCACCGCGATACCCGATCGCAACGCCCTTGTCATGTATGGGCAACGTCCGCCCAGGGGAATAGACGGGGATGACGAAAACGCATGTACGACGTGTCCTCGGCAGCCTCGTGGCGCTTACGGCGGTGATGTCCCTTGCTGCTGGCTGCAGTGACGACGACGATGGCGACGATGTCGATGTCGACGTGACGAACGATGTCGACGTGACTGAGGCGCCCGCCGACACCGAGGCGCCCGCCACCACCGGCTCGTAGCTCACACCGATCTTGGCGGGCATCGCGGCATATCGTGCCGCGATGCCCGCTCTCGTCCCTCCGTTCCGAGCCGACCACGTCGGCAGCCTGCTCCGCCCTCAATCGGTCCTCCGCGCTCGCGAGGAAGCCGCCGCGGGGCGCGTCTCAGCGGCGGAGCTGCGAGCGATCGAGGACGACGCGATCCGCGACGTCGTGCAGATGCAGGAGGACGTCGGGCTCCAGGCCGCGACCGACGGCGAGTTCCGCCGCGCCTCTTGGCACATGGACTTCATCTACCAGCTCGGTGGCATCGGAAAGAGCGACGAGAAGCTCCGCGTCGAGATGCGCAACGAGAACGAGGAGATCGCCTTCGAAACGGCGGCCCTCAAGGTCGACGGCCGGATCGACGTCGGTGAGCCGATCTTCGCGGACGACTTCACGTTCTTGAAGGAGACGACACGGCTCACACCGAAGCTCACGATCCCCTCGCCGAGCATGGTGCACTACCGCGGAGGTCCAGCAGCCATCGACCCCGCGGTATACGCGACGATCGACGAGTTCTGGGACGACTTGAGCGCGGCCTACGCGAAGCAAGTCGCCGGAGTCGCGGCCCTCGGATGCACCTACCTCCAGTTCGATGACACGAGCCTCGCCTACCTCAACGATCCCGCCGAGCGGGCGAAGCTGAACGCGCGCGGCGACGACGCCGAGCATCAGCATCTCCGCTACATCCGCCAGATCAACGCCGCGCTTGCCGGGCGCCCCTCCACGCTCCGCGTCACGACCCACATGTGCCGAGGCAACTTCCGGTCGTCATGGGCTGCGGAAGGCAGCTACGACTTCGTCGCCGAGGCTCTCTTCAACGACCTCGCCGTCGACGGCTTCTTCCTCGAGTACGACGACGCTCGCTCAGGCGGTTTCGAGCCACTGCGCTTCGTCCCGAAGGGAAAGATGGTGGTGCTCGGCCTCGTGACGTCCAAGCGTCCCGAGCTCGAGAACAAGGACGACGTGAAGCGACGCATCGAAGAGGCCGCCAAGTACGTCCCGCTCGAGCAGCTGTGTCTCTCGCCGCAGTGCGGCTTCTCGTCGACGGTCGAGGGCAACGTCCTCACCTACGACGACGAAGTGGCGAAGCTCCGCCTGATCGTGGAAGTCGCGGACGAGATTTGGGGTGGGTGAGCCTCAGGCGGGGGTCATCACGCGCGACGTCCGAACCAGCGCAAGCGGCGCTGGGGCGGGAAGGGCTCTTCCTCAGGACCACGGAACATCGTCGGACGGTGCCGTTCACCGCGCGTAGCCCACGGCTCTATGGGCCAGGGTGACTGCATATGCATCTCAAACCTCCGGAATCGCAACATCGCGGACAACCACCGGCGTGAGTGATCCGATTCCCGCGGTGACAACAGCCACTCTTAGGAGGCCCGGCGCGTGAACCACCGAAAGCGGAAGCGGCGCTGCGGCGGTGAGGACGGCCGCTCCGATCCGTCATAGAGCTTCGTGTGGTGGTACTCGCCGCGAGTGGCAAACGGTCCGATCGGCTGGGGCGACAGCACATGCATCTCGATCTCCGAGCGTGAGGGTTCCTACGCTCAGGATCGCGTCAGCCGTCGTTTCCGTCGTGAGACCCCGTCACGTCGCCCCCGTGACTCTTCGCACACCTCGCCTGCACACCTCATCCGCCGCACGTCTCGAGCAACACCCGGACGAACGTCGACGTGGCGGTGGCGGTGTCCCCGACCCGCCAGGCCACCCGGAATTCGTCGTACAGGCCGACCGGACAAAGCGGCTTGACCACCACACCCGAGCGGGTCGCCTCCCCCTCGACCTGCCAGGAGTTCAACCAGCCGATGCCGCCTCCGAGGGCGACCATGTCGAGCACTCTCTCGACTTGCGTCGCGGCGTGCGTGACCCAGGCTGGCCGGACCCCCATCGACGTGCAGTAGGCCGCTATCTCGTCGTGCGCGGTGGGCGCGTCGGCGCGGTCGACGACGAAGACCGGCTCACCGTCGAGATCGCTCACATCGACCTCGGAACGGCCCGCGAGCCGATGTGACGCCGGAACGGCCACATGGTCGACGGGAACCCGGGCCAAGGGCACCGAGGCGAGCCGCTCGGGGTCGCCGACGGGGGCGCGGACGATCCCAACGGCAAGACCGCCCGATCGCAAGCCGTCGAGGATCTTGAGCGACGTGAGGGCATCCGGGCGCACCGCAAGGTCCGGCTGCTCGGCGACGAGTGCCCGGATCGCCCGCATGACGCCCCCTTCGCTCCCGTGGCAGTAGCCGACCCGCAGGGGAAGGCTCACCGACGAGGCGAGCTGCTCGCTGACCGCATCGAAGCGCTCCATGGCCCGCAGGACGTCCCGTGCTTCGACGAGAAGCCTTTCGCCCGCCGGGGTCAGCGTGACCTTGCGGCTGGTGCGCTCGAACAGGCTCAGGCCGAGGTCTTCCTCGAGCTCGCGGATCCGCTGCGAGAGGGGCGGCGTCGTGACGTGCAACCGAGCCGCGGCGCGCCCGAAGTGACACTCCTCGGCGACGGCCACGAAGTACCGGAGGTGGCGCACATCGGTGCGGGGCACGACGCGAACGTTATCGGTTTGGACATGATCTGTGTCGGAGTCGGTCGTGGACTTTTCGAGGCTCACCGGGCACCGTGGGGCCGTGAAGCTCGTGTGGTTCCACCTCATGCCGTACCCGAAGCTCCCCGAGGACTTCAACAAGAAGCACCGGAGCGTGTGGGTCGACATCGACCCGGCCCTGTTCGATCCGGAAGTGATCGCGGAGGCCTACGACGAGTACATCGGCCAGCTCGTCTACGCCGAGGAGTGCGGGTTCGACGGCCTCGGCATCAACGAGCACCACGCCAACGGGTACGGGCTCATGCCCTCCCCCAACCTGTTCGCATCGGTGATCGCGGGCCGCACCTCGCGTGCCGCGCTCACGATCCTCGGCAACTCGGTCGCCCTCTACAACCCGCCTGTCCGGGTCGCCGAGGAGTTGGCGGTCGTCGACCTGATGTCCCGTGGCCGGGTCATCGCCGGCTTCCCCGTCGGCACGTCGATGGACACCGCGTACGCCTACAGCGCGAACCCGGGCACGCTCCGAGCCAAGTACGCGGAGGCGATCGACCTCATCGTGCGGGCGTGGACCGAGCCCGAGCCGTTCGCGTTCAACGGGCGCTTCACCCAGATGCGCACAGTCAACGCGATCCCTCGACCGTTGCAGAAGCCGCACCCGCCGATCTGGATCCCCGGCGGCGGCTCAATCGAGACCTTCGACTTCTGCGCCAAGAACGACTACGTGTACGGCGCGCTCTCGTACTACGGCCACCTCCTCGCGCGGGAGAACGTGGGCAACTACTGGCGCAGGGTCGAGGCGAACGGCAAGGACCCGAACCCGAACCGCCTCGCCTTCGTGCAGTTCATCGGCGTGGGTGACACTGACGCAGAGGCGTACAAGCTGTATCGCGAACCGGCGGAGTACTTCTTCAACCGATCGCTGCACGTCTATGCGGGCTACGCGGACCCACCCGGTTACGTCACCGAGGCCTCAGTGCGCGCCCGCTACAAGTCCACCGTTCGGCAAGTCGCTCGCGCCAAGCAGGCGAAGCACGACCTCACATGGGACGAGATGGTCGAGAAGGGCTACGTCGTGATCGGCAGTCCCGACACGGTGCGCGAGACGCTCGAGGAAGTTGCCAAGACATTCAACTGCGGGCATCTGCTCACTGCGCTGCACTTCGGGAACATGAACGACGAGCTCACTCGCTACAACACGAAGCTCTTCGGCGACAAGGTCGCACCCGCGCTCCGGGGCATCTACGCCGACGTGGACGATCCGTGGTGGCCGGCGAACGCGAAGGCTGTCTGAAGTGGCCGGGACCCGTGACCTCCTGTACCTGTTCGGCATCGCCGGCCATCCTGCGCCCTCGCCCGTGCTCGCACAGCTCGAAGCCGCCGGCTTCAACGTCGTCGTGCCCCGCATCAAGGGGTTCGACGCGAGCTGGGACTTCGTGGCCCCCGACGACCACCTCGGCTGGCTCACCGTGCTCTGGGATGCGATCGACGCGAGCGGTGTGCGACTGCCGTGTCCGGTCGTCGGCGCGTCGATCGGCGGGATGCTCGGCGTCGACCTCGCTGCTTATCGCCCAGAAGCGGTCAGCGCACTCGCGCTGCTCGCGCCGTTCGGGATCTTCGACGAGGAGAACCAGGGACTCGATCTGTACTCCGTGCCGACGCCGGATCGGATGGAGCATCTGTTCGCCAAGGGCGTGCCCGAGCCGTTCGTCGATCGGTTCGGCGAGCTGGGGCCAGATGACGGCCCAGTGGCGCGCTATCTGAGCGACGTCGCCGCGGCCAACCTCGTGTGGCCGCTCGGCGACCGCGGCCAAGCCGGTCGCCTCCATCGGGTGACGTGCGCGCGCCTCTCGTTGTGGGGCGGTCAGGACGAGCTCCTGCCTCCTGGCGTCTCGGCCAAGTGGGCCGCGGGCGGGATCCCCGTCGAGATCATCGAGGGCGCCGGGCACCTGCTCGAGTGGGACGCACCCGATCAGGTGGGCGCGCGGCTCGTCGACTTCCTGCGGTAGACAACCCATTCGTATCGACCGCACCTGGGGGTGTCATGGGTCTCGTCGACGAGGCTGAGTTCCACTACTTCCACTTCTTCCCGTACACAGATCTGCCGGCGGATCACAAGACGCGGCCGTCTCTGTGGGTCGACTTCCCGAACAGCAACTACGACCCGAAGATCGGTCACCAGCTCTACAACCGGTATCTCTCCGAGATGCTGCTCGCGGACAAGCTCGGGTACGACGGGCTCGTGCTGAACGAGCACCACAACACCCAGTACTGCATGAACCCCGCGCCGAACATCACGGCCGCCGCGCTCATCCCCCAGACGAAGGGCTTGATCAGCGTGTTCGGCACGCCGCCGAACTTCGAGTACCCGAACCGCCTGGCGGAGGAGTACGCCATGCTCGACGTGATGTCGGGCGGACGGCTCCGCGTCGCGTTCCCGCTCGGCACGGGCATGGAGTACTGGGCCAACGCCGTGAATCCGTCGACGGCACGCGCTCGATTCCGCGAGTCGATCGACATCATCCTGCGCTGCTGGACGCAGGACGGGCCGCAGGGCTACTCCGGCGACTTCTACACCTACCGGTACTTGAACCCGTGGCCGAAGCCCCTGCAGAAGCCGCACCCCGAGTGCTACATCGTCGGCACCGGCTCACCAGAGACGATCGAGCTCGCGGCCGAGCTGGGCTTCGGCTACTCCGTTGTCTTCATCCCGACCGAGGTGCAGCTGCGCGTCTTCGACCAGTACCGCGAGCGTCTCGCCGCCCACGGTCACGAAGTCACGCCCGACAAGGTGACGATCGGCATCTTCGCCTACGTCGCCGAGAACGACGCTCTCGCCGAGGAGGAGTTCATGCCGCACCTCATGTACTTCTTCGAGAACGCGCTGCGCACGACGCCGCGCTATCTCAATCCTCCCGGGTACGTCACCGTCCCCGAGTTCCGCAAGCGGGTGCAGGCGGCCGACGTGCACGGCTCCGCGAACTGGGATGACCTCGTCGCGATCAACCGCATCGTCGCCGGCACGCCCGAAAAGGTCGCGGACGCAGTCGGAAGGTGGATCGAGGCGGCGGGCACGAGCCGCGTGAACCTCAACCTCACGATCGGCGACATGCCCAGCTGGAAGGTCGTGAAGAACACGACACTTTTCGCGGAAGAGGTCATCCCCCGACTGCGCAACAAGAAGGTGGCCGCCGCGTGAGCACGGTGACCTTCGACAGGCTGCAGCTCGATGTCAACGGCACCGACACGGTGGTGCTCGCGGCCGGCGATCCGCAGGCCCCGCCGCTCGTGTTCCTCCACGGCGGGGGCACGTTCCACGGGTGGCGATTCGCCGAGCCGTGGATCTCGGCGTTCCGCGTCCTGATACCGCATCATCCTGGCTTCGGCGAGTCGGGCGACCTCGAGGGTCTCCGCGACATCGAGGACCTCGTGCTCCACTACACCGACCTGTTCGATCAGCTCGAGCTCACCGCCGGCGTCAATCTCGTCGGCTTCTCGTTGGGTGGTCGGATCGCGGCCCGGTTCGCGATCGCGCAGAAGCATCGCCTTCGCCGCCTGGTGCTCGTCGCGCCGGCAGGTCTGAAGGTGCCGGGCATCGAGGTCGAGGACTTCTTCCACATCCCACCGGAGGACCTCGTCCCCCGCCTCGTCCACAAGATGGAGACGATCCTCCCGTACCTCCCCACCGATCCCAACGACGTCGACTTCACGGTCGACCGCTACCGCGAGACCCGCACGTTGGCGATCATGACCTGGGAGCAGCCCTACGACCGGTTCCTGCCGCGATGGCTCGGACGGGTCGACCTCCCGACACTCGTCGTGTGGGGCGACGAGGACCGCCTGGTTCCGCCGACGCTTGCTCCGGCGTGGGCTGCTCTCCTGCCCGACGCGACGGTGGCCACGTTCCCGGACGCCGGTCATCTGGTGCTCGACGAATCCCCGGCCGCCACCGAAGCGGTGGCTCGCTTCTGCGCTGCCGGCTGACGCATGCCCGCCGCGCACATCAACGTCCTCACCGGGCACCCGCGCGCTGCCCTGCAGCAGGTGATCGCCGAAGTCTCCGACGCGATGGCCCGCGTGCTCGGGGCGCCGAAGGAGCGGCTCGAGGTGTGGGTCACCGAGATCGATCCGGAGCTCTGGGGGATCGGTGGTGAGCCGGCGAGCGCCGTGCTGGAGCGCACTTCTCGGGCCGAGGTCGAGATGCCGTTCGTGCAGATGGTGCTGTTGGCGGGCCGCCCCGCCGAGCAGCACCACGCGCTCATCCAAGCCGTTACCGAGATCATCGAGCGCGTGCTCGGCGCGGCGTCGGGTCGGGTGCGCATCCACATCGCCGAGGCGGCGCCCGACAGCTGGGGCATCGGCGGCGTGCCGGCATCGATCGCGCGGGCAGCCGAGATCGCGGCCCGGGCGGCACCGACATGACGCAGTTCGACGCCCTGTTGCTCGACATCGGAGACGTGATCATGAGCGCACCTTGGCGCGCGCTCGACGACTTCGAGGTTGCGACGGGCCGGAAGGTCGAGGGACGCGGAGCGCTCGATCCGGAGAACGACCCGCTCTGGCAGGAGCGGCTGGCCGGGAGCCTGTCCTACTACGACTACTGGAATCAGATCGCGACCCGCGGCGGGTTCGACGATTGGCGGTCGCTGTTCCGCGAGATCACCACCGTCGTGCCCGACAGCCTCGTGGAACCTGCCGCGGTTGCGCTCATGCGTGACACGAAGGCGGCCGGGCACCGCGTCGGCGTGCTCTCGAACGACGCGTATTCGATCAACGACCGCGCGTTCTTCGAGGGCCGTCCCGAGTTCGCCGACCTCGACGCGTTCGTCGATGCCTCCGACCTCGGCGTACGCAAGCCCCATCCCGAGGCCTACCTCGCTGCCGCGAAGGCGCTCGGCGTGCCGCCCGAAGCGGTCGTCTTCCTCGACGACACGCCCGAGTGCGTCGAGGGCGCCCGCGCCGTCGGCATGTTCGGCATCCATGTCGATCCGCAGGCGCCGGGCGTGGCGTTCGAGCGTGCTCGCGAGCTGTTGGGTCTCGTGACCGAGCCGCGGGCGCGCCGCCTGGTGCGCATGGCCGAGGAGGCGTACGGCGCGCAGGATCTCGACGCGATCATGCGCCTCTTCCATCCCGACGCGATCGTGCAGTGGAACGGCAGGAAGGTCGCGGCGGGCCACGACGAGATCCGACGGTTCCACGTCGAGACGCTCGGTTTCGGCGAAGCGAGGCGCCGCGACTACGAGCTCAGGAAGACGCTGCGCGCCGCGCAGGGCGACACGATCGCCGTCGAGTGGACCTCGCGCTATCGCACCCCCGACGGCGAACCCCGCGAGGGACGCGCCGCGGAGCTGTGGACGCTGCGAGGTGACCTCGTCATCGAATGGCACGCGTACTACCACCGAGTAGCAGAAGGGGCGTGATGGTGGAGCGGGTGGTGATCACCGGCGCCAACCGAGGCCTCGGACTCGAGCTCGCCCGCATCCACGCCAGCCGAGGCGACGACGTGTGGGCGGGGTGCCGCCATCCGAAGGACGCCACCGAGCTGCGCGGGCTCACAACTCATGTGCATGAGGTCGACGTGGCGTCTGAGAAGTCGATCCTGAGGTTCGCCGACGCGCTCGGTCCCGAGCCGATCGACATCCTCTACAACAATGCGGGCATCGACGCTCGAGCGCTCGGCGTCGACGACGACGCGCGCGACGTGCTGCAGCTCAGCGCTGACCACTTCCTCGCCGTGATGCGGGTCAACGCGGTGGGCCCGATGCTGCTCGCCCGCGCCCTGCTCGATCGACTGAAGGCATCCGGGAACCCGCGCATCGTCAACATCTCCTCGCAAGCGGGATCGATGGAGGTTGCGCACACGCTCGGGCGTGACGTCGGCTACACGTCGTCGAAGGCGGCGCTCAACATGATCAGCGTGAGGCAGTCAGTGCATCTGCGCGAGGCGGGCATCATCGTCGTTGCCGTGCATCCCGGCTTCCTCAAGACCGACATGGGGGGTGAGCGCGCCTCGTTGCCGCCCAACGAGGGTGCTCGGGGCGTGATCGACCTCGTCGACGGCCTCACCGACGCGGACTCGGGCTCCTTCCGCCAGTGGGACGGCGCCGTCCACCCCTGGTGAGCTGAAACCAGCTTGGGCTAGCCGGCTCGCTCGAGGATCGTGACGGTGCCCTTGGCGCCGTCGACCTCGACGAGGTCGCCGGTCTTGATGCGCGACGTCGCGACCGAGCAGCCGACGACGCACGGGATGCCGTACTCCCGGCTGACGATCGCCGCGTGCGTGAGCGAGCCGCCCCCGTCGCACACACAGCCGGCGATGATGGCGAACGCGGGTGTCCAGTTCGGCGACGTCGCCTCGCACACCAGGATCTCGCCCTCCTCGAGGTCGAAGAGCTCGGTGGCCGAAACCATCACCCTCGCCCGACCGGTGACCTTGCCCGCCGACGCGGGGAAGCCGGACATCTGCATCGAGCTCGGGTCGCTCTTCAACCGCTCGAAGTAGTGGTCGTGCATGCCGAAGATCTCGATGAGCACCGGATCTTCGATCTTGTCGGGCAGCGTGCCGACAACCTTGGGGAGGGTGTCGCGGATCTCGTTGTAGTGGTCGTAGTACTCGTGGCGTGCCGTCGCGATGCTCTGAAGGTCCTTCCACTGCTTTCGGCCGCCACACACGTCGACGAACTCGGGGAAGAACAGGAAGAGCGCGTCGTCGTACACGTTCGCGCCCACGGCCTCGCCGAGAGCGAGCGCACCGCGCCGCAGCGGGATCGACGCCCGCAGGTCGATGTAGTGGTTGTGGTCCTCGTTCCACCACGAGAAGTTCGCGACCTGATTGATGGCGAGGAGCTCGTTGAACGCGCCGAGCGTCTCGCCGCTCAGCTGCGATCTCGCCGCGTCGATTGCGGCATCGCGCTCGGCCTGCGAGGCAGCCACCGCCTTCTCGAAGTCATGGGGCTCGTCCATCGACAGGAAGTTGCGGATCTGGCCGAGCGGCGACGCGGGGTTCTCGATCCACGAAGGGATGTTCGTGTCGGCGATGCCCTCGGTGCGCCAGCCGTGCACCTTGAGGAAGTCGTCGAACTTCGTGAGCCACACCGACGCGTTGCCACCGGCCTTCGCGAGACCGTCGCGGATCTGCTCGGGCTCGGTGTCGAAGTGCTCGGCGATGCCAAGCCGTTGCGCCTCGCCCACCAGGTCCCACATCGCCCGGTCGTTCTCCATGATGCGCGAGTCACGACCCTGGAAGAACTTGGCGACCTCAGTGGGATCGATGCCGTTCCCCGCGCACAGCCCGTACATCTGGAGGTAGATGCCGAGCAGCGGGTACATCAGCTCGAAGTGGATCTCCCACGCACGCCGGTGGAACGTGCGGGCGTCGACCATGAACTGGCCGATGTCGGCGAGCGACTTGCCCGCGAAGTCGTAGCCCTCGAAGTAGCCGAGGCCGAGCTCGAGCTCCCACTTGCGCTCGTTCCAGATCGCATCGAAGTTCTGGAGGAACGGACCCATGTTCCGCTCGATGCGCGCCGCTCGGAAGCCGAGCTCCCACTCGGAGGTCGTCGAGACCTCGCCCTCGTAGGGGAACGGGCCACCCATGCGCTGGACCAGGCCCTTGGCCGGCGGGAGGGGAAGGAAGTGCGCCGCGGTCTGCGTGCCCCACGATCCGCAGTCGCTCACGAACAGGTAGCCGATGGGCGAGAAGCCGCGCGGCCAGTGGAAGTCGACGAACCAGAACCGGCTCTCGTCTTCCTTCGTGAACGGCCCGCTTCGTTCCGACACCCACGGACTGTCCGTGAGCTCGGGCGTCCACCCCGGATACCAGTCGAGGTACTGGTCGACGGGAACGATCTCGGCCACTGCATCCCCCCTCAGTAAGCGTTGCGCGCCGGATGATACCTATGCCCCGCCGAGCTGCTCTCTGACCGTGCGCACTCCGGACACGAGGTTGGTGAGCTTCTGACGGGCCAACGTGCGATGCACGTAGCGCAAGCCGCAGTCGGTGGTGAGGAAGAGCTTGTCGGCGGGCACGTACTCGAGACAGCGGCGCACCTTCTCGGCGACGTCGTCGGGGGTCTCGCAGTAGTGCGTGCGGACGTCGATGATGCCGGCGCCGAGCTGTCGGTCCGGCGCCCACTTCGGCCATTGGTCGATCTCAGCCATCTCGCGGGTCGCGAACTCGAAGACGAACTGGTCGGCGCGCGCCTCGAGCAGGTCAGGGAAGTATCGGGCGTACGTCTTCTTCGCGTACGGGAGCTTCCGGAACGAGCCGAAGCAGACGTGCAACGAGAAGTGGACGCCGCTGACGCCGTCGATGCAGGCGTTGAACAGACGGGCGATGTCGGAGGCGGTGTGCGGATCGTTCGAGGCGTAACCCGGCGTCGCCGGCTCGTCGAGCTGGATCCACTTGCAGCCCGCCGCGGCGAGGCGCCGGATCTCGTCGTTGAGGGCCGGAATGAACGCCTCGGCGAGATGCGTGCGATCGCGGTAGTGCTCGACGGGTCGGATGAACGTCGTCAATGCGAACGGCCCCGGCAAGGGGATCTTGATGGGGCGGGCGGTGTGAGACCGCGCGTACGCGAACTCCTCCACCGCACCCATGCCGTCCGGCACACCAACCGGGCCGGTCGTCTCCTGCACCGACCGCATGTCGAGCGACATCGGGCCCATCTTGCGAAGCGGTCCGGCGTCTCGGAGGCCGGTCATGCGCGACGCGAACGCCCACACGAAGCTCGCCCGGCGCATCTCGCCGTCGCTGATGATGTCGAGTCCCGCCTGCTCCTGATCGAGGATCGCTCGATCGACGGCGTCATCGAACGTCTCCTCGATGTCGGTCGGGCCGAAGCGATCGGCCTCCATCAGCTCCTTCGCGGCGTAGAACCACGACGGGTGCGCGTACGAGCCGACGACGGTCGTCGGGAGGAGCGGAAGATCGGCGCTCATCGCATCACGCCGCCCGCGCGATGACGTGGTGATACGCGTAGGTGCCTTCGTCGTCCCTCATCCACGGTCCCTCTGCGTCGTCTTCGATCACGAACCCGGCGTCGACGATCCACGCGCGCACGCGATCCATGTCCGGATGAAAGTGGTAGTAGCCGTCGGGTTGGTCCCACAAGACCTCGCCTTCCACCACGGGCAGGCCGGAGTTCGCGAGCTCTCGATTCAGAGCGGCGACCTCGGCGGACGGGGCGAGCTCGACCGTGAGATAGAGCCACGCGCCACGGTGCGCGGCTCGACGGAACGCGCCCATCACGGTCGGCCAGTCCTCGGGGGGAACGAACTCCATCGCGTCGACGCACATCACGCCGTCGAACTCGTCGTCGAACGGGAGGTCTTGGAGGTCGAGATGACGGGTCGCCGCGGCGGGATGCTTCGCACGCGCCGTGGCCAGTGCGGCCGCTGAGTGATCGACGCCGACCACTCGCCTCCCGCTGTCGAGGACCATCCCGAGGTACTTCCCGGTGCCACATGCCGCATCGAGGACCTCGCCCCCCGGCGCCACCAACGACAGGAATCGCTCGACCCATGTCGCGTGCACGGGATGGATGTCCCCCCAGCGGAGGTCGTACTCCTCGGCGAGCTCGTTCTCTTCGTCCTCGTTGGAACGGCGGAGGCTCAGCAACCAGGTTTCCCGCTCGACCACAGCCTTGTTCTACACCGCCCCCGCGCGCTGTGACCCGGGGAGTGCGAGGATCCGGCCATGCGCGCAGCCATCCTCGACGACGGCCACGACGAGCTCGTCCTCACCTCCATCGAGCACGAGAAGCCGCACGGCCGAGAGATCCTCGTGCACACCGAGGCCGTCGGCCTGTGCCACAGCGACCTCCACTTCCTCGACGGCGTGCTGAGCCGGGCGCGTCCGCTCCTGCTCGGTCACGAAGCCGTGGGCATCGTCGAGGCCGTCGGAGACGGGGTCGACACGATCGCGGTCGGCGATCGAGTCGTCACCTGCCTGGTGATGGGGTGCGGTGTGTGCCCTCGTTGCGAACAGGGCGAGCCGTACGTGTGTGCACGGCCCGAGGCGACGCGCCGCTCACGCGATCAGGTCCCGCGGCTGTCGATGGCCGATGGTCGAACCGTCACGACGATGGCCAACATCGGCGCGCTGGCCGAGCGCATGCTGCTCGACGAGCGGGCTGTGGTTCCCGTGCCGAAGGACATGCCGGCGCACCTGGCCGCGATCCTGGGCTGCGCAGTGGTGACCGGCCTCGGCGCCGTGTTCAACGTCGCGCGCGTGCGCCCGACCGACACCGTTGCGGTGATCGGCTGCGGGGGCGTGGGCCTCAACGTCGTGCAAGGTGCCCGCATCTCGGGCGCCGCTCGGGTCATCGCGATCGATCTCTCCCCGTCGAAGCTCGAGCTCGCCCGCCGCCTCGGTGCGACCGACACGATCGACGCGTCAGCGAGTGATGTCGTCGAGGCCGTGCGGACCCTCACCGGGGAGGGCGTGGATCACGCGTTCGAGGTCATCGGCCGCCCCGAGACCGTGCGACAAGCCTTCGAGATCGCGGCGCCCGGCCGGCGGGCCTACGTCGTCGGCGTCTTTCCGGACGACGCCGAGCTCACGCTGCCCGCGATGCCCTTGCGGAGGGCCAAGTCGCTCGTCGGCGTGTTCATGGGCGCCACCCGCCCGCGTGTCGACATCCCTCGCTACGTCGAGCTGTGGCAACGGGGGCTGCTCGACCTGGAGTCGATGGTGTCGAACGTCATCCCGCTCGACGAGGTCAACGACGGGTTCGCTGCGCTCGCCCGGGGCGAGGTCGCCCGCGCCGTCGTCGCCTTCTGATCCGCACCTCGGCTTCTGGTTCAAGTAACCGGCCAGAAGTGGCCGGTTATGCGCGCGAGAACGCTGGGGGTGGGGGTCCGGGTGTGGGTCAGACCCAGCTGGGCGTGACTGTGGTGGGGATGTCGATCTCGAGGCCGCGCCCTCGGTAGGTGACGGTCGCGTGCTCGCGGTCGCCGTGCACGCGGATGCGGACGTCCTCGACGTTGTGGGGCTCGCCTGGGTCATGACCGACCGCCGATGCCGCGACCGCACGAATCGGCCCCGAGTGCGAGCACACGAAGAGGCGCGCCCCCTCGGGGAGCCGATCAACTTCGTCGAGGACGCCCTTCCAATAGCGCCGCACGACGTACGACGGGGGCTCGACGTAGTGGGTCGGCTGGGTCAGCCAGTGCGTGATCGGGTCGCCGCCGGCGAACTGGATGCGGTAGATGCGATCCATCTCGACCATCCAGCCGGGCCGGTCGCCGCCCCCGTGACGCTCGTAGCCCTCGAGCAAGTTGGCGTACTCCTGGAAGGCGGCCGTGATGTCGAGCTCGCGCCCGTTGAACCAGATCTGGAAGTTCCGGAACTCGTCGACGGGTTGGGGCGACTCGATCGTCACGTCGGGGATGCCGTAGCGCGCGACCGCCTGGCGCAGCCCCTCCGCGAGTGCGACCGCCGTCTCCTCGGCGCGTGCGGTCGGCGCGTGGACGATGCGGGCCAATGATCCTTCCGTCATGCCCTTCGCGAGGTCCTGCCCCTTGCGGTGCGCCTGCCACCGCCCGAGCGGCGTGAGCGCGCTGTCGGAGATGTAGCCCTGCGTCTGACCGTGCCGGATCAACCGGACGTCGGTTGCCGACGCGAGCGTGCGCCGCATCGACTCAGGCCACTGCAGCTCACGCGGGGCGACTGTCTCGCGGGCGAATGCCTCGGTGCGGCCCGGCGGCGAGTTCGGCTGATCGAGCTCGAGTTGCGCACGGTGCGTCGCTCGAGCGCGAGCTTTCGCGACGAACGGCAGCTCCCCCGGCTCGACCGGCGTGAGCTCCTCGGCCCGACGCGCCTCATACCGCGCGAGGTACTCGGGCGAGTCGTCTCGTGTCGTCGTGATGCGAGCCACAGAAGCCTCAGCTGTGGATCGACACGAACGAGTCGACGATCTTGTTCTCGTAGTAGAACAGCGCCTTACCGAACTGGTCCTCGGTCCAGGTGATCGTGTCCCAGTCGCTGTCGGTGCGGTACCCACCCGTGAACACCTCGTTGCGGTTGCCCACCGGGTCGAAGAAGTAGATCGTGTGGCCGCGCGTGATGCCGTGGCGCGTCGGGCCGACGTCGATGTCGATGCCGTTCATCCGGAGGATGTCGGCGGCTCGCCCGACGTCCGACCAGCTGTCGAGCCAGAACGCGAAGTGGTGCAGCCCGCCGTTCGGCGCCGCGGGTGAACGCGATGTCATGCGGTTGGTGCGACCGCTCGAAGAACACGATGAGCTGGTAGCCCTCGTTGCTGACCAGCTGCTCGGTGAGCCGGAACTGCAGCGCCTCTTGCATGAACCGGGCCATGTCGGGGACGTTCTCGGTGGTGAGCAGGCAGTGGTCGAGTCGGGGTGGCGAGATGCCGACGAGGTCGGCCGGCATCGGGGGCGGGTTGAACATGGGAAGGCCGTTGCCGACCTTCTCCATCGACGCGTAGATCTCCATCACGTGCCCGCTCGGAGTGTCGAAGCGGATGGCGTCGCCCAGCGCCCGCTCGTGGTCGGACGACACGCGCTCCACCGTGCAGCCATAGCGCTCGAGCACGGTTTCGTAGTCCTCCAGGTCGTCCTGGGTGTCCGTCTTGAACGCGATGTGTTCAACCCCGTAGCGCGAGGCCTCGGTGAGGATCACCGAATGGTGGTCGCGCTCGTCCCACCCCTTCAGGTACACGTGGCTGCCGTCGCGCTCGACCTCCTTCAGCCCGACGACCTCGGTGTAGTAGGCGGCGCACAGGTCGAGATCGGGCACCCGCACTTCGACATGGCCCAGGCGATGGATCGGCATGCGGTCGATCGTGGGCGCCGAGCCTCCGTTCGGCAAGCAGAACGTTCCAGATTGTGCAACGCTCCCGCGATGGCATTCGACGGGCACAAGTTCGTACAAGACCTCCGAGACGAGCTCGCGGAGTCGGGCCGCGGGTTGGACAAGGCGGTCTGGGTCGAGAAGGTCGTGCAGGGCGAGGCGACGCCTCAGGAGCTCGTGGGCTGGGCCCGCCAGCACTACTGGGGCGTCACGTACCACACCCGCCGGGTGCTCTCGGCGTGGGTCACCCGTATCCCGTACGAGATGACCGACGACGTGATCGAGAACCTGGCGGAAGAGGTGCTCGGCACCCAGTCGAAGACCGGGCTCAGCCACTTGCACTGGCTGTTCGAGTTCACGCGCGCCCTCGGCGCGCCCGACGCGGTGATCCTCGACGCGTCGCCCAACGTCGACGCGATCGCGTCCGAGAGCTTCCTGTTCAATCTCGCCAACCAGCGCCCGTGGTACGAGCTCACGTTCGGCGGCATCCTCGGCATCGAGAATCAGATCCCGCCCGCGTACATCCGAGTCGTCGAGGGATTCAAGACGCACTACGGCGACATGCTCAGCCCCGACGACTACCGCTTCCACACGATCCACATCTATGTCGACGAGGAGCACGGGGGCCACGTCGGCGAGTTCGCGGAGCGCTACCTCGACACCGACGAGAAGCGACGGGCCGCCCGCGCCGCGTACCTGGCCGGCGCCGAGCTGACCCGGCGGTGCTGGGACGCCATAGACGGCGCCGTCTGGTGACGACCGAGTACACGACCGTCCGCAAGGCGATGGCCGTCGTGTCGGCGTTCAGCTACGGCGAACCCGTGCTCGGGGTCTCGGAGCTCGCCCGCCGGCTCGACATGGGCAAGAGCACTGTGCATCGCATCCTCACCACGCTCGTCGCCGACGGCTATGTGGAGCGCACACGCGACGAGCGCTACCGGCTCAGCATCAAGATGTACGAGATCGGACAGCAGGTCGCGGCGAGCATCGAGCTGCGCGAGCTCGTCCATCCTGCGCTCGAACGGCTGCGCAACGAGAGCGGCGAGACCGCGCACGTGGGGGTGCTCTCAGGCACCGACGTGGTCTACGTCGACCGGCTCGAGAGCCCGCACATGATCCGCTGGCTCACGCGCGTCGGGCGGCGCCGGGGGGCCCACGCCACCTCGACGGGGAAGTGCCTTCTCGCGTTCGGACCTCCTGCCGACGTCGCGCGTGTCGTGGCCGGTGGCCTTCCCAAGCTCGGCCCGCGCACGATCACCTCTCGCTCGATGCTGGAACGAGCCCTCGCGAAGATCCGAGTTGACGGGTATTCCGTGAGTGTCGACGAGGCGGTGCCCGGGGTCGTCTCCGTCGCGGCTCCCCTCTTCGACGGCGCGGGAGACTGCATCGCCGCGATGTCGGTTGCCGGCCCCGTCAGCCGCATGCCGCCCGAGAAGGTCGAACACGTCGTGCGGCTCGTGGTCCGCGCCGCGGCCAGCGTCGGCCCCGGGAGGGATGCCCGGTCAGCGTGAGCGACGCTTCAGTGCGTACTCCCCCTTGCCGATCGCCTCGCTCAGCTTCTTCGCTCCGGCCTGCAACAGTTCGATGTGGCGGGGCTCGTGCTCACCGATGACGCGAGACGTCGGCCCGACCATCGAGATCGCCGCCACGACCGGGCCGTCGGCGGGCGCGTGCACCGGCACCGCCAGCGACGACAGGCCGAGCTCGGTCTCGTCCACGCTTCGCGCGAAGCCCTGCTCTCGCACACGCCGCAGCTCGGCCATGAGCACCTTCGGCACCACGATCGTGTAACCGGTCGAGGGCTCGAGCCCCCTCGAGCCGGGCCTCCAACACGTCGGGCATGAACGCCGCCAAGACCTTGCCGGCACTCGACCGATGGACGGGCGCGCGTCTCGAGTTGGTCGTGTAGCGAAGGGCCTGCTGACCTTCGACCCGCTCGACGTAGACGACGTCACCGCCGGCGGGGACGCCGATCTGCACGGTCTCCCCCAAGGCGTTCCGCAGCTCCACCAGCAACGGCAGGCCGCGGTCGCGCACTGCCGTGCGCTCGGTGGCGAGATGCCCGTACTCGACGAAGCGCAGGCCGAGGCGGTAGCCACCGGCTTCGGTACGGTCGAGCAGGCCGCGCTGCGCGAGCACCGCGCACGTGCGGTGGGCGGTGCTCTTGGCCACCCCGACTCGCCGGGCGAGCTCGCTCAAGCTCAGCTCCGGGGCGTCGGCGAGGGCATCGACGACATCCAGCGCGATCGACACCGACTGCAAAGGGCGGATGTCGTGAACGGGGGGCCGCTTCGCCGGCATCAGAGCCCCACGAGCCCTCCGTCGAGGGAGTGCACGCAGCGGAGGAGCGCCCTTCGCAGCAGCCGGCGCTCCTCGTCGTTGAGGTCAGCGACCATCCTCTGCTCGACCGCGTCGACCTCCGCCTCGCAGGCGGCGAGGACCTTGAGGCCCTTTGGCGTGACCCGACCCTGCAGGATGCGCCCGTGGTCGGGATGCGCCCGCCGCCGCACCAAGCCCTCGCTCCTCGAGGCCGAGCAGCACCTCGTTCATCGATTGCGGCGAGACCAACGACCGCCGCGCGAGTTGCGCATTCGAGAGCCCGCCGAGGTGCGCGAGCACGCTCAGCGTCGTGTACTGGTTCAACGACAGACCGTGCGCGGCAAGGACCTCGTTCAACGCGCGACGGACCACTCGGTCCAGCGCGACCCACGAGATAGAGCAGCGTGGGGTCGGTCATGTCGTCCCGAGGGGCGGGAGCACTCACCGCCGGTCACGGTATCAGGCACGTTGAGATTGCCGAACGGGCTGACCCAGCCGAATCTCCAGCGGTCAGGTGCGGTCGAGGACGACGTCGAAGGTCGTGGCGAGCTCGCCGTTCTCGTCGGGCTTCGAAGCTGCGGATGAGGCTGTCGCGCACGCCGAACACCGGATCCTCGCGGAGGAACTCGCTCTCGACGTCGAACACGTGGGTGATGAGCTCCTTGTACCCGTCGGCACGGATCCACATGTGGGTGTGGCCGGGGCGCATCCAGCGGCGGTTGTTCGCCTTGAGCATGTCGCCCGCCGGACCGTCGGACGGGATCGGATACGGCACGGGACGGACGGTTCTGATCTCGTAGGTGCCGTCGTCGTCGGTCGTGTAGATGCCCCTGAGGTTCTCGGCGCTCTGGATGCCGGGTTGCTGCACCGCGTAGAAGCCGTGTGTCGCGTTCTGCCAGCAGTCGAGCTCGGCGCCGGCCACGGGCTTGCCCTCGTCGTTGGTGATCGTGCCTCGGATCACGACGCGGTCGCCCTCGTCGGAGTCGACGAGCATCGTCTCGCCCCGCGCCCGATGGGGCGAGCCAGGGACGAAGAACGGGCCGAGCACCGTGTTCTCGGTGGCCCCCTCGGCGGCGTCGTAGTTGATGATCTCGACGAGCGACGAGACGCCGAACGTGTCGGACAGGAGGATGAACTCCTGACGGGTGTCGTCGCACATCTGACCCGCACGGGTGAGGAAGTTGATGCCCTCGAACCACTCGTCGCGGGTGAGGTTCACCTCGGACACAAACGCATGGAGGTGCTTGATCGCCGCCTCGCAGATCTCGCGGACCCGGGGATTCGGTGAGCCTTCGTAGCGCGAGAGCACGTCCTCGAGCAGCTCGGCTTGTGCCTTCTCGGTCATGGTGTCCCCCTCGGGTATCAGGAGTGTCGGCAAACGGTAGCGTCGGGTGGATGGGAGAGGAGCCGCTCGACAGCGCCACGGATTGGGTCGCCGAGCACACACGCAAGTACGTCGAGAGCGACGGTGAAGAGGGCTACCTCTGGCGAGGCTTCCCCACGATCGTGCTCACGACGCGAGGCCGGAAGTCGGGCAACATGCGCCGCAACGCGCTGATCTACGGACGCGACGGAGACGACTACGTGCTGATCGCGTCGTACGGCGGACGTCCGAAGCATCCGCTCTGGTACCTGAACCTCGTCGCCGATCCTCATGTCTCGATCCAGGATCGGGCCACCGTGGTCGAGGGCACGGCCGCGACCGTCGAGGACGAAGCCGAGCGGGCCCGGCTGTGGGACCTGATGGTGTCGATCTATCCGCCTTACGCCGAGTACGCGGCCAAGGCTGCGGAAGCCGGCCGCACCATTCCCGTCGTGCGAGTGCGCGGTCACTGAGGCGGCTCCACCGGGTTCTCGCCGGCGACGATGCGAGCGAATCTGGCCTCGAGGTTGGGCACCATCTCGGGGTGGGTCAGGACGTAGAAGCGGTTCGCCTTCACCGCGTCGCACACCTGGTCGGCGATGTCCGACGGGTCCCGGGCGATCGTCGCCAGCTGCGTGCGCCGCTTGGCCTTGTACTCCGCCAGCTGCGCCATCTGGTCGGTGTCGAGCGTGTACGAGAACCGCTCGGGGCGGTTGCGGTCTGACGTCGAGATGTTGGTGCGCACCCACGCCGGGCACAGCACCGAAACACCGACGTGGCTTCCCTCGGCGTCGAGCTCGAACTTGAGCGTCTCGCTGAGGGCGACGACGGCGGCCTTCGACGCGTTGTAGGGGCCCATCCGGGGCAGGTAGTAGAGGCCCGAGATCGATGCGGTGTTCACGATGTGCCCGACGTCGTTCGCGCGCATCGACGGCAGGAAGGCGCGCAGCCCGTGGATCACGCCGAAGAGGTTGACGCCGATCACCCACTCGAAGTCACGCAACGGGAGCTCGGCGACGGGCAGACCTCGGCTCCCGACGCCGGCGTTGTTGCACAGCAGGTGGACGTCACCGAATCGCTCGTAGCGCCAGCTCCGCGAGCGCGTTCACATCCGCTTCCACACTCGTGTCGGTGGGGAAGGCGGCAACGTCGACGCCCAACGCCGCCAGCTCCTCGGCGGCCTTGTGCAACGCCGGACGTTCGATGTCGGCGAGCACCAGCTTCATGCGTTCGGTCGCGAACCGATGCGCCATCGCGAGACCGATGCCGGACGCCGCCCCCGTGATGACCGCGACCCTGCCGGCGAGCTCCTCCACCGAGTCAGGTGCGCAGCAGGTACGCGGAGTGGAGCGTTTCGGGGTTCTCCTTGAGCTCGCGCGCGGTGCCTCGGTAGCGGATGCGCCCGCCCTCGAGCACGTACGCCACGTTCGCGAGCCCGAGCGCGACGTGGGCGAACTGCTCGATGAGCAGGACCGCGACACCCGACGCGGCGACCTCGGCGATCGTGGGGACGAGGCGCTTCACGACGAGCGGCGCGAGGCCGAGGGAGAGCTCGTCGACGATCAGCACCTTCGGGCGCGAGACCAGCGCCTGCGCGAGCACGACCATCTGCTGCTGTCCGCCGGAGAGCGACCGGCCCACGGCGTCCCACCGGTCCTTCAGCTCGGGGAAGAGCTCGAGCGCGTACTGCGTCCCCTTCTCTGCCCCCTCCGCATCGAGGGCGTAGGTCGCGACTCTGAGGTTGTCGGCCACGGTCAGCTCGGGCAGCAGACGGCGGCCCTCCGGGACGACCGCGAGGCCGGCCTGGCGGATCTTCTCCGGTCGCCGCTTCGTCAGGTCTTCGTCGCCGAGCCGCACCGTGCCCGAGGTGCACTTCAGCGCGCCCGCGATGGCCAACACCATGGTCGACTTGCCTGCACCGTTCGGGCCGAGCAGCGCGGTCACCTCGCCGGGGACGATCTCGAGCGACACGCCGTGCAGCACCTCGCGGCCACCTCGGGGCACGCAGAGGTCTTCGACGAAGAGCGTCGGCGAGGGCCGGGGGCGTTCGGTCTCGACCACCGCGGTCACAGCTCCTCCTCGGTGCCGAGGTAGGCCCGGATCACGTGCTCGTTGCGGAGCACGTCCTTGGTCGGGCCCGATGCGATGAGGCGCCCGAAGTCGAGCACCGCCGTCGTCTCGCAGCAGCCCGACACGAGGCTCATGTCGTGGTCGACGAGGATCACCTGCGCGCCGACCACCTCGGGGATGCGCCGGATCACTTCGCCGAGTCGCAGTGTCTCCTCGTCGGGCAAGCCCGCGGCCGGGCTCGTCGAGGAGGACGAGCCGCGGTTTGCCCACGACGGCGCGCGCGACCTCCACCAAGCGTCGCTGGGCCGCGCCGAGCGTGCCGACCTCACGGTTCGCGACGGATCGCCAGCCCGACGAACTCGATCGCCTCGGCGACCTGCTGACGGCGAGTCGAGCGATCGCCGCCCGTGTGCTCGAGGATGAGCAGCACGTTGTCGTAGACGGGCAGGTTCGCGATCGCCTGTTCGGTCTGGAACGTGCGCCGCAGACCCCAGCGCGCTCGCCGGAAGTCGGAGATCGAGAGCAGGTCGTCGCCGAACGCGCGCACGACGCCGGCGATCGGCCGGACGAAGCCGCTGAGCACGTTGAAGAACGTGGTCTTGCCCGCGCCGTTGGGCCCGATCAGCCCGCACGTGCCCGCCGCGAACGTGATGCTCATCTGGTCGAGGGGTACGACGCCGCCGAAGCGGACGGTGAGGCCGTCGATCTCGATCACGCCGTCGGCTCCGTCACCGTCGGCTCCGAAACCTGGACGGGCGACGCCGGGATCTCCGGGGCAGGCTCGGCTCAGCGGCAGGCTGGCGTTTCGGTGCCACGAGCGACCACAGCTTCTTGCCGAGGTTGCCGAGGTCGTGCGGCACCTGCTCGACGAGGCCGCCGGGCGCGGTCAGCAGCACCTGGATCACGCCGACGCCGAACAAGACCGTGAGCAGCTCGGTGCCGAGGCCCCAATCGTCGAGCAACGCGGGCAGCAACCGGAGCATCACGGCGCCCACGACGGCCCCGGCGAGGCTGTAGACCCCGCCCATCATCGTGACCGCGAAGAGCGTGATCGAACCCTGCACCTGGAACTGGTTGACGTTGACACCGCCCGTGGCGGCGGCGAGCAGCCCTCCCGCCACGCCGGTCATGAACGCGGCCAGCGCGAACGCCCAGAGCTTGTAGACGGTCGTGTTCACTCCGGCGGAGACCGCCGTGGCCTCGCTCTGGCGAATGGCCGCCCACGCCCGACCGGCCTTCGCCGCGCACGTGCAGGAACGCGACGACGAACATCACCACGGCCACGAACACGCAGTAGCGGTAGTAGCCCGTGTCGGTGTGTGCGAGCGAAGGTCGAGGCAGGAAGCTCGTCGGGCCACCGGCCGAGTCGTTTCCGTCGAAGCCACCGCCGCCGTTGGGGAACTGCAGCTTGAGCAACAGCACCGTCAGCGCGCCCGCGGCCATCAAGGTGATCAACGCGAGGTAGAGGCCTGACAGCCGCAACGCCGGCAGCCCGATCAACGTGCCGACCACCGCGGTGCCCAGGCCGGCGACGATCAGGAGGATCGGGAACGGCAGGTCCACGAGCTGATTGACGCGCAGCGCGAACCACGCGCCGACCGCCAGCAAGACGAACTGGCAGAGCGACACGAGGCCGACCCGCCCGATCAGCAGGCCGAGTCCGAGCGTCACGATGCTGTAGATCACGACCCCGGTCATGATCAGAAGCCAGTAGGAGTTCAGCCACGCGGGAAGCACGAAGAGCACGACGAGCAGGAACGCGACGAGCAGCGCGGCCCGCACGACCGTGCGCGTCTGGAGCCGCCGACCGCCGCCCGCGGGGTCGGGCTTCGCGTCAGTGGGTTCGACGGTCCGGAGCGCGCCCATGTCAGGTCCGCACCACGACGCGCTGCCGGCGGGCCGCGATCCAGAGGAGCGCCACGATCGCGAGCACGAACGGCGTCATCGTGCGGTAGGCCGACACCTCGGCGAACGCGGTGAGCGACGACTGCACGACCCCGATCACGAACCCCGCGGCGAGCGTGACCCAGAGGGACTTGAGCTGGCCGATCAGCGCGGCCGCCAGCACGGGGACCACGAGGAACGTGAGCGTGGCGATGTCGATGCCGACGAGGTTCGCGAGCAGCAGCCCGGAGATGCCGCACACGATCCCCGAGCCCAACCACGCGGCTGCTTCGACGCGCCGAACGGGGACGCCGAGCATCGACGTGATCTCGCGGTCGTCCGCCAGGGCTCGCATCGCGGTGCCCACCTTCGTCACTCGAAGGTAGATGGCCGTGCCGGCCGTGAGCAGGATCGGGAACGCGGCCCCGATGATCTGCGTCCAGCTGATGCGCACGTCACCGACCTGGTAGTTCCACCTCGTCGTCGGCAACGTGAAGCCGTGGGCGATCTGCCCGTAGTGCCACTGCATCCAGCCGACGAGGATCAGCAACAGACCCAACGTGGCCGTCGCCTTCACCAAAGGGTCGCGCGGCGCGAACGCCGGCCCGAGCAGCAGCCCGTACACGAGCGTCACGATGCCGCCGAACGCGACGCACGCGCAGATAGGCCAACCACTGCGGCCCGAGGTCGTTGTCGAGCAGCTCCCAGGTGAGCAGGGCGCCGGCGCACCCGATCGCGCCGTAGGCGAGGTTGAGCACGCCCGTCGCCCGGTAGAGGACGACGAGTCCTACACCGGACATGGCGTACACCCCGCCCAGCGCGAAGCCGAGCACGATGAATGGCTTGAGATCATCGAAGCTAGGCATCGAGAGCTCCGGGCACCCTGATCAGCACTGGAAGTTGATGGTTCGGACTAGGCCCCGGTGTTGAGGCCGAGCTCCTCCTCCGCCGCCCGGATTGCGGCGAGCGGGTTCTGCTCGAGCTCGGTGATGTCGAAGCAATCCTCGAAGAGCACCATCTTCCCGTCCTCTGGGACGACCGTGAAGTCGGTGTTGTTCGACACGTTCGCGCCCACCGTGCTGTCGAAGTACCACGGCTTGCAGAACAGATCGCTGGTGAAGTTGGTGATGCCCTGGAAGGCCGCGTTCACGCTCTCGACCGTGATGTCACCCTCGATCGACAGCAGAGCATCGGTGGCGACCCGCCCGGCGAGGTAGCCCATCTGCGCGAAGCTCGAGCTCTGCACGTCGCTGGCGTACTGCTCGCGGATCTCGTTCATGTGGTTCTGGTCCGGAAGACCGGTGTCGAGCAGGTTGAACTCGGCGTTGATGAGGAACTTGCCGTTCCATGCCGGGCCCAGCGCCTCGGCGATCGACGGATCGTTCGGCGGAGTCGAGCTCGCCCAGATCACTCGGTCGATGAGGCCCTGCTGCTCGATGGCCTGGAGCAGCGGAAGCACGGTGGGACCGGTGAAGTCGAGCACCACGCCGCCGCCGTCGCCCGCTTCCTGCACGAGCTGCTGCGCGAGCACCGCCGGGTCGGCGATGGGCACCTCGGGCTTGAGGCTGACGCCCTTCATGCCGAGGCTCTCCGCGTAGTCGACGACGCCGCTGTTGATGAGGTCGACGCCGGGCTGGTTGCCCGTGGCGATGACGAGCGTTCCCTCCGCGCCCGCCCGCACCGCGGCCTGCGCACCGCCGAGGCTCGAGTAGTACGGGCCCATGTTGACGGCCGAGAAGTTGGGGTTGTTGAAGCAGGCATGGTCGACGCCCGCGATGATCGCGAAGTAGCCCTGCTCGGCGTAGTAGGCGCCGTTGACGCTGCAGTCGATGATGCTCGTGTTGCCGACGAGGCCGAGCACCTGGTCTTCCTCGATGAGCTTCTTCGCCAGACCGGCGATCTCGCCTGGGTCGATGTGCTCTTCCTCGACGATGTACTCGATCGGGCGGCCGTTGATGCCCCCGTTGTCGTTCACGCACTCGAAGTAGGCACCGGCCATGCTCGTGATCCAGGTGAAGTCGATGCCGGGCACGTTGGTGGCGATGCCGCCGAGCTTGATGGGCTCGCCGGTCGCTTCTTCGCCCGTGCCCATGCCGCACTCACCCTCGGCCTGGATGTTCGTGCCACTCGCTGCCGCCGCGGACGTGTCCGCGCTGCCGCTCGTCGTATCTGCGGCTGCCGCAGTCGTCGCGGCTCCGCCAGCAGTTGTCGCGGCCGAGTCGGAGTCCGAGTCGTCGCCACACGCCGCGAACAGCAGCGCGCCGGTCGCAAGTAGGACCGGCAGTAGACGCTTCATGAATGCCCTCCCGATGTCAGCGGGTGGCGTCACGGATCGTGTCAGTCCTGCACACAACCGCCACACCACCGCTCCCCCCACACCTCCCCCTGTGGGGTGTGGCCGCCGCACCGTACCTTGCAAAACGCACGCGGGGCAACGGTGTCAGCCAGCCTGAGATGTGTTCGCAACGCGAACGCCATGCGCGCGTGGACGCGCGTCGCCGCAAATGGCGCGTTCGCGAGGGGCGAACGCCGCGCTGGCGGGGTTCGTGCGCTAGTCGGACACTGAGTGTCCGGCTCAGGGTTGAGCCCGTCGGCCGCGTCGAGCCGACGAGATGTCTGGAGGCGCGCACGATGGCCAGCGAGATCAATGGCGCCGACACGAACGGAACCGCGACCGGTGGCGTGCTGCTGGTCGGGAGCGTGCCGTTGCAGAGCGCCGACGAGGTGTTCCAGCTCATGGCATCAGAGCTCGGCGAGCGACTCGAGCGAATGCCCGACGGCGAGACCGGCCCCCGATCCGACTGGATCGTGTGGCAGTACCCGGTGCTCAGCTCACGCCCCGAGTTCGAGGTGTGCCCGCCAGGTCCCGACTCGCATCGCGCGCTCCCCCGGTTACGAGTTGGTGACAACGAGTCCGCGGACACGTTGCGCTTCGAGCAGCTCGGATACGCGCAGGCTGCGATCGCGTCCTACCGCACGTTCGCCCGCCGCAAGCGCGACGGCCTGATCCCGACCCAGTGTCGCTTCCAGGTGTCGCTGCCGACGCCGCTCGCGCCGATCGCCGCGTTCATCGCTCCGGAGGACCAAGCCCGCATCGAGCCGCTGTACGAGGCCGCGATGATGCGCGAGCTGGCGACGCTCTTCGACGCCATCCCCCATGACCAGCTCGCCGTCCAGTGGGACACGAACTTCGAGTTCGCCATGCTCGACGAGGTCATGCCGCATTGGTTCGCTGATCCGCGGGCGAGCATCGTCGAGAGACTCGTGCGCCTCGGCCGCACCGTTCCTGCGGGCGTACAGCTCGGATACCACTTCTGCCACGGGCACGAGCGGCATCACCGGGAGCGGCCGTACAGCGCGCAGCCGCTCGTCGAGATCGCGAACGCCCTCGCGCTGAGCTTGGGCCGCCCGCTCGACTGGATCCATCTCCCGGTCGAGGGCGACTCGGTCGACCTTCGGTTCTTCGAGACGCTCGGGCAGCTCTCGCTGCGGCCGGAGACTCGCCTGTACCTCGGACTGCTGCACCTCAGCGACGGCGTCGTGGGCGCCAAGGCACGCATCGTCGCCGCGCAGCGGTTCATCCACGACTTCGGGGTCGCCACCGACTGCGGGTGGGGTCGGCACCGCACGCAGGACGTCGACGCGCTCGTTGACCTCCACCTCGCCGTCACGTCGGGAGCCGACGCCGAGCGAACGAGCCACGCGCACCTTCGCCTGGCCGGGCGAGTGGAAGCGGGTGCCCGACGAGGACTGGACGACCGATCCCGTCGACGACTTCGGCGCGGCCTACGACAGCGTCGACAAGCACGGGTGGTACCGCAACCTCGATCCGACGGTCGAAGAGCTCGCGCACCTGCTCGACGACGGCGACATCATGATCGACTACTCGGGCGGCACCGGCATCCTCCTCGACCGCTTGAAGCTGCGGATGTTCGACGTGCAGAACGGCGCGGTGATCGTCGACAGCTCGCCGAAGTTCCTCCGTGTCGCGGTCGAGAAGTTCCGTGACGACCCGAAGGTCGGGTTCCGTCTGCTGCGGTTCCTCAAGGAAGAGAAGCGGCTGCAGCGTTTGGAGGAAGTCCTCGGCGCCGAGCTCATCGAGCGGGGTGTCGACGTGATCGCGTCGACGAACGCCGTGCACCTGTATCCGGACCTGCCCGACACCGTCGCCTCGTGGGTGAAGGTCCTGCGCCCGGGTGGCCACGTGCTCATCAACTCGGGAAACATCCGCAACCCGCGGGCCCGCCGCAGCGAGTGGATCCTCGACGAGACCGTGTGGGTGGTCGGCGACCTCGCCGAAGGGCTCGTGCGCACCGACCCCGCCTACGCCGCGTACATCCCCGACCTCGACAATGCCGAGCGGATGAAGGCGCACGCCGCGTACCGCGACCGCGTCTTCCTCCTGCCGCGGCCACTGGACTTCTACCTCGAGACGCTCGAGCTCGGCGGCTTGAAGGTGGAGTCGGTGCGCGAGGCCAGCGTCGAGGCGGGCGTGCAGGACTGGTACGAGTTCATGGCCGCGTACCACGACGCGGTGCTCGGCTGGGTGGGCGGCACCGAGAAGGTCGACGGCGCGAAGCCGTCTGAGCAGGCCGTGGCCGACCGTCTCGCGCTCATGCGCCACGCGATGGAGACGCTCTTCCACGGCCGTCCCACGTTCCAGGCATGCTGGACCTACATCACATGCGTCAACGGCCGGTAGGCCGCAGCCAACCCTCTCTCTGGAGATCGACATGAAGCGCAGCACCGACCGGATCCTCACGACGCACGTCGGCAGCCTCGCCCGGCCGCACGACCTCCTCGACACGATGAAGCTCAAGGAGAACGACCAGCCCTACGACCACGAGCTGTTCGACTTCCAGGTGAAGGAGGCGGTCGCCGACCGAGTGCGCCAGCAGGTCGAGTGCGGCATCGACGTCGTCACCGACGGCGAGATGAGCAAGGTCAGCTTCCTCGGGTACGTGAAGGACCGGCTCGGTGGCTTCGAAGTCGAGCATGGCCAGTCGCGCATGGCGCCCTCCTGGCAGGTCGAGGTCGACGACTTCCCCGAGTACTACGCCGAGTACTTCAAGAAGTACTCGTCGACGGTCGCGCCGCTCCGCCGCATCATCTGCCGCGGTCCGATCACCTACATCGGCCAGGACCTGCTGAAGACCGACATCGAGAACCTGAAGGCGGCGACCGCCGAGTACGACGTGGCCGACGTCTTCATGCCGTCGACCGGTCCGAGCGGCTTCGGGCGCAACGAGTTCTACGGCTCGCACGAGGAGTACCTCCACGAGGTCGCCGAGGCGATGCGCGAGGAGTACCTCGGCATCGTCGGCGCCGGGTTCATCCTCCAAGTCGACGACCCGTTCCTGATCGACATGCTGAGCGACCCGACGATGGAGGAGAAGGAGCGCCAGCGGCTCGCGCACGTCCACGTCGAGGCGTTGAACCACGCGCTGCGGGGCATCCCGACCGACCAGATCCGCCACCACACGTGCTACGGGCTGAACCACGGGCCGCGCATGAACGACATCCCGCTCATGACCGCAGTGCCGTTCATGCTGGCGATCAACGCCGGCGCCCACAGCTTCGAGGTCGCAAACCCCCGCCACTACCACGAGTGGCGCATCTGGGAGGACGTGAAGCTGCCCGACGGCAAGATCCTCATCCCGGGTCTGATCGGCCACACGACGAACTACGTCGAGCATCCCGAGCTGATCGCCGACTACATCGTGAAGTACGCCGGGCTGGTCGGTCGGCAGAACGTCATCGCCGGCGCGGACTGCGGCTTCTCGTCACGTGCGTCGTACGCGCCGGAGGTGCACCCGACGGTCGTGTGGCCGAAGTTCCGCGCCCTCTCCGAAGGCGCCGCCCTCGCCACCAAGATGCTCTGGCGCTAACCCCCCTCCCCCCACCCTTCGGGGAATTGTTGCGAAATCCGCCCCATAGGGGCGGACCGCGCAACAGTTCGCCTTCTGCAGGCCAATGTCACACCCCTCCGTACGCTTGGGGGCATGCAGGCCGGCGCCGAACGCGCCGTCGCTGCGCTCGCGGCTGAGCAGCACGGTGCATTCGGCATTCGTCAGGCCGCTGAAAGAGGCGTCACAGAGAAAGAACGTCGAGTGCGTGTCGCGCGCGGCGAGTGGGAGCTACCGCTGCCCGGGGTGCTCGTGGTCGCCGGCGCTCCGCGCACGTGGCGACAGCGCCTGATGATCGCGACGTTGGCGACTTCGGGGGCCGTCTCGCATCGCACCGCGGCAGTGCTGGAGCAGCTCGACGGGTTCTTCGGGCAGCCCTTGGAGCTCAGCGTGCCCCGCCGGGTGCGGGGGGAGGTCCCAGGCTTCACCATCCACCACACGACGATGTTCGACGAGTGCGACATCACGACGGTCGACGGTATCCCTTGCACAAACGTGGCTCGCACGCTCTGTGACCTGGGCGCGGTGGTCCCAGACGATCTCGTGGAGCAGGCTCTCGACGACGCGCTGCGTCGCGACTTCAGTCAGCGGTGGATCGAGGAGACCCTCAATCGTGTCGATCGCCCCGGCAAGAGCGGAACGGCCTCGCTCCGGCGCGTGCTGGCACGAGCCGATCGAATCGGGCGGCTACCAGACAGCCGGTTCGAGCGCCTGATCGAACGAGTCATCGTCGGGGCTGGCCTCCCCCGCCCCGTCCGTCAGCACCCGGTGCACGACGCGACGGGCCGGCTGCTGGGCCGCATCGACGTGGCCTGGCCCGACATCGCGCTCGGCATAGAGGCCACGAGTGATCGGTGGCACCGGACGCCGCGGAAGCAGCAGCGCGACGCGGCGCGCGACGACGCCATCACTCGCCAGGGCTGGGAGCTGCTCTACCCGGAATGGGCCGACGCGATTGCCCCGGCGGCCTTCATCGAAGTGGTCGGCGAGAAGTTCGAAGCCCGCCGATTGTTGCGTCAGACGCCCGCATAGGGCGGATGGCGCGACAATTGCCCGCAGCGCAGCGCACAGAGCGCGAACTGTTGCAGGAGCCGCCCGCATAGGGCGGATGGCGCAACAATTGCCGGGAGGGGACCGCGGGGGTCAGAGCGTGCGGCCGTCGAGGTAGACGAGGCCGTTGTTGCCGTCGACCGTGATGGTCTGGCCGGTCTTGATGACCGTGGTGCCGGTGACGGAGCCGACGACCGCGGGCACGCCGAACTCTCGAGCGACGATCGCGCAGTGCGACAGCACTCCGCCGACGTCGGAGACGACAGCGCCGGCGATCGAGAAGTAGCGGCACCCACGGCGGCAAGGTCATCTCGCACACCATGACCTCGCCCTCTTCCAGGTCACCGGCCTCGGCGAGCGAGCGCACGACCGCGAGCCTTCGCGGTGAGGACGCCGGGGGAGCCGGCGACGGCCCGGATGATGTTCGGGTCGGGGTTGTCGTCGGGCGGCACCATGCCGAGCAGGCGGAACACGATCGCGTCCATGAACGGATCCGCCGGAGCATCGGGCGGGATCTCGGGCGGGTTGCCGATCGACGTGGGCGCGATGACCTTGCCCGCCGCTTCGAACGTCGCTCGCCGCTCCGCGACGACCGCGCGGCGATCACCGCCGTTCAGCAGCGCGTCGGGCACCTCGGGCGCCCGGAGGAAGAACACATCGTCGGGCTGGTCGAACACGCCCTTCTCGACGAGTCGCTGGCCCATCGCGAGCGCGAATCGACGGAACACGCCGACGCCAAGCTGATCGATGTAGAACGCGTGATCCTCGGTGACGGGGAAGCTGTACCGCGCCGCCTCGTAGAGCTCGTCGAACTTGGCGAGCTTCTCGGGGTCGTTCGCCAGCTTGGCCCGCGCCTTGGCGAGCAGCTCCTCGCGCTGCTTCACCGCATTCTGGTACAGCCGCTCGGGAGCCTCGCTGTCGTCGAGCCCCACGAAACCCGCGATGCTCGACAGGGCGATCGACTCGTCCTCGCGCCACGGGATGTCGGCGAGGTCGTACACGGCGTCACTGCGCCATCCGAACTCCTCGAGGAAGTCGCGGAGCTTTGCGTGGAACGCGCGGCCGTCGTCGCTCTTGTCGAGCTCGGCCGACGATCTCGTTCGACGCCTTCTCGGCGAACAGCTTTGACAGGGTCGGACTGTTCTTGACGTCGCGGCTGAGCTTCCACATGTCACGGCTGACGTCGACCGAGCGCGTGTGGAACCCCTGGAGCGTCTGATACGCCTCGGTCGACTCCACGGGCTGCATGATCTCGTCGTACATGTCGCAGAACGCGCTGCTCGACAACAGGACGAAGTTGATGTGCCCGTGGATCCACCACTGGTATCGCATGTGGTCGGTGAACTCTTCGAGCTTCTTCACGAACTCGGCATCGCTCAGGCCGGAGTAGTCCGCGGTCTTGGCCGGCTCGTTCTTGGCGATGACGGTGGGCTTCCACTCCTCGTCCCACATCTTGCCGACGCCGGGGACCTTCGCCGCCAGCGTGTCCTGGTAGCGGCTCAGCCGGTCCTCGATGACGCCGCCGTCGGCGACGGGGTGGAAGGAGACGTAGACGTAGTGGTTGATCTCCTTCGGCGTCACCATGATCGGGCAGTCGTACTCGGCCTGCGCCTTGGTGAACCCCTGGGCCAATGTCTCGATGATCAAGTCGAACGACAGCGGCGTGATCGGCCGCGGTGCGTGCATCTTGTCGAGGTTCCAGAAGCCCTCGATCTCGTCGGACGTCGGGAACACAACCTCAGTCGTCGACACGTCGTGACCCCCCAATGGTGTGTGCGAACTGGGCGGAAGATACCAAACGCCCCACTAACGTGAGCCCGCTGTGTGCCAAGCCTCCGACGCGCTGAAAGCTGTGCGCCCAGCGAACGAGCCGCTGCCCCGTCACGCCTGGCGGAGCGCAGCACAACAGCGTCGAGCGCCGCTGATTGCCGACTGCGATCAGCGCGCGGTGCTCCTCGGCACGGCTGGCGGAGGAAACCCGAAGTCGACGCCGCGCGGGATACTCCAACGCGGTCGTCGTCGGCGACGCGGCGTACATCGTCGACTGCGGCGAGGGCGCCCACCGGCAGATGTGGCGCGCGGGCATCGGGATCAACCCGGGCTTCGACCGCACCCGGCCGATCGTCAGAGCGATCTTCCTCACCCACCTCCACGGCGACCACATCGTCGACTTGCCCAACTTCTTCATGGGGAGCTGGCCGCCGCACGTCGTCGACGTGTACGGGCCCGGTCCGGCCGGCCTGCCGATCCCGGTCGTTCCCTCCCGACGCCGACGTCCCGCTGGTCTTCCCCGACGAGCCCGCGCCCGGGCACTCGAGCGGCGCTCGACCACATGCTCCGGGCCTTCGCCTACAACATCAACCTCCGCATCGCGGACGAGGGACGCAAGGACGTGACGCAGTCGGTGGCTGTGCACGAGATCGGCGTGTCTCGCGACGCCTACGTCCCCGACATCGATCTCGGCGTCGTGGCCGACTGCACGAGTCCCGCATCGGCGGCGCCGCCCATGGAGCCTGTCGTCATCTATCCCGGAGGACGATCGCGGTGTGCAGGTGAGCGCGGTGCTCGTGCAGCACGCGCCGGTGTTTCCCGGCGTTCGGCTTCCGGTTCGACACCCCGGGCGGCTCAGTGGTGTTCTCGGGCGACACCGGCGAGTGCGAGAACGTGGCCCGGCTCGCACGCGACGCCGACCTGCTCGTCCACGAGGTCATCGACGTCGACCGGCTCGCCGCTCGACTCAGCACGCTGCCGAACGGGGAGGCGGTGCGCAACCACCTGGCCAGCTCGCATTCGTCGCCCGAACAGGTCGGCACGATCGCCACGAAGGCGGGCGTTCGGCAACTCGCGCTGACGCACCTCGTGCCCGGCGACTTCGAGGTTCCCGAGGAGGAGTGGGAAGCGCGTGTGCGCACCACGTACGACGGCGAGGTGCTCTGCGGAGTCGACCTCGACGAGTACGCGCTACGAGCCTGAACCCGCGTCGACGCGACGCAGGAACGCGAGCCCCCGCTCGAAGATCGCCTCGACGTCAGGAGCCCCGCCGAAGAAGTGATCGGCGTCCGGGGATGGCGTCGAGCTCGGCGGGCGCGCCGACATCACCCAGCGCCTTGACCAGCCGCTCCCCTTGGTCGAACGGCACCCAGGTGTCGGCTTCGCCGTGCTGCACGAAGAACGGCGGGGCGTCGGAGCGCACATGACTCACCGCGCTCGCATCACGCGCCCGCTCGAGGTGCTCACCGATCGGACCGCCGAACAACTGCGCCTCGGGCGTGTCGGCCGCTTCCAAGTCCAACGCCGTGAAGTCGCTCACCGCGTACCAGATCAGCGCACCCGCTACCGGCGGCGCGTCGGGTACGAGCGCCGCCAATGCCGCCAAGGTCCCGCCGCCGGAGGCGCCCCAGAGGTAGACGCGATCGGCGGCCAGGCCCTGCTCATCGGCATGCGCACGCAGCCACCGCAGACCCTCGACGACATCGTCGATCTGGGCGGGGAATGTGGCTTCCCCGCTGAAGCGGTAGCTCAGCGCAACGACCGCGAACCCGGCCTCGCAGATGCGGTCGAAGCACCCGCGTTCCCACTCGCGCGTCTCTCGAGGCGGACGCCGATGACCGACCCTCCACCCTCCGCCATGGATGAAGGCGACGACGGGGAGTACTCCGGTCGCCGAGCGCGTCGCGGTAGATGTCGAGCTCGAGCGCACGGTACCCCTCTCGCTCCGCGAACACGACGGCCTTGTCGATGTCGATCATTGGCTGCGAGGCTACGGCGATGCTGACCGACGAGCAGATCTCCCAAGCCGCGCAGGCCCTCTACGACGCCGAGACCAAGAACGAACCGACGACGCCGATCTCGGAGGTCTATCCCGACGCGGACATCGAGGACGCGTACCGGATCTCGCAATCCGTGACCGACATGAAGCTGAAGGCGGGCCGCATCATCAAGGGTCACAAGATCGGGCTCACCTCGAAGGCGATGCGGTCGCTCACGGGCGCCACCGAGCCCGACTACGGGACGATGTTCGACGACTGGTTCGTCCTCGAAGCGAGCACCGTGTCTCGGGAGCGCATGAACCGCCCGCTCGTCGAGGTCGAGATCGCGTTCGTGCTGAAAGAGGATCTGCCCGGCCCGGCCGTGAACGCGGCGGATGTGATCCGCGCCACCGACTTCGTGCTGCCCTGCATCGAGATCGTCGACAGCCGCCAGAAGGGCCGCGGCCCGAACATGCTCGTCGACAGCATCTCCGACGCCGCGTCATGCGGGCTCGTGGTGCTCGGCGGCCGCCCGATCCGCCTCGTCGATGTCGACCTCCGCCGCATCGGGGCGAGCCTCGCGATCAACGGCGTCGTCGAGGAGAGCGGCGTGGCCTCGGCGGTCATGGGCAACCCCATCAACTCGATCGCCTGGCTCGCCAACAAGCTGCACGAATACGGCACCGCGCTCGAGGCGGGTCACGTGCTGCTGTCCGGGTCGTTCATCAAGGCGATCCCGTTCCACTCCGGGGACTCAGTCGTCGCGCATGTTCGACACACTGGGCGAGGTCACCTTCATCGCGGAGTAGGCGATGCGCTACGGCGTGACCTTCAGCCATCCCGATCTCGGCAACGACCCGGGCTTCATCAAGGAATACGCCCAAGGAGTCGAGGGCGCCGGCTTCGACCACCTCCTCGCCGCCGAGCACGTCATCGGCGGACACCCCGATCGCCTCACCGACGAGAAGGTCCACACCTACGACGTGCCGTATCACGAGCCGTTCGTGCTGTTCGGCTTCCTCGGCGCGGTGACCGAGACGCTCGAGCTCGTCACGAGCATCGTGATCCTCCCCCAGCGCCAGACCGCGCTCCTTGCCAAGCAGGCCGCGGAGCTCGACCTGCTGACCGGTGGTCGCCTCCGCCTCGGCGTGGGCGTCGGCCGCAACTGGATGGAGTACGAAGCGCTCAACGAGGACTTCTCGAACCGCGGCGCGCGCATCGAGGAGCAGATCGAGGTGCTGCGCCTCCTCTGGACGCAGGAGCTCGTCACCTTCGAGGGGCGCTGGCACCACCTCGACCGCATGGGCCTCAACCCGATGCCGATCCAGCGGCCGATCCCGATCTGGATGGGCGCATGGTTCGGGGCGATCGTCGAGAAGGTGCTGCGCCGCACCGGGCGCATGGCCGACGGGTGGTTGCCGCAGTACCCACCCGGTCCCGAGCTCGCCGACGCGATCGACCGGATGCGCGGCTACGCGATGGAGGCCGGACGCGACCCGGGATCGGTGGGCATCGAGTGCCGGATTCGAGTGAAGGCCGGCGAGGATCCTGCGAAGTGGGTCGAGCTCGCGAGTGCCTATCGCGACCTCGGAGCGACACACCTGAGCGTCATGACCGCGGGCGGCGGCTTCTCCACGCCGCAAGAGCACCTCGACGCCGCGATCGCCTGGCGGGAAGCGATGCGCGCCCTCGACTAGTCAGCCGATTCAGGTCGTGGCCGCTCGGGCTGCCTTCTCGTCGGCCCGCAGTGCCTGCAGGACGGGCGCGGCATCGAAGCCCACGGTGATCATCCGAAAGCCACGTTCGTGGCGCGCTGCGGCGAGCGCGGCGCTCGCGTGGATCCCCGCCACCACCCCGTGGCGCTCGCATCCCGCGACGATCGTGGCGAGCGCGCTCTGGAAGGGGTCGCCCTGCTGGTCGAGCCCCGGCGGCAAGCCATACGTCACCGAGAGGTCGGCGGGGCCGACGTAGACCGCGTCGATGCCCGGGACCGCCAAGATGTCATCGAGGGTCTCGACGGCGCCGCGAGTCTCGATCATCGGGATGCACGCCACCGACTCGTTCGCGGCACCGAAGTACGCGCCGCCGTACCGCATCCCGGCACTGAGCGGGCCGAAGCTCCGAGTGCCCGTGGGCGCATACCGGCAGGCATCAACGGCTCGCTTCGCTTCCTCGGGGCTGTTGACCATCGGGATGATCACGCCCATCGCGCCCGCGTCGAGCACGCGGCCGATGATGCCCTGCTCGTTCCATGGCACCCGCACGATCGGGACCGTCGGCGTGCGCGCCATCGCGCTCAGCATCGCGACCGTCTGCTCGTAGTCCGCGAGTCCGTGCTGCATGTCGATGCACACGTAGTCGAAGCCCGATGTCGCGGCGGCCTCGGCAACGAACGGATCGCGCAAGGAGAGCCAGGCGCCGAGCGCCGTCTTGCCCTCGCTCCACACGCTCTTCAAGGAGTTCATCACGCCAGCCTTTCTCGCAACGTCAACAGGCCCCACAGGTCGGGCTGGGGTCCGATGGGCACGTCGATGAGCGCGGGGCCACCCGCGGCAATCGCGCGATCGAGCGTGCCCCGAAGCTCGCCGAGCTCAGTGACCCGGTGACCGGCCACGCCGAAGCTCTCCGCCAGCTGCGACGAGATCGGGGTTCTGCAGCCGGGACGCGATCTCGTGACCCGTGCTCTCCTGCTGCATGCGCAGCACGTTGCCGTACGCGTCGTCGCGGAACACCACCGCGACGACGCCGATGTCGTGTTGCGCGGCGGTCGCGAGCTCGCCGACGTTGTAGAGAAAGCCGCCGTCGCCGCTCACGGACACGACGGGGCGATCTCCTACGCCCACCTTCGCCCCGAGCGCCGTCGCGTAGCCGAAGCCGAGCGTCCCCTGGTACCCCGACCCGAGGTACTCGCCCGGCGCCTCCACCGGATAGCCGTACCGCGCGTAGTAGCCCACTTGCGTCATCTCGTCGACGAGCACGCCGCCCGCAGGGATCGCCGCGCGCAGCTGCTCGCAGCACAGTGCGAGCTCAGGAAAGCGCGCGGCGAGGCCGTCGCGCAGCTTCTGCTTCAGCGGCGCGATGGCGGCCGTTCGCTCCGCGACACCAGCCGGCGACAGCTGCGCAGCGTCGATCGCGTCCAACAACGAGATCAGCGCCTCGCGTGCGTCGGCCTCGATCGCGATGGACGGCTTCACGCTCTCATCGAGCTCGGTCGGGTCGACGTCGATGCGGATGACATCCGCACCCTGGTGGCACGGGGAGCGGTCCGCGCGACAGGTGCGCTCGCGACCCGATGACGAGAATCACGTCGGCGACATCGAACAGCGAGGGCGCGGCCAGCATCGACAGCGCGAGCGGATGCGACGCCGGAATCGCGCCCTTCCCTTCGGTCGTCATGAGTACGGGCGCGCCGAGCCGCTCGGCCACCCCGATGAGAGCCGCGCCCGCGCCGAGTGCGCCGCCTCCGGCCACGATCACCGGGTGGGCAGCGCGCGCCAATCGATCGGCGGCTGCTTCCACCAGCGCGAGATCGGGACGCTTCGGCTCGGGCAGCGCCGGCGGGCTCGTCCAAACGGCCGCCGTGCGCCGCAGCAACGTGTCCCAGCCGACCTGCAGTGCATGCGGTCGCGGCCGCTCGTTCCCGCACAACGCGGTGAACACGGCGTCGACGAGGCCGGGGATCTCGTCGGGACTCATCGCGTGCTCACTGCGCCCGATCACGCCGTCGAGCACCGCGTGCTGGTCGGGCAGCTCATGCAGCACGCCCCGCCCCCGCCCCAGGTCCCCCGCTGGCACTTGCCCCACTAGGCACAGCACTCGGGAACCACACGCGTACGCGGTCGCGAGGCCGGCAGCGGCGTTCAGCAAGCCGGGGCCAGGCACGACCGCGCACACGCCGACCTTGCCGGTGACACGCGAGTAGCCGTCGGCCATGTAGCTCGTCGCCTGCTCGTGACGTGTGTGAACGACGCGGATCGCGGGGTCGAGCGCGAACCCCTCGAACAGGCCGTCGAGCTGCACACCGGGAAGGCCGAACACCACCTCGACGCCCCACCGGCGCAGCCCCTCGACAACGAGCTCGCCGCCCGTGCGCTCGGCTGTGTTGTCGGCAGTCACTCGACGTAGGCGATGAAGTCGCAGCTGATGAAGTTGCCGCCGCCGGCCGCCAGCTGCGTGTGACGCGCCGGCCGCGAGTCGGCGTCCGGGAAGTGCTCGACCCAGGGCCCGTTGACCGCGTCGCGCAGCTTCAGGTCGGGGACGTAGAAGGTCATCTTGGCGATGTGCTCCCAGCCGGCCCCGCCCGCCTCGAGCATCTCGCCGACGTGGTGGAAGAGGTTCGCGAGCTGCGCGCGCGTGATCTTCGGGGATGTCGTCCTGCCCCGGTGTGCGCGCCGGGATGATGCTCGAGATCAGCAGCGGCCCAACCCGCGAAGCCGTCGGGATCGGGTTGACGTGGTGGACGCTGTTCGCCTCGATCGACCGTCGCGCTGTGTCTCCTGCCACCGTGGTCCTCCCTCAGCCCTCGCGGGCGGCCAGCCACGCCTCGAACTCGGCGCGACGCTCCTTGGAGATGGGGAACGTGCCGACCGTGCTGTCGCCCGCGGTGACACGTTCGAGCGCCCACTCCTCCTCGATCTCCTGCTTCACCGAGTCGGCCGCGATCTCCTCGACGAGCGCAGCGGGCAGCACGACCACACCCTCGCCATCGCCGACGAGGACGTCGCCCGGGAAGATGGTGACCCCGGCGCAGGCGATCGGCACCTGGTGCTCGAGCGGCATGTGCACCCGCCCCCACGTCGCGGCGTGCGACGACTGGTGGTACACGGGCAAGCCGATCGTGCGGATGGCGGGCGTGTCGCGCAGCGCGCCGTCGGTGACGACGCCCGCGGCGCCGAGCAGCTTCGAGCGCATCACGAAGATGTCGCCGATCGTGCCGGCGTCGGGCTCGCCCCGCGCCTCCATGACGAGCACCTCGTCAGCGGTGAGGCTCTCGACTGCCCGTCGCTGCGCGTTCTGTCCACCGGCGAGATGCGTCAAGTCCTCACGTTGCGGTACGTAGCGCAGGGTGTGGGCGTACCCCACCATGCGCTGGCCCTCGACCACCGGTTTGAGCCCGCTGAGGAACGCGCTGCGCACGCCCCGGCGCTGCAGCTGCTGGGTCAGGGTCGCGGTCGACACCTTGCCGAGCTGGGCTTTCAGCTCGTCGGTGAGGATCACGGGACGGGGATGCTCCTCGTCAGCCAGTGGCTCAGCCATCGGCGGGCACGAGTGTCAGGTTCACTGTCATAGTGGCGGCAGTAGTCAACCACGGAGGGACACCGTTGGGCACGAGCATCCTCGGCAATCGGGTGCAGCGCGTCGAGGACGCTCGCATGCTGACCGTCGGCGGCAAGTACGTCGAGGACCTTCCGTTCGAGAACGCCGCCTGGCTGACCTACGTCCGCTCCACTGAGGCGCATGCCCGCATCACCGCGATCGACGTGGACGCGGCGAAGGCGGCACCGGGAGTCGTCGCGATCTTCACGGGCGACGACGTCGCGGAGCTCGGCCTGGCACCAAACGTCGTGCCGAGCTTCCCCGAGGCGATGCGCCGACCATTCGTCGCGTTCGGGACCGTCCGCTACGTGGGTCAGCCCGTCGTCGCCGTGATTGCCGAAGACCGATACCAAGCCGCGGACGCTGCCGATCTCGTCGTCGTCGACTACGAGCCGCTGCCCGTCGTGATGGATCCCGAGGAGAGCATCCGCGACGACATGCTCCTGTTCCCGGACGCGGGCACGAACGTCGTCCAGCGATGGGAGCCGAAGACCGACGCCGACTTCAGCGCGTGCGAAGTCGTGGTCGAGGAGCGCATCGTCAACCAGCGCCTCACGGCTGCGCCCATCGAACCCCGGTCGGGAGCGGCCTACTGGACCGCCGAGGGACGCCTCGTCCACTACTCGGCGTGTCAGGGTGCGCATCCGACCCGCGACCTCCTCGCGGCGATCTACGGCCTCGAACAATCGCAGGTGCGAGTGATCGTCCCCGATGTCGGTGGCGGCTTCGGAGCGAAGTCGCGCACGTATCCCGAGGAGCTCGCGCTTGGCTTCTACGCCCGCGCCATCGGTCGGCCGGTGCGCTGGACGGAGACCCGCTCGGAGAACATGGTCGCGATGCCTCACGGGCGCGGGCAGGTGCAGCGAGCGAAGCTCGGCGGCACCCGCGATGGGCGCATCACCGCGTACCACCTCGACGTCGTCCAGGACGCGGGAGCGTTCCCCCTCATGGGAGCGATGCTCCCGATGATGACGATGCGGATGGCGACGGGCGTGTACGACATCCCGAACGTCTCGTTCAACGGCATCACCGGGGTGACCAACTCCGTGTCGACGACCGCGTATCGCGGAGCGGGACGGCCGGAAGCGGCCGTGGCCATCGAGCGGATGGTCGACCGGTTCGCCGCGGAGATCGGGATGGATCCCGCGGAGGTGCGCCGACGCAACTTCGTCCCGCGCTTCACCGATCGGTACACGACGGGCATCGGCACCGTGTATGACGTCGGCGACTACCCGGAAGCGCTCGAACGCGTGCTCGTCGCGGCCGGCTACGACGCGCTGCGGAAGGAGCAGGCGCGTCGGCGGGAGGAAGGCGATCCGGTCGCGCTCGGCATCGGCATCGCGGTCTATGTCGAGATCACCGCGGGCGCACCGGGCACCGAGTTCGGAGCGGTCGAGCTGCTCGCCGGCGGTCGGCTCCGCGTGCGCACCGGCACCACTCCATTCGGCCAGGGGCATGACACGACGTGGGCGATGGTGGTGTCCGAGCGGACAGGTGTGCCCATCGACCACATCGAGGTGATCCACGGCGACACCGACCTGGTGCGTTCCGGTGGTCTCACCGTCGGATCTCGCTCCGTGCAGATCGGCGGCGCGGCGATCGACGAGGCGTCAGGGCGGCTCGTCGATCTCGCACGCGAGCGCGCCGCTGATCGCCTCGAGTGCTCCGCGGACGACGTCGTGCTCGATCTCGAGCGCGGCGCAGTTCCACGTTGCCGGCACCCCGGCCCGGGCGCTCGGGTGGGCGGAGCTGCACCAGGACGGCGAGGAGCCGCTCGCGCGCCGAGTCGGACTTCGCGCCGGTGATGCCGACGTTCCCGTTCGGTGCTCACCTCGCCGTCGTCGAGGTCGACACCGAGACGGGCCACACGCGGCTGCAGACGGCTGGTGGCCGTCGACGACGCCGGCAAGCTCCTCAACCCGCTGCTCGCCGAGGGACAGGTGCACGGCGGCATCGCGCAGGGCGTGGCCCAAGCGTTGTTCGAGGCCGTTCGCTATTCGGACGATGGCCAGCCGCAGACGACGAACTTCCTCGACTACTTGACGATCTCCGCCCCGGAGCTGCCATCGTTCGAGATCGTGCACATGGAGACGCCGACGTTCGCCAACCCTCTCGGCGCGAAGGGTGTGGGCGAGTCCGGCACGATCGGTGCGATCCCTTCCGTGTACAACGCGGTGATCGACGCGCTCGCGCACCTCGGCGTACGCCACCTCGAGACGCCGCTCACGCCCGAGCGCGTCTGGGCCGCGATCCAGGGAACCAGCGACGAATCCAACTGACGAATCCGACTGACAAGGCCCTGGGTTACGCTCAGGCCGAACGTGACCACGGGGGTGATCGACCATGTCGACACAAGCGTCTACGAAGGCGTCGACCGGAGCCAGCATCAGCCATCTGGTGCTGAACGTCCGTGACATCGAGGCGTCGCACCACTTCTACACCGAGCTGCTCGGGTTCGAGCAGTGCGCCGAGCTCCGGCACACGATGACGATGCGCTTCTACCGGAGCAACCCAGCGCACCACCACGACTTCGCGCTGGTCGAGGTGAACGATCCCGGCTCGGTCGCCGAGCCCGACAAGTGGTCGATGGAACCGAAGCGAGTCGGCGTCAACCACATCGCCATCGCCTATCCCGATCGCGAGGCGTGGCTGAAGCAGCTCGAGCACCTCAAGGCGAACGACGTCGAGTTCATCGTGCGGGGCAACCACGGCATGACGCACTCGGCCTACATCGCCGACCCCGACGGCTATGGCATCGAAGTCCTCTACGACCTCCCCGAGGAAGTGTGGTCGGGCGACGTCGACGCTGCCCTCAACTACTTCGAGTACCTGCCTCCGGAGGAGGCGCTCGACGACACGACCGACTACCAGAGGTTCGGGCCGAACGAGCCCGAGCCCGTCGCGGTGCCGGGTCGCGTGGTGACGCGCGAATCCCGCACGCCGCGCTGAGCGGGAGCGACGCGTGGGCGCCCGCACGGGTGAGGAGTTCCTGAAGGGTCTCAAGGCCCGGAAGCGAGAGGTGTGGCTCGGCGACGAGCGGGTCGACGACGTCGTCGATCATCCGGCGTTCACCGGCGCGGCCCACCAGCTCGCCGCGGTGTTCGACCGGCAGCACGAGTACTCCGACGACTGCCTGATGCCCGACCCCGAGACGGGCGAGCCGATCAACGTCAGCCACATGATCCCCCGCTCGAAGGAGGACCTGAAGCGCCGCCACGTCGGTTTGGTGCGGATCGCCGAGGCGTCGGTCGGCCTCATGGGTCGCACGCCCGACTACATGAACGTCACGTTCGCCGGGTTCGCGGGTGAACGCGGCGGCGTGGATCGGTGCTGACGGCGGCAACGAGGAGGGCCACGACAACCTCATCGCGTTCCAGAAGCAGCTGCGCACGCGAAGACATCTCGCTCACCCACACCCTCGTCCACCCGACGATCAACCGGGCCACCGACAACGTGTTCGACGGGCAACCCCGTGCCGCTGCACAAGGTCGGCGACACCGAGCACGGCATCGTCGTCCGCGGGGGGCGCATCCTCGCCACCCTGGCCCCGTTCTCGGACGAGATCGCCGTGTACCCGGGCCATCCGCTCCCGCCCGACGCGCCGCCCGAGTACGCGCTCAGCTTCTCGATCGGGATGGAGACGCCTGGGCTGATCTTCCTGTGCCGCGACGAGCGCGTCGCGATCAGGACACGAACGCGTTCGACAATCCGCTCTCGATGCGGTTCGACGAGCAGGACGCGTTCGTGATCTTCGACGACGTCGAGGTGCCCCGCGACCGCGTGTTCATCGACGGCCGTCCGGACATCTACAGCTCGGTGATGCTGCCCGACAGCGTGGTGGGCGAACATCATGCAGCAGACCACGTCTGCGCGCCCTCACGAAGCTCGAGTTCGCGTACGGCGTCGCGACTCGGATGGCCGAGGCCGTCAACGACGTCACTCGCCGCAGACGACTCGAGATGCTCGGCGAGCTCAGCGGCTACGTCGAGGTCACCCGCAACGCCGTGCTGCTCGCCGAGGAGCACGCCTACGACCGAGGCGACGGCGTCGTGGTTCCCCGACGGTCGCCCGCTGCACCCGATGCGGGCCATCCTCGCCACCTGGTTCCCGCGGGTGAACGACATCCTCATCACGATCGGCAGCCACAACCTGCTGGCGACGCCGAGCCGAGCGATGCTCGCGGATGCCCGGCTCCGGCCGTTGATCGACGAGTTCCTCCACGGCTCCAACGACATCGACGCCGAAGACCGGGCTGCCATCTACCGCCTCGCGTGGGACTTCGTCGGATCGAACCTCGGCGCGCGCAACGACCTCTACGAGCGCAACTACCTCGCGTCGGCACGCACGAACCGCACGGGCGGGCACATGGTCTACGCCGACCACGAGCGACCGTAGGCACTCGTCGAGGCGATGCTGGCTGCCGGCCGCGGCTGAACACCGCCGCAGCGTGTCCGCTGCTCCCGACCCCCGACGCGCTACTCGAGGTCGCGGTTGAGGCGGCACGAGCAGGGCGGCGGGGTGCTCATCGAAGGTCTGACGCGTCCCGACCGAGATCGTCGCTGAAGAGCGAGCGCACGTCGATCGTCACCTGGGCGGACGTCGCCGCGCAGCAGGAGATCGTCAAGATCGTCGCCGAAGCGTTCCCCGACCACGCCATCCTCGGCGAGGAGGGGCTCGCCGGCGATCGGCGGACGGACCGTGCACGTGGCTCGTCGATCCCCTCGACGGCACGTCGAACTACGCCCACGGCATCCCGTTCGCGTGCACGTCCGTTGGCAGTGCGAGATGAGCATGGCCTCGCGGCCGGGGCGATCTTCGAGCCGTTCCGCCGTGAGCTGTTCACGGCGACTGCGCGGCGGCGGGACGTGGCTCGACGGCGAGCGGCTCAGGGTCTCCGACGACGCCGACGCTCGATCGCGCCCTCGTGTGCACCGGCATTCAGAGCCGACGATCGCGATGCCATCGAGGACTACGGGCGCCGCATCGTCGCGCTGAACATCCACTGCCGTGGGGTCCGCGGTCTCGGCTCGCCCGGCGCTGTGTCTCGCCTACATCGCGGCGGGACGCATCGATGCGTTCCTCGAGCGCGATGCCACCTACGCATGGGACGTCGGCGCGGGCGGCCTGCATGATCACCGAGGCGGGCGGCCGCATCGAGGACCTCGACGGCGGGCCGCTCAACCTCGGGCCAGGAGTGTCGAACGTGCTCGCGACGAACGGGCACATCCACGACGCCCTCGCCGAGCTCGTCGGTGTCACGGAGGAGTCCGCATGACCGTCACCGGCAAGCACATCGTCGTCACCGGCGCCGGACGTGGCATCGGCGCCGAGCTCGCCGCCGAGCTGCTCACGCGGGGCGCGAACGTCGTCACGGTTGACATCGCACCCGGCGCGGACGAGCAGTGCGATGTGAGCGACGCAGACCAAGTCGACGCGCATGTTCGGGCGCATCGGGGCCGTCGATGGACTGGTGAACAGCGCGGCGTTGCTCGTCAACCGCCGCCCCTACGACGAGATCCCGCTCGACGAGTGGGACCGCATGTTCGCCGTGAACGTCACGCGGCACGTTCCTGTGCGCCCGCGCCGCCGCCGCGACAATGGGCGACCGGGGCGGCAGCATCGTGAACGTCGCGTCCGAGACGGCGTTCACGGGGTCGCACGGCTTCGCGCACTACGTCGGCTCGAAGGGCGCCGTGATCTCGTTGACCCGGGCGCTCGCGAACGAGATGGGCAAGCGCAACATCCGCGTGAACTGCGTCGCACCGGGGCGCACGCAGACACCTGGTTCGAGCGTGCTCGGCGAGTACGACGCCGAGCCGTACTCCCCTCGGTCGGGTCATGCGGCCCGACGATCTGCTCGGCACGTTCTGCTACTTCCTCTCCGACGACTCCGCGTTCGTGTCCGGCCAGACGATCATCGTCAACGGCGGACGGGTGCCGAACTGAGCACGGTGGAGCACCTCCTCGACGAGCATGACGCAACGGGGCTCGCCGAGCTCGTTCGCCGCGGCGACGTGCACCCGACCGAGCTCGTCGAAGCGTCGATCGCCCGGATCGAGCGGCTCGACCCGCAGATCAACGCCGTCATCCACCGCCAGTTCGAGCGCGCCCTCGCCGACGCGGCGGGTCCGCTCCCCGACGGCCCGTTCACGGGAGTGCCGTTCCTCTTCAAGGACTTCGGCGGACAGGAGGTGGGCGAGCCGCATCACCAAGGCATGAGGGTGCTCCGCGACGCGGACTGGCGGGCGCGCGTCGACAGCGCGCTCGCCCTTCGGTTCCGCGCGCTCGGCTTCATCCCGGTCGGACGGACGAACCTGCCCGAGCTGGCGATGATGGGCACGACCGAGCCCGAGGCGTACGGGCCGACCCACAACCCGTGGAACCTCGATCGTTCCCCCGGTGGATCGTCCGGCGGTTCGGGCGCAGCCGTCGCGGCTGGCTACGTGCCCGTCGCCCATGCGAACGACATCGCCGGGTCGATCCGCATCCCGGCATCGCAATGTGCGGTCTGGTGGGCTTGAAGCCCACGCAGGGGTCGAGTGATGCCGAATCGATCGTTCGACGCGGCCGTGATGATGGTGAGCGAGGGAGTGGTCACCCGAACGATGCGCGACACGGCGGCCGCGCTGGACGGCCTCGCCGACACCGCCGTCACGGGGCCGTGGCCGGCGCCCGCGCTTCCCGGTCCGCTCGTCGGGGAGCTCGGCCGCGAGCCGGGACGGTTGCGCATCGGGCTGTGCCTCGGCGCGTTCACCGGCGCGGAGGTCGACGAAGGATGCGCGCAGGCCGCCCGCGACGCCGCCGCATCTGCTCGAGACCCTTGGGCACCGCGTCGAGGAGGCATGGCCGGCCGCCCTCTACGAACCCGACCTGCTGGGCTGCGCAACGAAGCTCGCCGCCGTGCAAGGTGCCGCCGCGCTCGACGAGTGGTCGGCCGCGCTCGGTCGAACGCTCGGTGAGGCCGACGTGGAGCCGGCGACGTGGTCGGCCATCTCCGCCGGACGCGCGCTGTCGGGCACCGACGTCGTGCGCGCCCTCGAACGAATGCAGGCGCTGTCTCGGGAGGTCTGCGCGTGGTGGGCGGGACCGGACCGCGACGGCTTCGACCTGCTGCTCACGCCGACGACCGCCGAGCCGGGTCCCGAGCTCGGCGCGTACAAGCGAGGCTTCAAGCCCGGTCGGGGCAGCGCGTTCACCCGCGTGTTCAACGCGACCGGCCAGCCCGCGTTGTCACTCCCCCTCGGCTGGCCCGACGACGGACTGCCGCGCGGCGTGCAGCTGGTCGCCGCGTACGGCCGGGAGGACATGCTCATCCGCGTCGGCTCCCAGCTCGAGCAGGCCGCGCCGTGGTGGGACCGCCGCCCGCCCCTCGCCTGACCGCAGCCCGCTCGACCATCAGCCGGGCAACTCGACTGAGACAGAGAGGCACCGCCAATGACCAACCTCACCATCGAGGAAGCCGAAGCCGCGTGGCTCGCCGCGCTCACTACTCCGACCACCGACGCCATGCAGGCATTGCTCCACTCCGAGTTCCTCGCGGTGCACGGGCCTGTCGGGTACATGCACGACGTGCAGCAGATGCTCGCGGACGCCGCCGCCCGCGGGCCTGCACACGAGGTCGAGATGATCGACGTTCGCATCCGCCACTTCGGCGACACGGCGATCGTGAGCGGCCTTCAGGAGATGCACATCGCTTTCGAGCCGAACCTGCCTCCCTTCGCCATCCAAGCCGCGGTCACAGCGCGTGTGGGTCCAGACCGACGGCCGGTGGCAGCTCGCGCACCTGCAGATGGCGCGCCGCTTCCCGCCCGGGTGAGTAGCGTCGTCTAAGTGCAAGGCAGCTCCGCGGCACGCGTTCCGAGTGACGGTGACACGCGCAAGCGGCCGACCCGCAAGCAGGACCCCGAACGCACGCGTCGGGCGCTTCTCGCGGCCACGGCCGAGGAGTTCAGCACGCACGGGTACGAGGGGGCTCGCGTCACCCGCATCGCGGCGGCGGCCGGCGTCGGCCACCAGCTCATCACGTATCACTTCGGGGGGAAGCGGGGCCTCTACGACGCCCTGCAGGAGCGGTGGCTCGACCGGAACGACCAGCTCATCTCGTCGTCGGAACCGTTTGCCCAGGTTGCGCGGAGGTACGTCCAGTGGGTGCACGAGGACGAGGCGTGGGCGCGCACCCTCATCCGCGAGGCGCTCGACGGCGGCTTCCCGATCTCCGATGAGCGCGTCGCGCGCCTCATCTCGCTGGTCGAGCAGACGCGCCTCCGGCAGAAGCGCGGCGAGTTCCGCGCCGATCTGGACGTCGGTGCGCTCTCTCTCGCGCTCCTGGCAGCGTGCATCGCCCCAGCGGTGCTGCCCGCGTTCGCCCGTGCGTTCGTCGGTCTCGATCCCTCGTCGGAGGCGTTCACCGAGCTCTACGCCGACCAGATCGCACGGATGATCGCTTCGATGGGCGAGCCGGACCTGTAGGCGCTAGACGCCTTCGACGGCAGCGAGCGCGTCGAGCACGAACTGCGGAGGCATGACGTTCTCGTCGACACCCATGAGCGCCTGCGCCTGTCCCTGGTGCTGCAGGGGGATGTCGGCGAGAACCGCCGCCAGCGCGTCATCGGTCCAGGGCTCCGCGCCGTTGTCGAAGTGGTGGCTGACCGACCATCCGTCGAACACCGTGAGCGAGTCGCCGATGAGCCCGAACACCCGGCCGGTGAACCGACAGGTCGGCGACGCGAGGAACACGACCAACGGCGGGATGTTCGCCGGGTTCATCCGGTCAAAGCCGGCGGGGGGCGGCTTCATGAGGTCACCGGCGACCTCCTCGCTGATCCGGGTGCGGGCGACGGGCGCGATCGCGTTCGCGCGGACGCCGAGCTCGGCCAACTCGACGGCGCAGGCGAGGGTGAGGGAGGCGATGCCTGATTTGGCGGCGACGTACATCGGGTTGTTGGGGATCGGAGTCAACCCCACCCCCGACGACGTGTTGATGATGCGCCGGCCTGCCTCCGGGCCCTGCTTACGCCAGTGGGCCGCCGCCCAGTGACACAGAGCGCCCGTGCCCGTGAGATGGATGGCGATTGTCTGCTCCCAGTCGCGCCGTGAGATCGCGTCGATCGTCCCGAAGCGAGTGTTGCCTGCGTTGTTGACGACGATGTCGAGACGCCCGAACGTGTTCAGCGCGGCGTCCACTATCCCTCCGGCCGCGTCCCAGTCGGAGACGTCGGTCGCGTCTGCAAAGGCGCGGCCGCCAGCGCCGTCGATCTCCGCCACCACCTCGTCCGCCGGGCCGCTGTCCCCGCCCCCGTCTCCGCTCCACGCGCCGCCGAAGTCGTTGACGACCACAGCCGCGCCGTCGGCCGCGAGCACCAGCGCGTGAGCACGTCCCAGGCCGCGACCGCCGCCCGTGACGAGGGCGACTTTGCCGTCCAGCTTTCCCATGTGAACTCGACTCCTCTGTGGTGTGGCGTCAGGCGATGTCAGCAGCGCGCAGTCGCGGAATGACCTTGCCGCCGAAGAGGTCGTGGTTCGCTCGCAGTCGCTCGCGATCGAAGATGTTGAAGCTGGCGAGGAAGTTGCCGGCGCCGACGATGCGGCATTGGCGGATGATCTCGTCCGTGACCTGCGATGGCGTGCCGTAGATCAGCTCGTCGGGATGGAAGGACTTCGGGGGCGCATCGGGGATCTTCATGGCCTCGAAGCTGAACCGCATGAGCTCCGCCGCGCCCTCCTTCACCTTGCGCCCGGCCTCCTCGCTGTCGGCTTCGTCCTCGACGAGCTCGATCTGGCGGCGTATCCCGATGCGCTCGGGACCCGTCGGCATGCCCGACGACCGGGCGCCTTCCTCGAACGCCGCGCGCTGCTCCGCGAGCTGCTCGGCTGCCGTGAAGCCGAAGCACACCTTGAGTCCGCGCTCTCCCGCTCGGCGCGCCGATGCCTCGCTCACGGCCGCGGTCCAGATCGTCGGCGAGGTCTGCAGAAACGCCGGCGTGATGTTCACCTCGAACGAGAAGTGAGTGCCGTGGTGGGCGACCGCGGGCTTTTCGACGGCGGCCAGCAACACGTCGAGCGTCTCGGCGTGCACCTCGGCAGCGAGGGGAGGCGTCACTCCCACGAGCGCCATCTCGGGGGGGATGCCACTGACGACGCCGATCTCGAGCCTTCCGCCCGTGAGGTGGTCGAGCATCGCGAACTCCTCCGCGATGCGCCACGGCCGGTTGTGAGCGGACACGCTGCCGAGCACGCCCAACCTCATGCGCGTCGTGCGAGCGGCGAGGTTCGCGATGAGGAGGTTTGGCGCCGGGCTGTAACCCGGGCCGAAGTGGTGCTCGCTGAAGAAGATGCCTTCGAAGCCGCGCTCCTCGTCGCCGACCCATAGGTCGAGATACGAGCGGTAGTGCTCCTGCACAGTCGCCGGATCGGCATGCCGCTCGAGGTCGTGCACGGCGTGGAAGAACTCGAACAACCAGGGTTTGATCATCAGCCGATCTCCTGCTTCGTCGTCGTGGCTGCGGCGATCGCGAGCAGCCCGGCCATCAAGCCGACGTTCTTGGTGAAGTCGTTGCGGGCGTGCATCCGCTGCGGGCCCTCAGGCATCGTCCAGAACGGGAACGCGGCGATGCTCGTCGGAAGCAGTGACGCGGCTAGCACGAGCGCCGCGGGGCGAGAAGTACGTGAGCTGAGCAACGCGGCGCCAGCCACGGCATGGGTCGCTGCATTGATCCGAACGAACGTGGTCGTGGGAAAGTGGGCCAGCCCAGGGACACTCTGCTTGATCCGATCGGTCACCCGCGCGGCGGGGCCGGCGGGTCCTTCCGGGTGGGCGAAGACCGTGCGACCGGCGTCCACGAAGAGATACGCGAACGCCAGGCGCGCGATCCCCTGACCCACCCGCGAAGCCATCAGAGCTGGGACGCCACTCGCTCTAACGCGGCCTCCGCCATCGCGATGTCGGTGGCGCCGTCGGCACCGCCGACGCCGATGCCGCCGATCACCTCGCCGTCGACCACGATTGGCAGCCCGCCGGGCGCCGGCAGGAGCTGCGGGTCCAAGGTGTGGGGCGGTGAGGCCGCCATCTCGGGGAGGGAGACGAACGCGGCGAACATCGCTGTCGGCATGCCGGTCACGGCCGACGTGTACGCCTTTCGTCGCCCGGTCTCGACCGCGATCGGGCCGGCCCCGTCGTCGGCGAGGATCACCTTGGTGATCCCGCTGCGGTTGACGACCGAGACGCTGAGGTGCAGGCCCTTCTCGCGTCCCATCTCGATGACAGCCTGCGCGGCGGCGTGGGCGGCTTCGTAGCTCAGGGCTTCCCTCATCAGTCCTCCCTCGGCGTGGCGGGCGTTCAGGAGCCGGCGACGCTTGCCGGCGACCGGGTGCTGACCGTGAACACGCCGGATTCCGCGGTGCGTGTGGCGTCACCGGTCCGGGACACGTTCATCGGATCGCGGCCCACTTCGACGTCGTCGACCATCTGACGCAGCAGGCTGCGCAGCATCACCACCCCACGGTCGGAGCTCACGAGCGACTCTTCAGAGTGCTGCGTGATGCGCCCTTGCGATCCCTGGGCTTCCCAGTCACTGGGATACTGCTGCAGCTCGTCCTCGGTCATCTCGAAGAAGAGCTTGCCGTTCTGCGTCACGCCGCCGACGAGGCGCAACAACCGGCCGATATCGGTCGCGCGGGTCGTGATGAAGGCCCGGTGGGCGGTGTCGTCGACCGGGACGATGAAGATCAGGCAGTCGTGAACACGGTCGGGGACGACCTCGACGAAGTCGGGCAAAGCGATGATGTTCGGGAGCTGCAGCTCGACGCACCAGTCCAGCTCGCGCAGGGTGCCGTCGTCGTCTGCCTTCTCAAAGCGCTGGAAGTACTTCACGCCGCGCTCGGTCTTCTCGTACCGAATCCGGTCCGACACCTTGTACGGGTCGAAGTACTCGTCGGGGAACCCCGTCGTGCCGGTGCCCGCGAACTGCGGCCCGCTGTGCGTGTAGTGGAGCCACATCGCATGCACCGGGTCGACGGCGTTCTCGAAGCCCTGCAACCAGTTGAACTCTTGAACTCCGCCAGTGACCTCGGCGCCCGGGATCGGCAGCTCGGCGAAGTGGGCTTCATCCTCGCCGAGTTCGTCGAGGAAGTCGTAACGCGGCAGGAGCGGCTTTCGCTCCGGTGGGCCCATGTAGACGAACACGAGGCCGTAGCGCTCCTCAACCGGATACCACGGCTGTCGCACGACGTCGCGCCTACGGCCTCGGTCGGGCTCGCACGCCTGCTCGAGGCAGTGGCCCTGCACGTCGAACTTGAACCCGTGGTAGCAGCATCGGATGCCGTCGTCCTCGATGCGGCCGAAGAAGAGGCTGGTGCCGCGGTGGGCGCAGCGTTCGAAGACGACACCCGCACGCCCGTTGCCTGCGCGGAACACGATGAGGTCCTCTCCGAGGATGCGCGTGCGGTGCGGTGCGTCGCTCTTCAGCGCGCTCGAAACTGCGATCGGGTGCCAATAGCGCCGCAGGGCCTCGCCCATCGGCGTGCCCGCACCCACCTCTGTGAGGCGCGCGTCGTGCGATGTCGGAGGGCGCCCGTACCCGGTGCCCGTGTCGATCGTCGTCTCGCTGGTCATCAGCTGCGTGCCTCCATATCTCGCATCCGGCGCGGTTCAGCCTTGTGTTCTTGAGCAAAGTTTGTCAAGGTCCGGGTGGGAGTTTTTCAGGACAGACAGCCCCCCACGGCCGCCCGCAGCCCGTGACAAGGAGCCGGAGGAGCAAGATGAGGCGAAGATTGACATCGCTCACACTCGCCACCGCCCTGGCGCTGGTAGCGGCCGGGTGCGGCGGCCGAGACGACAGTGATGGCGCGGCCACCACTGCTGATCAGGGTTCGTCAACGACGGCGGCTGGAGCGACCGAGACCAACGCAGCGGCGGATCCGACCGAGGCGACGGAGGTCGGGATCACCGCCGACGAGATCCACATCGGCGTCGTCGCCGACGTCGACACGCCGATCTCCCCCGGCCTGAGCCGCCCGATCGTTGCAGCCGTAGAGGCCTGGGGAGAGTCGGTCAACGCCCGTGGCGGTCTCGCCGGACGGCAGGTCGTCATCACGTTCTACGACTCGAAGCTGAACCCCGACGAAGCGGTGAACGCATTCACGCAAGCCTGCCAGGGCGAATTCGCGACGGTCGGCTCGGGTGCATTCGTGCTGCTCAACCCTGAGCCCATCCAGACGTGCATCGACCAGGCCGGCAACGCGATCGGCCTACCCGACCTCGCGGCGGTGGCGATCTCCGCGGGTCAGGCGCAGTCGCCAACGACGTACGGCCTCACGCTGGCGGGACAGGACTTCTCGGCCTCGGAGGAGACGTGGGAGGTCCCGCAGTACGGGTGGGACTACATCGAGCAGACGCTCGGGGAGGGAGTCACACCGAAGATGATCGGCATCGACCCGGGAGTTCCGGGCATCGGACCGCTGTTCCGCGCCTTCAACGCCGCCGGCGTCGCACGTGGGTGGGAGGACGCGGGCGTCATCTCCTATCCCGACGCCGCGACCCAGGCCGAGGCAACGCCGATCGTCCAGCGGATCAAGGACGAGGGCATCAACGTGGTGAGCAGCGCGTCCATCGGAATCGCGAAGCTCATGGCCGAGGCGAGAGTCCAGGGCATCGACATGGATTCGATCTTCTGGATGTGCACCGGGCAGTGCCTGACGCCGTCATTCGCGTCGACGAACGCCGAGGCCATCGAAGGGCTGCATGTGAGCTCGCCGCTCGCGCCGTACGACGAGACGGACATCGAGGGGGTCGGCATGTATCGCGAGCGCGTCGCCGACGAGGACGTGTCGGCGAACGGGCTCACCGCCTTCGGCGCCGGCCTGATATTCGAAGAGCTGGTCAACCAAGTTGTGGCGGACTCGGGGGTCAACGGGCTCACCCGTCAGGCATTGCTCGACGCACTCGCCAGTGGTCCGAGCGTGGCCAGCAAGGGCGTCCTCGACGACAGCACGATCCCTGGCAAGTTGAACACCTGCTGGACGACTTCTCAGGCCCGCACCGGCGCGTTCGTGCTCGTCGACCCGCCGGACCCCGGCACGTTCAACTGCGACCCAGACGTGATCGTGAGGGTCACCGGCAGCTTCAGCGGCTGATCCCGCAAAGGCGCGAGTCTGCAGTCACGTGGACCTCGGATTGAGTGGAAGCCGAGCGCTGGTCACGGGCGGCAGCCGCGGAATCGGCCGTGCCACCGCCCTCGAGCTCGCGGGGAAGGGTGCGAGGTGGTGGTCGCCGCTCGCACCGAATCCTCGCTCCGCTCCGCGGCCAGTGAGCTGAGCTCCGAGGCGAGCGCGACCGTCCACCCGGTCGTATACGACGCCATGGACGGCGACTCGATTCGGACATGCGTCGAGCGCACTGTCGAGCTGCTGGGTGGGCTCGACATCGTGGTGAACTGCGCAGCCCGCACCGGCGGTCACGGCGAAGAGGCCGACGTGTATGGGTCGGCGAGCGAAGACGGGATGATCGCCGACTACACCGAGAAGGTGGTCGGGGCACTCCGGCTGGCGCGTGCGGTCGAACCCCACCTGCGTGCCGCGGGCGGCGGCCGGATCATCCTCTTGAGCGGGGGCGCCGGACGCTTCCGCGGTGGGCTGGTCAGTGCCGGTGCGCGCAACCGTGCGCTCAATCATCTGACCATCACTCTTGCGAACGCGCTGGGGCCAGCCGGGATCGGCGTGGTGTGCGTGGCGCCGAGCTTCGCGGTCACCGAGCGACAGATGGACGCGCACGCGCGAGCCGCCGAGCAAGCCGGCCAAACGTTGGACGCGCACCTCGCCGAACGAGCCGCCCAGACCACTCTGCTTCAGCGCCTCGTGATGGCGGGCGACGCGGCGAAGGTCATCGCCTTTCTCTGCTCGCCGGTGTCGTGGCCGATCAACGCGGCGGTCGTCGAGATCGCCGGCGGCAGCAGCCCCGACGTCCATTACGAGCTGGATCCACACACTCCGTGGAAGCCCGGGACCGCAGTGTACACCGTTTGCTTACTCGACCCCCGCATGGAGGTGGTTCAGTGAGCAAACGGTCGTCGAGGAGTGCACGCATGCGCCGGTTGTACTCGTCGCGGTCGACGCCAAAGAGCCCGAAGCGAGGGATGCGCGAGAGCAGGAACGTGTGCACGCCTGCTCGCGCGAGCGCGGCGACGTCGCCAGCGAGCAGCGCGGTGCGCTCCTCGTCAGTGAGCGGGTAGTCCGAGATAGCGCTCGCGGGATCGGCGCGGAGCAGCTCGCGGAAGTCGAGATCGACCTGGGCGCGGTGCAGGAGCTTGTGCACGCCGTAGACGCTCACCGCATGTCCCATGCCGCGAAAGCGTTGCCTCCGTAGGAGTCCATCTCGAGGAACGTGGGACGGCGACCGGCCACCGCGCCGAGGAGCGCGATCCAGTTCAGGCACTCGCCGCTCACGTTGCCTGCGGCGCGCAGACGGTCGGGGGTAGCCGCGCCAACGAAGTCATCGAGCCGTTCGTCGCGCAACCAGCCCTCGACGTCGGAGAGCCACGCCTCGTCGGGCGGCGCGAACGGCAGGCCGGGGCGGGAGTGCGCACCGCCGATGTCGCCGCTGATGGCACCACTCGCGACGAGGCCGACCCGCGCATCCGCCGGATAGGCGGCGACTGCCGCCGCCACCATCGCACCCAGCTCGCGACAGCGTGCGGCGAGAGGAAGCGGCGGCGCGATGCCGTTGATCCACACCGGCACGATCGGTCGTTCCACGACACCGTCGGTCGCGGTGAGGAAATGAACGGGGACCGTGATCGAGTGGTCGACCTGGAACTCCTCGCTCAGCGCCAGGTCGAACGAGGCGGCGATGCCGTGTTGGTGGAGGTGCCGGGCGAGCGGTTCGTCGACCGGGATCGCATCGAAGCGCGCCTCGCCCGGCCAATCATCGGTGCCCGGCCCGTCGGTGCCGACCGCCACGCCGACAGCGAACGCGGGGAGGCGGTCGTAGAACCAATGGTGGAAGTGGTCGGTGTCGAACATGACGAGCACGTCGGGATCGATCTCGTCGACGTAGCCACGCACGGACGCAAACGACCTCGCCACGAGCGAGTGCGGGTCCGCCTCGCATTGGCCCGGTGACGTAGGCATGTGCGGCACCCCGAAGGCACCGACGATCGTCGCCAATCTCCCCTCCCAGAAGTTCGACCTTCACTCTGTCGCACGTCACGAAGTCTGTCTATTGTTTCTGGCATGAGGTTCACGCGACCGATCGATTGGGACGTGGCAATGGATGCCGGGATCCCCGGGTACCGGGGTCAGGTGCTCTACGCCGGCGAGAGCTGCTACGTGATCGCCACCAAGGTGCCGCCGGGCGTCCATGGTCCCGGACGTCACACCCACACGAGCGACCAGATCTATGTCGTGCTCGAAGGGACGACGACGATCGAGCTCGGCACCGACGAACGACAGGTCGGCCGGTTCGGTTCGGTGTTCATCCCGGCCGGCGTGCCGCACCACAACCGCAACGACGGTGACGGCGACGAGGTGCACATCGAGATCATCGCCCCCGGCGGTTTCCTACAGCCGATCGCGTCGCCGACCGAGTCGACCGACCCCAAGGGGCTTCCCTACTACACGCGCGATCTCCCTCCGAAGTCCGAGGACGGGCAGATGAGCGTCTCCTGGCTTGCCAACCGTGAGAGCGGCTCGACCAACGCGTCGGTGTACCTGACGGAGCTGGCGCCCGGGGCGAGCGGGCCGCCCACCCACGTGCACGACTTCGACCAGTTCTACTTCGTCGTCGAAGGCGCCCTCGAGGTCGAGGTCGGTCTCGCGAAGCACACCGTGGGCCCCAACACACTCGTCGTGCTGCCCGCGGGCGTGCCTCACCGGCAGCGCAACGCGAGCGCCGACGCGATCGAACGCCACCTCGCCATCCTCGCTCCCGAGCCGCCGCTCCCCCACGCGCCCGAACACCCGTGGGACGTGGCAGTGACGCTGGAGACGACGGGCGTCCACATCTGACGCGCTGAACGCGCGACTACTCAGGGTCGGCGAGGTTCAGAGCCTCGTACACCGGTGCGTCGGAGAAGGTGAACACGTCGAGACTCGACGTGTTCGCCGAGAGCTTCATCGGGCACCACGACGGCACCACGAAGACGTCGCCCTTCGCGAGCTGATACTCCTGACCCGCGAGCTCCACCGCTCCCTCGCCTGAGAACACTTGCCACACCGACGAGCCGACCCGACGAGGGAGCGCACCGACTGCTCCCGCGGCCAGGCGATGCATCTCCATCCGCGCCGTGACGAGCGCATCGGCGCCGTTCGTGGGATTGGTGAACCGCACCGCCGCGTGGCCCGGCGCGATCACCCCCGCGCGGCCCTCGGCCTCGAGCTCGAGCTGCGCGGTCAGCGCGGCATCCGTGTGCGCCCACCGATACGCCATCAGGGGCGACGTCTTGGCCGGTGCGGCGGACACGGGACGCAGACCCGGATACGCCCACAGCCGCTCGCTGCGTGAAGACTCAGGTGTCGAGCGATCGGTGACCTCGTCGGGTCCGAACTCGAAGAACCCGGCGTCGAGTCCCGAGACCAACGGGATGTCGAGTCCATCGAGCCACACCATGGGCGCGTCGGCGACGTTGTGATGCTCGTGCCAGCGCCAGCCCGCGGTCAGCAACAGGTCGCCGCGCCGCATCGCGACGGGATCGCCGTCGACGATCGTCCAGACACCTTCGCCTTCGAGGACGAAGCGGAAGGCGCTCTGAGAGTGGCGATGGGCGGGCGCGACCTCCTTCGGACCGAGGTACTGGACCGCGGCCCACAGCGTCGGCGTCGAGTAGGGCTCGGGGTGGAGACCGGCGTTGGCGTACACGATGGCGCGGCGCTCGCCACCGCGACCAACCGGAACCAGCTGGCCCGCCCGCTCGGCGATCGGCAGCACGTCACGCCACCGCCACACCTGCGGCAGGGCCGCCGGACTCGGCGAGCGCGGCATCAGATCGCCTCGCACCGTCCACAGCGGCATCAGCCCATGCGCCGCGAAATCGGCGTAGAGCTGCTCGAGTGCGACGTCGTGGCCGGTCGTCGTCACCGGTCAAGTATGACACTTGTCGTGCTCGCGACGACACAACCTGTCGTGCGCGACACTCTTGTCGTGTCGACCGCGCCACGCTTCGACCTCGACGTCGACGAGCTCTGGGCGGACCCCTATCCCGCGCTCGCGCGGATGCGCGCAGAAGCGCCCATCGCATTTGTCCCGCAGCTGGACGCCACGCTGCTCACTCGGCGCGATGACATCGCGTCGATGGAGAAGCGGGTCGACGTCCTTTCGTCGGATCAGCCCCGCGGGCTCATGAACCGGCTGATGGGCCAGAACATGATGCGCAAGGACGGCGCCGCCCACGCGGCCGAGCGGAACATCTACTACCCCGCGCTTGCGCCCGCCGCCGTTGCGGCGCATTGGCGGCAGGAGTTCCAGATGCTCGCCGACCAGATCGTCGACTCCCTCGCGGGGCCGCGGACCGACGATCTCATCGAGGTGTTCGCGCTTCCGCTCTCCGCCGAGTGCTTGAAGGTGATGACCGGCCTGACGAACGTCGGCCATCGTGAGATGGATGGCTGGTCGCAAGCGTTGATCGGAGGCATCGCGAACTACGGCGGCGATCCTGACGTGGAGCGCCGTTGCAACGAAGCGACCGCGGCGATCGACGGTGCGATCGACGACATGCTGCCGGTCGTGCGCCGCACTGCGAACCACTCGCTCCTGAGCGTGATGCTCGACGGAGGCATGCCGGAGGAGCAGGTCCGCGCCAACATCAAGCTCACGATCAGCGGTGGTCAGAACGAGCCCCGCAAGGCGATCGCGGGGACGATCTGGGCCTTGCTGACAAATCCGGATCAGCTGAGTCGGGCCAGGCGCGGCGAGGCAACCTGGATGCACGCGTTCGACGAGTTCACCCGCTGGATATCGCCGATCGGCATGTCACCTCGCCGCGTCGCGAAGCCGTGGACGATCGGCGACGTCGAGCTCGAGCCCGAAGACCGCGTCTTCCTGATGTTCGGCTCCGCGAACCGCGACGAGAAGCACTTTGTCGATGCCGATCGCTTCGACATCACCCGCAACACGTCGAAGGCGATCGTGTTCGGCGCGGGCCCGCACTTCTGCGCGGGCGCCGCGACCGCACGTTCGATGGTCGCCGATGTCGCGCTCCCCTTGGCGTTCGATCGGCTCAACGGTCTGAGACTCGACCCGTCGGATGAGGTCGAGATCGGCGGGTGGGCGTTCCGAGGCTTGCTCACACTCCCGGTCGCGTGGGACGGCTGACCGACAACCTCACGCGGAGCCCCAGACCTCCTCGCACACCTCGACGATCCTCGCCAGCTTCCGCTTCTCGTCGTCCTCGGTGATCGGGTTGCCGCCCACCGTGGAAGCAAACCCGCACTGCGGTGAGAGCGCGAGCCGCTCGACGGGCATGACCGCTGAGGCTTCCTCGATGCGCCGGAGGAGGTCCTCGCGAGACTCGAGCGTCGGGCTCTTCGAGCTGACGAGACCGAGCACGACTGATGCCGACTCAGGCACGTGGCGCAGCGGGCTGAAGTCGCCCGAGCGCTCCGAGTCGAACTCGAGGAACAGAATGTTCGCGCCCGACCCGCCGAACACCTTCTCGGCGACGGGCTCATATCCACCGGTCGCCATCCAGTGCCCCTTGTAGTTGCCGCGGCAGAGGTGAAGACCGGTGGCGACCGTCGGCGGGGCGCCGGCGAACGCACTCGCGATCGCGGCGACGTAGTCGTCCACGAGCTCGTCCGGGTTCTCGCCTTCGGTGGCCACGACGGCTCGGGCCTCGGGGTCGCACAACATCGCGAGTGCGACCTCGTCGAGCTGGACGATGTCGGCACCGCGGCCGGCGAGGTCGGCGATCTCCTCTTGGTAGACCCGCGCGAGATCGCCGAAGAACGCGGACGAGGACGAGTACGCGCCCGACAGCGGCCCGAACCAGAACTGCATGGTCGACGGCGACGGCAAGGTGACTTTGACGGCCCGATCGGTGATCGTTCGAACGAAGTCCACCTCGTGGCCTGACACCGGTTGCGTCCGCTTCACCTTCCCTGTTACATGCGGCGCTGTGAAGGCGAGCCGATCGCCCGACTCGTCGGTGAACGCGAAGCGAGCTTCGCCGACCTCGAGCCCGTCGACGACCTCGACGAAGCGGTTCCAGTACGAAAGGCGGCGGAACTCCCCATCTGTCACAACCCGGAGGCCGATCTGCTCCTGCATGGCGACGACGTCGCGAATCGCATCGTCCTGGGCGGCTCGGAGCGCTGCGTCGCTGACGGTCCCTTCGCTGTGGTGGCGCCACGCCTCGCGCAACGCCTTCGGGCGCAGGAGAGACCCGACGTGATGCGCGTGGTGCCGAGTGCCATTCATAGTCAGAGCTCCGGTCGGATTCTGCGCGCGGCATCTGCGATGAGCGCGATCTGGTCGCCGACGGTGCCGCCGACGATGCGGTTGCCGAGGCCGATGTGCGTGAGGACGCCCGACTCGCGGTACCGACGGGCGACTGAGGGCCACTCCTCAGGAGGCGTGAGGTGCGTGAGCAATCGGGCTTCGATGTCGAGCGTGCGTCCCTCGCCACGGGCGAGCGCTTGGAGGCGCGTCGCGGTTCCGATCGCGCGGTCGACGTCGGTGCCCGTCGGTGCCATCAGCTTGAACCCGTCGGCGAGCCGCGCCGCTCGTCGCAGCGTCAGGTCCGGTGGCTGGCCGAGATTGTCGACCCCACCCCCGCCCATCCAGATGGGAATCGGGCGTGACGGCCTCGGGTGAATGCCGACCTCGTCCAACGCGAAGAAGTCACCGGTGTGGCTGACCGCATCCTCGGTCCACAGCAGGCGCAGCAGCGGCACCATCTCCTCGATGCGCCGGCCGCGTGCGGCCGGGTCGACGCCCAGCGCCATCTGCTCCTCGCGGTTCCAGCCGACGCTCACCCCGATTCGCAGCCGTCCCCGCGCGAGCAGGTCGACCTCGGCGGCCTGCTTGGCGACGAGCACTGGGTGGCGCAATGTGATCAGCGCCATGGCGCTCGACAGCTCGATCGTCGTCGTCACGGCCGCGAGGAAGGCGAGCATCGTGAACGACTCATGCCACGGATCGTCGTACGAGAACATCGCCGGATAGTCCGTGGTGCGGCTCGCCGCCACGTGCTCGGAGAACCCGAGGTGATCGAAGCCAAGTTCTTCTGCGGCTCGCGCAAACGTCCGGGTGTCGTCGGGATCCTCGAAGTAGGGGATATCGCATCCGAGACGGATCGTCACGCCGCCTCTTCCAGGACGACGGCAATGCGCTCACGAGGCGCGAGCAGCACGCGAGCAAGCAGCGAGAGCCCGGCCATCGTGAGCATGCCGAATGCCATCGAGAACTGCGTCGTCTCCCCCGCGATTCCAGCCAAGGGAGACGCGATGGCGCCGACAGCGAACTGCACGACCCCTACGAACGCGGACACCGTGCCCGCCTCACGCCCGTACGGGCCGAGTGCCAACGCTGTCGCGTTCGGGATGATGAGCGGAAGGCTGATCACGGCGACCATGAGACACGGCAAGACCGCGGGCAAGCCCCATCCCGCCCACAGCACGACGCAGAGGGCGATGGCGCCCAACGCGAGCTGGCCGACGCCCCAGGTGAGGAGGTGGGCTGGATCTCGGTGCCGGACGAGCGTGGCGTTGACCCATCCCATCGCCATCAGCCCGATCGCGTTCGTCGCGGAAAATGAGGCTGAAGGCGGTCGGGCTGAGGTCATACACGTCTTGGAACACGAACGACGAGCTCGAGATGTAGAAGAAAAGCGCCCCGGACGCGAACGCCGATGTCAACACGAACCCCATCACGTCACGATCCCTCACGACACGTCCGGCCACGGCGAGCGTGTCGCGGATGCCACCGGTGTGACGATCGGCGGGTGCCAGTGTCTCGGGGAGCACCTTCATCACCGCGACCAGGCCGATCGCGCCGAGCCCCGCCAGGAAGACGAAGATGCCCCGCCAGGTGGTCACCTCGATGAGCGCGCTTCCGACCAGCGGAGCCAAGATCGGCGCGAGGCCGCCGACGAGCATCAGCAACGAGAACACGCGAGCCGCGGCCGCGCCTTCGGCGCGGTCTCGGACGATCGCCCGGGCGATGACCACCGCGACCCCGCCGAGAAGACCCTGCCCGAACCGCAAGCCGACGAGTGCCGGGGCCGACGGTGCAACCGCGCACGCCAGGCTGAAGAACGTGTAACCGAGGACGCCGACCAACAACGGCGTGCGCCGGCCGCGCGCGTCGCTGACGGGTCCGCCGAACAGCTGGCCGAAGGCGATGCCGAGGAGGCAGGCGGAGAGCGTGAGCTGGATCTGCGCCTCGGGGACGCCCAGATCGGCCGCGACCTGTGGAAGCGCCGGAAGGTACGCGTCGAACGTGAGCGGCGGCACCGCGGTGAGCCCACCGAGCACGAACAGCATCGGCACGGTGATGCCGGCGCGCGACCGCTTCTGGTCGACCTCCGGAGGTGACACCGAGCTCATACCGTCGCCGGCGTCACCACGACGTGCTTGGCAACGAGCTCCTCCCACTGATCCGAAAGGCCGAGCTCCACGACAACCTGGTGTCCGTCGATGCCGGGGAGCAGAGCCGGAGGTCCGACGATGACAGGCGTCCGCGACAGCCTCGGCCCGGGGCCAATCGTGAGCCGGCCCTCCCCCACCTCGACCACCAAGCCCCGCGCCCGAGCGACGAGAGCATCGGCTGCCTCCTCGCCGGTCGTGACGATGTGCGCGGCACCGCCTGCCGCGTTGATGCGGTCTACCCAGGTCTGCGCGGTCTCGGTGGCGAACTGCGCCTCGAGATCACCGTCTTCGACCCCGTCGATGCCGCCGATGCCGGCGAAAGAGTCGACGACGATGAACAGCCATCGCTCGTCGCTCGCCTTGTAGAGCCGATGCGTCGGGCTCCACCCGCGCGTCGAAGCCGTGGGGCAGGTCCCAGACCTTGCCTTCGTAGGCGAGCATGAACGGCGCCTGGATGAACGTCGCCGTATGGGCCAGTGACGCGCTCACCGACTGGCCCTCACCCGTGCGATTGCGGTGATAGAGCGCGAGCAGGATGCCGAACGCCGCGAGGTGGCCACTGCCCACGTCACTTACGGGGAACGCCATCATCGCCGGCTCGCCCTTCTCGTCGTGCCATCGATCCTGGAGGCCCGCGACCGCTTGGCCGAGCTCCTCGCGGCCACGCCACTTGCCGCGCATGCCCTCGTAGCCAAACGCGCTGATCGAGGAGTAGATGACTCCGGGGACCGCCGCACGCGCGTCCGCTTCGCCGACGCCGAGACGATCGGCGACTCCGAGCGCGAAGTTCTGGCTCACCACGTCAGCGGTCGCGAGCAGCCCCTCGACGATCTGACGCGCGCCCGGCGCCTTGACGTCGAGGAGCATCGATCGCTTTCCGGCGTTGATCCACGTGTGCCATGGGATCGCGGTATCGGTGGTCTTGTTGATCTTCACGACGTTCGCGCCGTACTCGGCGAGCACGCGCCCGGCGGTCGGTCCCGCAAGCACGTGCGTGAAGTCCACGACGCGCACGCCGTCGAGCGGCGGCCGCGACCCGGCGGGGGGAGCGGCAGGTGTAACGGACCATGAGGGGAGCTCGGCCACGCCCGTTCCCCGAGGGCGTGGCGTCAGCGGCGTGCCGCTCAGCACTACGGGCTGGCCGAGCTGCGCCGTCGACCCGAGCTCGGGATCGTCAATCACCACGATGGCTCGGCTGTCTCGACCGCCAGGATCGAGTCGCAGCCACTCGTCGGTCGTCTGGCAGACCGCACACGGAGCACCACTGCGCTCATTGATCTCGGTCTCCCACTCGGCCGCGTCCCTCGTCAGGAATAGCTCCGTGAACCGCTGGATCAGCTCGACCTGCAGCTCGGGTTCAGCGCGGAGCCGGTCGGGCTCTGCGACACCTTCCTCGAGCCACTCGGGCACGAAGGTCTTGGCGAACCAGCGCATGTGATGGTCCTCGAAGAGGCACAGATGCAACCACCGCCCGTCCTTGCATCGGTAGTGGCCCGTGCCGGGTCGGGTCGGGGGCTTGAAGCCGCCCGACGCGATGTTGTGCGCCATCTGCAGCTCATGGCCGAAGATCTCGTAGGCGGCGTCGAACAGTGAGACCTCGACACGCTGCCCGGCGCCGCTCTGGTCGCGGGCGATCAACGCGGCGACGACCGCGTGCCCGGCGATCGCCGCGGCGTAGGTCGAGAGCAGCGGGGCGGCGACGAACGCAGGATCGGTATCGGTGACGGGCCCGGCGGGCCCGAATCGGCGTGGCGCCCGGTAGATCGACGTCGCCGCGGAGACGATCCCTTCCCATCCCCGCATCGACGCACGTGGGTCATCTGCGGTGAAGCCGGGAAGCGAGCAGTACACGAGCCTCGGGTTCGACGCATCCGTGACGTCGAACCCCAGCCCCAGACGCTCCATCACACCGGGCCGGAAGTTCTCGACGAGCACGTCGGCGCCAGCGACGAGATCGAAGGCCGCCCGCCGGTCACTCGGCTGCTTGAGGTCGAGTTGCACGCTGCGTTTGCCGCGGTTCAGCACCGCATTTCCGGCGTCCTTCCAGCGAGGTCCTCCGGGCGGATCGACGCGCAGGACTTCGGCTCCCGCGTCGGCGAGCAGCATCGCCAGTAGCGGGCCCGCGACGTACTGGCCGAAGTCGACGACGCGCAGCCCGTCAAGTGCCCCCTTCGTTATCACGGTTCCTCCCGTTGTCATGCGGTACGCACTACGAGCGCATCGAGCGCGATCGCCCCTCGCGACGTGAGGCGGACCGGATTCACGTCCACTTCGGTCACGCCCGGGCACGCGAGGAGCGCCGCGACCGCATGGATCACCGCGGCCAGCGCGACCCAGTCGAGGTTTGGATCGATCTCGGCGACGAGCTCGGCTACATCACGATCGGAGAGCGGGGCGAGCCGCATCGCGGGCCTGTGCGACTCGACGTCGCGTCCACCCCGGCCGAACGCGACGACCGACCCCCAGACCGGATCGTGCACTCCCCCAACCAGCAGCTCGGGTCCGTCCTCGGCGTGCGCTTCGAGCAAGTAGCCGCGTGACGACGGACCGCTGACCAGGTCGATCGCGGCGAGGGCCGCATCGAGCGCGGCCGCCGACTCGATGCCCACGTGGACGCCGCGGATCTCGTCCTTGTGTGCGACGGTGGGGTCCAGGATTTTGACCACGACCGTGCCACCGATCGAGGCAAACGCCGCGTGTGCCGCCTCACGATCAGGACAGACGCGGCGGGAAGGGGTCGCGACGCCGAGCGCGTCGAGCAGCTCCTTGCCAGCGTGCTCGTCGAGCGGGCCGTCGGGCAACGACGGGAGATCCAGCAGTCGCGAAGCGCTCGGCGCATCGTGGCGAGCACGCGCCCGGGCGTCTTCGACCAACGCTGATGCGGCGCGGGCCGCCTGCTCCGGCGTTCGGTACTGCGGAACGCCCATCGCCGTCAGCACGCGCTGCGAGAGGTCGAGCATCTCGCGAGGCCCGCTGGTGCCGAACACCACCGGGAGCTCGCCGCCGACCCCGGGCGTGCGGAACGCCACCTCGGGGTTGATGACGTCGCTCTCCTTGAGCGCGTACACCACTAGGGCGTCGACGGCGTCGTCGGCCGCGGTGAGGGCGAGCACCTGTCCGAACGTCTCGGCGGGGCGGCCGGTGTCGACGGGGTTGGACAGCATCGTGAGCGGTGGCAGCAGTCGCTGCAACCCCTTCACGGTCGCGTCGGCAAGAGGTGGCACAGACACGCTGCGGCTGCGCAGCACGTCCGCGATGAACAAGCCCGGCCCGGCTTGCGCCGTGACCACCCCGACGCCCGGTTCGAGTGATGGACGGATGCGACGAGCAACGAGGGCGCGCATCGCGTCCACGAGCTGTCCGACGTCGTCGACGAGGACGGCGCCCGCCTGCTTGAGGGCCGCGCAAGTGAGCGCGAAGTCTCCGATCACGCGGCCGGTGTGTGACAGCGCGAACTCGTTGACCTCCGAACGGCCGACCTTCAACACCACCACGGGCTTGGCCGAGACCGTGCGCGCGATCGCCTCGTAGAGTGCCCGGCCGTCGTCGACGCCTTCGAGGTGCAGGCCGATGACCCTGGTGGCCTCGTCGTGAACGAGGAAGTCGAGCACCTCTGCGAATCCGACGTCGGCGGCATTGCCGAGCCCGATCCCGAGCCGCAGGCCAAGGCCTTCCCCATTCGCGAGAAAGCTCACCGCCAGGTTCATTCCCCCGCTGCTCGCGACGATCGAGGCGGGTCCGGGTTCGAGTCGGGTCACGTAGGGAACGAAGTTCGCCATCACACCGTCAACGGGGTTCATGAAGCCGGAGGTGTTCGGTCCCAACATGCGGATGCCGTACTTCTGGGCGACTGCTCGCGGCAGCGTCCTGTAGTCCCCGTCCCTCGCGCGTCTCGGCGAAGCCGCCCGCGCACACGACCGCTGCCGCGACGCCCGCCTGCCCGCAGTCTTCGAGAGCGCCGGGCACCGCTTCCGCCGGTACGACGAGCACTGCGAGATCGACTGGCTCACCGATGGCTTGCACGGACCGCGCGACGGCCCGCCCCTCGATCTCCGGCGCCGTCGGGTTGACGAGGTGCAATGCGCCCGGAAAGCCGAGGAGCGAGCGCACCATCGCGTTGCCCGCTTTGCCCGGAGACGCCGATGCGCCGACGACAGCGATCGACCGAGGGCAAAGCAGGGGCCGAAGCCCTCCGCCCGACACGTCAGTCGTCATCGGGCACGGACGACTTCAGCCGCGTGTCCAGATGATGCCCGTGATGACGTTCGTGCTCGTAGTGATCGAGCAACAGCTGGTGGCCGAGGTCGGCGCGGTAGTCGCGCCACACCGAGTGGATGTGGTTGCCATTGTCGATGGCGTTGTCGAACTCGATGAGGAGGTCGGCACCCTGGATCCGGTAGTAGTGCGGAGTACCCCGCTCTTGTCCGCCGGCCCAGCAGAACCAGAGCTTCTCGAGACCGTCGCCCTTGACGCGCTCCATGTAGCGCTCGGTCACCTCTTCGGGCAACCGACCGACGAACGACTCGACGAGATCGACGAGGTTTCGGGCCTGGTCGCCTGGCATGTCGGAGCCAGCAATGCCGCGCGGGTTGTTCTTCTCGAACTTCAGGGCTTCGCGGTCCTCGTCGTTGATCTTGTACCAGTCGATCCCGAGATCGATGTAGTCGGGATACTCGACTTTGCCGACGCGTGGCACCTGGCGGCGTCGTGTAGTCCGCGGGCGCGACATCGTGGATGATCGCTTGTTTGCGCTGCGCGTCGCCGAGTCCGTGGAGGATCTCGAAGCCGAGATCCTCGTCGGCGCGAAGGGGGCTGAGCACACCCATCTCGGCGGGCTGGGCTCCCATGTTGCAAGGCGTCACCGACAGCCAGCGCTGCCCGACGATCGTGTAGCTCAGGGAGAGGTGGTGGCCGAGGAACCGCCAGCCCCATGTCTCCTCGAAGCTCGGCCGTCCGAAGAAGCTCACGAAGTACAGGTCCTGCGAGCGGAAGTCGCCCGTCGACACGCCAAACCGGTCGACCTCGAGCTCGCGCAGGATGTTCTCCATCGCCATGATCTCGAGTGCCTGGGTGTACCCACGCATGCTAAGGCTGGCGCGGAGCAACGTCTGCACCAACGTCCGCTGATGGAAGTTGAGCTGGGACAGTGGGATGCCGGTGCGATCCGACTTCGGGATGAAGTCCCAGTCGAGGCGGCCGGGGTGATCCATCGGATACTCACAAGCGCGCCGCTGCTCGCCGGTGAGCGAGTAGAGGAATGCCTGGCTCAACAGCAACATGCGGACGATCGTCTTCGGTGCCTCGTAGGTCGTGTGCATCAGACGAGCCCCCTGTAGCTGCCGCCGTCGAGATGGATGTTCATGCCGGACACGAAGCTCGCGTGCTCGCTGCAGATGAACGCGCACATCGCGCCGAACTCCTTCGGGTCTCCGTGCCGCTTGGCCGCGATCGTCGCTGCCTGAGCGGCCCAGGCTTCCTCGAACGTGACGCCGTCGCGCTCGACGGCCCGGTTGGCGTTGTCGATCTGACGCTGCGTGGCGAAGCGCTCCGGGAGGAGCTGGTTGATCGTCACGCCGTCGGCGGCGGCCGCGAAGGAGAGTGACTTGAGAACAGCGGTGACGCCGGCGCGGGCACCGACCGACGTGACCATGAACTCGCTCGGCGACGTCACCACGGCCGATGTGATCGTGACGACCCGACCCCACTTGCGCTCCCGCATGCCAGGCAGCACCTGCCGGATCAGCGCGATCGGCGCTCGGTAGTGGAGATCGAGGGCATCGTCGAAGTCCTCGTCGGTGACCTCGCGCAGCGGCCCCGGCTTCGGACCCCGGTTGTTGAGCACGAGGATGTCGGGCTCGGGACAGGCCGCCAGCAGCGCCGCGCGACCGGCGGGATCGGTGAGGTCCGCAGCGACGGGGATGACCTCGCCGCCCCCGTCCGCGGCGATGTCCGCCGCAGCCTTCTCGACCTTCTCACGCTCCCGCCCGTTGACGACGACGTTGACGCCTTCCGCCGCGAGCGCCTCCGCACAGGCGCGGCCCAACCCCTGCGTGGACGCACACACGATCGCCCACCGACCAGAGATGCCCAGGTCCATTCGCCTGAACCTAGACAGACTTCCTGTCGCCCGTCAATACTATGTGTGTAGTATGCTGACCCTTGTGGCTGAGGGCATCTCGTTCGAGACGGACCCGTCGCGATACCGCCACTGGCGCCTCGACGTCGAAGGTCGGGTCGCCACGCTCACGCTCGCGGTCGATCCGAACGGCGGCCTCCGCGACGACTACGAACTGAAGTTGAACTCCTACGACCTCGCGCGTCGACATCGAGCTGCACGACGCGCTCCAGCGCTTGCGGTTCGAGCACCCCCAGGTGAAGGCCGTGGTCATCACCGGTGGGCTCGACAAGGTGTTCTCCGCGGGAGCGAACATCCAGATGCTCGCCGGCTCGACTCACGCGCACAAGGTCGCGTTCTGCAAGTTCACGAACGAGACGCGCAACGGCATCGAGGAGATGTCCTCGGAGGGCGGACAGGTCGTCATCGCCGCAGTGAATGGGACCGCGGCGGGCGGCGGTTACGAGCTCGCGTTGGCGTGCGACGAGATCCTGCTCGTCGACGACAAGTCGTCAGCGGTCTCGCTTCCTGAGGTGCCGCTTCTCGCGGTGCTTCCGGGTACGGGTGGGCTGACGCGCGTCGTCGACAAGCGCCACGTCCGCCGCGACCTCGCAGATGTGTTCGCGACGAAGGTCGAAGGCATCAAGGGCTCGCAAGCAGTCGAGTGGCGCCTCGTCGACGCCGTGGCCCCGCCATCGCTGTTCGCGGACCTCGTACGCGAACGTGTGCTGGCGCGCGCGGCCGAGTCCGACCGGCCCGATGACGGTGAGGGCGTCCCGCTCGGCCCGCACAGAGCACCGGTTCGTCGCCGTCGAGCTCGACCGAGCGAGGCTCGCGACCATCACGGTCAGCGCGTTCTCCTCCCTTGCCGAGTCGCTCGACGCCGCCCGCGAGCTCGACGCCGCGATCCTGGATCTCCGGTTCAACTACCCGAGCATCGGCACATGGGTGCTCCGCACCGTGGGGGAGATCGACCGCGTCACCACCGCCGACGAGGCGATCGCCGAGGAGGGCTGGCTCGAACGAGAGGTGCGACTGCTCTGGAAGCGGACACTCAAGCGTCTCGACATGTCGGCGCGCTCACTCGTCGCGCTGGTCGACTCCGGGCAGCTGCTTCGCCGGCACGCTCGCCGAGCTCGCGCTCAGCCGCCGACCGCACGTTGATGCTCGACGAACCCGATTCCACGATCGTGCTGACCACGCGAACGACGGGTGGTACCCGATGTCCAACGGGCTCTCACGCCTCGCGACTCGGTTCTGGGGTCGAGACGACGACTTCGAGCGGGCGCACAGCCTGCTCGGGAAGGAGCTGACGGCGGGCGAGGCCTTCGAGGCCGGCCTGGTGACGTCGGCACCCGACGACCTCGACTGGGACGACGAGGTCCGACTTCTCCTCGAGGAGCGCGCCAGCTTTTCGCCCGATGCGCTCACGGGCATGGAGGCGAGCTTGCGGTTCCCCGGCCCGGAGACGATGGAGACGAAGATCTTCGCCCGGCTCACCGCCTGGCAGAACTGGATCTTCCAGCGTCCGAACGCGGTCGGCGCCGACGGCGCCCTGAAGAAGTACGGCACCGGCACGCGGCCGGACTTCGACCGGAGAGCGAGTCGGATGACGACCGTCGACCTCGACACGAGGATCCCCAACAACGTCGGGCTCGCCGACGATCGCCGGCTGCAACGTGCCCTCGAGGGATGGCTCCCGAGATACGTCGAGTGGTGGCGCGCCCTCGGCCCTGTCGAGCATCAGGACAGGACGACGTCTTCCTGCGCACCGCGATCTCGGTCGGCCAAGAGGGCTGGGCGAACTTCGACTACGTCCGCATGCCCGACTACCGCTGGGGCATCTTCCTCGCCGACGCCCGAGCCCGACCGCGCGATTGCCTTCGGTGACGCAAGGGCCAGCCCGTTTGGCACGACGTTCCTGGCGAGCATCGTGCCGAGCTCCGGCGCCTGCTCGTCGTCCAGGGCGACACCGAGCCGGCGTCGGTCGAGCAGCAGCGCCACCTCTGCCTCACCGCTCCGAGCCTCTACGACATGCGCAACCTGTTCCAAGTGAACGTCGAGGAGGGACGCCATCTCTGGGCGATGGTGTACCTGCTCCACCGGTACTTCGGTCGTGACGGCCGTGACGAAGCCGACGAGCTCCTCGAGCGGCACTCGGGCGACTCCGACAACCCTCGCATCCTCGGCGCGTTCAACGAGCCGACACCCGACTGGCTCTCGTTCTACTTCTTCACCTACTTCACCGATCGCGACGGCAAGTTCCAGCTCGCGTCGCTTCGGGAGAGCGCGTTCGACCCGCTGTCGCGGACGTGCGACTTCATGCTGAAGGAGGAGGCGTACCACATGTTCGTCGGCGCCACTGGCGTCGGTCGAGTGGTGCAGCGCACCGTCGAGCTCATGAAGCAGCACGACACCGACGACATCCGCCCCTTCGGCGGCGTCGACGCCGCGACGCTGCAGCGGTACTTGAACTTCCACTTCAGCGTGTCCCTCGACCTCTTCGGCGCCGAGACGTCGACGAACGCGGCGAACTACTTCGCGGCCGGACTGAAGGGGCGCTTCCAGGAGGAGCGGCGCGACGACGACCACCTCCTTCACGATGCGGTTCGAGCGGTTCCGTCGTCGACGGCGAGACGATCGGCGAGCGCGACGTGCCCGCGCTCTCCGCGCTCAACGCGACGCTGCAGGACGACTACATCGTCGACTGCGCGAAGGGCGTGGAGCGATGGAACCGGACCCTCGCCGATGTCGGAGTCGAGCTCCGGCTCCCCCACCGAGGCTTCAACCGTGCGGTCGGCGCGTTCGCCGACCACCAGGTGAGCCCTGACGGACGGCTCCTGACCGAAGCCGAGTGGACGCGCAGTCAGGACAGCTGGTTGCCGACGCCCGGCGACGAGGAGTTCGTGCAGTCGCTGATGCAGCCCGTGACCGAGCCCGGGCAGATGGCCGGCTGGGTCGCTCCGCCCTCGGTGGGCATCAACGGGAAGCCGGTCGACTTCGAGTACGTGCGGACCGCCTAAGACCTCTTCAACAGATCCCAGTCGGGGTCGATGCCGAGGCCGGGTCGCTCGGGCGCGTGCACGAAGCCCTCGTGGTCGATCGTGATGGGTTCAACCAGCCCGTAGGAGAGGTGATCGAGGTCGTACGAGCCCGGTGCGTGGGGCACCAGCACCTCGTACATCGAGCAGTGCGGGACCGCCATCACCACGTGCACTGTCGCGAGGTTGCCGATCGCGTTGTAAGCGTCGTGCACCTCGCAGGGCAGATGGTTTGCTTCGGCGAGTGCAGCGATCTTCATCATCCCCGTGATGCCGCCCTTGATCACCACGTCGCCTCGCAGCGCATCGGTTGCCCGAGCGGCGATCCAACGCGGCAACGCGTACAAACCCCCGGCCGTGATCTCCGTGGCGACGATAGGAATGGACAGGTGCTGTTTCAGCCGTACGTATCCGTCGAGATCCTCCGCGCCGAGCGGATCCTCATACCAGTGGTAGTCGACGTCCTCGATGGCGAAGCCGACATCGAGGGCTTCCTTGTAGGAGTACGCCCACGCGGAGTCGAGCATCAGGCAGTACTCGTCGCCCACGACCTCGCGCACCGCAGCACACGTCTCGATGTCCTCGTGAATCGACACCGGCCCGGGTGGACCGCCGATGGGCATGCGGCGCCGCTGCGTCGGCGGGTGGAGCTTGTAGCCGACGAAACCGCGGTCCCGGTAGGCGAGCGCTTCCTCGACATATGTCGCGTTGCTCGGATGCACCCAGGACGATGCGTACGTCGGCACCTGCGTGCGAGCGGATCCGAGCAGTCGGTGCACGGGCAGACCGGCGACCTTTCCCGCGATGTCCCACAGCGCGATGTCGACATAGCCCTGCACTGTCGGGTCGACCATCCGCGCCCGGAGCCGGAAGTCATTCCAGATCGCGCCGATGTCCAGCGGGTCACGGCCGAGCAACATCGGCTTCGCGACGTTGACGAGCTGCGGTGTGACGTCGACTCCGGGACCACTCACGAAGAAGTGGCCGTCGATGCCTTCATCAGTGGCGATCGTGACGACCGCGACGCGCATTGTCGGCGGGCCCATGCCTGGTGGCATCGCGCGCTCGTGCTCGAGCACGCGCACATCGGTGATCTTCACGGAACGACGAGGCTACGCAGAGATGTTCGCCGACCGCAGCGTCGGGATGATCCCCGAGAACAGCTTGTAGTGGAGGTCGAGCTCAGCCTCGGTCATCGACTGGGCGTGATACTGCAGCAGGTTGCCGGCACCGATGGTGCGGAGCTGCTCGACGATCTTCTCCGTGACGGTCGACGGCGAGCCGTAGAGGTACTCGCTGTCGAAGTCGATGTTGAGGCCGCCGCCCGCCGGGCCTCCCTTCGGCGCGGTCGGCTGGGCGCTGCTCGCCGCTTGCGACCCGCCGCCTTCGACCGACGCCGCGTCCATGACGCCTGACTCGGCCTGCGACGGGGCGATCATCGTCTTGCCCGCGGCCTTCGTCACCCGCTGAAACACCATCGAGAACACTGCGTCGATGCGGGCCTTGTCCTGTGCGAGCAACTCGGCATGGAGCTCGGCGGCCTGCGAGTCCGACTCGCAGATCAGGAGCTGACGGCGCACGCCGACGTCGTCGGGCGAGCAGTCACGACCGGCGTCCGCGCAGGCGTCGCGGTACGCGTCGAACGCGATCTTGGCCGTGGCGTTCGACTGGTAGCCGGTGCACACCTTGTAGTCCCGTCGAGCCGCGCCGGCCGCGGTCTCCGGCGAGTAGATCGTCATCCAATGCCGGCGGCGCGCCTCATGACGGGGACGGGGCATCGACGGGAGGTCCTCGAAGTCGTAGTACTGGCCCTTGACCGTGACGAACTTGTCCTTCGTGGCCAGATCGATGAAGTCGAGGATCTCTGCGTACCGGGGCCGCACCTGATCTCCCGGCATGCCGACGAACAGGAACTCAGGCGGGATGCCCGAGGCGGTGCCGATCTCGAGCCGGCCGCTCGACAGGTAGTCGAGCGTGGCCAGCTCCTCAGCGAGGCGCCACGGCTGGTGGAACGGCAGCACATTGCCCATCACGCCGAGCCTGAACGTCGTCGTCATCTTCGCCAGCGCGGCGATGAGCAGGTTCGGCACCGGCGAGAGGGAGTTCAAGAAGTGGTGCTCGCTGAAGAAGACGCCCTCGAACCCGTAGCCCTCGAGCTCGACGAGGCGGTGCAGGTTGCGGTCGAACGTGTGCTGGACGAGCATCGTGTCCTCGTAGTCCGGCAGGCCTCGGCCTGGGATCACGTGGAATTCGAAGGTCCAGGTCTTGATGCCCCCACTGGTCATGGGCAATGGATACCACCGATCGTGTCGACAGTCCATGCACATGTCACACGTCGTGCGGCACCAGCCACTAGGGGTTGATGAGCGTGTCCCGGTCGGGGACGAGGAAGGCCATGCCGCGGCGCAGAAAGTCGCCCACGACGTCGGCGAATGCCTCGGCACGATCGCCCTGGATGTCATGCGCGGCATCGTGCACGTACTGCAACGACGAGTTCCTCATGAAGCGGCGGTACGTGCGCCCGTTCTCGGGCGGGATCACGCCGTCGAACTCGCCGAACAGCACGAGGGTGCGCACATCGGACTCCGCCATACGAGCAGTGAGCGCCTCGTCGTACTCGGGCGTGGCGACCAGCACCCGCTCGACGACGGGCCACGCCCGCGCCATCAGCTCCGGATCGGGCGGCGCGAAGTGCGGCTCGCGCTCAGGGTGCCGGCGGAACGCCTGCACGAACTCCTCCGGGGACAGCGTGTTCGGTGGCCTCGAACCCACACGGAACGCCGCCGACGACTCAAGGACCATCGAGATGACGCGCTCGGGATGATCGAGCGCGACGTGGAGCGCGACCGCACCGCCAAGTGACGTGCCCATGACGTGCGCTCGCTCGAGGCCGAGGGCATCCATCGCCGCGACGACGGTGTGCGCGAGATCGGCAAGGCTCTGGCTGCGCTCGTTCGGTGCGTCGCCCCAACCCGGAAGCTCGAGCAGGAGCACCCGATGGTCGTTGGCGAGGAGGTCGAGCGCGGGCGACCACCGGGCCCACCGGCACCGTGCAACACGATGAGCGCCGGCCCCTCCCCCGCCTCCTCGTAGCGGATGTCGAAGCCGTCGGCGGTGACCTTCTTCTGTACTCGCCGCCATCACGCCGCCGCCAGCGAGAATCGATCGGCGTGGAGGGCGGGGACGAGCGTCCCGCCCATCAGCGCGAGCGAAGCGAGCACCTTCTCATGCGAGGTCTTCGGCGTCCCGCCGACGATGAACTCGGCGCGGCCCATCCCGACCACCGAGTGGACCTGCTCGATCATGGCGAGTGCTTGATCGGGCGTGCCGTATCCAGCCGGGCGAGAAGGACATCCCGGGCGCCTTCGACGGGTCGAGCGGCACGCCCTTGGGCACGCCGTTCATCGCCGCGCCGATCATGCCCATCGTCATCATCATGTCCATCGAGCCGCCGGCGAAGAGCCCGCCGAGATCGGCGCCGGCCTTCCGCGCTTCCTCTTCGTCTTCGTGCACGAAGCAGAACTGGCGATAAAGGATGTTGTCCGCGGTCGGCTCCCAACCTGCCTCGCGCCGCGGCGTTGCGATAGTGCTCGAGGTTCTCGGCACACTTCTCGGGCGGCATGAAGCTGAACCCCAAGTCGCACCCCGTCTCGCCCGCGAACCGCGCCGAGTCGGGGCTGTTGCCCGAGAGCAGGATGCGCGGGTGCGGACGCTGCAAAGGCTGCGGCCAGATCGACACATTGCGGTGGCGGTAGTACCGGCCTTCCCACCCGAACGGCTCGGGCTCGGTGAGTGCGCGGATGAAGAGGCGCACGCCCTCCTTGAACGCCTCCTTCGAGTCCCACGGGTTCGTGCCATAGGTCATGTACTCGTTCGGCGTGCCGCGTAACAGCCCGATGGTGAGACGGCCGCCGAGGAGGTTGTCGAGCATCGAGTACTCCTCCGCCAGCTGCACTGGGTTGTGCAGCGGGAGGTCGGAGCCCAGGACGCTGATGTGCGCGTCGGGGAGGCGCTGACCGAGGAGACCGGCGTAGAAGATCGGGCTCGGGCTGAGCTGGTTGACCGAATAGTGGTGCTCGGCGAAGTTGAGCGAGTCGAAGCCGGCGGCGAACGCGGCCTCACACTGGAGGAAGCCGCACTCCATCGAGTGCATGCCGATCTGCGGGTCGTAGCAGCGCGGCGGCGTCGGCCATGCAGTGTCGACGGGTCCGTAGTAGCTGACCGGCACGAAGATCTCGACCTTCATCACTCCCCCTGGGTCGGGCGCACTCGACACCGAACGGTAACATCTTTTGTTGACGAGCGACAGGCTGAGTGTCTACCTTTCTCGGTGTCGACCTACAGGGGGGTTTGCATGAAGCGCACGGCATTCGTCGCGTCATTCGCGATCGTCGCTCTGCTCGCGGCGGCGTGTGGCGGCCGCGACGACAGCGACTCGTCAGCCACAACGGGAGCAGAAGACTCGAGCGCCGCGACGACCGCTGCCTCGGCCGCGACGACCGCTGCGGCAGAACCGACTGAAGCGACCGATGTCGGCATCACCGCGACCGAGATCCACATCGGCGTCGTGGCCGACGTCGACACGCCTATCTCGCCGGGGCTGAGTCAGCCGCTGGTGTCCGCCGTCCAGGCGTGGGGTGATCAGATCAATGCGAACGGCGGGCTGGCGGGACGGCAAGTCGTAGTGACGTTCTACGACTCGAAGCTCAACCCGGACGAGGCCGTCAACGCATACACCCAGGCGTGCGAGAACGAGTTCGCCACCGTCGGGTCCGGCGCGTTCGTGCTGCTCAATCCCGCGCCGATTCAGACGTGCGCTGACCAGAGTGGCAACGCCATCGGCCTGCCCGACATAGCGGCACTCGCGATCAGCCCAGGCGCGGCGACGTCGAGCACGACCTACGGGCTCATCCAAGCAGGCCAGGACTTCACCGCAGCCGAACCGACCTTCACGGTCGCGGAGTACGGCTGGGACTACATCGAGGGCGTGTTGGGCGGCGTTACCCCGAACATCCTCGGCATCGATCCGGGGGTGCCCGGCATCGGGCCCGGCATCCTCGCCGCAGGACAGGCGGCGATCGAGCGGGGATGGACGTTCGCGGGCAAGGTCGTGTATCCCGACGCCGCGCCGCAGTCGGAGGCGACGCCGATCATCCAACGGATCCAGAGCGAGGGCATCAACTGGGTGAGCAGCACCTCAGTGGCCGTCGCGAAGCTCATGGCCGAGGCGCGGGTGCAGGGCCTCGACATGACGAAGGTCATCTGGACGTGCACGTCTCAGTGCCAATCGCCGTCATTCGCGACGACGAACGCAGAAGCCGTGGAAGGCCTTTACATCTCGCAGCTGCTGACGCCGTTCGACGAGACCGACGTGGAGGGAGTCGGCCTCTACCGCGAGGGTGTGACCGACGAACAGAACGTGTCGGCCAACGGCCAGACCGCGTACGCGGCTGCGCTCGCGTTCGAGGATCTCGTCGGTCGCATCGTCGAGACCGAGGGTGTGAACGGGCTCACCCGCCAGGCCCTGCTCGATCTCCTCGCGACGAGTCCTGAGGTGACGGCAAAGGGGATCTTGGCCGAGGGCACCGTTCTCGGCGAGCCAAACCCGTGTTGGGTGACCGTGCAGATCCAGGGCGGCGAGTTCGTGCGCATTGATCCGCAGGGCGTCGGCGAGTTCAACTGCGACCCGAACGCGGTCGTCTCGGTGACGGGCAACTTCACCGGCTGATGCCGGATAGCCGGATCACCCGGCAGCGGTTCCGCGGCTTCGCGGTCGCCTTCGGGGCGACCGCGGTCGCGTTCTGGATCGGTGTCAGCCTCTGGGCGGGGACTCCGGTCACCTGGTCTCGCCTTCTCGAGCGCGACGGTCGCCGGTGTCGCGCTGGGAGCGATCTACGCGCTCGCCGCCACCGGGCTCGTGGTCACCTACACGACGAGCGGCATCTTCAACTTCGCGCAGGGCGCGATCGGCATGTTGATGGCGTTCATCTACTGGCAGCTCACGCAGGAGTGGGGAGTCGCCGAGGTCCCCGCGATGCTCATCATCGTCTTGGTGATCGCGCCGGCGCTCGGCGTGTTCCTCGACCGGTTCGCGATGAGCCGAGCGGCGCGAAGCAGCCTCGTCGTCCAGCTCATGGCGACAGTCGCGCTCATGGTGTTCCTGATGGGCTTCGCCGCGTGGGTCTGGAACCAGAACCAGTCGCGCTCGGTCCCCTACCTGTTCGGCAATCGGGGCTTCCAGGTCGGCGACACGTTCGTGCTGTGGCACCGCTTCATCACGATTGCGTTGGGGATCGCGATCGCTGTGGGCCTCAAGGTGTTCCTCAGCCGTTCACGCATCGGCCTGTCGATGCGGGCGGTGGTCGACAGCCCGACGCTCGCCGCTCTGCACGGCGCGAAGCCCGAGCGGGCATCCTCGCTCGCATGGGCGATGGGATCGTCGCTCGCCGCGCTCGCGGGAATCCTCCTCGCGCCGGAGGTGCTGATGAGCATCGAGGGGCTCACGCTGCTGATCGTCAATGCCTTCGCCGCGGCGATCATCGGACGGCTCCGCAGCCTTCCCCTGACGATCGCCGGCGGCATCCTCATCGGACTGCTGTCGTCGTTCTCGCTCGCCTTTCTCGACTTCAGCGGCAGATGGTCCGGCGTCCCTCAGGCGATCCCGACGATCGTCCTCTTCGTCGCCCTGCTCGCGCTCCCCACTGCCCCGATCACCGTCGGTCGCAAGGCGGCTCGGTTGCACGCGCGTGTGCCGCAGCTCTGGGAAGCTGCGTTGGGCGGGTTCGTGCTCGTGCTTGCCTTGGGCGTCGCCGCATCGAGGGTGAGCGTGATCACCCAGAACCGGCTCACGAGCGGTCTGCTCGTGGCGCTCGTGCTCATCCCGCTCGTGCCGCTGATCGGGTGGAGCGGGCAGGTGGCGCTCGCTCCGCTCACATTCGCCGGCATCGGCGCCTATTACATGCTGGCGCACTCCCCCGACGGCGACTTGTGGGCATTGCTCATCGCCGGGGCCCTGGCGATACCGGTCGGCGCGCTGATCGCGCTTCCGGCGCTGCGCCTTCAAGGTCTCTACTTCGCACTGGCGTCGGTCGCATTTGCGCGGGCGATGGAGCTGATCTTCTTCGCCCAGCCCGACGTGCTCGGGAGCCGCATCGAGGTCGTGCAGCGACCCGAGCTGTTCGGGATCTCGTTCAAGGGGCAACACGCGTTCCTCGTGCTTTGCGCGATCGTGTTCGCGCTGATGATGACCACGCTCGTCGCGGTGAGGCGCAGTCGGCACGGACGTCGCTTCGTTGCGATGCGCGACAGCTCGGCCGCGTGCACGACCATCGGCCTCGACGTTCGCAAGATCAAGCTCGAGGTGTTCTGCCTCTCCGCGGCGATGGGCGCTGTCGCAGGCGGGCTGCTCGCCATGCAGCGCGGCACTCCCTCCGCGACCGACTTCGGCATGTTCCCGGGGATCGGGTTGGTGCTGTTCCTGGTGATGGGGGGTGTGACGCTTCTCGCCGGCGCGCTTTTCGCAGGGTGGGCGAACTTTCTCTTCGCCTGGTTCGCCGCGGCGTGGACCGGCGGCGTCTTCACCGCGATCACCCGGCTCGGCCCCGGTGGCCTCGCGGGAGGAGTCAGCCAGAACCCGAATGGCATCGCGGGTGAGATGAGCAAGGGCTTCTCGCGGGCGCTGCCGTGGCGACCCGACGCCCGTGCGGCCGCGGCGGCGCAGGCGCGCGTCAAGCACGGCGTCGATCCGGCGCGCCTCGGACTCGACGAGCCTTTCACCGACGGCGACCTGCGACGCATCGACGACCTCCTCGGCGTTCCCGCCGATCTCCGGTCCGGTTGATGGCTGTCCTCGAGATCACCGGCGCGAGCGTCCGCTTCGGCGGGCTCATGGCCCTGAGCAACGTGACGATGTCGGCCGAAGCCAGACAGATCACCGGCCTGATCGGCCCCAACGGCGCCGGCAAGACGACGCTCTTCAACGTCATCAACGGATTGCAGGTGCCCCAGTCGGGACGCGTGATCCTCGATGGTCACGACGTGACCAACACGTCGGCGTACAAGCGGGCACGCCTCGGGCTCGCTCGTACCTTCCAGCGCCTCGAGGTGTTCGATTCGTTGACGGTCCGGGAGAACATCCAAGTCGCGGCGGAGTCGAAGGGCGACATGGCCGAGGTCGATCGTGTCATCGATCTCGTCGGCCTGCGCGAGGTCGCCGATGCACCTGTCGACACACTGCCGACGGGACTGGCTCGACTCGTCGAGCTGTGCCGCGTGGTCGCGACGAGGCCCAAGGTGCTGCTGTGTGACGAGAGCTCGTCGGGACTCACCGACGAGGAAACCCGTGTCGTGGGCAGCGTGATCCGTCGAGTGGCGGCAGAGGGCGTCGCGGTGTTGCTGGTCGAGCACGACATGTCGTTCGTGATGGGCACGTGCGATGTCATCTACGTCCTCAACCTCGGCGTGAAGATCGCCAAGGGCACGCCGGCCGAGATCCAGGGGAATGGCGAGGTGCGTGTCGCGTACCTCGGAGAAGCCAAAGACGAGGCCGCGCCTCGCACTCGCGCCGTTGCTCATCTCCGTGAGCTCGAAGAAGTGCCGCGGGCTCCGATCGTGGAGCTGCGCGACGTACACGCGGGCTACGGGGCGATCAACGTGCTGCATGGCGTGTCGTTGGCCGTCGCGCCCGGCGAGGTGTTCGCGCTGCTCGGCCCGAACGGCGCCGGCAAGTCCACGACCCTCAAAGTGCTGAACGGCGAGGTGCGACCGTCGAGCGGCGACGTGCTGCTCTGCGGGGAATCCGTCCTCGGCGTGTCGATGGACGCATTGGCGAGAGCGGGCTTGTGCACGATCCCTGAGGGGCGAGGTGTTTTTCCGAACCTCACAGTGGACGACAACCTGCGGATGTCGACGTTCACCGGTACGCCGCTCGCCGACATCCGCGAGCGGGCATTCACCCAGTTCCCCCGGCTGAGCGAGCGGCGAAAGCAGCTTGCGGGCACGCTGTCCGGCGGTGAGCAGCAGATGCTCTCCCTCGCTCGCGCGCTCGTCGTCGATCCCGCCGTCCTCGTCATCGACGAGCTGTCGATGGGCCTCGCGCCGATCATCGTGGAGCGGCTCTACGAGATCGTCGCCGAGGTCGCCGAGAGCGAGGCGATCGCGATCCTGATCATCGAGCAGTTCGCCCACGATGTCCTGGGTGTCGCGACGAAAGCCGGCGTGATGCTGCACGGCCGGCTCGTGACGTTCGGCACGCCCGACGAGATCGCGCTCACGATCTCCGATGCCTACCTGGCGTCGTCAGCGGAGGAGCTCGCGTGATCGATCCTCATCCTGTGCTTGTCGTCGGTGCGGGCCCGGTCGGCATGACGGCGGCGCTTGCGTTGCGGGCCAAGGGGCTGCCGGTGACGGTGCTCGAGGCCGAACCGGAGGACCGGGAGCGTCCCGGGAGCCGAGCGATCTTCATCCATCGCGAGTCGCTCGAGCACGTCGAGTCGATCAGCGAGGGCCTCGGTTGGGAGATCGCGCGCAACGGGCTCGTGTGGACGACGAAGAAGACCTACTACGGCGAAGACCTGGTCTACGAGCGCACCTATCCCCCGCCGGACCCGGCGCGCCTCCCCCACTCGACGAATTTGTCGCAAGTCCTGATCGAGCGGCTGCTCTCCGATGCCTGCAAGCGCGGCGGAGTCGAGTTCGCATGGGAGCAGGAGCTGGTGTCGTCAGTGACATCCGCGGACGGGGTCGTGCTGCAGACCGCGGGAGGCGATGAGTGGCACGCGTCGCACGTGATCGGTGCGGACGGAGCGCGTTCGGTCGTTCGGTCGTCGGCCGGGATCGAGCTCGAGGGACCCCGCATCGAGGATTCGTTCGTCATCGTCGACGTTGCCGAGGACGACAGCTCGCCGCTGTTGCCGGAGCGCGTCTTCTACTACGAGCATCCGGCCGTCCACGGGCGCAACGTGCTGCTCGTGCCGTTCGCGGGCGGCATCCGCGCCGACCTCCAGCTTCGGCCCGACGACGACCCTGAGGAGTTCAACGATCCCGAGGGCGTGCGCAACTGGATCGCGCGTGTGCTCCCGCAGAAGTACGTCGACCGCGTCAGCTGGGTCTCGACCTATCGCTTCTATCAAGTCGTCGCGTCTGCCTTCACCGACGAGCACCGACGGATCGCGCTCGTCGGCGAGGCGGCCCATCTCTTCGCACCGTTCGGTGCCCGTGGCCTCAACTCAGGCATCCCCGACGCGTTGATGGCGGCTCGGGCCGTCGTCGAAGCGACGCCGGCCGCGATAGACCACTTCGCCTCGACACGCCGCGAGGCCGCCCTCTACAACCGAGACGCCTCGAGCACGGCCCTTCGGCACATGCAGGCAAACGGAATGCCGATCCGGTTGAAGCGGAAGATCAAGGCCGCGATCGCGAGACGGGGGATCGCCGCGGGCTCGTGGCTCGACTCATCACCGTTCGGACCGCGGGCCGCCGAGCACAAGACCGAGACCGGCTCGTACTGAGCGCAGAGTCTCAGCGGCGGCGCGCCGCGTCCGCCGTCGTGAGGTGATGTGCCGCCTTCGCGAGCCCCGGCTCGTGCTCCGCGAGGATCTGCTGGAACCGCATCTCTGCGAGAGGGCCGAGCGCGTCGTACACGCGGGCAAAGATCGCCTGTGCTTCGCGCCGCGGCCAGCCAGCGGGCAGCACGTCCTCGGGCAGCTCGGGATCGAGGTTTGGGAACTGTCGCCACACGTCCATCACGCGAGTGCGGGCCACCATCGCCTCCGCGGCACCAACGTCGCCCTCGTCGACGCGGTCGAGCAGCGGACCGAACTCTTTGATGAACTCCCCATAGCTCGCCCGAAGCTCGTCGAGATCCCAGGCGCTGAGTGGGTCGCCGCCGTTCACGGCGTGCACCACGCGGCCGACCAGCACGGTGGCGCTTGCCACGCCCAGCTCCTCGAGCAGCGCCGCCGTCTCGCCCAGCTCTGCCCGCGGGGACACCCATGCACCGTCGTACAGCGGTGCGAAACCCAGCCAGCGGAGTCGGGTGCGCAAGACGTGGCGAACGTCTCGTTGATCCTCCGGGACCGAAAAGATCACCACTGACCACGACCCATCCCACGGCCGGTCGTCGACACCGAAGCCGGTGATGCGCGCGAAGCCCGCGTTCAGCACTCGCTCTGCTTTTGCGGTGAGCCCGTAGAAGGTGCGGCGCCCATCTCGCGAGGAGTCCAACAGGCCGCGCCGGGCGAGGCGGCTGAGCGCAGCCCGCGCACTCGTGGACGTGATGTCGAACTCGTTGGCGACGGCGACCAGCCCCGCTGAGGGAAGGTGCTCCTTGCGGCCCGACCAATAGTCACCGAGAAGCGTGACGATGAGGTGCTGGGGGTTCGCCCCGGTTTGGATGCGCGGCAGGTTCACTCGATCGGAGACCTGCGAACCAGCCATCAGTGACAACGATACTGATGCGAACGTCTCGTTCGAGGAAGCGTCATGGTCAGAAGCGGTGTGCCATCCATCAAACGCTCGCGTTCACGGGAAGCTCGATGCCGCGAAGCTGCTCCGCCCTCCACTTCTGGTGCTGCTCGTCACGGTCGCGGAATTCGGGGAGCACCTCAGTGGCGAGCAGCTCGATCGACTCGATGATGTGTTCGTGGCGGGTGTCACCGTTCTGCATGGCGAAGCCAGCGAAGTCGACGTTCGTGTCCTCGATGAGGCGGAGCTTCGCCCTCACGGTCTCCGGGCTGCCGATCAGATTCGCCGCGGGATTGTTCGGAAAGCCCGGCACCGGAGCACCCGGCGCGAGGTCACGCTTGACGGCCGCGAGCTCGCGGTTCAAGTGGTTACCCTCGTGCCCGACGAGCTGCCCTGATCGAAAGATCGAGTAGGAGAAGAAGTCGACTCCCTCCTCGGCTCGGGCCTCCGCCTCGCCGTCACTCGGTGCCACCAACGTCGTCGAGAACGCTCCTACCGCGGGGTTCGCCGCCTTGCCGATCGGGGTGATGCCGTTGCGCACGCCCTCCCAGTACTGCTCAACGCACGCTTGGACCAGCTCGGGGCCGAAGAGGGCGAGGATGAGGCAGCCCACTCCAGTGGAGCCGAGCTCATGACACAGGTCGACGCGGGTGGTCGAGCGCCAGATCGGAGGATGGGGCCGCTGCGCCGGTCGCGGCACGACCGTCACCGCTGGCATCTGCAGGTACTCGCCTTCGAAGCCGGGATACGGGTCTTCGCTCAACATGCGGAGACACTCGCGCGTGCACTCGCGCCACATGTCGTGACCGAACGCGAGGAGCTTGTCGGTCTCGCCGTCCAGGCCATGGAGGATCGGAGGATGCTCGTTCGGATTACCGGCCCCCGTGCCGAGCTCGTACCGCCCGCGTGACAACACGTCGATCGTGGCCGCCCGCTCCGCGACGCGTGCCGGATGATTGTGCCGCGTAACCATCTGCGTGATGCCGCTGCCGATGCGGATCTGCTTCGTGCGCTGGCTGATCGCACCCATGATCACCTCAGGGGCGGACACCTGCGTGTACTCGCCGAGGAAGTGGTGCTCGCCGATCCAGACGTAGTCGAAGCCGAGCCGGTCGGCGAGCTCGACCTGGTCCAAGATCTCGTGGAAGCGCTTGACCTGTTGACCCTCGTCCCAGTCGTCATTGTCGAGCGGCTTCGGCAGGTGCCCGAGATAGAAGAGGCCGAACTTCACACGCGCTCCCGGCGGCAGACGTTGCGGCACTCGCCAAGACCGGCGATGCGGGTGACCATCACCGCGCCGTCTTCGAGGAACGATCCCGACGCCATGCCCACACCACCCGGCGTGCCAGTTGCGATGACGTCGCCAGGCTCGAGCGTGTGGATGATCGACGCGTACGCCACCAGAGCGGCCGGGCCGAATACGAGGTCGGACGTGTCCGCCTTCTGCTTCTGCGCGCCGTCGACTTCGCACGCGATCTCTCGGCTCGGCCCCGGCGACTCGTCGGCGGTCACCAACCACGGCCCGAGCGGGGTGGATCGCTCCCAGGTCTTGCCCTGCAGGAACTGGCTCGTGCGCATCTGGAAGTCACGGACGGACACGTCGTTCATGATCGTGTAGCCCGCGATGTGCTCAGCGGCCTTCTCCTCTGGGATACGACGGCCGCGCTTGCCGATGACCACCGTCAGCTCCGCCTCCCAGTCCACCTTCTGCGACTCGGCCGCGAGCATCACGTCGTCGTGAGCGCCGACCAATGACGAGGTGAACTTCGAGAACAGGGTCGGGTATGACGGCAGCTCGTTGCCGGTCTCGAGCACGTGGCTGCGGTAGTTCAGGCCGACGCACAGGATCTTGTCGGGGGCGGGGATGAGCGGCGCGTAGTCGAGACCCTCGATCGGCCGCCGGGAGCCGTCCGCCCCCGCTGCCCACTGTTGCCAGTCCTCGCGCTCGAGGACGGCGCGCACGTCAACGACGCCGAGGTCGATCGCCTCGTCGCCCTCGATGCGCACGGCGTGTGTCGCTCGCCCATCGCGGATGGTTGCCAACTTCACTCTCGGTCTCCTCTCAGTCGGCCGCGCGACTCGTGGTCGGCTCTCGACCGAGCTGCTTCAGCACGGGTAGGACCTCCTTTGCGAAGAGCTCGATGCCGGGTCGCACGAGATCGTTCGGCATCCCGCCGCCACTCGCCCGGAACGCGAACGAGAAGTGCGTGCACTGCGCGTTCTCGAGCATCGGAACCAGCTGCCCGAGGATGTCGTCGGGAGTGCCGAGAAGCGGGGCCATGAAGCTGTCTGGGGGGTCGGCGAGCTCCGCCAGGGGCGCGAGGGGCGGCACGGCCTTCATCGGGCCGTCCAGCATCGCGATCCATGTGCGCTTGCGATACTCGTTCTGCCAGTTCCACCAGCCGACCTTGCACTCCTCCCACGCCTGCTTCTTCGTGGCGGCAAGGTGTCCGCTCACGAACATCGAGAGGTTGCGCGTCATCGGGTCGATGCCGGCTTCCTTCAACCCTTCGAGGTACTCAGGTCGGAAGACGGGACCGCCCTGGGAGTGGAAGCCCCGCTTGCCCGAGGTGTACTGCAGCTTCGAGCCGAGGCCGCCCACCCACAAAGGGAAGGGGTCCTGCACCGGCCGGGTGGTTTGGCGGATCGGTCGGGGGATGGAGAAGTGCTTGCCCTCGAACGTGAAGGTGTCGTCCTCGAACGAGCGGCGGAGGATCTCCATCTCTTCCCAGAACCGGCTCCACCGGGTCTTCGGGTCGACGCCGAGCGCGACGAACTCCTCCTCGACCGAGCCCGTGCCACAGATGAGGTCGAGACGACCGTTCGAGAGGATGTCGACCGTCGCCGCGTCCTCCGACACGCGAAGCGGGTGGTGCAACGGGAGCAAGAACACGTTGGTGTGCAGCCGAATGCGCGAGGTGCGTCCCGCGATGTTGGCGAGGATCGGCAGCTGCGAAGGCGACCACGCGTCGTCCTCGAAGTGGTGCTCGCTCGTGGAGATGAAGTCGAACCCGAGGTCCTCGGCCATCACCGCCTCGTCGGTGAACGACTTGTAGACGTCGGAGAGCGGCTCGAACTGATCGGCGAGCGTCTTGATGGCGAGGGCCACCCCGACCTGCATCAGGCGACCGCCGAGGCGAAGATCTCGAGCGCCTTCTCGTACGAACGATCCGCTGCGGCCTTGTGGTAGGCCCCCCCAGGGACAGCGAAGCCGTGATCCGCGCCCTCGTGGACCTCGGCGAGCCCCCGGCCACCGCTCATCGCGTTGGTCGCGTCGATGAACGGCAGGTTCGCGTCGGCCGACTGCATCTTGTCCTCCGACCCGAACCCGACGTAGAGGTGGCCCTTGTAGGTCGCCACACCGAGATGCGGAGAGTCGGCGTCGGCAGTCGTGCAGAACGACGGATGCAGGGCCACACCCGCGGTGAACTCGTCGGGATGGTTGGCGATCGTGCGCAAGACCGAGCGGGCGCCGATGCAAAACCCGATGCAGCCCATCGGTGCCTTGCGCGCGGCCGGCTCCTTGTCGAGCGCCGCGATCAACGACTTCAGGTCGCTCTCGACCATCTCGTCGGTCGTCCCCATCAGGATGCCGAACATCTTCTCCCTGACCTTGTCGCCCTCGGGCGTCCCGGAGCGCATCACCTTCGGGTCGAATGTCAACCACGCGCCCTCGCGGTGGTAGCGATCGGGTGAGACGACGTAGTAGCCCGCGTCGGCGAGCAGCTGCATCGACTCCTTCGAACCATCGTCGAGGCCGGGACCGTGGTGGAAGTACACGATCACCGGGTACGGACCGTCACCGACAGGGCGGCGTACGTATGCACCCATCTCGCCGTCCGGCGTCGGAATGGACAGCATCTGCTCAGTCATCAAACCCCCCGGGGTCGCAATCGGTCGGACCATAACACGCAGTGATGACGCCCGACACGGGTTGTGTCGAACGATCAGCCGTCGACGCGGAGAACCACGGCGCCACCAGTGTCGCCCGCCGCGCAACCCGTGAACAGGCCGATGCCGCCGCCCCGCGCCTCGAGCTCCGCGATCAACTCCACGATGGCGCGGGCACCCGTCGGAGCCTGCGGATGCCCGTAGATAAGGCTGCAGCCGAAGGCGTTCGTCCGGTCGATCGGGAACCCCGTCTGCCGTGCGAACCAGACGTCGTTCACCGCGAAGGGATTGTGTGACTTCACCGCGTGCACATCGTCGACGGTCAGGCCCGCGTCGGCGAGAGCCGCGAGCGCGGCGGGCACGGGGGCCTTGGGCATGCGCGCCTTCTCGACCCGGGCGAACCCCGAGCCGAGGATCTGCGCCACACCTCGCCCCCGGCTGAGCTCACGGGCGACCGCTGTGGGCGCGATCAACATCCCCGCGGTGCCATCGGCAGGATGGGTCTGGGTCCCGAACGTGACGACGCCATCGGGCGTCTGCGGCACGAGCTTCGCGAGACCTTCGGCTGTCGTCGGGTGGATGCCCTCGTCCGTGTCGACGACGAGCGGGTCGCGACCGCGCCGCGGCACCGTCACCGGGACCATCCATCGGCGCTGGAACGCACGATCGTCGGCGAGGGCGCCCTGGTACTGCTCGTAGCGAAGCAGCGTGAGCTCGTCGAGCTCACCGCGCTCGATGCCGCCCTCGGCCGCGACCGCCTCCGCCGTGTCGACCATCGCCTGACCAGCCCACGGATCCTTCTTGAAGTTGTCGAGGATCCAGTGCTCGATCGTCGGGGCTCCGCCCGGGCCAGAGCTCGAAGGGTACGTGAGCAGCGGACCGTTGCTCGTGCGGTCGGTCGTGATCACCGCGACGACCTCGCCGCCATCGGCAGCCGCGGCGCCGACCTCGACACACTTCGCGGACGTCGCGCAGGCCTGCGAGACCATCGGGCCGGTGATGTCGGCTGCGCCGATCTTCGCCGCGAGCGTCGGACCGCCGAAGAAGGACTCCTTCTGCGGCACGGTGATGCCGACGACAAGCGAGTCGAGTGCCGAAGCGGCGATGCCAGCTCGTTCGAGTGCATCTCTCGTGACCTGTGCCGCGAGGTCGATGCTGTTCACGTCCGCGAGCGATCCCTGCCAACGCACGAACGGTGATGACCAAGCCGCGCCGAGCGGGATGGCCGCGTCGCGGTGCTTCACCCGCCGGCCCTCATTTCCCGGACGGGCGCTCGATCGCCTCGACGATGCGGTCGGTCGATGCTCGCTCCTCGTAGAGATCGCGGACGAGCCAGTACCGCAAATATCGAGTCAGCGACGACCGCGCCCAGATCACCGCGCCCACGATCGCAATCCCGACGCCGAGGATCGTCATGCTCATCGAGTCGCCCTGCTCGAGCTGATCACCGGCGCTGCGGACTCCGTTGATCCCGACCGCCGCCACGATGAAGCCGGCGATGACGGCGAGCACGCCCAGGACGACGAAGACTCGCTCGCGCTCGGCCCGCCCGCCTTTCACCTTGAGCTTGCGGATCTCGGCCTCGAACTGCTCGAGACGCGGGCCCGAGAGCACCGCCGGAGCGGACGGTGGGGGCTCTGGTTGCGGTTGCGGCACTACTGCGGCGGGCGTCTCGGCGACGTCGGTCACGGCCTGGTCCTCCCCCCCGTGCTGGCCCGCAGTGGCGATCTGCCAACGGTAGCGAGCAGCCGAGGCCATTAAAGTAGCGATCTTCCGTGCCGAGCGTCAACAGATGTGTAGGCTGTTGTGCCAACGAGATGGGGGTCCTGATGGAGTTCTCGCTGCTGAACGCCGTACGCAACCATCCACAGTCGGCGTACGCCGAAAAGGACGTGTACTCCGACTACATCAGTGACGCCGTCCTCGCGGAGGAGATGGGCTTCGTCCGCTCGTGGTATGGCGAACACCACTTCCGCGAGTGCCAGTGGTCGGGATCATCGATTCAGCTCTGCACCGCGGTCGCCGCCCGCACCGAGACGTTGCGGGTCGGAACGGCGGTCGCGTTGCTGCCTTTCCACGACCCAATCCGGATGGCAGAAGACGTCGCGACGTGCGACATCCTCTCCGGCGGCAGGTTCGACTTCGGCATAGGCACCGGCTCGCAGTTCGAGGAGTTCCGCTCGTTCGGGATCGACCCCAAGACAATGAACGGTCGCATGTGGGAATCGATCGACTGGATCCTGCGGGCGTTCGAGGAGAAGGACGAGTTCAGTCACGAGGGTCGCTACTACAACATCCCGAAAATGACGTTCACGACCAAGCCCGTGCAGAACCGGGTGCCGGTGTGGTCGAGCGCGATGGGTCCCCAGAACACGGCCAAGGCCGCTGAACGCGGGTTCAACTTCATCGCCCCGATCTCGTTCGGCTGTGATGCCGCGCTCGACGCCGCAGGACGCAACCCTCTCGACCACAAGATCGCTTCGATGCAGGTGATCCACGTGTCCGACTCGACCGACCGAGCGTGGAGCGAAGCCGGCCCAGGACTCGAGTACTTCGTCAACTTCTACAACCTGCGGAAGAACCTCGACGGATCACCGCAGGGAAACGAACCGATCACCCAGGAGATGCTCCGATCGGGCAACGCCGGCTTTTGGCATGCGTCGGTCGGCACACCCGACGACGTGATCGCGTCGCTGGTACCGATCGTGCAAGGCGCGATGGGTCGCATCACCGAGGTGGCGTGCGGGTTCCGCCACGCAGGCATGCGAAACGACGTAGTGCACAAATCGATGCGGATGTTCTACGACCAGGTGATGCCTGCGCTGCAGGAGATCGCACCGTAGGTCAGACCTCGATCGGCCGCACCTTCGCGACGACGTCGCCCTTCACGAGCTTCGGGTTCGTGGTGAATGCCTGAGCCCGTTCGGGCGATGCCATGTACTCCGCCTCGGCGGCATCGAAGTCGCCGTCGTCCGCGACGGCCCACACGAACTGGTCGTGCTCGTCGTCGGCGAACGCGAACACGACGCGAAACCCGTACTTCGCGCGGGGCTCGATGATCGATCGCCACCACGCGATGAAGTCATCCATGCGTCCCGGCTCGATCGTGTAGCTCCTCAGCTGCGTGGTCGTCATGTCACACGATCCCGGTGTAGGTGCCGCCCTCGAGGTGCAGGTTGGTGCCGGACATGTAGCCAGCGTGCACGCTGCACACGAACGCGCATGTCTTGCCGAACTCTGTCGGCGTACCGAACCGCTTCGCCGCGACCGACGACACCTGCCGTGCCCACGCCTCCTCGAACGATACGCCCCGCTTCTCAGCCTCGTGTTGGACCACGTCGCGTTGGCGTTGCGACTCGATGCCCCGCGGCTGCAGGAAGTTGATGGTCACGCCGTGGGCGGCGGCGTCGAACGACGCCGCCTTCATGAGCGCCGTTTGCGCCGCCCGCGCGCTCGCGCTGGCAATCTGCACCTCCTCTGGCGCGGTGACCATCGCCGACGTGATGCAAACGATCCGGCCCCAACCCCGTTCCTTCATGCCGGGCAGCACTGCCATGAGCAGTGCGAGCGGCGTCCGGAAGTGAAGCGTGAGGGCCTCCTCGAAGTTCTCAACGGTCTGGTCGGCGAGGATCCCCGGCTTCGGCCCGCGGTTGTTGACGACGAGGATGTCCGGCTCGGGACAGGCCGCCAAGAGCGCTGCCCGGCCCCCTTCGGTAGTGATGTCGGCGGCGACGGCGTCAACCTCACGTTCGATGCCCGGCAGGTTTCGGAGCTCAAAGGCTGTCTTCTCGAGCTTCTCCTGGTCGCGGCCGTTGATGACGAGGTGTACACCCTCTTCCGCGAGCGCCTCGGCGCACGCACGACCGAGCCCCTGGCTCGACGCGCACACGATTCCCCGACGCCCGGCGATGCCGAGGTCCATGCCATCCACGTTAGACACTCTGGGTGCCGCCCGTCAACGAAAGGTGTTACCGTCGCCGTTGGAGTCGGCTACGAACGGGGGACGACTGATGGCACACGATCACGACGGGTGGCGCTCTCTCGGGTTCCGGGGCCTGCCGCCGGCTTCGGGGAGAGTGAACCAGCCCGTCGAGGGTCCGTTCGCTCCACTGATCGATCCGCGCGTCGAGGGACAGCATGCGGCGTTCGTCGGCATCACGACCGACGGCGTGGTGCGGACCGGCCTGCGCTCGATCGAGGATGCGCCGAAGGTGCCGACCACGCCGATCGTCGACGCCGCGCTCGCGTTCGTGCAGGCTTTGTCGCCGGCGCAGCGGTCGCGGGCCTGCTTGCCGATGGATGCCCCGGACTGGCGGACCTGGACCAACGTGCACGTGGCGTTCTGGCGGCACGGCGTGTTGCTCGACGACCTGTCGCCCGCGCACCGCGCCCTCGCCCTCGGCATAGTGCGAGCGACACTCTCCGCTCGGGGCTACGACTACGTCCTCGGGATCATGGAGCTCAACGAGCTGGTCGCGCAGCTGAAGGTCGACCACGACTCCTACGGGCAGTGGCTGTACTTCGTGTCGATCTACGGCACACCGGGCACCGACGAGCCCTGGGGTTGGCAGATCGATGGCCATCACCTCGTCATCAGCGCCGTCGTGTTCGACGGCCGCATCGTGACGACACCGACCTTCATGGGCTCCGAGCCACGATCGATCGGCGACCGGTCGTGGTTCGACCTCGAGGAAGAGGCCGGCTTGAGCTTGATGCGCTCCCTCGACGACGCCCAACGATCGAAGGCCGTCATCTACCCTTCCATCACGAAGGCCGACATGCCCGATCCCAATCTGCAGAACCCGTTCGACGGGCGACAGGTGGGTGGCATGGGTCGCGACAACGCCGTCATCCCTTACCAGGGCGTGCCCAGCACCGACTTATCGGACGCGCAACGTCGGCTGCTCCTCGACATCGCCCGCGCCTACACGGGCTGGAAGGCCGACTCGCACGCAGGGGTGTCGATGGCCGAGATCGAGTCGCACCTCGACGAGACGTGGTTCTCGTGGTACGGCGGGTATGGCGAGACCGACGCCTTCTACTACCGGGTGCACAGCCCCGTGACGCTGATCGAGTTCGACCATCACGACGGTGTTGTGTTCGACAACATCGATCCGTCGCGGCACCACATCCACATGCTCGTGCGCACGCCGAACGGCGGCGACTATGGGCAAGACCTGTTGAGGGAGCACCACGAGCGCTTCGCCCATGTCGGCGGGCGCCACGTGCCTCGGTGAGGGTCACTCAAGCGATCGGCTCACCGACCTTCGAGCTCACATCTATGTCGAAGGGTCCCTCGGTCGGGGCAGGCACCAGGAATGCGAGGTGGCGCTCGACGCCGGAGCCCGAGTTCCAGTTGCGGTGCGGCACACCGGCGGGCAGCACTACGAGGTGGCCGGGTTCAACATCGTGAACCTGGTCGGCGACCTCGACGTGCAGCGCGCCCTCGAGCACCCAGTACAGCTGATCGAACGCGTGGATGTGCCAAGACGTCCCGGTGGACTCGGGCGAGACGCGTGCCGCGTTGACGATGATGCTCGAGCAGCCGCTGCCCGCCGACGCCAGCCGGGCGAGCTCGAACCCGGGCACGTGGCTGGACTCGTACGCCGCGTCCTCGAGCTTGCGCACCCAAGCTGTACCCGGGCCGCGGTCGTCATCCGACGCTGGGGTGCTGCCCGGCCTGAACCGATTTGGCGCGGGCACGAGGAGATCGAGATGCATCTCAGGCACGGCGCCGTCGTTACGGTTCTTGTGGACCACGCCAGCCGGGATGAAGACGAGCGAGTCGGGCCCGGCGACGTGCTCCACACCGTCGAGAACGACGGTGAGCTCCCCCTCGATGATCCAGTACAGCTGGTCGCTCTCGTGGACGTGCGGGAACGGCCGCACCCACCCCGGCGGCACGCCGACCGCGACGACCCAAGCCGTCTCATTGTCGACGAGGTTGACCGCGTCGAAGTCTTCGGCGTTCAGCGCGGCGCGGTCGAGGCGGCGGACGTACTCCATTACGACGTGCGCTCGCGCCGGGACATCTTGCGCTGCTCGCAGAGCTCGGCCTCACGGGTCGCCATGATCACTACCTCTTTGAGCAAGAGAAGTTAGACACTCTTACTGTCGCTCGTCAACAAAGTAGCAGATTCGCTGACGGCAGTTCTCCGCAGCGACAAGCCGTCTCGCGGCGGCCACGTGCACCGAGCTTCGTGCGTCACGGGCGCGACGGCTCGCTCAGGCGGCGTAGTTGCGCAGGACTCGGAGCGCCGCCGCGGCGTGGGGGCCGCTCGTCGTGAGACCAGAGTCCTCGGGCGAGAGCCGCTGCGCGCCGACGCGACAGAACGCGCCGGCCTCCCCGGTGATCTGCGAGTCACACTCCGGCGGGCCGTAGCTCCAGATCGTCTCCCCGTCCGGCGCGGTGAGCTCGCAGAACACCTCGTGCGCCTCCTGTCCCGCCACCGCGAAGCCGTACGGGAGCGTGCTGTGGCCGAGCCACGCGATGTGCCGAAGCCGGTCGGTGTCGGGGAAGGGGATGTCGAACGGCACCGTGACGTCGATCCCGTGCGCCCAATGCTCGGCGAGCCGCGTGGTTGCGAGGGTGCGGGGCTTCAGCGGGGTGTGCGCCCACGCGAACCTGGCGTCGGGATCGGCGGCGTGCAGCGCGCCGACCGACGCGCGCCGCGCCGCTTTCCACCGCGCGAAGACAACCGCCGGCTCGTCGCGCTCGGCCGCCACCTGCATGTCGATCCATTCGTCGAGCGTGCCGCCGTCGCGGCTCAATCGATTCGGCTCGTCGGGCCGGGTCGTAGTCGCAACCACTGCTTCCTCCGTCTGGGCGAGATGGATCATCACGTCAGTGACGCTCCAGCCCGGCGCGCCTGATTCGGAGCGCCACTGCGCGTCCGACAGTGAATCGAGGATCGACTCGAGACGCTCGTACTCCGCGACGAGATCGTCGAGGACATCGTCTATCGGCGTTGTCACTTCTTCCTCACCTTCTCGAGGTAGGCGGCCGCGCTCTCGCGGGACTCGGGATCACGCAGCGCGGCGACGAGGCTGTCGGCGTCGGCCCAGCTGCGATCGAGCGACACCATCGACCGCGTCACTGCGTCGACGTGCCGCTTCGTCGCCTTCAACGTCAACGAGGACTTGGTGAGGAGCTGGGCGACGAGATCCTCCACCTCCTGGTCGAGGTCTTCGGGGGCGACGACCCGATTGACGAAGCCCGCGGCCTGCGCCTCCGTCGGCGGTGAACGGCCGGCACGTCATCACGAGCTCCTTGGTGAGCGCAGGGCCGATCTCGCGGACCAGCCGCGGGATGCCGCCCCACGCCAGCGGGATGCCGAGATCGACCTCGGGGATCGAGAAGTACGCGTCGCTCGCGGCGACCCGGAGATCGCACGCCGCGGCGAGCACGACTCCCCCGCCGATGCAGTGGCCATGGATGCGGGCCACCGTGACGGCCGACATCGCTTCGACCGCGTCGGCCATCAGCCGGCCGAGGTCGGCGTTGTCGCGGGGCGTGCGGTCAGTCGAGGCGGGCGACGCGCCGGCGTCGAACGCACCGAGGTCGGCGCCGGCCGAGAACGAGCGGCCGTTGCCCGACACGACAACCACCTTGATGGCCGGATGGCGGTCGAACCATCGCGCCGCCTCGGCGATCTCGGCGAGCGTCGTGGACGAGAGCGGGTTGAGCTTGTCGGGGCGGTTCAGCGTGAGGGCGCCGCGGGAACCCGCTCCCACCACGTCGATCGTGGTGAAGTCAGGCACGGCGAAGCCGCTCGATCGCCGCGTCGCGCATCGCGGTCCGACGGGCCTTGCCCGCGTCGTCGCGGAGCGGTTCGTCGATGAACTCGAACGATCTCGGGATCTTGTACCGCACAAGCCGCTCCTGGAGATGGGCGATGAGCTCGTCGACGGTGACCTCACCATCGGGTTGCACCATCGCGTGCACGCGCTGTCCGAGGTCGTCGTCGGGGATGCCGACAACGATGGACGAGAGCACACGAGGATGCTCGTCGATCGCGGCTTCGACCTCGGCGGGATAGATGTTCGCCCCGCCGGCGAGGATCAGGTCGGTGCGACGGTCACTCAGGTAGACGTAGCCGTCGTCGTCCATCCAGCCCAGGTCGCCGAGCGACTCCCATCCGTCGAGCTCGCGCGGCTCGGCTCCGATGTAGCGGTAGGTCGGCGCCGCGCCGTCGAACGGGCGCATGTAGATCTCTCCCACCTCACCGGGAGGGGCGAGATTGCCCTCGGCGTCGAGCACCTTCATCTGTCCGGTCAGCGGCTTGCCGACCGAGCCGCGGTGCTCGAGCCATTCGGTGCCGCTGATGATCGTCGCCGCTTGGCCCTCGGTGCCGCCGTACAGCTCCATGAGCTTCTCGGGACCGATGAGGTCGATCCACGCCTCCTTCAGCCACTCGGGGCACGGGGCCGCCATGTGCCACACGACGCGGAGCGACGAGAGGTCGTAGCGATCGGGGTCGGCCTGCACGGCGCGCAACATGCGCAGCATCATCGTGGGCACGAGGTTCATCCAGTTCACGCCGTGGTCGCCGATCGCTCGGAGCGCGACGTCGGCGTCGAACTTCGTGAGCACGACGAGGTGGTGGCCCATGAACAGCCCGACGGTCGAGAGGCTGAACGGCGCGTTGTGGTACAGCGGCCCGGGCACGAGGTGGCAGTCGTTGCGCTCCATGCGAAACACCATCGCGAGGAGATCGGGATCGAACTTGCCCTCTTGCCCGGCGACGATCAGCTTCGGCCGGCCCGTGCTGCCTCCCGAGGTCGGCGCCTTCCACGATGGCGACACCACCTCCGGCAGCGGCGCGTCGTCGAGCGACGAGTCGGGTACGAAGCCGGCGGGAATGCACACGCGGCCGGGGTGGTCGGCCTCATCGGCACCGACGACGATCGCCGGGTCGGCGAGATCGACGATCGCTTGCCGTTCGCGCGCGGGCAGCTTGGCCGACACGGGCTGGGGCACGGCGCCGAGCTTCCACGTTGCGACGGTGGCCTCGTAGAACTCGATCGAGTTCGGGAGGCCGATGGTCACGAAGTCGCCCGCCTTCACGCCGAGCTCGGCGTAGGCGCGGGCGAGGCGGTTCGCGCGGCGCTCGAGGTCGAGGCGGCTGGCGGTCGACCCATCGCAGGTGACCGACGGGCGGTTCGGATCCTCGTCGGCGAGGTCGGTGAAGATGCGACCGATCGTGCGCGCTTCGCCCATGGGCCTGATGATGGCACCCGCATAGGGTGCGGGCTGTGCCCACCGCGACGCTCAACGGCATCGACGTGTACTTCGAGCGCGGCGGCGAAGGCCCGCCCGTGCTGTTCCTCAACGGATCGGGAGCCACGCTCGCCGCTGCGGCGCCACTGATCGACCGTCTGCGGGCGAGCCTCGATGTCGTCGCGCACGACCAGCGCGGCCTCGGTCGGACGCAGGTGCCACCGGGCCCGTACTCGATGGCGCACTACGCGTCCGACGCGCTCGCCCTGATGGACCACGTCGGCTGGACGAGCTGTCGGGTCGTGGGCGTCAGCTTCGGCGGCATGGTCGCGCAAGAGCTCGCGGTGACCGCTCCCGACCGCGTCGATCGGCTCGCCCTCGTGTGCACGTCACCGGGTGGCGTCGGTGGAGCTTCGTATCCGCTGCACGAGCTCGCGTCGTTGACGGACGAGGAGCGGGCCGCGATCTCTGTACCCCTGCTCGACACTCGCTTCACGCCGGAGTGGCTGGCGGAGCATCCGCTCGACGCCGCGCTGGTCGACGCGCGCGGCCGAGTGCAACCGAAGTCGGAGGAGCAGCGGACCGGAGAGCGGGAGCAGCTCGAGGCCCGCCGGCACCACGACGTGTCGTCACGGCTCGGCGCGATCACCTGCCCGACCTTGATCGCGTACGGCGAGTACGACGGCATCGCGCCGAAGGCGAACAGCGAGTACATCGCCCAGCACGTCGACAACGCCGAGCTGCGCGGCTACGAGGGCGGGCACCTGTTCTTCATCCAGGACCAAACCGCGCTGCCCGACGTCATCGGGTTCCTCGCCGAGCCCTGAGGCGCGAGACTGCCGCATGCAAGTGACCGTGCTCGGCGCTGGCTCCTGGGGGACGACCGTCGCGTCGTTGACCTCCCTTCGCAATCCGACGTTGCTGTGGGCACGCGATCCGTCGGTAGCCGAGGAGGTCGACCGCGACCACACGAACAAGAGCTACCTGCCCGGCTTCCCGCTGCCCGAGCGGCTGCGGGCCACCTCCGACCTCGAGGAGGCCACCCGGCACGCCGAGCTGCTGATCGTGGGCGTGCCGACCCGAGGGTTCCGGAGCGTGCTCGAGGAAGCCAAGCCGTACGTGCACCCGTGGATCCCCGTCGTCAGCCTGAGCAAGGGCTTCGAATCGGGATCACTGCTGAGGATGACGCAGGTCATCAGCGAGGTGCTCCCGGGCCGGCCCGCGGTCGCGCTGAGCGGCCCCAACCTCGCTCGGGAGATCATGGCCGGGCACGCAGCGGCCAGCGTCATCGCGACCGAGGACCTTTCCGTCGCCGCCGGCAATCCAGAGGGCGCTGGCGCGCGGGGTCTTCCGGCTCTACACGAACCACGACGTGATCGGCGCGGAGGTTGGCGGTGCGCTCAAGAACGTGATCGCGCTCGCGACGGGGATGGCGCAGGGTCTCGGCGTCGGCGACAACACGCGGGCCACGGTCATCGCACGGGGACTCGCCGAGATCACGCGGCTCGGCGTTGCGATGGGCGGCGAGCCGGCGACGTTTGCGGGCCTGGCCGGACTGGGCGATCTCGTCGCCACGTGCGTCAGCCCGTTCTCCCGCAACCGCACGGTGGGCGAAGAGCTCGGCAAAGGCCGCTCGCTCGACGAGATCCTCTCGAGCATGAACATGGTCGCCGAGGGTGTGCGTACCGCGTCGACCGCGGTGGAGCTGGCGGCGCGCTACGACATCCAGATGCCCATCGCCGAGGCGATCCAGGCCGTCGTCGACGGCAAGGCGAGTCCGATCGACGCGTACCGCGGGCTGCTGCGCCGCCCGCCCGGCCACGAGAACGACCCCGAGTAGCCACCGGCCGGTTCTCTTGGCGTTACCGGGTCTCTGGCACCCCGCGGCGCCAAGAAATTCAGCTCGGGTTAGCGGGGGCGGTCGCCTTCGACGGTGACGCGCTCCATGCGGCGGTGCTGGCCGGCGAAGTCGGGCACGGCGTAGTGCTGCGTGCAGCGGTTGTCCCACTGGGCGACGCTGCCCGGCGCCCACCGGAACCGGCACTGGAACTGGGGCACGGACGCCTGCCGATACAGGACGTCGAGCACACGCTCCGACTCGTCGGGCTCCATGTCGACGATGTGCATCGTGAACGGCAAGTTCACGTACAAGGAGCGCCGGCCGGTCTCGGGATGGGTGCGCACGACCGGGTGCAGCTGGTCGGGGAACTCCTGCCGCTTCTGCTCGCGCTCCTCCTCACTCAGGCGCCCACCGAACACCTTCAGGAACGAGTGCAGAGCCTGCTTCCCGTCGATCTGCTCCTTGACCGCGTCGGGCAGCTGCTCGTAGGCGAGCTCCATGTTCGCCCAGCACGTATCGCCGCCCACGGGCGGCACGACGATCGCGCGCAGGATCGAGCCCAGCGACGGGCAGGCGCGCCAAGTCACATCCGAATGCCACGCCTCGGCCGCGTAGAACTTCTCCGGCGTCGACTCGAGCACGACGATCTCGGGATGGTGGGCCTCGTTGGGCGTGAACGGATGCTGCTCGAGCGAGCCCCAGCGCCGCCCGTACGCGACATGCTCGTCGCGCGTCAGCTCTTGATCGCGGAAGAACAGCACCTTGTGCTCGAGCCACGCGTCGTGCAGCTCGGCCTTCACCTCGTCGTCGAAGTCGCGGAGCTGCACCCCCGAGACCTCGGCTCCGAGCGCGCCCGTGAGCGGCGCGACCGAGATGCGGGTGTACTGCTTGGCTTCGTGCGCGACGACCGGCATGATGCGACGGTACCGCCGTCAGCCCCGGTCGATCACCCTCACGACGCCGGCGACGGGATCGACCTCGACGATGTCACCGTCACTGATCGTCGACAGCAGGCCGGGCGCGCCGACGACCGCGGGGATGCCGAGCTCGCGGGCGAGCAGTGCGGTGTGACTGAACAGCCCGCCCTCCTCGGTCGCGACGGCAGCGAGCAACGGGAAGATCGAGTTGAGGTTGCAGGTGGTCGTGACGGCGATGAGCACGTCGCCGGGCTCGACGCGCTCGATCGCGTCGATGGTGTGGTCGAGGAGGCGAGCGGGACCTCGCGCTGTCGCATCGCCAATGCCCAGCCCCGCCATCGGGCCGGCCGATCGGTTGCCGGAGGCCGCGTGGTAGGCGCCCTGCGCGGTCTTGAGCTCGGCCATGTGAGGCGGCAGGTCGACCGACGGCGGAGGGACGTACTCCCCGAGCTGCATGGGTGGGTCGACGAGGCCAGCCGCGCGCCGCGCCTTTCCACGCGCCGCGAGCACCTCCGCCGCCGGACCAGAACCGCTGAGCAGCTCGTCGATCTCGATCGTCGTCGCCTCGAACAAGTCGTTTGCCGCGGCCACTCGTCCCCCCTCGGCGAGTCGTCGTCCGGCCTCGAGGACACCGCGACGAATGAGCCCGAGCGGCCAGACGAAGCAGATGGCGTTGTCGTCGTCGCGCAGCGCGTAGGTCGCACGGGCATCGGCCAGCAGCTCGTCGAACCGCGATCGGCCCTCCGCTGGAACCAGCGCTCGAACTGACGCGACATCCGCCGTTGCGGTTGACGCGGGTCTGGTCATCCGCGCCCGGACGGCCGCGACGATCAGCTCGGGCCGCTCCCCGACCGTTGGTCCGGCGAGGTCATTGCCGTCGATGACCCGCCAGCCGTGCAGACGCAGGTAGTCGTCGAGCGCCTGCGACGCCTGGGCCGATGCGCGCAGGTCGTCGATCGTCTCGGGCGCAGCCGTGAGCGCGTCGGCGATTCGGTCGATGTGGTCCTGCACCGCGGCCGACGCCGGAGACGCGCCCGCGAGCAAGGCGGCTACACGTTCCGCGGGGATGCCCCACTCCCCCGCCGCGTGGAAGAGGCGGCCGCCAGCGATGTCGAACCCGGCGTGCTCGAAGTGCAGGGGCGACACCGCGAGGAAGTGAGCGACCGCTCGGCGGATGTGGTCGGCGAGGTCGGCGTCGCTCAGACTCTCGAGCTGCTCGGCTTGCAGCGCGAGGTTGGTCGCGGCGATCGGCGGACGCTCCTCGTCGAACCATCGGGCGACTTCGTCGCGCCACGCCGCGGTGTCGAGCGTGTGCGCCGCGACACGCTCCTGGTCGTCAAGCCCGGACGAATCGTCCGGTCCGCTCGAGTAGTAGAACCAGCTGTTCACTGCGGCGAAGCGCGGCGACGGGATCGGCAACCCGTACCGCCGTCGCACCCCTCACCCATCCCACGGTGCTCGGAGGGAAGAGCTCCGCGAAGAGCCCAGAGACGGGAACGGGGAAGTGCTCACGAGTGAGCCACCACACACCTTCCCCCGGTGGATCCCAGCGGAGCTCGGATGCGCTCAGTCGTGCACCTGCTGCGCGAGGTAGTGCGCCTCGCCGATCTGGCGAATGAGCTCGAGCTGCGTCTCGAGCCAGTCGGCGTGGTCCTCCTCGCCTTCGAGGATGTCCTCGAGGAGCTCGCGTGTGCCGCCATCACTGCGCTCGAGGCACAGGTTGATGCCGTTGTTGAGCCGTTCGATCGCCTCGCGCTCGAGATCGAGCGCGAGCGTGATCTGCTCGGGCACCGTCTCGCCGACCCGCACGACGCCGAGCCGCTGCAGGTTCGGCAGGCCCTCGAGGTACAGGATGCGCTCGATGAGGACGTCCGCGTCCTTCATCTCGTCGATCGACTCTTCTCGGAAGTGCGACGCGAGACGCTCGTACCCCCAGTTCGCGCACATCTTGGCGTCGAGGAAGTACTGGTTGACCGCGGTGAGCTCACCGGTGAGCACTTCGTTCAACAGATCGACGATCGCGTCCTCGCCCTTCATGGCTGCGGACCCTATCGGTCAGGCCGCCACCATGGCCTCGGGTGCAGCGGAGCGCACCTCGAGGAGACCTTGGATGTACGGGTGGCAGCCGCCACACCGGATGCCGGCACCACAGCGGGCGCCGACCTCGTCGACCGAGTCCGCGCCGGAGACAACGGCGGCCTCGACCGTACGGTCGGTGACCCGCTTGCAGGCGCAGACGAACACGAAGCGAATGTTAAGCCAGCCTAAGAGATTTGACAAGGCCCCCTTCCCGGTGGCCGTGAAGCGGGTCGCTCGGAGCCTCAAATGCGCTGGGAGCCTCAAACGAGCTGGTAGCGGGACGTGCGCCGGGGCGGGCCGTCGGCCTCCACGCGACCCTCGTCGATCAGCATCAGCAGGTGGGCGTAGGTCGAGGCCGCCGCCGCCCTCCACAGGGCTTTGTCCACGTCGGCGTACATGACCGGGACGAGCTCGGCGATGGTCGACTGCCCCTCGGCCAGCCCCGCCACGATCTGGCGGGTGCGCTCGGCTCGATGGGCGAGGAACGCCCGGACCAGGCCGTGAGGATCGGTGACCGGCGGCCCGTGCGTCGGCCAATACGTGGCGTCGTCGCGACCGAGCAGAAGGCGCAGGCTGGCGAGGTAGGCCGCGACGTCGCCGTCGGGTGGGCCGATCACACTCGTGGACCAGCCCATGACGTGATCGCCCGTGAAGACCGCGGCCTCCTCGCGAAGCGCGAAGCACAGGTGGTTCGACGTGTGGCCCGGGGTGTGGATCGCCTCGAGCGTCCACCCCTTCCCGTCGATGACGTCCCCGTGCCCGATGTGCCAGTCCGGAGTGAACGCCGTGTCTGCGGCTTCGCGCAGCACGTCTCCGTCGCGCGAGCGCGTCCGCGCGATCGGCCTCCTCGTCGCCGAACACGATGCGGTCCGCGGGATCGTCGTCGGGCAGGGCGCCGTGCGGCCCGAAGCCCCACGTCGGCGCATCGGTGCGCTCACCCAGCGCGCGCGTCGCCGGCGAGTGATCCGAGTGGGTGTGCGTCACCACCATGTGCGTGACGCGCTCACCCGGTTCCAGCGCGGCGATGATCGCGTCGACGTGCGCGTCGAGCGCGGGACCAGGGTCGATCACCGCGACCTCTCCGCGCCCGACGATGTAGGTGCCCGTGCCCAGGTACGTGAAGCGGCTCGGATTCTCGGCCACCACCCGACGGATGAGCGGCGACACCTGCTCGACCCGTCCGTACACGACCTCGAGGTCGCGCACGTAGGGGATCTCGGTGGTCAGACCTTCCGACCCAGGAACGCCATGAGCTGCGTCTGCTCGTCGGCGCCGGCGGGTGGTTCGACCTTCGCGTCGAAGAGGTTGGGCTGTCGCAGCATCGCGTCGAGCGGCTTGATCTGTTCGAAGCCTTGGTGCACGAGGTCGGGGTCGAGCTTGACGTCGTGACCGATCGCCTTGCTCAAGTCCCAGGTGTGCGTGATCGCATCGAGCGTGATGACGCTGAGGAACTGATCGAGCGGCATCGCCCCGAACGGGCTGTTGACCGTCTTCGCGAGGTTCTGCGGCGTGAGGTCCGCCGACATCGCCTTGCGCTCGGCCTTGAAGGTCGCCTTCGGGTCGTCGCCGGCGAGTGCGCGCAGATCGGGTGACCGCTCACCGCCCATCTCGCCGGTGTTTGCGAGTGACGACACCATCTTCAGGCCGCCGACGAGGTGCCCGACGACGTCCTTGGCTTTCCAGTTCTCGCAGGGCGACTGCGCGTCCCATTGATCGTCCTTCACCATCCCGATGACCGCTTCGGCGCCGTCGAGGGCTCGGTTGTACTTCTCCTGGCCTTCTGTCATGTGGGCACCCTATGCCTCGCGGGTCTCACAGGCTCAGGGCGATCTGGTGGGCGCGCTCGGGGTCGACTCCCGCCCGAGCGGCGAGCCAGCACGCGACGGGCGCCGACTGCCGCTGCGACGCATGCGCGGCAACCCCCGCCAACGCGAGCAGGGTCTCGATCTCGGCAGCGGACGGCGGATCGGTGCCGAGTGCGCCCGCGAAGCGCGTGCACCAGTCAGTGACCTCGGTCGGGACATCGCTCATGTCCTTAGGATCGCGGGAATGGCCGCGATCGACCACTTGATGTGGGCCGTCCCGGATCTCGCCGCAGGCGTTGATCGCCTCGAGTCGCTCACCGGAGTGCGGGCGGCCTCGGGCGGTGCGCACCCCGGCATGGGCACCGCGAACGCGCTGCTCGGCCTCGGACCGGGCGTGTATCTCGAGGTGATCGGACCCGATCCTGCTCTCGACGAACCGACCGGTTTCGGCGCCCTCCTCGCCGCACTCGACGCGCCGGAGCTGCGCAGCTGGGCGATCCGCACTGATGACATCGATCAGGCGTGCGCGGCGCTCACCGCGGGTGGGTGGCCGACCGAGCCGAGGGCGATGACGAGGGAGACCCCCGACGGGACCACGCTCGCTTGGCACGTTGCGACCGTCGCCGGTCGACCGATCGGTGACCACTGGCCTTTTCTCATCGAGTGGGGTGCGTCACTTCATCCGTCGGAAGGTGCGCCGCAAGGCGGCACGCTCGACGCGCTCGACACAGACCGACCCCGACCCGGCGTCGCTTCGGCAGGTGCTTCACCTGATGTCGTGCGACAAGGTGATAGTCGACGAAGGCGATGCCAAGATCACGGTCCGCATTCGGACGGCCTCAGCGACCCTCGAGCTGTAGCTCTGCAAAGGTGAAGACGTGCGGCAGATTCGTCATCCGATGAGCGGAGCGCTCTACGACCTCAACGAGGACGGCACGATCACGGTCGCCATTGACGGGCGGGAAGGGCGGTTCGACGCTCGGGGCCGATGGCTTTCCGGCGACATCCGCACCGCGGACCCGCAGCTGTGCGGATGGATGGCGGGTTCGGCGACCCCGCGACGAGGAGCCCCCGCATGACGATCGTGACCGAACCGGGCCAAGCCCGCTCGCACGGCCTCTCGTATCAGGACCTGCTCGACACCGACACCCATCCCGTGCCGGCGATACTGCGACTCGAGTCGCCCGCCTACCTCGGCGACGACGACAAGCCCATCGAGCGGTACACGAGCCGCGCCTTTCACGACCTCGAGGTCGAGCGCCTCTGGAAGCGCGTCTGGCAGATGGCGTGCCGCGAGGAGGACCTGCCCGAGGTCGGCGACACCATCGTGTACACGATCGCCAGCCTGTCGGTGCTCGTGGTGCGGTCGGCCCCGGACACGATCAACGCGTTCGTCAATTCGTGCCTGCATCGCGGCCGGCTCATCCGCGACGACGGCGGGCCTGCGTTCGAGCTTCGCTGTCCCTTCCACGGCTACTGCTGGAACCTCGACGGCTCGTTGAAGCAGATCCCGGCGGAGTGGGACTTCCCGCAGGTGGATCGCGACGAGTTCCACCTCCCCGAGCTGCGCGTCGGCAACTGGGGCGGTTTCGTGTTCGTGAACTTCGACCCCGACTGCCGTCCGTTCGACGAGCACGTCGGCGATCTTGACGCCCACTTCGAACGATGGCCGCTCGAACGGCGGTTCAAGCAGGCGCATGTCGCGAAGATCCTGCGCTGCAACTGGAAGGTCGCCCAGGAGGCGTTCATGGAGGCCTTCCACGTCGTCGCGACGCATCCGCAGCTGCTCGCGGGCATCGGCGACGCGAACTCGCAGTACGACGTGTTCGGCACGTTCAGCCGGGCAATCACGCCGAACGGCACGCCGAGCCCGCACCTCTCGTGGGCGCCGACCGAGCAAGAGATGTTCGACGCCATGACCGATCGCCGGCTCGACGAACCTCCCGCTTTCGAGCTCGCCGACGGGATGACGGCCCGCCAAGCGGCGGCGGCGGGGGCACGCATCTCCTTGGCGCCCGTCATCGGCGCCGAGGCTGCCGAGGACCTGTCCGACGCGGAGCTCGTCGACAGCTTCTATTACACGCTGTTCCCCAACTTCCATCCGTGGGGTGCGTACAACCGCATCGTGTACCGGTTCCGGCCGAACGGCGACAACCATGAGGAATCGATCATGGAGTGCATGTTCCTCTCGCCGTACTCAGGCGAGCGGCCGCCGGCCGCGCCGATCCACTGGCTCGGCGCGGACGACAGCTGGACCGACGCTCCCGAACTCGGCTTCCTCGCCCGCGTGTTCGATCAGGACGCCTTCAACCTGCCGAGTGTGCAACGCGGGCTGAAGGCCGCCGTGAAGCCCGGCGTCACGCTGTCGCTGTACCAGGAGACGAAGATCCGTCACTTCCATCAGATGCTGGAGCAACAACTCGATCTGTAACACCGGCGGCGCGCTTCCCGCGTGTCGGGCCGAACAGTCCCACCAGCACTCCGACGACCGCGAACGCCCCGACGATGCCGAGCAGCGGCCACGGCGTTGTGTACGCCGCCTTCGCGTAGATCACGAGCATGATCACGACTCCGACGCCGACGAGCATCCCCGCGAAGAAGCCGCGGATCGGGTGGCGGTCGCGGGTCACGTGACGGCGCTGTCGGGCGGCGGGGGTGGGGAAGGCGGCGAGCGTGGTGACGGAGGCGGGGGTGAGGACGGAGGGGGAGGAGGCGGTGGGGGTGGCGGTGCGGGGGCGCTCGGCAGGTCGTCCGGCGGGAGTGACATCGCCGGGAGTCGGCTGGCGGCCGCCGCTTTCGGGAACGCGAGGAACCCGAGACCGAGACCCACGACGATCAGGCCGAGCGCGGCGATCCAGGGCACCGTCCCGATGGGCGATCCGACCAGCTTGACGTAGCCGTTCCCTGCGCACTCACCACCGTCGCCGGAGATCTCACCCTCGACGTAGAACAGCCCGGTGATCTCGAACGGAAGGTAGTCAGCGACCTCGGCCACGCCCTCGGTCGTGGAGTCACCGCCCGCGTTGTCGTCGCCACCCGAATCGACCTCCACCCCACCGACCTTGATGCTCCAGCCGTTGTCGAGCATCAAAGGACCGGAGCCCTCGTACGACACAGTGCCGTCGTAGTCGACGAGCACGGGGTTGCCCTTCGTCCCGGGCTCGTCACTCGGAGCGGAGAACGCCATCAGCTCGTCGCCGTCCTCTGAGAGCGAGACAGCGGATCCCTCGCATCCTCCCGTGAGGTTCACCGCACCCGCCGGTGTCGAGAACGCGACTGCGAAGACGAGCAACAACGTGATGAGCAGCGCGACCCGTCGCATCGCCCCTCCCTCCGGGGCGCGACCCTATCCCCCAGGAGCTGCGGCTGCCTGGCGAGCTCACCGGTTTGCGCGCCGGCGGGCCGTCTCGTTCGACCGTCGCCCATCTGAAGAACAGCACCGCCATGACCGTCCAGACGATCGGGATGTTGCCGATCTTCATGATCGCCCCGGCGAGCTGCTGGTCGGAGAGCGCACCGAAGTCTTGGATGCGCGGCGCGAGCTCGTAGGTGCGATACAGCGGGAAGCTCGAGAACGTGAGGAAGCCGCCGGGGATCATTGCGAACACACCCGCGGCGAGGAACAGGTACACCATCCGCACCGGGAACGACTTGTGGATGAGCTCGGGCAACGGGCTGATCAGCGGCTGCCACAAGATCACGCCGGACGCGAGCCAGAGCAGGTCGAGCGCGAAGCCGCCGAGCTGAGTCGTGCGCACGTTGTCGACGACGATCGGGGTGTGCGTCACGAGCAGCACGACGTTGAATGCGATCGCCGCGACGACTGGTCGCGCCAGGAACCGCAGTGTGCGGTAGATGCGGAACCGCTCGGCGACCCGGCGGGCCATCCACTCGGGTGTGCCGAGCACGAGCAGCGGCGCGGCCACGAGCGTGTAGAGCATGTACTGCACCATGTGCGCGGATGCGAGGTAGCTGGCGCCGAGCGTCGCGAGCGGCCAGTCGCTCGCGAGCCACAGCACCGCCCATCCGAGGGCGAACCACAGCGCCTTTCGGCGGTCGATCGGCGCGCCGGTGCGCCGGTGGCGTCGCCACACCGAGCGGAAGTACGCGAACGCGAGGAGGCCCGCCGCCAACCACACGCCGGGGTACGCGCGGAACTGCCAGGACCACGGCTCCTTGAGGGCCTGGCACCAGAAGCTCACGACTGCCACTCGCTCGTCACGAGACGGGGGAGGTCACCGGCCCACTCGGACTGGCGGACACCGAACGGGTACACGAGGTGGGCTTGATCGTCCAGGGAGTAGGCGAGCACCTGGCTGGAGTGCGCCACGACGTAGCTCTCGTCGGCCGGTTGGATCTCGAGCTGTGCCTCGGGCACGTGCGCGGCGCCGCTCCGCCGCGAGGATCTCCTCAGCGGTGCCGGTGAGCCCGACGAACGTGGTGTCGAACCGATCGAGCCAGTCGCGAAGGACAGCCGGTGTGTCGCGGCGGGATCCGTCGTCACGAACACGACCTTGATCTTCTCCTCGACCTCCCCGGAGACTTCACGCAGCACGGCGGCAATGTTGCCCATGTGCAAGGGACACACGTCTGGACAGCTCGTGTAGCCGAAGAAGAGGAGAGTCACGAAGCCGTCGGTCGATGCTCGAAAGTCGTACGGCCGCCCTTCGGTGTCGGTCAGCGTGAAGTCGGGCTTCGCAAGGGGCGCACTGAGCAGCTCCCCACCCCACCCGTCATCGGCGGACTCGTCCGACTGCGCCCGTACCGCGAAGAACGCAGCGACCGTGAGCAGCACGATCGCCACCGCGACCGCGATCGCCACCGCTCGGACCGGCGAGGGAGACTCTCCGGCCGGCGGCGGAGCGGGAGGTTCGGAGGTCGCGAGGCTCATGCCGGGAGACAGTCTCGCACCGGCCCGACCCGCCCTCCCATTCGCCGGGTAGCGTCCGCCGATGGCCGATTCCGCCGCGGAGGTCGAAGCAGTCGCTGCCCGATTCTTTGCCGCGATCGAGGAGGGTGACGTCGATGCCATCCGTGGGATCTACGCCCCGGACGCGGTCGTCTGGCACAACAACGACGAGATCGAGCAGCCCGTCGAGCAGAACCTCGTCGTGCTGCGCTGGGTGATCGACCACGTCAAAGGATGGCGCTACGAGGAGGTGCGCCGCTCGGCGTTCGAGGGCGGCTTCGTGCAGCAGCACGTCGGCAAGGGCGTCGCCCCGAGCGGTCAGCCGTTCTCGATGCCGGCGTGCATCGTCGGACGGGTGCACGACGGACGCGTCACGCGTATCGACGAGTACCTCGACTCCGCGGCGGTCGCGGCGCTGACGGTCAGGCCAGCTCGCCCTGACTGACCGGCACCTCTTGCGTCACCGCCACGCCGCCCGCGACCTCGTCGGTGATCAGGACGCTTTGGACGTTCGGATCGGTGCTGAATGCCGAGACGGTGGGCTCGTTGCCGAGCACCCCGAGTGAGATGACCTCATCGCCGATGACGCCCCACATCTGGTAGGTGCGATCGGACGCGAGGGTGGGCATCGTGCGCGGCACGAGGTAGCCCTGCCCGTTTGGCTGCACCACCACATCGGCCATGGCCACGCCGTCGTCAGTGTGCAGAGCGGTGAGTCGAGCGTTGGGATCGGTCATCGCTTCGGCTGCGCCGACGGCGAGCGCATCAGCCGCGACCGCTTCGTTGAGGTCGTTGATCTCCTGGCCTTGGCGCACGACCGTCAGGCCGAGGACCACGATCGCCGCCGCGGCGACCGACCCCAGGACAGCCGGCCACCGCGAGCGGCGCTTCGACTCGATCGGCACCACGGGTGCGAGCCGTAGGGCCGGCGGCACCTCGGTGGAGATCGTGTCGGCGATGCGATCCCACACACCGTCGGGGGCACGCCCACCGGCCAGGGACATCATCGCGGCGACCTCACGGTGCTCGGCCACCTCGGCGCGGGCCCGCGGGTTCTCCTCGAGATAGTCCTCGATCTGCTCGCGCTCGTCGGCATCCACCGCGTCGAGCGCGTACGCGCCCAGCAGCTCGTCCATCTCGGTGGCGGTCAGGCGTCGGTCCATGACGGCCCTCCGGTGCCGATGTCGACGAGGTGTGTGCGCATCCGCTTCAACCCGGAGCGGATGCGGCTCTTCACTGTGCCCTCTGGTTCCCGCAACATGCTCGCGACTTCACGGTAGGTGTGGCCGCCGAAGTACGCGAGCTCGATCGCCCTCCGCTCGCCGTCGGGCAGCGACGAGACCGCCTCGCGCACCCGCTCCGCCGTGGCGAGATCCCAGACCTCGTGCTCGAGGTCGTAGCCGCCTTCCGCGGTCGCGCGAGCCTCCCGCTCCTCGCGTCGGCGACGGGCACCTTCCGAGCGCAGCACGTCGACGGACCGGCCGTGGGTCTGGGCGAGCAAATAGGAGCGCAGTGACCCTCGTCCGGGCTCGAAGCGATCGGGATGGTTCCAAAGCCGTAGGAAGACCTCTTGGGTGACCTCCTCCGCGATCGACTCGCTCGCGAGGAGGCGCCGGGCCAGGCCGTAGACGGCCCCCGCGTGCCGCCGGTAGGCCTCCGCGAGGGCGTCCTGCCGGTAGCGCGCGATGGCGACGACCAGGGTCGCGTCACTCGCGTCGCGAAGCGGCTCGGCCGTCACGATCTAGATACGTCGCCGACCGGTCTGGATCACGCCTTCGTCAGGCCGTTCGTTCACGCCACCCGGTCGAACCTCGTGACGACCTCGACATGGGGGGTGTGGGGGAACAGATCCACCAGGGTGGAACGGCGGTGCACGAAGCCCAGCCCCGTGAGGATGCCCACGTCCCGGGCGAGGGAGGCCGGGTCGCAGCTCACGAGCACCAGCCGGGTCGCCCCGGTGGCCGCCAGGCGAGCGGCCGCCTTGCCGCCGAGGCCGGGGCGGGCCGGATCGGCGACCACGACACGGGCGGGAACCGGGTCCCACGCCGTGATCTCGGCGCGCACGACCTGGGCGTCACGCCCGAGGTTGTCGCGTGCGTCGCGCACCGCTGGTCCGTGCCGTTCGACGGCGACGATCTTGCGCCCGGCGCCGAGCAATCCGGCGAACAGGCCGACGCCGCAGTAGGCATCGACGAACGTGCCGGCCTCGTCGTCGTCGACGAACTCCTGTCTCACCGCATCGACGAGCGCCTCCGCCCCATCGGTACGGGCCTGGAAGAACGACGTCGCCGAGATGAGGAACCGCCGGCCACCCACGACCTCGTGGATTCGCGCGGTGCGGCCTCGCTTCACCTCGTTCGCTCCGATCACGACGACGTCGTCAGGAACCTCCACCCCATGCGCGTGCGGGGAGGCGAGGACGAGCCGCTCCCCCGTCGCCGCGCCACATCGCAGCGTGACGTCGGTCGCGCCCTCATAGCGTCCGCTGCCGATGAGGTCGTGGAGCAACGGGTGCGCGACGAGGCATTCGTCGATCGGGACGAGGTCGTGGCTGCGATGGCCGTGGAACGCGGCGCGCCCGTCGCGCACACCCATCCGCACGGTCGTGCGGTAACCCGTCGATGGCAGCGGCTGGCCCGCCGACACGTCCGCGGACGTCAGTCGCCCGATCCGCCGCAGTGCGTCGAGCACGATGTCGCGCTTCAGCTCGATTTGCACCTGGGGTGCGACGTGCTGCCAACCGCAGCCCCCGCACCCGGCGCCGACGTACGGACACGGTGGGGCCACTCTCCCCTCGGCCGGCTCGATGACCTCGACGACTACGGCGCGCGCGTAGTCCGTGTGCTCGTCGAACACCTCGGCCTCGACGAGCTCGTCCGGCAGCGCACCGTCGACGAACACGACTCGGCCGTCGTCGTCTCGGGCGAGCGCCGAGCCGCCCGCGGCCATCGAGGAGGGCCGGAGCCGGAGGGTGGTGGGCACTGACCGAGCGTACGGCTCGCGGCGTAACCTCATCGCGTGCGCGAGATCGCGATCATCCCGTCGGTGCTCCCCGTCGACCAGGGCCGGCTCACCGAGGGCTGCATCGAGCTCGAGAAGGCGGGCTGTGACCGCATCCAGTTCGACGTGATGGACGGGCAGTTCGTGCCGGTCATCACGTTCGGTGCCGACACGATTGCGGCCATCCGCCCAGTAGTCAGCGTGCCGTTCGAGGCGCACATGATGATCGAGAAGCCCGAGCAGATGCTCAAGCCGATGTACGACGCGGGCTGCGAAACGCTGATCGTGCACGCCGAGACCACTCGCCACCTCCATCGCACGCTTGGCGCCGCCCGCGAGCTCGGTGCGCGCGCCGCGGTGGCGATCAACCCCGCTACTCCTCCCTCGGCGGTGGCACACGTGCTCGACCTGGTGGACCACGTGCTCGTGATGACAGTGAACCCGGGCTGGGGCGGACAGAAGTACATCGCCACGATGGAGCCGAAGATCGCCGAGGTCGCTCGGATGATCGAGGCGAGCGGCTACGACGTCGGCATCGAGGTCGACGGTGGCATCGGCCCGACCACCGTCGCCGGCGCGGTCACTGCTGGCGCGAACCTGCTCGTCGCGGGAAGTGCGATCTTCCGCGATCCGGAAGGGCTCGAGCACGGCGTTTCCGACCTGCGGGCTCGCGCGCTCGCGGCGCGGTCAGGCTGAGGCGACCAACCCCGCGACCTCGTCGCACGCGGCCTCCAAGTCACGCAGGTCGCGCTCGAACCAACGTGTCGGGTTGGCGAACAGGAACACGCACCGAACGACCGGTCGATTGAGCGATGAGGACACCGCCAGCGCATACGCCGCCCCCTGCAACCGGTAGCGCGCCACCGCCGCGTCCGCCTCGGCCTCGTTGCGCACGCCGTCGGTCTTGTAGTCGACGATCACCAGCTCGCCGTTGGCGTTCTCGTACAGCAGGTCGATGAACCCCTCGAGCACCCGGCCTTCGACCGGGGCGGCGAGGAACACCTCCCGCCAGTAGCGACCGGTCGCCACGGCTTCCTTGACGCTCGGCGCTTCGAGCACCTGTCGCACCCGCCGTTCGATCTCGCCCGCGAGTGCCGGCACCCCTTCGGCTGCCGCCTGGGCGACGGAGAGCGTGTCCGCGCCCTCGCCCGTCGCGAGATCGACGGTTTGCAGCACCGCGTGCACAGCGCGCCCGATCGCGGTGCCCGCGCGACCTCGCCGCCACGGAGGCTGATCGTCGATCCGGTCGTCCGCCTCCTCGGTTGCTGCGACCTCGACGATCTCCTCGTCCTCCGGGCCCGGATCGTCCTCATCCCCCTCTGTCATCGCGACCGGGGCCTTGAGCCGGGTCGCCGCGATCGCTGGCGAGCGTCCGAGTCGCGCCAGATTGACGGCTCGCTCCGAGATCCAGGCGTCACGATCGCCAAGTGCTGCCGAGTCGGCTACGGGCTCTGCGATCTCAATGGCGGGTGCAGGCACGGGCAGCTCTGTTGTGTCGAGCTCGGTGACTGGCGGGCAGTGGGTCGCAACCCCTTTCGCCAAGGTCTCACCGCGCGTGCCCCGGAAGAGGCTGACCACCAGCCGATCGCGGGCTCTGGTCATCGCCACGTACGCGAGCCGCACACGCTCGGCGGCCAGGGCACCTTTCTCTGCGTTCCAGAGAGGACCATACCGATCCGTTTCGAACCGGTCGCCCTTCTCTGGTCCCGCCTTCAGCTCGGGTCCGTGCTCCCCCCACAGGACCGGTGGACCGCTCGCGCGGTGCTGCGAGTTCAGCCCCATCAGCACGACGATCGGAAACTCCAGGCCCTTCGACGCGTGCACCGTGAGGATGCGCACCGCGTCGTCGTCGGGGTCTGGCGCGATCGCGTCGTTGACCCACACCTCGCGCTCGGCCTGGTCTCGACACCACGAGACGAACTCTTCGATCGAGGTGCCGCCCGCCTCCTCGAAGGCCCGAGCCTGCGCGAGCACGAAGTCGATGCGGCGCCATCGGTCGCGCGGCCAGCGCGTGAGCGAACGCGAGCTCCCTGAACCGACACGCCTCGATGACGAGGCGGACCATCTCCCCGATCGACAGCCACCACCGTTCACGATGCAGGCCGCGGAGAACGGCGAGCCCCGCGGCGACGCGGTCGCTCGAGTCGACCAACGCCGGGTCGCCGCTGATGTAGGACCATCGTCCGCCCTTCCACCTCCAGGTGGAGAGGTCGAGGTCGGAACAGGCCAGCCCGGGTGAGCGCAACGCGGCCACTATCGCCACCTGATCGTTCGGATCGCTCACGGCAGTGAGAACGGCGGTGAGGTCGCGCACCTCGGCCGTGTTCCAGATCAGCGTGCGGCTCTCCACGCGGGCCGGGATGCCGGCCGCGTCGAGGCCATGGTCGAGTGCAGGCAGCGATGCCCTCGTCGGCATGAGCACTGCGATGTCCGCGTATCGCGCTGGCCGGAACGCACGAGTGAGGGGATCGCGCACCTGCCATCCCTGCTGCTTCGCGAACGCGATGACCCGCACAACGGCGTCGGCTTCAAGGGCGCGGACCTCCGCGGCGGGTATCTCGTCTTCACCGCCGATCGTCTCGACCGCAGGACCAGGGTCGTGGTTGGCGATGTGGGCAGTGAGCTCCACGTACTCGGGCTGGGTCCCCTCCGGGGCGCTGCCCATCCACGGATCGAACAGCCCGTTCACGAAGTCGACGATCGACTCCACCGTGCGGAAGTTCTCCGTGAGGTAGAGCGGCGAATGAGCGAAGACGGTCTGAGCTCGCCGGTACAGGTCGATGTCGGCCCGGCGGAACCGGTAGATCGACTGCTTCGGATCACCGACGAAGAACAACCGCCCCGCGTCGTCAGCCGTCAGGGGGACGTCGTCCCACCGCCGGTCAGCGATGTCCGGCCGAGACGATGCGAGGAGGACAGCGATCTCGATCTGGAGCGGATCGGTGTCCTGGAACTCGTCGATGAGGATGCGCTCGTAACGAACGCGACACGAGGCGCGGACTTCCGGGTCGCGGAGCGCGTCGCGCGCGAGCACCAACAGGTCGTGGAAGAGCAGCTCCCCGTCGCTCGTGCGCGTCGCCGCCCACTCGAGGACCGTTGCCGCCATCGGCGCCACCAGCTCGGTGATGACGTCGCGGCGGAGACTCGTCCTGAGCTCCGTCAGGGCCTCCCGGGCGGGCTTGCCCTTGTTTCCTCCCGGCAGCTTGACATCGGTACGCACCACGTCGATGGCCTCGAGGTCCGTCCGGGCATCTTCAGCTTGATGCAGATGGTCGATGAGGATGGGATCGTCGGTGGAGAGCCCGCGAAGCGCCTCGATGTAGCCGGACAGATCAACCGGAGCCAGCTGCACCTGCTTCGAAGGCCACTCATAGGGTCGCGGAACCTCGCGGAGCCGGTCGTAGCTCTGATGCATCGCGGCAGCGATCTCACGGAGGTGCTTCGTGCCCATGCCGAGCTCGACGGCTCTCGCGACGACGTCGCTCAACTCGCCGTCAGGGTCGAACAGACGGGAGGCAAGGTGCCGCCACTGGTTCTCGAGGTAGATCGCCTCGCCCACCTCGTCGAGCAGCTCGAATCGCGGCGGCACTCCGACTGCCAAGCCGTGCTCGGTGAGAATCCGGCGGGCGAACGAGTGCAGCGTCGACATCGGAGCGTCCCCGAGCGACGCGAGCGCTCGCTCGATGAGCGGGCTCGGCGGACGCCGTCGCAGCTCTTCGCGTACCCGCACCCTCAGCTCGGCGGCCGCCTTCTCGGTAAACGTGATCGCGGCGATCTTGGTCAGGTCGACGCCCGATTCGACCAATGCGCAGACGCGGCTCACGAGGACCGTCGTCTTGCCGGACCCGGCACCAGCCTCGACGAACAGCGTGCGAGCGAGATCGGTCGCAACCGTGACCCGAACGTCGTCGTCCAGCGGCGGGCGCTCGTCACTCATCGTCGCTCCCCTCGTCCGCATCGACACCCGCGGAGGCGCCCAGCGCGACATAGGGCTTCAGCGCGGGGGCGTTCTGGAGTCGGAGCCACGCCCTGTCCCGGTCAGCCGGACAGATGCGGTCGTACTCACACCACTTGCAGTTCTCGTAATTGAAGTAGTCCTCCGGACCTGGGTTCGCGGGAAACACGCCTTCGGCGATCTCGGTGGAGATCGTGTCGAGCGTCTCCAAGAACCGCTGCTTGACCTCGGGGTCGACCTTGATGCTGACGGACTTCCACCCGCCCTTGGCCGACACGAACCAGTAGCCCGCATCCACGGGGGCGTGGGGGTCGAACTCCTGTTGCGCGGCGAGCCCGTACAAAGGGAGCTGGAGTCGGGTGCCGGCCCGGATCTTGGCCTCGACTTCGTCCTGGCCCTCGGCGCGACCGGTCTTGTAGTCGACGACCCGAAGCCCGTCGTGCAGCCGGTCGACGCGATCGATCATGCCCCTGAACGAGAGCACGCGGCGGCTCGGGAGCGTGAGGGTGAACGGCGGCTGTTCGTCACCGCCGAAGCGATGCTCGACGGCGAGCAGCATCGCGTCGGGGTCGTCCTTGGCGAGCGTTCGTACGACATCGCGCACGATCCGGCGCTTCTCGACTTCCCACAGGATCGGGTACGGGGCGAACCCGCTCAGATCGAACTCTGCGAACACCTCGTCGGCCACTCGCTCGATCGCGTCGCGCCCCGTGAGCGTCCACGGCACGAACTCTGGCTCCAACGGGAGGGGGAGCTGGTCGGCGGAATGGCGGCCGAGGTGCTCGCGGCCGAGACGCTCGAGAACCGCGTGGACCAGAGTGCCGCGGTGGCGCGCTTCGAGCTCGTCGACGTCGTCGACGTCGTCTTGCTCCCTGATGCCGAGAACGTTCTTGAACAGATAGTGCGCGGGACAGGCCGCCCACGTCTCGAGTGCGGTCGCTGACAGCACCGTGCCCCCGATTGCGAGCTCTTCGTGGGTGCCCACGTTGCCTTCCCACTCCGAGAACCCGTCGCCGCTGCGAGCCTCGATGGCGGCGATGCCACGCGCGAGCTCCGCGTCACCCGCGACGAGCGGGTGCTCGCGCGAGGGCGGACCGCGACCACGCTCGCAAGGACCGTAAGTCGCGCTCGTGCAGCGATGCGGGCGGACCGAGCGGATCCGCGAGCTCGGCGTCGAACGAAGCCACCAGCTGCTGGCCCGGCAGCAACGACGGGGGAATCCACGGCGAAGCGTGGGCGACGCGCTCGCCGCCCGCACGGGGGTGGAGCAGGCACCGGCGAGGGGACGAAGAGAGCGCGGCAACGAAAGAGCGGCGTTCGTCGCACGCCCGCGCCTCGCTGCGCTTCGGGGAGCCGATCGCGACACGTTCTGACTCCGAGAGAAGCGAAGCGCTGACTCCCGTGGGCGGGAACGACCCTTCGGCCATCCCCAGCACGACGAGAACGTCGAGGTCTACTCCGATGACGTGTTGCAACGATCCGCAGAGCACACCCTGGCCGAACAGCCCGCGCCTGCCCGCGGGAGCCCCGAGCAGCGAGGCCAAGTGCGCGACGACGGCAGCGCGGCTGATCGGGCCGGGCTCGACGTCAGAAAGTGTGCGGAAGCCTTCGATGACCCGCTCGACCGCGTCGTACGCATCGAGCTCGGCCTCGGGCCACCGGCGCCGCGCCGCGGGCGACCCAAGAGTCCGCCGGAGGAAGGAGTGGGCCCAGTCCGACCACTCCGTCCACGAGTCACGTTCGTTGACGTCGCACTCGGAAGCGAGCCAAGCGACGAATTCGAGCAATGGCGCGGCTTCGACTTCGTCTTTCACAATGCGGCCGAGCCGGTCATCCCACTGGTCGACGCCTCGGACTACGCCCGCCCTTCGAGCAGTACGAGCCCACTTCGCGGTGGGGAGGCGCCCACCCTCGACGCGGATGGGTGCCGCGCTCATCCACCGGATCACTGCTCCGCGGCTGAAGCCGTCATCGACCAAGGCGAGAGCACCCAGAAGCGTGCGGCCAGTCACAGTTTGAGCGAGCGTGCGAACCGAGGGCCCATGCATGGGGATGCCCGCAGCGGTGAGCTCCTCGTCGAGCAGCTGGGCGTACGGCTCCCTCAACCGATACACGACACCGATCCGATGCAGCGGCCGCCCCTGCTGGAGCTCGGCGGCGATGATGCGCATGGCCTCGCGCACCTCGCCCGGCGCATCAGGCGCGCTCACCACCTTCGTGGAGACCGACCGATCATCGGCCTCACTCACTGCGGGGCCGAGCAAGGGCTCGAGAGCGTCGACGAGTGATGAGGCGACCGCATCGGCATCGGGTTCCCCCGTCAGACCCACGATCGCCCAGAGCCGTTGCGCAGCGGCAAGGGCGTCGACCACGGCGAACTGTGCATTGCCCAGCCGATGAGGCAGATGCAACACCACGCCGCCCACATCTCGAAGATCGGCGACACCGCTCGCGATGGCGCCCGCAGCGGCGCTGGCCACATCGTGCGCGTCATAGAAAGCCCCGGATCGCGCGTGAATGCGCTCGGCGAGCGCGGCGAGCGCACGGCCTCGACCGCTGTGCTGTCGAAGGCGCTCGAGCGCATCGACGTCGGAGTCCGCGAGCTCGTCGAGGAACTCGGCGACCGCGGCCTCAGTTGTGTGAGAAGTCGCGACACGCGTGAGCGGCGGCGGTCCATCCGCGAGCACCTGGCGTACGAGAGCCGCTCGAATGCCGTCGTCGAGCGGGGTGCGGCCTTGCGCAGCGAGGGTGCCGGCGCCGAGGAGCTCGCAAAGGCGGTCGAGCACCATGAAGCGGACGTTGACGATGCCTCCAGGGCGCGCGCCGAGCTCTCGGCGTAGCGCGAGGCCGGTGAGGTTGCCGGGAACGATGACGGTCACGGGCGCGAGCGGGTCGCCCGCCTTGGCCGCCGCGATGATGTCCGCGAGGGCGTCAGTCGCGGCGCGCCCGAACGGCACCGTCGTCAGCCGCGCCACTCCACCCCGATCCATGACCAAAAGGTAGCGAGGGGGTGTGACACTCTCTCAGACCATGTCACGTGCGCCGATCGCCTGTCTTGCGCTCCTCGCGGTCGCAATGGTCGCCGCTGGGTGCGGCGGTGACGACGGCGGGAGCGGCGAGACCGAGGACGCCACGGCCTATTGCGCTGCGGTCGTCGAGGGCCAGACATCGCTCGCGGGCGACGTACAAGACCCGGTGGCCGCGCAGGCGGCCGTCGACGCGTTCGACCGGCTCGTAGACACGGCGCCGCCCAGCATCGAGGACGACGTCCGCACCATCGCCGACCTCGTCGATCAGATTGCTGCCGCGGATCCCGCCGACGAAGACGGCGTCGCCGATCTGTTCGCCGCCGCCCTCGACCCGGAGTTCCTCGCTGCGAGCACCAACGTGCAGGAATTCACCCGGGTGCAGTGCGGCATCGACCTGGGCGGAGCGTCGCCGTCTCTGACGACGCCGTGACGGCAGGTCCCGTCAGATCACCTCGCCGCGCTTGAGGATGACGTGGTCGATCAGGCCGTACTCCCTGGCTTGCTCGGCGGTGAACCACCGGTCGCGGTCTGAGTCGAGCTCGACTTGCTCGACTGTCTGGCCAGTGTGGAACGCGATGCGCTCGGCCATCAGCCTCTTGATGTAGGCGAGCTGCTCGGCCTGGATCTTGATGTCGGACGCCGGGCCGCGGATACCCCCCGAGGGCTGATGCATCATGATCCGCGGCGTGTGGCAGCGCGTACCGCTTGCCGGCAGCGCCCGCGGAGAGCAGGAACTGGCCCATCGACGCGCCGAGGCCCATGCAGATCGTGGCGACATCGGAGCGGATGAACTGCATCGTGTCGTAGATCGCCATGCCGGCGGTGATCGAACCGCCGGGCGAGTTCACGTACAGCCAGATGTCCTTCTCGGGGTCTTGGCCCTCGAGGTACAGCAGCTGCGCGGTGATGAAGTTCGCGACGTCGTCGTTCACGTCGGTGCCGAGGAAGACGATGCGCTCCTTCAGCAGCCGGTTGAAGATGTCCATCCGCTCGAGCGCGGTGCCCTCCTGCTGCGCGGCAGGAGAGAAGAAGTCGGGCTGTTCCATGACTCGAAGGCTACCGGGCAGCGGTTGCCCAACCCCCACCCGGTACCGTGACTTCGCACGCGCGGGCGTGGCGCAATTGGCAGACGCGCCGGGTTTAGGTCCCGGTGGAGCGATCCGTGAGGGTTCGAGTCCCTCCGCCCGCACTCTTGGGCAGCGCAGACGGCTCGATGATCTTCGAGGCGGCGATCGGGCCGCCGATCTGGAGCGGGACGGCCGGCACACGCGGGATCGGCTCACCAACCGGACGCGGCCACGCGACAGGCGTGGCGTCGCTGTTTATGACCTCGCCGACCTCGATGGAGCCTCGATCCACGCTGAAGTGCGGGAACGGATAGCCGCGCGTGCTCCCGTCCGGGAAGTAGATGATCGTGTGGACGGCACGATCGCGGTCAGTGGTGTTCGGCTTCGCGAGGTGCACGGTGAGCCCGTGGTGGAACGCGACCGATCCGGCCGGCACCTCGACGTACACGGGCTCGATTCCGCTGATTTCGGGGTCGGCGAGGATGTCGTGGGGCTCGCCGAAGAAGATGTTGACGAACTTGCGCATGCCGACGAGATGGCTGCCCGGCACGTAGCCCATCGCGCCCGATGCGAGCGTCGAGCCGACAAGGGGGATCCACGCGGTCACTGAGGCGGTCTCGGCGATCGGCCAATACGGATGATCCTGGTGCGCGTCGGTCTCGCGTCCGCCCGCCTCCTTGAAGAGCGCCTGGTCGTGCCAGAGGCGAACGGCGTCGACCTCGAGGAGCTCGGCGGCCGCTTGGCCGATCCGCTGGTGAAACGTCAGCAGCGCGACCTCGCCGTCGTCCTCCCAGAGGTTCATGCACTGGATGAACGACTGCTGGTAGCGGCTGCGCTCCGCCAGCGGAGCGATGTCGATGCCCTCGCGGCGGCGACGCACTGCGCCCGTGACGGCCGCCTCGAAGTGCTCGACCTCGTCGGCCGAGAGCAGGTCGGGCACGACGACGAAGCCGTCGCGCTGGAACGTCTCGACGATCTCAGGTGTGAGCACGTGCCGACGCCTCCTGGGTTTCGTGACCATCGGTGTCGCTGTCGCTCGTCTCCTCGAGCGGCGTCTCGGGGTCGTAACGGCGACACTGGTAGAGATCGACGTGGTCCGTACGCAGCCGTTCCGACGAGGCATCGAGCTGCTTGCGGACTGGGGCGCGCTCAGCCCCCGATCGGTGTCCGACATCGGGAAGAACACCTTCGTCGCCAGCACATACGAGTCGCGGTCGATGCCCCGAAGCGCGTTGCCAAGGAGGGTTTCCGCGGCGCCACGTCCGTACTCGTTCGCGGTGTCGATGAAGTTGATTCCGAGGTCGAGCGCCCGGTGCACGCACGCCTCGGCGGTCGCGGCATCGATGCCGCCGGCGAGGGTGAGCCACGATCCGAGCGCGATCTCCGACACCACGAGATCGCTGTGCCCGAGCTTGCGGAACTGCATCGCCCGTCAAGTTACCGTCGCGGGCGATGACCGACGTGGCGAGGGGCCAGCTGTACATCGGTGAGCAGATCGACGCCGCGACCCACGAGCGCCAAGGCACCCCCGTGATGCTCCCGGCGAGCGACTTCACGACCCACGGCGTGATCGTCGGCATGACCGGGTCGGGCAAGACCGGCCTCGGCCTCGTCCTGGTGGAGGAGGCACTGCTCTCCGGCGTGCCCGCGTTGATCATCGACCCGAAAGGCGACCTCACCAACCTCGCCCTCACGTTCCCCGAGTTGCGCCCTGCCGACTTCCGCCCATGGATCAACGAAGGCGACGCGGCACGGGCCGGCGCGACGCCCGACGAGTTCGCCGAGCAGGAGGCGACGAAGTGGCGCGAGGGACTCGCGTCATGGGGCGTCGACCCCGGCCGCATTGCGGCGCTGCGGAGCGCCGCCGACATCACCATCTACACGCCGGGCTCGACGTCGGGCGTGCCGCTCAACCTCGTGGGCTCGTTACAGGCTCCGAAGAACGCCGACGCAGAAACGATCGGCGACGAGGTGGAGGGGTTCGTGTCGGGACTGCTCGGCCTCGTGGACGTCGACGCCGACCCGCTGTCGAGTCGTGAGCACATCCTTCTGTCGAACATCGTCGCCGCGTCCTGGACCGCGGGCCGAGACCTCGACCTCGCCACGCTCGTCGGGCAGGTGCAACAACCTCCGGTGCGCAAGCTCGGGGTCTTCGAGGTCGACACGTTCTTCCCGCCGAAGGACCGCACCGCGCTCGCCCTCCGCCTCAATGGCCTGCTGGCCTCACCGTCCTTCGCCGCGTGGACGCAGGGCGTGCCGTTCGACATCGACCGTCTCCTGACGTCGCCGGCAGGGAAGCCCGCCGCCGCGATCGTGACGATCGCGCACCTGTCTGATCCCGAGCGCCAGTTCGTCACCTCGCTGCTGCTCGGGAAGCTCGTGACGTGGATGCGCCGTCAGAGCGGCACCACCGACCTGCGCGCGCTCATGTACATGGACGAGGTCGCGGGCTACGCGCCTCCGACCGCGGAACCTCCTTCGAAGAAGCCGATCCTCACGTTGCTCAAGCAGGCGCGCGCATTCGGCGTCGGCCTCGTGCTCTCGACGCAGAACCCCGTCGACCTCGACTACAAGGCGATCTCGAACGCCGGCACCTGGATGATCGGGCGGCTGCAAACCGAGCGGGACAAGGCGCGCCTGCTCGATGGGATGGCCGCGGCGTCGGGAAGCATCGATGTCGCCGCGATCGGTGACACCATCAGTGGCCTCGGCAAGCGGGAGTTCGTCCTGAAGCGAGCCGGAATCGACCAGCCGACGGTGTTCACCACGCGGTGGGCGATGGCCTACCTGCGCGGTCCGCTCACCCGCGAGCAGATCGCCTCACTCACCGCGCCTCCCGAAGCGCTCCCGCCACCGGCACCCGGAACCACCGCGGCGGCGCTGCCCCCACCACCGAGCGCCGCGCCCGCCGCGCCCATGGAAGCGCCAGCAACGACTCCGCCGCCGGCCAACGCATCACCGGTCGCGCCGAAGGTCGCCGACAGCGTGCCCGTCCGCTGGCTCGATCCGGCCGCACCGTGGGCCGCAGACGTAGGTGGGGTCGCCGGAGGCACACACCTCGTTGCGGCGGCCGTCGCTCGCGTGAGCATGTTGTTCGACGACGACAAGGCCGCGCTCCGCGAGACCGTGGAGTGGGAGACCGTCTTGTGCCCGCTTCTTCCGACGCCCGATCCCTCCGCCGCGCTCGGCGTCGACTACGACGAGCGCAACCTGACGACGACACCGCCGCCCAGCGCGCAGTACGCACTGCCCGAGGCGCCGATCGCGACGAAGACGTACTGGGCGTCGCTCCAGCGAAACCTCGTCGATCAGCTGGTGCGCACCCGCACGATGGACATCGCCCGCAACGCCAAGCTCAAGCTGTACGGCCGGCCGGGCGAGACGGCGGCGGCGTTCGCCCAGCGCTGCGCCGAGGCGGCCGACCTCCTGGCCGACACCAAGATGGCGGCCTTGCGCGGGAAGTACGAGCCGCGGTTCCGCAAGGCTCGCGAGGCCCTTGCGGCCGCGCAGGACAGAGTCGAGGTGCAGCAGGCTCAGGCTGATGCCACTCGCAACGACTCGATCGTCGACGCGGCCACGTCGATTCTCGGTGACTTCCTCGGCGGCAAGCGCAACACCCGTTCGATGGGCCGTTCGATCTCGCGCGGCACGGGCCGCGCATCGACCGCGAACGAGCGCGTCGAAAGCGCGGCGAACCGCGCCGCCGCGAAGCAGGACGCGCTCGGCGATCTCGAGGAGGACTTCGTCGCCGACCTCGAGGCGGTGAAGGCGGAGGCGGCTGCCGCCGCTGCTGCGATCGAGATCATCCAGGTACCGCTCGAGAAGACCGACGTGAAGGTGGTCGACCTCGCGCTCGTGTGGGTGCCTCGCGCCTGATGCTCTCGCTCCTGCGCCGCAATCGTGACTTCCGGACGCTCTTCACCGCGCAGGTCATCTCGTACATGGGCGACTGGTTCGCGACGGTCGCGGTGCTCGGGCTCGTGCTCGACCTGACGGACTCCAGCTTCGCAGCCGCGATGGTCTTCGTCGCGCAGAGCCTCCCCGCGTTCTTCGTCACGCCGCTCGCCGGCACGGTCGCCGACCGGTTCGATCGTCGCAAGGTGCTCGTGATCGCATCCTCGATCCAGGCGGTCGCCGCGCTCGGCTTTCTGCTCGTGGGTCCAGGTCGCGTGTGGATGGCCTTCGTCGCGCAAGGCACGATCGCCGCACTCGGCGCATTCTTCGCGCCCGCCTCGAACGCCGCCCTCCCCAACCTCGTCGACAAGAAGGACCTACCGCTCGCCACTGCGCTCATGTCGTCGACGTGGGGAGCCATGCTCGCGATCGGCGCCGCGCTCGGCGCCGTGTTCACCGTTGTCTTCGGTCGGGATGCGGCGTTCATCGCCAACTCGTTGAGCTTCGCCGTCGCCGGCGTCCTCATCTTCAGCGTGCGCCGTCGCATGCGCGAGGAGGGAAACGAACCCGACCGCACGATCCGCATGCGCCCGCTCTTCGACACGTGGGAGGCACTGCGGTACGCGTGGCACCGACCGCAAGTGCTCGCGCTGCTCGGTTCGAAGGCGGGCTTCGGCCTCGGGACGGGGGTGGTCGGCCTGCTCGCGGTGCTTGCCGAGAAGACGTTCGACGCGGGCGACGGCGGGACGGGGCTGCTGCTCACGATGCGCGGACTCGGGGTCGTCGCGGGACCCTTGCTGGCAAACCGCGTCGCGAAACGCGGTGTGCACGGCCTGCTGCTCGCGTGTGGCGTCGCGTCGATCGTCTATGGCGTGGCCTACGGGCTCGTGCCCTTCGCTCCGGGTATCGCCGTCGCGGCGGTGCTCGTTCTCATCGCCCATCTCGGCGGCGGCTGCCAATGGACGTTCTCGACTTACGGCCTGCAGGTCGTCACGCCCGACGCGCTCCGAGGACGCATCTTCGCGGCCGACTTCGCATTGGTGACGATGACGATGAGCCTCTCGCTCGCGCTCGCGGGATGGGTGTCGGGCGTCGTCGGTGTCGGTCCGACGATCGTGGGACTGGCGTGCATCGAGATCGTGTGGGGCGTGCTGTACCTGGTGATCACCAAGACCCTGCGCGCTCCGGATGAATCGCTGATCGCGGAGGCGGCGGTCGCCCAGTAGCGTCGCCGCCCGTGGAGCTGCAGGACCTCTCGACTCCCGCGCTCATCGTCGATGCCGACGATCTGCAACACAACCTCGCCACGATGGCGAGCGCGCTGCCCGGCAGCCGCTGTCGCCCCCACGTCAAGGCCCACAAGTGCACCGCGCTCGCCGCGGAGCAGGCTGCTGTCGGGCACCGAACCTTCACCTGCGCGACGCCACTCGAGATGATCGGGATGGCGAAGGCCGGCCTCGGCGAAGACCTGCTGCTCGCGAACGAGACGGTCGATCCCGGTCGGCTCGCGGCGATGGCAGCGCATCACGGACGCCCGCGTCACGGTCGCCGTCGACAGCGAGGCGACCATCGACGCCGCCGCCAACGCCGGCATCGCCGAGGTGCTGATCGACGTGAACGTCGGGCTCCCCCGGTGCGGGTGTGAGCCCCGACGACGCGGGACGACTTGCCGATCTCGCTCGTAGCCGCGGCCTGAGCGTGCGCGGAGTCATGGGCTACGAGGGACAGGTCATGCCGGTCGTCGACCGCGCCGATCGCGCTGTGCAGGTCGAGGAATCCATGGCGAAGCTGCGCGCGGCGCACGAGGGGGTGGGAGGCGACGTCACCTCTGCCGGCGGCACCGGCACCTACGACCTCCACCAGTGGGCGAGCGAGATCCAGTGTGGCTCGTACGCGCTCATGGACACGTACTACGCGCGGCTCGACCTTCCGTTTCGGCAGGCCCTCGCGGTGTGGGCGACAGTGATCTCGGTGTCCGCGAAGTGGATGGTGTGCGACGCCGGCCTCAAGTCGCTCGGGATGGATCACGGCGACCCGTCGATCGACGCCGCCAAGGTGTGGTTCTGCTCCGACGAGCACACGACGTTCGCGCCGGAAGCCGACGGCCCGCTCGCCGGACTCCGCGTCGGCGACCGCGTCGAGGGTCATGCCAGCGCATGTGGATCCGACGATGGCACTGCACGATCGTGTGCACATCACGCGCGGTGACGAAGTGATCGACACCTGGGCGATCGACCTCCGAAGCTGGTGACTCAGCCCAGCTTCCTCGCCAGCGCCCGCAGTGCCCGACCTCGGTGGGACAGTGCGTGCTTCTCGGCGTCCGACATCTCCGCGAACGTCCGGCCGTCGCCTTCGTCCGGGATGAACACCGGGTCGTAGCCGAACCCGCGGTCTCCTCGAGCCGCATCCGCGATGCGCCCTGCTACCACGCCCTCCGCGAGCACCTCGCGGCCGTCGGGCCAGCACACCATCGCGACCGTACGGAAGCGCGCCGTGCGGCGAGCCGGGACGACGTCTCGAAGCGCGGCGAGCAGCTTCTCGACGTTGTCCTGATAGCGAGCGTGCTCGCCCGCGTACCGGGCGCTACGCACGCCCGGCGCGCCGGTCGAGCGCGTCGACTTCGAGGCCGGTGTCGTCGGCAAGCGCCGGTGCCCTCGACGCGACAGCGACGGCGAGCGCCTTCAGCCGTGCGTTGCCCTCGAGCGTGTCCGCGGTCTCGTCGACATCCGCAAGGTCCGACGGGCGGGGTGTGACCTCCAACCCGAGTGGGCTCACGATCTCGATGATCTCGGCGGCCTTGTCCGGGTTGGCGGAGGCGAGAACGACCCTCACGGGTTCCCGCTCAACGGGGAAGTGGAGGATCGGACAGCAGCTCGTCCTGCAGCGCGAAGATCTCGCGGATGCCGACCTCGGCGAGACCGAGCAGCGCGTCGAGCTCATTGCGGGAGAACGCGATGCCTTCGGCCGTGCCTTGCACCTCGACGAAGCGTCCCGACGACAGCATCACGACGTTCATGTCGACCTCGGCGCTGGCGTCCTCCACATAGGGCAGATCCAGTCGCGCCTCGCCTTCGACGATGCCCACCGAGATAGCAGCACAGCGCTCGGTGATCGGATGCGCCTTGATCGTGCCCGCGAGCACCACGCGGCTCAGTGCGTCGTGCAGGGCGAGGTATCCGCCGCAGATCGACGCGGTGCGGGTGCCGCCGTCGGCCTGGAGCACGTCGCAGTCGATGATGACCTGACGTTCGCCGAGCGCGCGCATGTCGGTGACGGCGCGCAGCGACCGTCCGATCAGCCGCTGGATCTCCTGCGTGCGCCCCGAGACCTTGCCTCGCGCGGCCTCGCGTTCAATGCGCTCGGGTGACGAACCCGGCAGCATCGAGTACTCGGCGGTCACCCACCCCTTCCCGCTCCCCCGCATCCACCGCGGCGTGTCCTCGTCAACCGACGCCGTGCAGAGCACGCGTGTGCGGCCGAACGACACGAGCGCGGACCCGGCCGCCATGTCCGTGTAGTCGCGCTCGAATGTGATGGGGCGAAGCTCGTCCGCCGCACGACCATCGACTCTCGGCATTCGCGCTCCTCAGCTCACCATGAAGGTCTTGCCCGGCACGGCGACACCCACCGCGCGACCGAACGCTTCCGCCGCTTCGTCCTCGTGCCGACGCGGGTCAGACGTCGGCCAGAAGTGCGTGACGACGAGCTGCCCCACCTCGGCGTCGGCGGCGGACAACCCGGCCTGGCGAGACGAGAGGTGCGGCGCGCTCCCCTCGGTCTCCTCCAGCAGCGTCGCCTCGCAGACCGCAAGGTCCGCGCCGCGGCCTAGTGCCTCGAGCGACCAGCCCGGCCCCGTGTCAGCGGAGTAGAGCAGCGACTTGCCGCTGTTGGCGATGCGCATGGCGAGCGTCTCGACGGGATGATCGGTCTCGGAGAACGAGAACTCGAGATCGCCGATCGTGACCGTGTCGCCGTTGGCGACGATCCCCCACCGGAAGGTCGGCTCGGACGAGTCGCCGCACACGATGTCGACGAGCTTGCGCACCGCAGTTGTGGAATACAGAGGCATGCCTTCGATCTGGAAGGCGTACTTCAGCGCGTTGCGCACCACGCCGAGCTCACCCCAATGGTCCGGGTGGCTGTGGCTCACGACAATCGCGTCCAGCGATGTCAGGTCGATGTGCTGCTGAAGGTTGGCGAGCGAGCCCGGGCCCGTGTCCACCCACACGCTCGTGTCGTTGCTGCGCACGAGGTAGCCGCTGCACGCTCCACCGGGTCCGGCGTAGGTACCGGAGCAACCCAGGACCGTGATGCTCAGGCCCATTCGATCGCCTCGGCATGGTCGAGCTCCGGACCGAGCAGGCGCCGGCCGATCTCTTCGAACCACGCGACATCGCCCGACGAGAGGAAGCGGTGGGTGGCTCCGCCACAGCCGCCCTTGCGGGCGAGACCGATCGCGTCGAGCACGGCCTGCACCTCGAACGCGGTCTCGTCCGCGGAGGACACGAGCACCACGTTGCGCCCCATCACGTCGCTGATCGTACGGGCGAGGTACGGGTAGTGAGTGCAGCCGAGCAGCAGCGCGTCGACATCGGCATCGCACACCGGAGCGAGGAGGCGTTCCGCGAGCACCGTGACCTGGTCACCTGTCGTCTCTCCTCGTTCCACGAACTCGACGAAGCCCGGGCACGCGGCACAGGTGAGGTCGACCTGGGCGTTCGTCGCCTCCACGGCTCGCTGATACGCACCCGATCCGATCGTGCCGACGGTCCCGATCACACCCACGCGTCGATTGCGGGTGGCCGCGATCAGCGCGCGCACCCCCGGCTCTATCACGCCGATGACGGGGACCGGCAGCGACTCGGTCAACGTGTCGAGGGCGGCGGCGGCCGCGGTGTTGCACGCCACCACCACCGCCTTCACGTCGAAACGGTCGACCAGCGTGTGAGCGATCTCGCGTGCGAAGTCCCTGACTTCGGGCTGCGGACGGGGGCCGTATGGGTAACGCCCCGTGTCGCCGAGGTAGACGAGATGCTCGTCGGGAAGCAGGTCCATCACGGCCCGGGCAACGGTCAACCCTCCAAACCCGCTGTCGAACATGCCGATCGGGCGGTCATCGGGCACGTGGAGAGGCTACGGGCACCGCTGGTTCTCGTGGCGCGTGAGGGTCTCAGCCACCCGATTTCGCCAAGAAATTCAGTGGGTCAGAAGTAGATGATCTTCTTGGCGCGCTCTTCGACTTCGTCGAGATCGTCGGTCCATGCACCGGTCGACAGGTACTTCCATCCGCCATCGCAGACGATGTACACGATGACGCCTTCGTCGATGCGCTCGGCGACCCGCGCTGCTCCGGCGAGCGCGGCGCCTGCCGAGATGCCGGAGAACACGCCGACGTCGGCCATGCGGCGCGTCCACTCGAGCGACTCGCGGGGCCGCACGATGCGCTTGCCGTCGAGCAGCTCGGTTCCGTGCCAGGTCTCGTACACCGGTGGGATGAATCCCTCGTCGAGGTTGCGCAGCCCTTCGACTGCTTCCCCAACCGGAGGTTCGACGGCGAGCACCTTGATGCCGGGGTTCTGCTCCTTGAGGTAACGCCCGACGCCCATGAGTGTGCCGCTCGTGCCGAGGCCGGCAACGAAGTGCGTGATCTCGGGACAGTCCCGCCAGATCTCGGGACCGGTGCCCTCGTAGTGCGCACGAGGGTTCGCGTCGTTGCCGTACTGGTAGAGGAAACACCACTCGGGATGCTCCACGGCCATCGCTTGCGCACGGCGGACGGCTCCGTTCGATCCTTCACCGCCGGGCGTCGACACGATCTCGGCGCCGAACACCTCGAGCAGCTGGCGCCGCTCGATCGACACGTTCTCGGGCAGGACGATCGTGATCGGATAGCCCTTGATCCGCGCGATGCCCGCGAGTGCGATGCCGGTGTTGCCCGACGACGGCTCGAGGATGCGCTGCGCGGGCTCGAGCGAGCCGTCCTTCTCCGCCGCCTCGATCATCGCCAGGGCGATGCGGTCTTTCACCGACCCGAACGGGTTCTGGCTCTCCATCTTGGCGAGGATGCGCACCCGCGGATTCGGGCTCAGCGGGCTGACGTCGACAAGCGGCGTGTTGCCGATCATGTCGAGCGGGGAGCCGTACACAGCCGTCATCGAGCCGAAATCCTACCGGATCGGTCGGGATTTCCGGACGGCGCGGCGGGTTAGCGTCCGGCCATGACACGGACGGTCTTCCACGGCGGGACGGTCTTCGACGGAACTGGTGCACCCGCGGCGCAAGGTGACGTGCTCGTCGAGGACGGCCGCGTCGTCGACGTCGGCCCCCAGCTCGACGGCGACGAGGGCGTCGACGTTGGCGGGAAGTGGGTCTTGCCCGGTCTTTTCGACTGCCACGTGCATGTGATGTTCAGCCCCACGCTCATGGACATCGCGCGTCGAGTGAACACACCGTTCTCGAGTCGGTTCTTCGACGCGGTCCACAACCTCGACGCCACCCTCAGACAGGGGATCACGAGCGTGCGCGACGCGTCCGGCGCGGACCTCGGCGTCAAGCAGGCAGTCGACCAGGGTCGCATCGCCGGCCCGCGCCTACAGATCTCGATCTCGATGTTGAGTCAGACCGGCGGCCACGGTGACGGCTGGACGTTGTGTGGCGCGGAGCTCGGCGTCGGCGCGACGTACCCGGGCCATCCCCACACGGTCGTGGACGGGCCCGATCAGATGCGACACAAGGTGCGCGAGCTGCTCCGCGCCGGCGCCGACGTGCTCAAGGTGGCGACGTCCGGCGGCGTCCTGTCGCCACGCGACGATCCTCGCCACGGTCACTTCCGCGATGACGAGCTCGCGGTGCTCGTCGCCGAGGCGAACGCCGCCGGCAAGTACGTGATGGCTCACGCGCAAGCGACTGACGGCATCAAGGCCGCAGTCCGCACCGGCATCCGCTCGATCGAGCACGGCATCTACCTCGACGACGAAGCGATCGGGATGATGCTCGACCGCGGCACGTGGCTCGTACCGACGCTCGCCGCTCCGCGTGGCGTCTTCGCGGCGCGCGACGCGGGCATTCCCGTGCCCGACGTCATCCTGAAGAAGTGCGAGATGGTGATGGAGTCCCACACCGACTCGATCCGTCGTGCGATCGCCGCGGGCGTGAAGGTCGCGATGGGCACGGACTCCGGTGTCTGCCCGCATGGCCAGAACCTCCGCGAGCTGGCGCTCATGGCCGACTGCGGGATGTCGCCGGAGGATGCGCTTGTCGCGACGACCAAGTCGGCGGCGGAGCTGCTCGGCGTCGCCGACGACCTCGGCACGATCGAGCCCGGGAAGCGAGCCGATCTCGTCGTTGTCGACGGTGATCCCCTCGAGCTCGACAAGCTGCCCGACCGCATCACCCAGGTCTGGAAGGACGGCGTGCGAGCCGTCGGCGACAACGGGACGTCGGCTTAGGCCCAGCCTTCGAACGCGATCGAGTCCTCGGTGATCTCCCCATCGACGATGCGGTACGAGCGCAGCACCGGCTCCGGCTGTTTGAGCGACACGATGAGGTAGTGCCACTCGGGATCGGGCGCCTGCGCGACGTCGGTGGGCGACGGGTACGGCTCGGTGTGCGTGTGGCTGTGCATCACACCGATGATCTCGAGCCCGCGCCGCTCGGCATCACGCTCGGCGAGAAGGTGGTCCTTCGGGTCGAGGGTGTAGAGCTTCGAGGACTCAGCCACGTTGCGGCACGGGTAGAACGCAGTGATGTGCGCGCGAGCGGAGTCGCCGGCCACGAGACCGCACGCTTCGTCGGGCAGCCCGTCGTAGGCGTGCCCGATCATCGCCAAGTAGGGCTGTCGAGTGAGGCGGAGCACGAGGCGAGAGTACCCTCGACCCCCCATGGCTCCGAAGGGCGTGAAGGTCGTCGCGTCGAACCGACGCGCCGCGCCACGACTACGCCGTGCTCGACACGATCGAGTGCGGGCTCGCCCTCGTCGGCAGCGAGGTGAAATCGCTCCGCGACGGCAAGGTGCAGCTCGGCGACGCGTACGCCCGCGTCGAGCGGGGCGAGCTGTGGCTCCACAACATGCACATCGCCGCCTATGAGCACGCCGCCGGGTTCGGCGCACACGTGACCGACCGGCCCCGCAAGCTCCTCGCGCACCGGTCCGAGATCGACCGCCTCGGCGCCCGGGTCGCGCAGGAACGGCTGGCGCTGATCCCGCTCGCCCTGTATTTCAAGGAAGGCAAGGCCAAGGTCGAGCTCGCCCTCGGCAAGGGCCGCAAGAGCTACGACCGCCGGCAGGACATCGCCAAGCGCGATGCCGACCGCGACATGCAGCGGGCGCTGGCCGATGGCCGCCGGGGCAAATGATCGAGGGCGGGCCGCCACCCGCGCGGTACCCTCACCGGTAGTCCGACGAGCACGGAAGGAGGACGAACCGATGGAAGCCATTGCCCTTGCCGCCCGGTCCTCGTCCCGCGTGCTCCCGGCCACCTGACCGCACTGCTCGGTCGGGAGCACCTCCCAGGAGGTTCTCCGTTGTCCGAAGTCGTCCTCGACGCTCTCGTCCCCTACGGCTGGGACGAACGCGTCGCCGCACTGTTCTCGTTCGAAGCAGCTCCCACCGACATCCCGGGCCGCGTTGTCCGAGTCGACCGCGACCGCGTTTCCGTCATCACCGAGTCGGGCGAGCACCGCTCCGCCCGCGGAGACCCGCTCCCGAGCATCGGCGACTGGGTGGGTCTCACCACCGGGGGTCCCGACGGCGATCTCGTCGTCCGCTCGGTGCTGACCCGCCGCTCGGTGCTCGGCCGGCGCGGCGCCGGCAAGGCACCCGACGGCCAGGTGATGGCCGCGAACGTGGATCTCGTGTTCGTGCTCGTCGGCGTCGATCGCGTCGTCCTCAACCGAGTCGAGCGTGAGCTCGTTGCCGCGTGGGATTCGGGCGCAACCCCTGTCGTCATCCTCACCAAGGCCGACCTGGTCGACGACCCGCTCGAGATCGCCACGGAGGTCGCGGCACGGTCGCATGGTGTCGACGTGATCATCACCTCGTCTGTCACGGGCACGGGGATCGACGAGGTCACCGCCCTCCCCCAACCGAACCGCACGGTCGTGCTGCTGGGCGCCTCGGGCGTCGGGAAGTCGACGCTGGCGAACGCGCTTCTCGGCGAACACGTGCTCGAGACGGGAGACGTGCGCGAACAAGACCACCGCGGGCGCCACACCACGACGACGCGCAGCATGGTGACGCTTCCGCTGGGCGGAGTGCTCATCGACACGCCCGGCATCCGCAGCCTCGGCCTGCTCGAGTTCGAGGAAGGACTCGCACTCGCCTTTCCCGACATCGAGGAGCTCGCCGCGCAGTGCCGATTTCGCGACTGCACCCACCGCTCCGAGCCCGGGTGTGCGGTGCGTGCGGCTGTTGCCGGCGGAGGTTTGGATGCCGCCCGCATGAGCTCGTACGAGAAGCTGCAGAAGGAGCTCGCGTACTCGGATCGGGTCGGCGATCCGATCGCCCTCCGGGCCGAGATGCGCAAGTGGAGGGCGATCCACAAGTCCGTGCGGGCCACCAACAAGAAGCACTGAGATTTCGTTGTCACAACCGGGGCCGCCCGAACGTCGATCAGGCATGGATGGACATGCAGACATCGTCGTTGTCGGAGGAGGTCTCGCCGGCCTGATCACCGCGGCGACCGCCGCTGGACCCGGCTCGGACTCGCGGCTCGACGTCGTCGTGCTCGAGGGGACGCAACCGGGCGGGCGGGCTCGCACCGATGAGCGCGGCGGCTACCGGTTCAATCAGGGCGCCCATGCCGTCTATCTCGAGGGCGCGCTCCGGCGCACGGTTGGCGAGTTCGGCATCGACCCTCGAGGCGGTCCTCCGGCCATCAACCACACCTCCGTCTGGCACGAGGGTGCGCTGTACCCGATGCCGGCGTCGGCGCGGAAGCTCTTGGCCAGCCGCCTGCTCGGTCCGCGCGCGAAGGCCCAGATCGCGAAGCTGCTCCCCTCGCTCGGCAAGATCGACGCTGCATCACTCGGGAGCCTCACCGGCGCGCAATGGCTCGACAGCCTCGAGCTGCAGCCCGAAGCGCGCCAGCTCATCTCCCTCCTCATGCGCACCGCAACGTACGTCGATCCGGATGCGATGCCGATCTCGGCCGACGCGGCGGTCTCGCAGCTGCAGATGGCGATCACGCCGGGCGTCCGGTACATCGACGGGGGCTGGCAGACACTCGTCGACGGGTTGCTCGCGGTGTGCGGATCACGCGGGGTCAGGGTCGAGACGAAGTCTCCCGTCGTCTCGGTGCGCACCTCCGGCGGTGGTGTCGAAGTCGATGCTGGCACTGGTCACTGGACAGCCAAGGCCGTAGTGCTCGCGGGGCTCGGGCCCGCCAACGCGAGCTCGTTGCTCGGGCGGGACGGCGTCTGGGGTGACCTCGGGGAAAGCGCGACCGCGGCATGTCTCGACCTCGGACTGACGCGGCCGCCGTCGCACCCCGTCGCGTTCGGCTTCGCCGATCCGCTGTACCTCTCGACGCACTGTCCGCCTGCCGATCTCGCGCCCAACGGCGGCGCGGTCGTCCACGCGATGCGCTACGGAGCACGCGGCGTGGACGTGGACCGAGGGTCGCTCGACGAGCTCGTTGCCGGCGTCGGCATCAATGCGTCGATGATCGTGACCGAGCGCTTCCTCGCCCGCATGAACGTCGCGTGGACCGTGCCGACGGCATCTCGGGGCGGATTGCCCGGAAGGCCGCCCGTCACGGTGCCGGGCCACGACGGCGTGTTCGTCGCAGGTGACTGGGTGGGTCCCGTCGGGTTGCTGTCCGACGCGACGGCGGCAAGCGCTGTGAGCTCGGCGTACGCGGCTCGCTCGTGCGCGACGACGCTCGCCGGGGCACGTTGATCACAGTGGACACACCCACGCACGAGCTCGACGTCTTCGAGGCGGAACGTCCGCGGCTGCTCGGCCTCGCTTACCGCATCCTCGGGTCCGCGGTCGATGCGGAGGACGTCGTGCAGGAGGCATGGGTCCGGTGGAGCTGCGCGGAAGACATCGAGCGCCCCGCCGCATGGCTGACAACCGTCGTCAGCCGGCTCGCTCTCGACGCCTGGCGCGCTCAGCAGCGCAAGCGTGAGGACTACGTCGGCCCGTGGTTGCCCGAGCCGGTGGCGATCGAGCCGGGCCCGGCCGAGCGAGCCGAGCTCGCGGACTCGCTCACGTTCGGGTTCCTCGTGCTCCTCGATGAGCTCACGCCGATGGAGCGGGTCGTGTTCCTCCTCGCTGATGTGTTCGGCGAGCCGTACGCCGACATCGCTTCGACAGTCGGGAAGTCAGAGGTGGCATGCCGTCAGATCGCGAGCCGCGCCCGCCGCCGGTTGCAGCAGTCGAAGCCCACGAGACCGAGTCGCTCGTCTGCTCCGCTCGCCGCGGCCTTGCTGCAAGCGGTCGCCAGCGGGGATGTCGCGGCGACGATGGCCTTGCTCGATCCTGATGTCGTGCTCACGAGCGACGGTGGGCCGCACCGTCATGCGGCTCGACGTCCCGTCATAGGCGCGGACCGGGTCACGCGCCTGCTGGTGAACATCACCCGCCGCGGCCTCGCCAACGCCGACATGCAGTTCGTAGAGGTCAACCGGACGCCGGCGCTCGTGATCTCGTTCCGCGGCCGCCCTGAGATGGTGGTGGCGATCGAGAGCAACGAGGATCGGGTTCAAGCGATCCGCATCGTCGTCAACCCCGACAAGCTCAAGCACCTCGCCGAGCCGATGCGCTTGATCTAAGGCGACTGCGACTACGCGTTCAGCTTCCGCACCCCGAACCAGATGCCGAAGCCGACGAGGGCGAGGATGCCGACGGCGACCGCGCCGATCACCAACGGCGTGGAGTCGTCCTCTTCGGTGTCAATCGTGCTGGCGGCGGTGGTCGCGACAGCGGTCGAGTCGGGCGTGACTGCGGTCGTCCCCGCTGCCGCCGTGGTCGCCGCTGCCTCGGTAGTCGGGGCTGCCGCTGTGGTCCCGGCGGCCGTGGTCGTTGTCGCCTGATCCGGCAGTTGAGCAACCACGACGACGGGCGCCGGGTCCTCGGGCTCGCTGCCGTCGGGGTTCGGCGGCTGGATCCATCGAATCTCGCCGACCTCGCACGTTTGGACAACAGGGAAGAGCAAGACCTGATCCGGGGTGTCCGGGAAGGTCATGAACACGCTGAGGCCGAGTGGCTCGTGATCAGGCTGGGGACCGCCGGTCCAAGTGATCACGTTCCCGGCCACTGCGAACTCCCAACCGGGGACGAGCTCGGGCCGGACGTCCGTCACCCCTGCGGGAACTTGCATCTCGACCTTCGTCGTCGGCGACTCGCTGCAGCCGTGCTCGATCGTGAACAGCACGGGCGAGGTCGATCCGGGCTCGACTTGCGTCGGCTCGACCTCGACGTGGGCGAACGCGGGTGTGGCCAGGAGGATGAGGGCGCCAGCCGCAAAGGCCGCCGAGGTCAGGAGCTTTCGGGGGGAAATCACGGGTTTGCATGCTGCCAGACGGGTGGCCTCTCCCACCCATCAGGCGAGGGTCCCTACCTATCAGCGTCACGTATCGGCGTCGCGCACGGCTCTCGCGATCTCGCCCCAACGCGCGAGATGATCGGGCTCCCGGGTGATGTCGTCGACCGTGAGATACGAAATGACCCGCTCCGCGACACCGGCGTACCGACCGATGATCTGGTCGGCGATGTCGTCCCAACGTCCCACGATGGCGAACACGTCGAGCATCTCGTCGGTGATCGTCGCCGAGAGACCGTCCATGTCGCCGGCCTTCAACCGTTCGTTCAGCTTCGCGGACGTTCCCTCGAACCCGAGGTCGTCGAACTGGAACGCGTAGTTCCGCGTCGAGCCGTAGAACCCGATCTGCGTTCGAGCCCGACGGGAGAGAAGCGCGCGGTCCTCGTGGGTGTCGCCCGGAACGATGAACACCGGGATCAACAGGTCGACGTCGGCGGCCGGGCGGCCCGCCTTTGCGGCGCCGGCGCGCACCGCCGGAACGAGGCGCTGCTCGAGGTACTGCACCGAGTGCAGCGGGTGGACGTGCACGCCGTCGGCCACCTCACCGGCCATCGTCGTCATCCACGGGCCCACCGCTGACACATCCACCTTGATGTCGCCGTGCTCGTGCATGGGCGGCCGCCACTGATCCGGAAGCAACGACAGCTGGTAGTACGGCCCGTCATGAGCGAGCTTCCGCTCGCTGCGAAACGCCGCCAGCGAGTCCTTCACGGCCAGGACGTAGTCGCGCATGCGCGGCCCGGGTGGATCGAAGGCCACTCCGTAGCGACGCTCGATGTGTGCCTTGACCTGGCTGCCGAGACCCAGACGGAAGCGACCGCCGGTGTTCCCCGCGAGCTCCCACGCGATGCTCGCCGCGATCATCGGGCTCACCGGGAACGCAACCGCAATTCCGGTGGAGAACGTCAGCGTCGGCGCGGCAGCCGCGGCCGCGGCGATGCTCATCCACGGGGTTTGACCGGTCTCGGTGAACACCATCCCCGAGAACCCGGCCGCCTCGACCCGCCGCGGCGAGGTCGGCGGCCTCGGTCCAGGAGGTGGGCCCGACCATCACGTCGAAGTGCATCCTCGTCTCCCCTCCTCTTCTTCTTCGCTCAGGCCATCGTCAGCCCGCCGCTCACCGACAGCGTCTGACCGGTGATGAAGCCGGCCTCGTCGGAAGCGAGGAACACGATCGCCGGGGCCACGTCGTCGGCAGTCGCGAGTCGGCGCATCGGGATCGCCTTCGTGAGCGCGTCGACGAAGCGCTCACCCGAGCCGAGCTCGTCGGCCATCGTGCGGATCAGCGGGGTGTCGGTGGGACCCGGACAGACCACGTTGACGGTGATGCCGTAGCGGCGCCACCTCCCGCGCGACGCTCTTCGAGAACGAGATCACCGCGCCCTTGGCGCCCGCGTAGATCGCCTCCAACGAGGATCCGACCCGGGCCGCGTCCGAGGCGACCGAGACGATCCGGCCGCGCTGCCGCTCGATCATCCCCGGGAGCACCGCGTGCACGGTGTTGAGAGTGCCGCGGTAGTTGATGTCGATGACCCGGTCCCAGAAGTCCGGCGTCGTGTCGACAAAGGGTATGAAGCGATCCCAGCCGGCCACGTTGATCAACGTTCCCACGGGGCCGACGTCCGCGGCCACCTTGCCCATCGCGACCGCAACTGCTTCCGTGTCGGCGACATCCAGGCCGACGCCCGTGTGGCCGTCGCCGGTCAGGCTCCGCAGCAACCTCCGCTGCCGCGGCCGCGTCGAGATCGACGACCGCCACCGTGCGGCCGGCTGCCGCGAGGCGATGACACACCGCCGCGCCGATCGCGCCCGCGCCACCGGTGACGACCGCGACGTCGCGAGGATCGGCGCTCACCTGCCCCGGCTCACACGAACGTCCGCGGGATGAGGCCGTTCGCTCGAGCTTCTCGTTCGAGGTCGTCGCGGAAGTCGGGATGAGCGAGCGAGATCATCGCCTTGGCCCGTTCCGGGACCGACTTGCCCTTGAGGTTCACCAACCCGTACTCGGTGACCACGTACATCATGTCGCTCCGCGGAGCCGTGACGACGTTGCCGGGAGTCAGGTTCAACACCACGCGGCTGCGTCGATCACCGTTGCGCTCGTAGGTCGAGGACATGCACAGAAACGACTTGCCCCCGTTCGACGCGTACGCGCCGCGGATGAACTGGAGCTGCCCTCCGGTGCCGCTGATGTGACGATGACCGTTCGACTCACTCGCGGCTTGGCCCTGCAAGTCCATCTGGGTCGTGTTGTTGATCGCCGTCATTCGGTCGTTCTGGATGATCTGATGCGGCAGGTTCGTCATGTCGACGGGCTGGCACGAGACGTCGGGATTGTCGTGGGTGGCGTCGTACGTCGACTTCGAGCCGAGTGCAAATGTGCACACCATCTTGCCGGGATGCAGCGTCTTCGCCGCCCCGGTGACGACACCGGCTTTGTAGAGGTCGATGATGCCGTCGGTAAGCATCTCCGTGTGGATGCCGAGATCGCGCACGCCGCTCTCAGCCAGCAGTGAGCACACGGCGTTCGGCATCGCCCCGATGCCGATCTGAAGGCACGCTCCGTCCTCGATCTCCCCGGCGATCAATCCGCCGACCGCACGATCCACGTCGGTTGGTGCTGCGTTCGGAAGCTCCGGCAGCGGCTGCGCCTCTCCGTCGATCACGTAGTCGACCTGGCTCATGTGGAGCCCGTTGTCGATGCCGTGGACGTAGGGAAGCGCGGGGTCGACCTCGACGACTACGACCTTCGCGCGTGAGGCGACCGCGCCGTGCCAGAGGTTGGAGGCGCTGAAGTTGAAGTACCCGCGGGCGTCGACGGGGCACGTCTTGATGACCATCACGTCCGGCGGGTCGATGAAGCGTCGGTAGTAGTCGGGAATCTCGCCGAGGTTGCAGGGGATGTAGCTCTGCATCCCGGAGTCGCACTGCCTGCGGTCGTAGCCGCCGAGATGCCAGTTGAAGAACGAAACGCGCTCACAGCCCGGATCGGCCTCGAGGACTGCCCGAGGTCGCATGCTCAAGCAGCCGCGGATGTTCACCTCGCGGAGGTCGCCTACTCGCTCGGCGAGGGCCTTGTCGAACGCGTCGGGCTGACTCAACACAGCGCCGTAGTCCAGCCAATCCCCGGAACGGACGAGCGCGGCCGCCTCCTCTGCCGAGATGGTTAGAGCCGACTTTGCAGGAGGAGCCGTCGTAGATGAGGTCACGGCGCCGACCGTACGCCGCGCGACGAAGCAACGCCGCGGCGCTACAGCTCGCCTGCGGCCATGAGCTCGACGGGGTCCTGCACGCGGACGGTGCCGAGGTAGCCGCCGCCGACCGCGAGGGCGTCATGGGCCGCGTAACCCAGGAGAGCTTGCGACTCGCGGGGCAGCGAGCGCACGACGTCGATCGGCGTAGAGAGGTACTGGTTCTCCTCGGTGCGCAACCATCCAACGCAGTAGCTGACATGCATGCCTCGCCGGCGCACGTCGGCGGTGACATTGGCGCCGCCGCCGTGCAACGTCGAGCCGAGGTACACAATCGCCGACCCGGCGGCCATCTCGGCCGGAACGAGCTCGTCCGCCGTCGCCACGCGATCCCGCGGCCAACGGTGACTTCCCGGAACCACGCGGGTCGCCCCGTTGTCTGCGGTGAAATCGACCAACGCGATCACAGACGCAAGCTGCACTTCAGAGTGCGGGGTCGGCAGATGCACCCACACCAGCTCGTCACGATGGATCAGCTGCTGCGTCGAGCCGGGGCCGCGGTCGAGGACGTGGGCGATGTTCAGCTGATACGACGCGCAGCTCGGGAGCAGGATCGCGTCGCAGAAGGCTCGGTACACCGGGTGGGTGAGGATCTCGGTTGCGAACACGCGCGACCGACCGGCTACGCCGGTGACGTCGCGCGTCTCCGCGCCGAAGAACCACTGGATCACGTCGTTGAGGAAGGGGCGGTCCTTCGCCGGAACGGCAGCCTCGATGAACGGGTCGAGCTCGGCGTTGAAACGGGCAAGGAGGTCGGCGTCGAGGAGATCCTCGACGACGACGGCGCCATCGCCCTGAAGCGCGTCGACCAGGGCCTGGGGGGGTGCGTCCGCCGGGAGGCGTTGGATGTCCATACCCCACCCTAGGAAGGGATCGAGGGCGGTATCCTGAGCCGGCAGATCACGGGGCTGATCGGTTTCGACATCGGAGCCGGGTTCCGGACGTGCGACCCGAGTTGCTCAGACTCGCTAAACGGGGCAAAAACCACAACTGCCAACCAGCAGTTCGCTCTCGCTGCCTAGTCCCTAGGTAGATGAGAGACATCGTGAGCCGAGAGGCCGCACGGGGCCGATCCACCGCAGCCCGGCAACAGAAGCGGAGGATGACCGCAGCAAAGTCTGCTGACGGCGGGAAAGACCGCTGACATCGGGGAAAGACCCGGCGGTGGCCGCAAGGCCAGCCGACCCGCCGGTGAGGTGCCGTCAGCCTCGAAGTCGGGAACGGTCGTAGCGCGGACGGTGCTCACCCGATGGACGGGGGTTCGATTCCCCCCAGCTCCACAACACACCCGCAGGTCACGGCGCCGCTCGCAGCGCCGTGGTCACGTCTTGGTCACACCGCGCGGAGCGCACGCCCGAGGGCCTGTGAGGGACGGATGCACGCGGCTTGGGAATAATGTTGGCTTAAGTCTCATGCGCAAATCGCTACTGATGCTTCTCGTCCCATTTCTCTTGGCTTTCGCCGTGTGCGGGAGTTCTAGCCCGAGCACTCCTGCTGAGATCACCGCTCCAGTGCAGACCACTGCTCCAGTGCAGACCACTGCTGCTGTGCAGGCTCTTGTGCCAACCGAGGCACCGACCACAACGCTTGCACCGACGACCACTGTTGAGGTCACCGCAACGACCGCAGCGGCCCGTGAGCCCTTCTACGAAAACTGTGATGCCGTACGCGCTGCCGGTAGGGCTCCGTTGTTTCGCGACCAGCCGGGATACCGTCCCGAACTCGACCGCGACGATGATGGCGTGGCCTGTCAAGAATGATGGGCAAGTCGCTGCTGATAGAGCGAATCTCGCCCGTCGATCAACCGAGGTTGATCTTCCGTTCCTCGAGCGCCGTGCGAATGACCGTCGCCTGTTGAGCCGCAATCGCCACGGACCGTCGGACCAAACTCGTCACCTCCGCTCGGTACATCGCTCGGTCAAGAACGCGTCGAGAGACGTCCATTCCGCCTTTCGTGCCGGGTCGTCATGGAACACGCCACCGTACGCGTAGACGTTGAACATCCTTTCCCTCGTGATGAACGCCCAGTTTCCATCTCGAAGAGCATCCCCCGGCCCCCAGGACTTCTTCCACGCGTTCCGGTTGGCCGTGGAGAGATTCCGAAGGGCCACATCGGTCAATCGCGTTTGGAGCTCGTTCGCAACTCGGTAGAAGCACGCAGGCTCGTCGTTCATGACGAACTTCCTTACGTGGACGAGAAGTGACCTGAAGTCCTCGTCGTCACCGTGATCGGCTTCCACGTTCGGTTCCGAGTCGGGTGTGAACACGCCAGTCACGACGGCCCGGATTGTGCGATCGGTGATCGCGCTCGCCGCCCGCGGGCCGAGTCCGCGGCCTCAAGAAACGCGTCGAGGCAATCTCGGATCGGGTACACGGGCATGCTGAGACACGGTATTCACCGTGCTGCGTCCTGCTGGACCTGACCACCGCGGCTCACGTCTGACGTCCAGCCCGTGCCGGTCCACCACCGATACTCAAAGCGACCGTACGGGTCGGGGAGCCACCCAGCCTCGGTGACGAGCCCTGGTGGTGGTGGCGGTGGTGGGGCACTCTGATTGCCAGGTCCCGACGTGAGTTCACCTCGCAGCACCTCGGCCGGCGGCTGAATCTGCGCCACGCCCGCTGCTTGACGCACGTTGGCGGCGAGCTCGCTCAGCAAGGACGCATGAGCAGTCGGGCTCTGCGCACGAGCGATGACCGCGGCGATCACGGCCTCGATCATCTCCTCGTGCTCGGTCCCGTAGAGCAGCCCCGAGGGCTTCTGCCGATTCGTGACGTTGAACACTGCGGTACCAGGCTCGCCATCGAGCGAGAAGCCGACGAGCTTGTCGAGAGCCCACTCGGTCGTGCGCTTCGAGCCGACAAAGATGAAGCGCTGATTCGTGGCGACGAACGTGCCTGAGTCGGTGGCCTGCAGCACCTCGGCACCCGGCTGAACCTTGCCGCGGCTCGCGCCGACGCGGTAGTTGACGCCCTTCGCGATGCGAAGGCTCACGCCACGGCTGCCGCCCTGCCAGGTCGATGGCAATCGCTTCGGCTCGATGTAGCCCACGCCCTGCACCACGAGGTAGGCGTGCTCGCCTTTCTTCAGCACCACCCCCGAAACGGACTCGTTGTGCCCGTCGAGCTTCGCCATCTCGGTACGCGTCGAGCGCCGCCTCGTACAGCTCGCCTGGTGACGGTTCCGGTGGCTTCTTCTTTCCGAACGCCATTCCCCAACCCCTCGCCGCCGAACGCGGTTCTACTCGTTGATAGCCGGAGCATGTGACACGAGAATGCCCGTACCAGCCCGAAACGCCACGACCCCGCCTACGTGACCGTCGTGCGGGCGATCAGGGGCGGCGATCCCGCCCGCGGCGGGCAATTTCGTGGTCACGCCGGGGTCACAGAAGGGTCACGAAATATCGATAAATCCCGGCAATGACGGGCGTCGGCTGGGTGCCATAAGACCTTTGACCAGGAACGTTCGGTAGTCGGCGGAAGGCACGGCACTATCCCCCCCGGGGTTCGATTCCCCCCAGCTCCACGCAATTTTCAGACGCCGCCGAGACGGCGGGCGGCGTGTGGTGGCGGAACAGAGACCGATAGTCCTGGGGCGAGATGCCGAGACGCCTGTGAAAGGCCGCGCGGACAGAGGCGGGAGCGCCAAGTCCGGTCAGGCGGCCGATGTTCTCCACAGGTTCGGTAGTGATCTCCAACAGCTCGCGGGCGCGGTCGATGCGTGCATCGGCGAGCCACGCCATCGGCGGCACTCCGGTCTCTTCGCGAAACCGACGGGTGAGCGTTCGTCGGGACATGTGTGCGTGCCTGGCGAGCGTGTCGAGGTCGAGCGGGAGGGCCATGTTTTCGAGCATCCAGTCGCGAAGCGCGGCGAGTTGGTCGCCGCTCGCCTCGGGGCGAAGTCGTTCGACGAACTGCGCCTGCCCCCCTTGTCGTTGTGGCGGAGCGACGAGCGCGCGTGCCCGGCTGTTGGCAGCGGCTGCGCCGTGGTCACGCCGGATGATGTGGAGACACAGATCGATCCCGGTCGTGACCCCGGCGGACGTGAGGACATCGCCGTCATCGACGAACAAGCGGTTCGGAACGACATTCACGCGGGGGTAGCGGCGCTGCAAATCGTCGGCCCATCGCCAGTGCGTCGTGGCGGGGCGCTCGTCGAGGATTCCGGCGGCGGCAAGAGCGAAGGCTCCCGTGCAGATCGATACGAGGCGGGCGCCGCGCGCATGCGCCGCCTGCAGGGTGTCAAGGACGATCGTCGACACCGTTCCGTCGACGTCCTCATAGCCCGGGACGACCACGGTCTCGGCTCGGTCGACAGCATCAAGTCCGGCTGAGGTGTTGATGGTGAACCCAGAACCCGAAACCGTTGACGTTGGGCTCTCCGCACAGACCGTCAGGTCGTAGTGGGGGTCCCGGCCGAAGACCTCCGTCACGGTTCCGAGCTCGAGCGGGATCACGGTGGGAAGTACGAGCACCGCAACCCGATGCGGGCGTGAAGCATCCATGGCCCGAAGATAGCGGTGAATGGCTTGCGGGCCACTGTTCGCCAATCCCCGATATCCCTACCGTGGAGGCATGGACGACATCCTCACCCTCCCCGCCGGCCCGCTCGCCGACGCCAGCCTCGCGGTCGTGCGGTCGTCGGCGAGTGAGCCGATCGCCGATCACAGCATCCGAAGCTTTCTGTTCGCGCGCTTGCTCGCCGAACACGAGGGCTGCCTGAACGATGCCGCCTACGACGAGCAACTGCTCTTCGCCGCCACGGTGATGCACGATCTGGGACTCGGCGATCACGCCCAAGGTCAGGCTCGCTTCGAGGTCGAGGGAGCCGATCTGGCTGCGGCCGTGCTCAGGAATCACGGCGTCGCCGAAGCCGACGTTGACAGGGTGTGGGAAGCGATCGCCCTCCACGCCTGCGTCGGAATCGCCGACCGCCGCGGCCTGCTGACCTATCTCACCCACAAAGGCGTCTTCCTCGACATCGGCAGGCTCGGCGATGGGGTAGCAGATCGACTGCGACGAGAGGTGCTCAACGCGTATCCCAAGCCCGCTGACGAGGGATACCTCGAGAGATGCGATCGTCAAGCACGCGACCCGCTCCGATGCGGCGGCGCCCACCGGCTCTCTCGCGGCGCAACTGCTTCTCCAGCAACGCCACATGGAGCGCGCGAGCTGACCGAGCATCGGCGTCGAATGGAATGGAAACCCCACCCGATGAGTCGATCGATGTCGACTATGCGGGGATCACCCGTCGGTAGCCGCCGCTGACCCACTCGGCGACCAGACCGCCGTACTGCTCGGCTGCCTGCTCCCACGCGAAGTGACCGGCGTCGAGCGGGTGGATCTCGCTGTTGGGGAGGTGGTCGCCGAGGTACTGGTTGTTGGACCAAGGGACGAGGGGGTCATCGCGACCCGCCACGATCTGGGTCGGTGTGGCGATCGACGGCAGGAGCTCGGCCAGCACCGCGTTCTGTTCGGGGTAGTGACGAACGAACCGGGCGGACTCGGCGAAGCGCCCGAGGTCGTAGGCGCTGACGTAGTCCTCGTGAACCTCGGGCTCGGACGCGACCGGTGCAGCAGCCTCGACGGCCAAGCCGATGTTCGTTCGCGCGTCGAGGCCGCGCACGACGTCGAGGCTGGGCGCCTCGATGATGTCTCTGAGGGCGCCACCCGCGTCGATCGGGTAGCGCACTGCCCCGCCGCCGACGGTCAGGCTCGTCACGAGCTCCGGAGATGTCGACGCCAGGAAGAGCGCGGCGGCGGTCCCCACATCGGGGCCGACGATGTGCGGTGCCCCCAACTCCCAATTCCGGATCAGTCGGGCGAGAAATGCTCCAGCTTCTGGAGGCGAGATCAGCTCTGGGCGACCGTCGGAGTGGCCGAAGCCGGGAAGCTCGATGGCGACGACCCGCCCCACCGACGCCACGCGATTCCACACTCGTCGGAACGCCCACACGGTCTCGGGCCAAGGCGCAAGCATCAGCACCGTGACATCGGCGTCGGCTTTGGTGTCGGCGAAGCGGACCCGCACCCCGTCACAGACCCGGAAGTAGGTGTTGATCTGCGCGGGCGCTTCATCGGCCATGGTCATCGTCCCTTCACGGCGCGAATCTAGGGACATCGCGCCATCGCAAACAGTGGCCCGAGGGTCGAATATCGCTGCGATCGGGCCACACCAAACGCGCGCTCCTACACGGTCTGAACAGGGTCCGCCAATGGCGTGCCGAGGTCCCAAAGCGCGATCGCGGAACGAGCAAGTCCCTCACCTTCAGCGACCCGGACGGCAACGGCTGGCTGTTGCAACAGATCACGACAGCGACGTGACCGAATCTCATGTCGTCGGCGCTTCGGCCTCGAGGCTCACCAGCGCCGCGTTGTGCCGATCGGACAGCAAGGCGTAGTCGCCACTCGCAGTAGTGCTCATCGAGGACCTCGCTGGCACGTGTGAGGGTCAGGCACGCTGTCAGCCAGGCACGTCCCAGCTTCAGCCGCGGCTCGGTACGTTGACGCGGTGCCCGATGAGACAATCGGCCGGCGCTTCAAGCGTTGGTTCTGGCGACCGCCGCGAGCACATGGCGAGACAATCGCCGGGCGAACGGTCAGCTTCCTCGAGCTCTTCTACGACCTCGTGTACGTCGCCGTCATTACTCAGGCGGCTCATCACATCGCCGAACACGTCTCGACGCGTGGGTTCGTCGAGTTCGCCGTCGTCTTCGGCTTGGTCTGGGTCGCTTGGGTCAACGGGTCGCTCTACCTGGAGCTCCATGGACGAGAGGACGGGCGGACCCGCGCCGTCGTCTTCATCCAGATGGGCGTGTTGACCCTCTTGGCGGTGTTTGCGGCCGATGCCGCCGATGGCAGCGGACGCGAGTTCGCGCTCGTGTACGCCACGTTCCTCGCGGTGATGACATGGCTGTGGTACTCGGTCTGGCGTCAGGATCGTCACGACCACCGCGAGTTCCTGACGGTCGCCGGGCTCTACGTCAGCGGGATGGTCGTCGCCGTGGTGGTGATCCTCGTCAGCACCTTTCTTCCGACGGGGCCGAGACTCGTGGTTTGGGCGTTCTTCTCGGTCGGCTGGGTCGTCGGGATCGGGCTCGCCGCGCTCGGTCGTCGGCATCAACGCGGGACTGTCACCGAGCGAGTCGCTCGTCGAACGCCTCGGGCTGTTCACGATCCTTGTCCTGGGGGAAGTCATCTTCGGTGTCGTCGACGGGCTCTCCTCGGCGGAAACGAACGCGAAGACGATCACCACCGGGATGATCGCGCTGGTCATCGGCTTCGGCTTCTGGTGGATCTACTTCGACCTGGTCGGCCGGCGCCCGCCGCGGGACGATGGCGCGGCACTGGCCAACTGGCTGCTGAGTCACCTGCCGATCACGCTGTCGATCACCACCGCCGGCGCAGCAATGGTCAGCCTCATCGGCCATGCCCACGATCCACGCACACCCGCCGGCACCGCATGGCTCCTATCGGGCGCCGTGGCGCTGGGCCTGCTGGCGCTCATCATCACCGCGCGATCGCTCGCCGATGCCGACCGTCTCGGTGCCGTGTACCGGCCGCTCAGCGCGGCGCTTGTCGGCGGATCGGGTGCCGCGCTGGTCGTGGGCTGGATGCGACCAGCCCCATGGCTGCTCGCCCTGCTGCTTGTCGCCATCCTCATCGTGCTCTGGTGTTTCGCCGTCAGCCGCTTCCTGCGCGCCGACGCCTGGAGCTAACGAGGTCGCTGCCGCTACCGCGGTCCTGCCGATCCTCCTCGCCGGTTCCCTTGGCGCCACGGTGGCTCTGCCGCCCCGAAAGCGCCAAGAAAACCAGCCGGTGAGGGTCACGCGGCGGGCAGCAGCGTCGTCGCGATGAGCTCGTCGAGGAGCTAGCCCGGCTTGATCGATCCACACGGGTCGCGCTCGGAGATGAAATGGGCGGCTGCCTGAATTCGGCGATCCGCTTCCGCAAAGTAGGGCATCGGCACTGGTGACATGGTCGCCCGCCTCCCTCGCGAGCCGCGCGAGCGCGTCGAGCGCGAAGACCTCGACGTGGGCGTCGTCGTCGGTTCGCGCCGCCTCGAGCGCGACGTCGAGTCGCTCTTGCGCGCCCGCGACGCCGTCGGCGGCGTCCAGCGCGGCGAGCAGGCACTCGCCGAGCGCCGCCTGCTCGCCGCCGCCGGCCGCGCGGTGCCACGCGGCGGCCGCCTCGAGCGCCGCGCGGGCCTCGGCCGTCCTCGCCGAGCGCCCGCAGCACGCGCCCGAGGTGGACGCGCGCGAGCGCGGCCAGGCGGACGTCGCCGGTGGCCTCGGCCTTGTCGATCGGCCGAGCTCGCAGCGTGGCCGCGCCGGCCGCGTAGTCGCCGGCCTGGCACTGGGCGCGGCCGAGGCTCGGCGAGCTGGTAGGCCTCCGTCTGCAGGAAGCCGAGCCGCCCTGACGTCTCGCCGCCGCGGGCGAGGTGGCGCGACGGCGTCGTCGAAGCGGTGCTCGACGCGGGCGAGCTCGCCGAGCATCGCGTCGCGGCGGACGTGCAGCCACGGGTCGTCGACGGCGACGCAGCCAGTGCTCGACCTGGTCGCAGCGCCTCGACGGCGCGCTCGCTCGTCGCCGGCCGAGATCGCCGCCCGGGCGGCGAAGAGCGCGTTCGCGGCCTGGTCCCAGGGCCGGTCGAGCCCGTCGTAGAGCGCGCGGCTGCGGTCGGTGAGCTCCATGCGCCTGCTCGAACTCGCCGTCGTGCGACACGACGTAGGCGAGGTAGTAGGCGCAGCGCGCCTGCAGGTCGACGTCGCCGATCGCGTCGGCGAGTCGCGGTCGGCCGCGCCGATGTGCTCGCGCGCCGGCTCGAGGTCGCCGGTCGACGCCTCGATCCACGCTGCGAGCAGCAGCGCCGTCGCGCGGTCGCGCGGCGGAGCCGCGTCGCCCGGCGGCGTCGAGCGCGGTCAGGATGCGCTGCGCGCCGCGGCTGTCGCCGAGGACGATCCACGCCCAGCCGAACCCGTTCACGATGTCCAGCGCGAGCACGCGGTCGTGCGCGGCGCTCCAGGCGAGGGCGGCGTCGATGTTGGCCCGCTCGGCCCGCGCGAACGCGAGGTGTCGGCCTGGCGGCCGCTGCGCACGCCGTCGGTGGACGCTGCGCCGCGTCGGCGAACCACGCGGCGTGCGCGGCGAGCGCCGCGTCGGTCAGGCCCGCCTCGGCCATCGCCTCGAGCGCGAAGGCGCGGATGCTGTCGAGCAGCCGGTAGCGGACGCGCCGCGGCGCGTCGTCCTCGTCGACGATGACGAGCGACCGGCTCGCGAGCCGCCCGACGACGTCGATCGCCGCCGGCGCCGGCACGTCGAGCGCCTCGAGCACGGACTCGACGGCCGCGAGCGGCGCGCCGCCGGCGAAGGTGGCGAGCGCCCACAGGCCGCGCTGGTCGTCGGGGAACAGCAGCTCGTAGCTCCAGCGGATCGTCGCCCTCAGCGCGCGGCGGCGCTCGGGCTTGCGGCTCGTCGGGTCGCTGCAGCACGCTGAAGCGGTCGTCGAGCCGGCGCGTGATCTCCTCGATCGACAGCGTCCTGCGTGCGCGCCGCGGCGAGCTCGATCGCGAGCGGCAGCCCGTCGAGCGAGCGGCACAGGTCGAGCACCGCGTCGTCGTCCTCGCCGGCTCGACGCCGGCGCTGCGCGGCGGCGCGCCGGGTGAAGAGCTCGACGGCGTCGGCGAGCGCGAGCGGCGCGAGCTCGAGGACGCGCCTCGCCGTCGACGTCGAGCGGGACCTGGCTGGTGCACAGGACCCGCAGCGCCGGCGCGGCGTCGAGCAGGCGCACCGCGAGCGCCGCGGCCGCGTCGACGACGTGCTCGCAGTTGTCGAGGATCACGCACCGCCGTGCGCGCCCTTGAGCCGCTCGAACAGCGCCGCCTCGCCGCCGGTGACGTCGCAACGCGGCGACCACCGCGTCGAGCACGTCGTCGGCGTCGGTCGCCGTCTCCAGCCGGCGAGCCAGACCACGACGCCGCCCGGTGACCGCAGCCTCCGGCCGCGTCGCGATCGCGACGCGCCGTCTTGCCGATCCCGCCGGGTCCGACGACTCGACGAGCCGCTCGCGCTGCGAGCAGCTCCGACAGCGCGCGCGATCTCGGCGTCGCGACCCGACGAGCTCGGCCGTCAGCGACGGCAGGTTCCCGGCCGGGGCCGGGCGTCCGAGGCTGCCGCGCGCCGGAGCGCGCCGAGCGCCGGGTCCTGCGTCGAGGATCTGGTGCTCGAGCTCCTCGCAGCCGCGGCCCGGGCTCGAGCCCGAGCTCGTCGGCGAGCCGGCCGCGGACCCGCTGGTAGGCGGCCAGCGCGTCGGCTTGGCGGCCCGCCCGGTAGAGCGCGGTGATCAGCAGCTCCCACAGGCTCTCCTGGATACGGGTGCGTCCGCGACCGCGGCCTCGAGCTCGCCGATCACGTCGCCGGCGTCCCCCAGCCGCAGCCGGGCCGACGAGCCGCGTCTCGAGGAGCTTGCATGCGCGCCTCCTCGAGCCGCGCGCGATGCGGGAGCGCCCAGTCGCCGTCGCCCGCGCCCGGGAGGACGTCCCCGCGGTACAGCGCCAGCGCCGACGCGCTCAGCTCGGCGGCCGCCGCGGTCGTCGCCGGCGTCGAGCAGCCGGGCCGCGGCGGCCGCGTCGCGCAGCACCGCGAGCGCGTCGACCTCGGCCGGCTCGACCGCGAGCGCGGTAGCCGCCGTCGCTGCTGACGATCGACCGACGGGTCGCCGAGCGCGCGCCGCAGCCTGGCGACCTTCGACTGCAGCGTGTTGCGGCGGGTGTCGACGGCGTCGTCGGCCCACAGGTCCTCGACGAGCCGGTCGGCGCGCACGAGCGGCGCCGGCGTCGAGCGCGAGGCGCACCAGCAGCTCCGAGGTCTTGCCCGCGGGAACCGGCAGAGACGCTCCATCGCGCCTGACCTCGACCGGGCCGAGCACCGAGATCGAGAGCACGCGGATGAGTGTAGGAGTGGGTCAGGCGTCGTCTTCTCGACGCGCGCGGAGCACGGCGTCCGACGCGATCCAAGCGACGACGAGGCTGTCCGGATAGTCCACGAGATGGTCGCGGGCGAGCGCGTCGACGAGCTCCGCATCACCGCGAAGATGGGCGCGAGCGATCTCGACGACCTGTCGATCACGACTGGTCTCGGCAACGTCGCCGGCACGGTCGAGTCGCTGGGTATCCCGTGCCCTCACGGCGGCGAGCACGAGCCAGGCGATCGTCTCACGGGTCGTCTTCCATGGCCGCTCGGATGGGATCACCACGCCTCGTGGGTCATGACCGCAGCGTCCAAGAGGCCACTGACGCTGTGCTGACACCGGTGTCAGCACAGCTGTCAGCGCGCGCCCCTTCATCCTCGTCGCAGCGAGCACGACCGCCCGCGTGGACCCGAAAGCAGGCCCTCCATGTTGAAGCGAGTGACCTCCTGGTCTTTCCGACACCGTCGCCTCGTCGTCGTGACCTGGATCGTCGTCCTGGTCGGCATCAACTTCGCCGCGATGACGTTCGGAGGCGAGGACAAGCAGGACTTCCTGTCCCCGGGACCGACTCCAAGGCCGCCGTCGAGTTGCTCGACGAGCGGTTCCCGGCTCAGGCGGGCGACACCGTCACGATCGTCATCCACGACGACGCCGGCGTGGCGTCGGCTGAGGTCCGGGCGGTGGTCGACCCGCTGGTGCAGCAGGTTCGACAGCTCCCCACATCGTGGCCGTCACGACGCCGTGGGAGACAGCGGGCTCCGGCCAGATCTCGGCCGACGGCACGACCGCGTTCGCCATCGTGCATCTCGACAGCACGAGCGCCCGGTTCCCGATCAGCGTCGCCGCCGAGATGATCGATCTCGCGGCCGACGGCGCGGGCTGAACGGAGCGCAAGTCGAGCTCGCGGGCCAAGCGATCGACAACGCGCAGACCGGCAGCATCGGCTCCGAGGGACCTGGGCTGCTCGTCGCCGCGATCATCCTCTTCATCGCGTTCGGCTCGCTCGTGGCCATGGGCCTCCCGCTCGCGACCGCATTGTTCGGCGTCGGGGTCGGGTCTCGCCCTTGGGAGCGTCCTCGCCAACGTCGTCGACACCCCTGACTGGGCGGCCTCGGTCGCGATCATGATCGGCCTCGGAGTCGGCATCGACTATGCGCTCGCTGATCGTCACCCGCTATCGCACCGAGCTCTCCTCCGGTGCTGATCCCAGAGGTGCGGCGTCCATCGCGATGGCCACGGCCGGACGCTCCGTCGTGTTCGCTGGCGTCACCGTTGTCATCTCACTCCTCGGCATGCTCATGATGAGCCAGCCGTACGTCGCCGGCGTCGCCTTCTCCGCCGTCGCTGACCGTTCTCGCGGTGATGCTCGCGGCGCTCACGCTGCTGCCCGCGCTGCTCGGGCTTCACCGGCCGCAACATCGACCGACTCCGCATCCCATTCCGCCACCCGTCCGAAGACCAGGCCGGTCGCGGCGTCTGGTACCGGTGGAGCAGGACTGTCCAACGACGGCCCGTGGTGCACCGGCCTCGCGGGCGCTGCTGGCGCTGGGAGTGCTGATCGCGCCTGTGGCGGGCCTGCGCCTCGGCTTCCCGGACGCCGGCAACGACCCGACCGAATCTCACGACCCGACGCGGCGTACGACCTGATGACCGACGGCTTCGGCGCCGGGTTCAACGGCGCCTTCGTCCTCGTGGCCGACGGCGGCGACGACGCGGCGCTCGCCACCTTGGCCGACCTGCGAAGCGACGCTCGCGGCCGACACCCGGAGTCGCCGCGGTGTCTCCGCCGATCGCCGAGCCCGAACGGCGACGCCGCCGTGATCACGCTCACGCCGGCGACAAGCCCGCAGGACCCCGCCACCGACGCGACCTCCTGACCGGCTGCGCGCCGACATCGTCCCCGACACGCTGGCCGGGCACCGACGTCAAAGTGGTGATCGGTGGGATCACCGCCGCCGACGTGGATCAGACCAACAGCATCTCGGGCCGGCTTCCGTACTTCATCGCCGCCGTGATCGTGCTGTCGTTCCTGTTGCTGATGGCGGTGTTCCGCTCCGTGCTCGTCGCCGCTCAAAGCCGCTGTCCTCAACCTCTTGTCGATCATCGCGGCCTACGGCGTCGTCGCGTACGCGTGCGAGGGCGGCTGGTTCGGCCAGCTGTTCGGGATCACGACGCCGACACCCGTCCCCGCGTTCATCCCGATGATGATGTTCGCGATCCTCTTCGGGCTCTCGATGGACTACGAGGTGTTCCTGCTCTCCCGGGTCCGCGAGGAGTACCTCAAGACCGGCGACAACGTCGACTGCGGTCGCCGACGGCCTGGCGGCGACCGGCGAAGGTGATCACCGCCGCTGCGCTGATCATGACCGCCGTCTTCGGCGCGTTCGTCCTCGACGATCGAGATCTTCCTCAAGATCATCGGGATCGGCATGGCGGCGGCCGTCGTCATCGACGCCAACGATCATCCGCCTGGTGCTCGTGCCCGGCTTCGATGGAGCTGCTGGGCGACGCGAACTGGTGGATGCCCCGCGTGGCTCGACCGGACTCATCCCCCACCTCGACATCGAAGGCACCGACGTCGACCGAGCAACCGCTCGACGTCGACGACAGCCGCGAGCTCGTCACCGTCTGATCGGAGAACACGATGCAACTCGACACCCACCTCCCGTCCTCCACCCGCCTATCGACCATCGCCCTGCGCTGGATGCCAACGTTCCTCGGCTTCCCCGCCGGAGGGCTCGCTGCCAAGACCCTCGTGGGACCGGTCGACGACCTCTCAGCCGCTCTCCTCGGCGGCGCGGTGACGGGCGCCATCCTCGGTCTCGCTCAGTGGCTCGGGATGCGTCGCTGTGGTCCATCGCCCGAGGCGTGGATCGTCGCCACGGCGGTCGGATTCGCGATCGGTCTCGGCGACGGCCGCGTCAGCCGTGGACTTCGAGACCACGACCGGCGCCCTCGCCCTCCAGGGCGCGATCTGTGGTGCGGTCATCGGAGCGGCGCAGGCCATCCTGCTTGCACCGCCGACTGGGATCGCGTCGCGTGGGCGTGGCCCGCTTTCCTGGCCGGGCTGTGGGCGCTCGGGTGGACGATCACAGCCACAGCTGGCGTCGACGTCGAGGCGCAATACACGGTCTTCGGCTCGACCGGAGCGATCGCCGTCACCGCGGGGACGGCGATCCTCCCGATCGTCCTCACACGGCGGGCAGCAGCGTCGTCGCGATGAGCTCGTCGAGGAGCTCTTGCCCCGGGCTCATGATGTTGGGCCGGCCGGCGAGGGCGCGGACGCTGTCGAACGCGCTGTGGATGGCGCCGCCGGTCATCACCGGGCCATGTGCCGATGCCACGACGAGCACGCCGAGCGACTCGACGTCGTCGACATGGCGACGGTAGGCCTCCGGGTCGAGCCACTGGTGCCACGGCGACACGATGCTGTTCATCGCCGGAAGCATCTCGGCCACGAAGTCGGGGTCCAGGTCGTGGACGTCGAGGCTGCCGGGCGTCAAGCACGCGAACGTGTCGACGATCCACATCGCGGCCGTCGTCGGGTCGTAGAGGCCCCGCGTCGTCGGGCCGTCGAAGATCGGCGGCCGGAACAGGTGCAGCGTGCGGTCGCCGGCATCGAAGCTGCCGCCGGGCTCGATCCACCGCATCCGCTCCAGGGGCAGCGCCGGCTTCTCCAGCGCGAGACGCTCGACGCTGAAGAAGTTCGTGACCAATGTCGCATTGGGGGCGAGCTCGAGCGCGTCGAGCAGACCGCCGGTGTGGTCGCCGTCGTCATGCGACAGGAAGATCCAGCGCACGTCCTCGGGCTCGACCACGGAGAAGACCTTCTCCAGCCACAGCTCGCGGTGCACGGGGGCGCCGGTGTCGACGATGACGGGCTCGGCGCCGCGGATGACCATCGAGTTCACCGGGAGGAGGAGCGTCACCGGCGGGGGCCAGGTTCGGGATCAAGAACGTCTCGGGGGCGATGAGCACAGGCTCGGTCGCCGGAACTGACGTTTCCATTTCAGACTCCTTCTGCATCGTTGGGGTTGTCCCACTCACGATGACGACGCGCCCGCGCCGAGGCCATCCCGAGGCGCGGCGGTTCCGGACAGGCCGCATTCCCCCAGATGAGGGATGTCCGTCGCGCCGGCCGGAGGTACGGTTTTCCCATGAAGGCGGGGAACGGGTCGCACCGGGCGGTCGACAGCGGTCGAGAGGGCCATGCGCGACCTCGGCGTCGGCGGACGAGCTGCTCGAGCGGGTCGCCGGCGAGCTGCGCACCTACATCCCGCACGACGCCTCGATGGTCTTCGGCATCGACCCCGTGACGATGATCGCGACCGAGCCGAGCCGCATCGAGGGCATGGACGCCGCGCTCTGCGACATCTTCTGGCATCTCGAGTTCCACGAGCAGGACACCGCCCTGTTCACCGATCTCGCCAGCGGTGACGCCGGTCTCCGCAATGCGCCTCTCGCTCGGCGATCGCACCGCGCGCAGCATCCGCTTCCGCGACTTCATGCGTCCGCAGGGTTTCGGCGACGAGCTGCGCGGCGCGCTCCAGACCGGCCACCACACGTGGGGCGTCGTCGGTCTCTACCGCGACACCGTGCACGCGCCCTTCGCCGAGGAAGACCTCGAGATCGTGCGCGCGATCGGCGATCCGGTCGCCCGCGCCTTGCGCACGCTAGGTCCGCACGACGAGCCCTTGGCTCGGCCAGCCGTCGGCGCCGGGACTGCTCGTGGTCGACCACAAGGGCCGCCCGGTCTCCGCCAACAGCGAAGCGCTGTGCTGGCTGCGCGATCTGTGGCCCGACCTCGTCGACAGCACCGAGCGACGCCCAATTCACTTCGCTCGCCGCCCGAGCCTGCAGCAACGGTGTGCTCGAGGCGCCGACGCCTCTGATGGCGCTGGTCTCACGTGCCCGCGCCATCGCCGAGGGACGCGAGCGCGTGCCGGCGCGGCTACGGCTGCGCGATCGAGCGCGGCCGGTGGGTCGTCCTCCACGCTTCGGCCCTCGTCCGGTCCGGCGAGCCCAGACGGCTCCGTCGCCGTCGTGATCGAGGCCGCCAAGAGCGCCGAGGTCGCCCCGATCATCATCGAGTCCTACTCGCTCACGCGCGCGTGAACGCGAGGTGCTCGGCGCGATCCGCGAGGCGGCTCGACGAGCGAGATCGCCGCGGAGCTGTTCCTGTCGCCGCACACCGTCCGCGACCACGTCAAGACCGTGTTCGAGAAGGTGGGCGTCTCCAGCCGCGGCGAGCTCGTCGCGCGCCTCTTCGGCGAGCACTACGCCGACCGCTTCCACGAGACGATGGTCCACACCGACTGAGCGTCAACTCGGCTGTTCGTCGCTCCACAGGTCGGTCGTCAGGTACTTCATCCCGGAGTCGGCGATGACGATCGCGACGGTCTGGCCGCGGTGGTCGCCGCGCAAGAGCTGTTCCGCCGCGACGAGGACGGCTCCGGCCGAGAAGCCGGCGAGGATCCCTTCGTCCCTCGCGAGCCGGCGGGCGCCGTCGATCGCATCGACATCGGTCACGGCGAGGTAGCCGTCGATGAGCGACCGGTCGAGCAGCAACAGGTCGACGCATCGCGTAGCCGCCGCCCTGGATGCGATGGCGGGGCTCAGGCGCTTCCTCGCCCCCGAGCACCGCGGCGCCAGCGGGTTCGACGACGTAGCACGCGATGGACGCGTCCTTGGCCTTGAGCGTGCGTGCGACTCCGGTGAACGTGCCTCCGCTCCCGACGAACTCGCAGAACGCGTCGATCTCGCCGTTCGCCTGGTCCCACATCTCCGACGCTGTCCCATCGGCGTGGGCGTCGGGATTGCCGGGAAGCGCGAACTGATCGGCGCGAAACGCGCCCCGATCGTGCGCGAGCGACTGCGCTGCTTCCTCGACGAGCGCGAGGTCGGCGCCGGAGACGTAGCCGTCTCGAGTCACGTCCGCCTGCTCGACGAGCACCACCTCGGCGCCGAGCGCGCACATCATCTGCGCCCGCTCTCGTGAGTTTCCGGCCGACATCACCGCGACGAACGGGTAGCCCTTCACCGCGCACACGATCGCGAGGCCGGTGCCGGTGTTCCCGCTGGTCAGCTCGACGACGGTCTGCCCCGGACGCAGGGCGCCGCTCGCCTCGGCATCCTCGATCATGCGCAGCGCGATCCGGTCCTTCTTCGAGCCGCCGGGGTTCAGGTACTCCAGCTTCGCGAGCACGCGCCCTTCGAGCCCGCGGGTGACCCGGCGGAGGTCGACGAGAGGCGTGCCGCCGATGGCACCGAGCACGGACTCCAACATCGGCGAACGTTCAGCTCGGTCGCACGTCGGTCGCCGAGCGAGCACCGATTCCCCGCAACCACTCGACCACCGCGGGGGCTTCACTCCGCGCTGCGGCGTCCAACGGCGTGAGCTCGTCCCAGCCGATCCAATCGATGTCGGCACCACGGTCGCGGAGCAGCTCGGCTGTGACTTGCTGACCCCCGTGACACGCGCCCCAGAACGCTCGGGTCACTTCCTCGGGAGACGGCGGTGGATCGGCGGACAGGTAGGCCTCGACGCGGTCCGCGAGGCCCATCGTCGCTGCCTCCCACATGGTTGTGCGCGCGCCGCGCTCGAGCAGCCGGCGGGCCGCGTTCCATTGGCCGAAGGCGGTTGCGTCGGTGAGCGGTGTGCCGCCAGCGATCACCGCACCGTCGGCCTCGATGTCGGCTCCGGCATCGAGCAGCGCATCGAGCACCTCGACGTCGTCGCTGCTCGCGGCCCAATGCAACGGCGTCTCGGTGTGGCGATCGTCGAAGCGGGCGTTGACGTCGGCGCCGGCGCTGACCAGCACCGCGACGCACGCTGCGCCGTTCGGGAAGTGACCGGGCCAGTCCGTGACCACGTGCAACAGGGTCCGAGTGCCACACCCCTCGCCCGGGCTGATGCGGGCGACCACAAGCTCGGGGTGCTCGCCGAGCAATCGGTCGAGGCTCGCCACGTCACCGGTCTGGATCGCCGAGACTGCGGCGACCGCGATCGGATCGTCACTCGCCATGGTCGTCATGATCGTCCAGGCTACGCAGAGCGCGCCTACGCCGGACCAGTGGCAACATGCGCCATGGACACCGAGCGATTCGACATTCAACGCACCATCGAAGCCGACCCCGCTGCGATCTTCGCGGTGCTGCGCGACCCGAAGGGACATGTGGCAATCGACAGCTCGGGGATGCTGCAGGACTCGACGGGAGACCCCGCGTCGGCCGTCGGCGACACCTTCGTCGTACACATGGACCGCGAGTCGCTCAACGACTTTCCGCTCGGGAAGTACGACGTCACCGTGTCGATCACCAAGTACGAACAGGACCGAGAGATCGCGTGGACGATCTTCGGCCAGATCGAGCCGCCCATCGGCCACGTCTACGGCTACACCCTCGAACCGATCGACGAGGGCACCCTCGTGACCACGTACTACGACTGGTCCGACATCGACCCGGTGTGGCGGGAGCGGAACATCTTCCCGATCATCTCGGAAGCCGCTCTCCGCGCCACGCTGGGCATCCTTGCTCGCACCGTCGCGAAGGGCGGCGTGCCCCAGCGCTGACCATGGACCTCATGGACGTGATCCGAACCGCGGGGACGTGTCGCTTCTTCACGGACGACGCGGTGCCCGATGAGGTGTTGCACCGAGTGCTCGACGCCGCTCGGTGGGCGCCGACGGGCGGCAACCGGCAGGGCGTTAGGTTCGTCGTCGTACGCGATCTCGCCAAGCGCCGCCAGCTCGCGGAGTGGTACCGCGAGACGTGGGCGCCCTATGCCGCTCGATCGCGGGCAGGGCTCGAGCGTGCGGGCGCGTCGACGACGATCCTCGACAACGCGCAGCACTTTGCCGACCACCTCGAAGAAGTGCCCGTGCTCATCGTGGTGTGCGCCCAATGGGACGCCATCTTTCCGACCGACCATCAGCTCGGTCGGATCAGCGTGGTCGGCGGATGCTCCATCTACCCCGCCGTGCAGAACCTGCTGCTGAAGGCGAGGGACGAAGGCCTCGGGACCGCGCTCACCACGCTGCTGTGCGCCTATGAGCCGCAGGTCAAGGCCTTGCTCGACATCCCCGAAGGCGTGATCACCGCCGCGCACATCGCGCTCGGATGGCCGGCGCGCCCGCTGCCCACCAGGCTCAGCCGGCGACCGCTGCACGAGATCGCGTTCCTCGACACCTACGGCCACCCAATCGGGTAGCCGTACGCAACACCGGGCGGCCGACTCGGGCTGACGAGGACTCTCAGGGAACTCCGAGGCGTGTCTCACATGGTTCTCACAGGCGAGGGTAAGGATGACTGCATGACCCCCCGAACCACCGCCCCCGATGTCGAGCTCGTCGTCGTTGCCTCGAACCAGGCGGCGACTCTCGAACCATCCGTGAGGCGCCTGCACGCTCACCTCACCGACGCGCACGCCGCTCGTTTCCCGCGCTCCTGGCGCGTGACCATCGCCGACCACGCGTCGTCGGACGGAACCGCCGAGGTCGCCGACCGATTGGCCGCCGAGCTGTCCGGTCTGACCACGGTGCATCTGCCCAACCGACTCGACCGCAAGGCGCTGAGAGCGCGCTGGCACACCAGTGACGCCTCCGTCGCCGCCTTCGTCACTCTGGCGCCCGACACCGACATCGAGAAAGTCCTCGCACCGCTCGTGCGTCACACGGCCGCCTCGAGCGCCGTTCGGCCGTCCGGGATGACACGGCGCGGTGCCCTTCTGGCGGCGGGCGGCGTGGGGCTCGCCGCTTTTCTCGCCGCGTGCGGTGGCAACGACTCGTCGTCGAACAGTGCGGCGACGTCCGGAGCGGCTCCGACCGGCGGCGCCGTGACATCCGAAAGCGGGACGACCGGAGGCTCGTCCGCGACCTCCGCCGCCGCGGGCGCGGCCACGACCGGTGCAACGGCGTGGCCCTCGACGCCCGAGATGACGGAGGGTCCGTTCTACCTCGATCTCGACCTCGTACGAAACGACATCACCGAAGACCGAGAGGGCGCGAACCTCGCGCTCAACCTCGTCGTGATCGACGTCAACTCGGGTGCTCCGGTCGAGGGCGCGGCGGTCGACATCTGGCACTGCGACGCCGGAGGGCTGTACTCGGGCTTCGTCGATGCGAGCGCGAGCGCGAACTCGGGGGCGTCGGACCTCAGCGACAGCGGCACGTTCCTGAGAGGCACGCAGATCACCGACGCGTCAGGCGCGGTCACGTTCGCCACCATCTATCCCGGCTGGTATCAGGGCCGAACCGTGCACATCCACACGAAGGTCCGCGCCGATGGTGGCGACATCCATACTGGACAGCTGTTCTTCGACGACGCGTTCACCGACGAGGTGTACGCCGCGGCCGAGCCGTACGCGTCCCGCAGTGGCGATCGCCTGAGGAACACCGAAGACAACATCTTCCAGGGTGGAGGTGATCTGTCGACCTTGGCGGTGACCGAGACATCGGAGGGATACACGTCGACGCTGACGATGGGTGTCTCCGCATGAGCGGGCATCTCATGCACGGATACTGGTAGCGGCCTCCAGCACGTCGGCACCGATCGACGCCGGATCCTGCAACGGCCCGAAATGCCCGAGGTGGGGATACTGAGCGAGCCGGGCATTCGCCATGGCGTCGACAATGGGCTGTCCGAACATCGCTCCGGTCGGTTCTTCGCTGCCCACGGCGACGACCGCGGGAACGGCAAAGCCTCCGATCCGCTCGAGCGTCATCTTGGTCTCGCACTCGAAGGTCCGCGCTTCGCTCTCGGGGCGGCACTTGAGCCGCACGGTGCCGTCAGGCAGATCGTCGAAGCCGTGTTCGACATAGGCGGCGAGCGCGTCGGCTCGCCACACGCCGAGCGGCGTCCGACTCGCGTACCGCATGAGCGCATCCGCTCTCGAGGGGAAGATCTCACGTCGCCTGCGCGCGGCGTCCGACATCACGTTCGTACGACCGGCGAGGTACTCCTCCGTCATCACGATCGGCTCGAAGAAGAAGGCCGACCGCAGAAGACCCGGCCGCATGCTTTCCGCGATGAGCAGCGCCGCGCCGCCGAGCGAATGTCCGAAGACATCGATCTGGTCGACGCCAAGAGTGTCGATCGCCGCGAGTACGTCGTCACCCATGCCCGCCCACGCGAAGTCGCCATCTTCAGGGTCGGTCGAATCCCCATGGCCGCGAAAGTCGAGCGCGTAGACGTGAAACGCGTCCTTGAGAGCCCCGGCCATTGGCTCGTACGCCCGTCCACAGATCCCAGTGGCGTGGGCGATCAGAAAAGGATCGCCGCTCCCACCGAGGTCGTGGACCGCGACCGTCACACCCATTGTCGAGGCGACACGCACGGCCCTGTCCTAGCAGCCTCGCCGCGACTGAGCGCTCGCTCCGGGTCCCGTACTGTCGATCGCATGGACCTCGCGCCGAACGCCGAGCGATTCAGCGGGTTCGCCGATCTCTACGACCGCGTGCGGCCGACGCCTCCGCCGGTGCTCGCCGACATCGTGTGCACCTATGCAGGCGTCGAGCGACCGGAAGTCGTCGATCTCGGCAGCGGCTCAGGCCTCTCGACACGGTGGATCGCAGGTTGGGCCTCCTCTGTCATCGGCGTTGAGCCGAGCGCCGACATGCGCGCTGTTGCGGCGGCCCAGAACGATGCGCCATCGGTCTCCTTCGTCGACGGATGGTCGCACGACACCGGCCTGCCCGACGGCTGCGCCGATGTCGTCATCGTCAGCCAGGCACTGCACTGGATGGAGCCGAGTTCCACGTTCGAGGAAGTCGGGCGACTGCTTCGGCCAGCCGGGGTGTTCGCGGCGATGGACTGCGACTGGCCTCCCTCGGTCGGCAGCGCTCGGGCCGAGGCGGCGTGGCAGGCGTGCCGCGCCCGGGTGAGGGCGTACGACGAACGGCTCGCGGCCGGTGCTCGTGGCGACTCGCTGACTGCGCCCCTCCCTTCGCACATCTCTCCCCTGCCGCCTGGCTTTGCCCGCGACGCGCCGCGAGGGCGCACGATGAGCGCCGGAGTGCGCGGCATGGTCGAAGGATGAGCATCTCGGTCGTATGGTCGACAGCGGCGTGTTTTCGTGGTGTCGCGAGGTCGTCGTCTCGCACACCGAGTCGGGTGACGCTGACCGGTTCGTCGCGTTGCTCCTCAGCCAGGGCGACTACCAGACGCTGCGGAAGCACGGCGTCGACGACGCGGCAGTAGGCGTCGATGAGTTCGCTCGAGAGGTCATCGCCGCGCTCGGCAGCGGAGAGCGCCCATTCTGGTGGAGCTATCGCATGCGCCTCGGTGTCATCTAGTCGCCCGTTGCCCCGTCGAGGCACTCACGGATGAGGTCCGCGTGGCCGTTGTGCCGTGCGTACTCCTCGATCATGTGGATGAGGATCCATCGCAGCGTGAGCCCTCCACGGTCCTCTCGCGAGTCGATGTCATCGAGCGAGTGGGCGGCGATGATCGCGTCGGCGGCGCGGCACTGGGCGTTCCACGTGCGAAAGGCCTCGTCGACGTCAGCCGTGTCGACGTTGTCGAAGTCGCCATCCGGATCCGCATCGGAGTAATAGAGAGGCGGCGCATCCTCGGCCGCGACGCCCCGCTGGAACCACCCTCGCTCCACCTCTGACATGTGGCGAACCAGGCCGAGCAACGACATCTTCGACGGCGGCACGCTGCGCCGGCGCAGGTCATCGGGCGACAGGTCCTCGCACTTCCAGGCCAACGTGGCTCGGTGGTATTCGAGCCATGCCAACAGCATGTCGAGCTCGGATGCCGCAGCGGGAGGATCGATGCGTTGCGTCTCCATGGGCGCAGTCTCCTTGACGTCTGTCCCCAGACGCGAGATAGTTAACTCATCAGTGAACTATCTCGCGGAGGCGTTCCATGCCTGCTTCGTTCGATCTCGACGAGACCTATCTCGTTCTCGACTACCCCTCGGCAACCGAAGTCGCCGGCGGCCCGCAGTTCTGGGAGACCGTCCACGAGCGCACGGACCTCGGCAAGGGATACCTGATGATGGTGGGATCGATGGACGAGACCTGGGACTCGTGGGAGATGCATCCCGCGGGCGAGGAGATCGTCTATCTGCTGTCGGGCTCCGTCGACTTCGTGCTCGACCTGCCGGGCGGAAACCAGACCGTCGAGCTGCGTGGCCGTGCAGGCTGCACCGTGCCCCGCGGCACTTGGCACCGAGCGATCGTGCACGAGCCCGGCGACATGTTGTTCGTCACACCCGGCGCGGGCACCAAACACCGCTCGTTCAGCGAGTAGCTCGCCGCCGTCTCACCGGCATGTGAGCAAGGATGACCGGGTGGACATCGAACTCGTCTTGGACTGCGCCGACCTGAAGCGCATGAGGGCCTTCTGGACGGCGGCACTCGGCTACGAGCACGTCGGGTCGGCCGCTCAGTACTCCGTGCTCCGGGATCCCGACAGGCGCCGGCCGCGTGTCCTGCTGCAGCAGGTGGCGGAGCCGAAGGTCGGGAAGAACCGCGTGCATGTCGACCTGTCGGCCGCAGACATCGAGGCCGAGGCGACTCGGCTCGAGTCACTCGGCGCGTCACGGGTGCCCGAGGGAAGATTTGCCGAGCTCGGGACCGAGTGGATCCAGATGCTCGATCCGGAAGGCAACGAGGTCTGCGTCTGCAAGGAGTTCGATGACGACTCGGGCCGCCCCGCGCTCGGCGTGTCGCCCTCGCTCCATCGGTACGTGCTCGACCACACCGAGCCGCGGGACGAGATCGCGCGAGCGCTCATCGACGAGACCGCAGAGCTGGGCCCGCTGTCGCGTCTCCAGATCTCCGCTGAGCAGGGAGCGCTCATGGAGATGATCACGCGGCTCACGGGCGCGCGGCATGCGCTCGAGGTCGGCACGTTCACCGGCTATTCCGCACTGTGTGTCGCGAGGGGACTTCCCGATGACGGCACGCTGCTGTGCTGCGACATCAACAAGGAGTGGACCGACATCGGCCGTCGCTACTGGGAGCGAGCAGGCGTCGCCCACAAGATCGATCTCCGCATCGGCCCCGCTCTCGACACGCTCCGGTCACTCCCCGAATCGGAGCTGTTCGACATCGCGTTCATCGACGCGGACAAGCCGAGCTACGGCATGTATTTCGACGAGATCGTCCCGCGGCTGCGCGCCGGCGGGCTCGTGATGGTCGACAACGTCTTGTGGTCTGGCCGCGTCGTCGACCCTCAGGCCGTCGACGAGAACACGGTCGCAATCCGCGCGTTCAACGACAAGGTCAGCAGCGACGCCCGGGTCGAATCCGTGATCCTGCCGCTGAGCGACGGGCTCACGTTGGCCCGAAAGCGCTGACGTTCAGCTCGGCAGCGCGCTCTCGATGGCCTCGACGAGCTCGGGCGCCTCGGGAGTGACGATCGGCGAGAAGCGAGCCACGATCTCCCCGCTCGGCGCGACCAGGAACTTCTCGAAGTTCCATCGGATGTCGCCGGTGTACCCCTCGCCGTCGGCGGTCTTCGTGAGCTCGTCGTAGATGGCGTGGCGGTCGTCGCCGTTCACATCGACCTTCTCGTACATGGGGAACGTCACGCCGTAGGTCGTCGAGCAGAACGTGGCGATCTCGTCGGAGCTGCCGGGCTCCTGGGCCCCGAACTGGTTGCAGGGAAAGCCCAACACGGCGAAGCCCCGATCGCCGTACTTCTCGTGCAGCTCCTCGAGACCCGTGTACTGGGGAGTGAGCCCGCACTTCGACGCCACGTTGACGATGAGGAGCGCCTTGCCCTTGTGCTCGGCGAGTGATGCCGCGTCGCCGCCGAGGGTGTTGATCGGGATGTCGTAGATGGCCATGTGCGCAGTCTGACCGATGCGAGGCCGGGTTCGCCCCCCGAGCGCCCGACTACCCTCCCGGCGTGCCCGACAGCAGCCTGCTGCTCTCCGACGAGGAGTGGCTCGACCTCGAGTCGATGGGCCGGCAGCGTGCGTATCGCAAGGGCCAGGTCATCTTCCGCGAGGGACAACCGGGTGGCACCGTCCTGGCGATCCGCTCGGGTGTCGTGAAGATCTCGGTCGTCACGCCCACCGGACGCGACATCCTCCTTGCGGTGAAGGAGCGGGGATCGCTCGTCGGCGAGCTGGCGGCCATCGATGGCCGCCCGCGCTCGGCGACCGCGACGGCGCTCGACGGCGTGCGCGCGATCGGCCTGAGTGACGGCGCGTTCGGCGAATTCCTCGACCGACATCCTCGGATGGCGCTGCGTCTCTTGCGCACCCTCGCCGACCAGATCAGAGAAGCAGCGACCCGAACCGCCGACCGCGACACCGGTGACACCACCAGTCGCGTCGCGCGGCGTCTGGTGATGCTGGCCGAGCGCTACGGCGAGTACAACGGTCCGGTCGTCGAGGTGAACCTCCCGATCACTCAGGAGGATCTCGCAGGGTGGGTGGGTGCCACACGCGAGGCCACGAGCCGGTCGCTCGGCCGGCTCCGGGAGCTCGGATGCCTGCGCACGAGTCGCCAGCGCATCGTGGTCCTCGACGTGCCCACGCTCCGGGGCGTGGCGGCCGTCTGAAGTCGGTCAGTCGAACGCAGGCTCTTCCCATGCCGGGAAGATGTCGGGGAAGTCTTGGCTGACCGTGAGCGGGAATGCCGGAGCCCGCTTCTCGAGGAAGGACATGACGCCTTCCCTCGCGTCGGCGCTCGCACCTCGGGCAACGATGCCCCTCGAGTCGACGCGGTGCGCGTACATCGGATGGTCGGCGGTGAGCATTCGCCACATCATCTGGCGACTCAACGCGACGGACACCGGCGCGGTGTTTTCGGCGATCTCCGCTGCGAGCTCGTGCGCGGCGGGGAGGAGCTCGTCGGGGGGGTGGACGCTCCGCAAGAGCCCGGCACGGAGTGCCTCCGCAGCCGCGAAGACCCGCCCCGTGTACACCCATTCGGCGGCCTGACTGATGCCGACGAGTCGCGGCAGGAACCAGCTCGAGCAGGCCTCGGGCACGATGCCCCGGCGGGCGAACACGAAGCCGATCTTCGCGTTCTCTGACGCGAGCCGGATGTCCATCGGCAGTGTCATCGTGACGCCGACGCCGACGGCCGGGCCGTTGATCGCGGCGATGACCGGCTTCCTCGACTCGAAGATGCGCAACGTGAGCATGCCTCCGCCGTCGCGGACGACCGACTGCGCACCCGACGGGTCGCCTCCCCCGCCGTGAGAGAACGTCTCGCCTCCACCGGAGAGGTCGGCCCCCGCACAGAAGCCCCGCCCGCGTCCGGTGACGATCACGACGCGCACGTCGTCGTCGGCATCAGCACGGTCGAACGCGGCGATCATCTCGTACATCATCCGGGCGGTGAACGCGTTCAGCTGGTCCGGACGATCGAGGGTGATCGTGGCGACCTGGTCCTCGACCTCGTACGCGATCTGCTCGAACTTCTGGGGTTCTGTGCTCACGACCCCGGAACGTAGTGCTCTCAGGGCGTCACACGTCGAGGAAGCGGCTCACGGCAACACCCGAGCCGATCGTCCCGACGAGCACCCCTACCATCAAGAGGAAGAAGAGAGTGCCGTTCACCTCGGCGCTGGACACCGAGAAGTTCTGCAGAATGGCGAGGCTTTGCCCCTCGGTGACTCGGGACTCGACGAGGTTGTTGAGCACCACCACCGCGACGCAGGCGCCGGCCGCGCCGAGCAGACCTTGGATCAGTCCCTCGAGCATGAACGGCACCCGGATGAACCAGTTCGTGGCACCGACGAGCTTCATCACCTCGATCTCACGACGCCGAGCAAACATCGCCGTGCGGATGGTGTTGACGATCAGCAGTCCCGCCGCGACCAGCAGCACCACCGCGGCGCCGAGGATGCCGATCTGCAGCAGACGAGTCACCTTCATCACCGACTCGACGGTGTCCTTGGCGAACACCACTGACATCACGCCCGCCTTGCGCTCGAACTGGCGCCCGATGGCCTCGATGACGTTTGGGTCCGTGTTGCTGGGCACCACCCGGTAGGACGCGGGAAGGATGTCCGGCGTGACCGAGTCCACGAGCTCGGGCGAGTTGCGGAACAGGACCTTGAACTCCTCGTAGGCCTGTTCCTTGTCGACGAAGTTGACGCTGTTGACGTCCGGGTTCGCCTCGAGCTCTCGGCCGACCGCCTCGGCTTGCTCCTGAGTGACGTCCGGTTGGAGGAACACGATGAACTCGATGCCGCCTTGCCAGCGGGTGGTCGCGTTGTCGACACCCTGGCGAAGAAGCAGGGCGGCCCCCACCAGCGCGAGCGACACCGCGACCGTGAGCAATGAGGCGACAGTCAGCGAGAAGTTGCGACGCAGGTTCGCAACGGTCTCGTGCAGCACGTAGTCGACACGGAGCGCCATGGCTAGCCGTACACACCCTTGCTCTGATCGCGGACGATCGATCCGTGGTCGAGCTCGATGACGCGACGCCGCATCGTGTCGACGATCGACTGGTCATGGGTCGCCATGACGACGGTGGTTCCGGTGCGGTTGATTCGGTCGAGCAGTCGCATGATGCCGACCGATGTCGTCGGGTCGAGGTTGCCGGTCGGCTCGTCGGCGAGGAGGATCAGCGGGCGGTTGACGAAGGCTCGCGCGATCGACACGCGCTGTTGCTCGCCGCCGGAGAGCTCGTTCGGAAAGTTGTCGACCTTCTTCGAGAGACCGACGAGCTCGAGGATCGCGGGCACCTGTGTCTTGATGACGTGCCTCGGCCGACCGATGACCTCGAGCGCGAACGCGACGTTCTCGTAGACGGTCTTGTTCGCGAGCAGCTTGAAGTCTTGATAGATGCACCCGATGTTGCGGCGCAGGTGCGGAACCTTCCACGACGGGAGGCGGTTGATGTCCTTCCCCGCAACCCAGACTTCGCCGTCGGTCGGCACTTCCTCTTTGTTGAGGAGACGGATCATCGTGGACTTCCCGGAGCCCGAAGGCCCGACGAGGAAGACGAATTCGCCCTTTCCGATGTCCGCAGTGGCCTCTTTGAGCGCCGTGACGTCGCCTTTGTAGATCTTGGTGACGTTGTCGAGTCGGATCATCGGACCTGCGCGAGATAGCGATCGGGGACGTGCAAGAGGGGCGCCGCCAACCCCGTGAGTGGGTCAGAACCTACCAGTCGGTAAACGGGGCCCCGAGTCACCCCTCTGCGTCACATGTCTCAGCAAACCCTCGCACCTGGTCGAAGAATTCCTGCGTCTGGAATTGCGCAGGGTCGGCTGAGTACAGGTCCTCGATCGAGTATTCGCCGACGATCTTCCCGGAGATGCACCGTGCGATGTCCGCCGGCGCACCCTGTGTCATGAACTCGACGCCGATCTCCGCGCGCGCCTGCGGGACGGCCATGATCTCGCCGGCGAAATCGAGCTCAGGCGCCTCGTTCTCCGAGCCCGGATCGCAGGACACAAAGGTGACCGTCTGACCGTCGCGAGTCACCTCGACGCTCGCGGCCGGCGATGCGTCGCCCCACTCCTGTAGGAGCCGCTCGAGCTCGCGGGCAGCGAGGTCGTCGACGCTCGCGACGGAGACCCGCATGCACACGCGGTCGTCACGCTCGAAGGTCACGTAGGCATCACCGGTCCAGCTGTCGGCAGCCTCGAGCGCCACCAGCGCGTCGTGGTGCGATGAGAGGAGGAAGAACAGCGTGAGCGCGCCGAGGTCCCCGTCGTCCAGCTGCGACTCCGCGTCGGAGAGCGCGGGGACCGGCACTTCGGCGACAGACTCCGCGTCCGAGTACCGGAACGGATCGAGCAACACGAGCTCGGAGCGGGGCGGGTCGTCGAGGGCGTCATTGACTGCACCATTGCCGTCGGTGGCGTCGAGGTAGGCGACGAGATCGCGCCCCAGCGAGTAGGGAGCACCAACGAACGCGAGCCACACAGACGGCACCGCGCTCGAGGTCGGTCGACTCCTCCTGCGACGCAGTCTCGACGACGTACTTCGCCCGCTCCTCGTCACTGAGACTCGCGACGTAGCCGTCCTCGATCCGCGTGGCATCACCCTCCACCAGCGAACGAAACACGTCCTCGTCGGCGCCATCGTCACTCTCATCCTCGCGATCGAGGTCGAAGTGCTGGTCCTGGAGTGCATGTGTGAGCTCGTGGACGAGCGTGACGCTCAGCGCCGGCGAGATCTCGGTGCCGCGGATGATGATCCGGTCTTCGTCCTGGTCGTAGTACGCGAGGGTGCCTTCATCCTGCACCGCGCGCAGCGCCTCCACGAGGTCGACGTCGCCTGTGACGAGCCCCATGGCTCGCAGCTCCGACTCGGCCTGCTCGAGATCGTCCACGTCTTCGTCCGTGAGCTCATCGCGCTCGAGGATTCGGTCGGTGTACTCCTCCGCAGTGAGGAAGTCGATCGCGACCGGATGCTCGTACAGCAGCCCACGCTCGTCCTGGACGAAGTTCACGAGATCGAGGACGCGCGGATCCCAGTCCTCGGGATGGCTCACGCCCCCCTCGTCGCCACTCGGTAGAACGATCGCCGCGACGACCGCGAGCGCGGCGACCAGGCCCAACCCCAACACCACGAAGGGCCAGCGCCGCCTCCTCGGCGGCGCGGCTTCACTCTGCTCGTCCTCTGACCCCACCCCTGTATCGATCTCGCAAGGGTAGGTGTCAAGCCGCGCCGAGCAGGTGTCGGGCGGACTCGAGACATGAGGAGACAAATCGCGACTTGCTCGCGCGCGGTTCATGGACGAACGCGATGAGCACGCCGTGCAGGCCATGCAACAGGAACTCCGAGGCGAACGCCGGATCGTCGACGGTGAACGCTCCCGCACTCGCTCCGTCCTCGATGAACGAGCGGAGCAACGCGGCGAGCTCATGGAGCGCAGCGTCGTCGCGCATCCCGGTTCCGTGGAACAGCGCGTGGTGGAGCTCACGCTCTGACACATGCAGGTCCACCATCGAGCGCAGGAACGTCTCGAGGCGGGCGAGGTGTGGGCCCGGCCCGTCCACCAGCGCACGGGCCGCCCGCACGAGAGCCGCGGTGTAGCGAGCCTGGAGGCCTGCGACGAGGTCTTCCTTCGTCTCGAAGTACAGGTAGACCGTCCCCTTGGCCAACCCGGCCCGCCCCGCCACCTCACCGACCGTCATGGCCGAGGCGCCCTTTTCGACGAGCACCCCGGCGGCGGCGTCGAGCAGCTGCGTGCGACGGACCTCCGCCGGTTGGGTGCGAGGCATGGCCACAGACTACGGGGTTGACGACTGACTGTCAGTCATTCAATACTGACTGACAGTCAGTCGCAAGGAGGACTTCGCATGGGTGCACCCGAGTGGGCACTTCCCTTCCTCAAGCAGTTCCGAGGTCCGTCAGGGCTCCTGGGCGCGCTTGCCACCGTGACGATGGCAGTCGAGAACGACGACACGAACAGGCGGCTGGTCGACCTCGCCGACCTCCGTCCGGGAGACCGGGCGCTCGACGTCGGCTGCGGTCCCGGCACCGCGGTGCGGCACGCCGTTCGGGTTGCCGGTGTCACCGCGACCGGCATCGATGCGTCGAGCACCGCGATCCGCGTGGCCAGGGCGCTCAGCCATCGCGCTCTCCGCAGCGGACGTCTGCGCCTCGAGGTCGCCGACGTCACCGCGCTGCCCTACGCGGATGGAAGCTTCAGCGTTGCATGGACGATGAACAGCCTGCATCACTGGTCCGACTGCGACGCCGGCCTCGGTGAGCTGCACCGCGTGCTCGAGCCGGGCGGCCGGCTCCTCGTCGGCGAGCGGCGGCCGTCACCCGAGGCGGGCAAGTGGAGCCCGCCGGGCCTCAGCGACGAGGCGGTCGCCGTCGTCATCAAGCAGCTGGATGCCGCGGGTTTCTCTGTGGCCGCACCGGAGGAGCAGGCCGTCGGCAAGGACCGGTTCGTAGCGATCCGTGCCGAGCGATGATCCGCGCCCTGATCAGCTGATCACCTGACAGCCGGAGAAATCGAGCTCGGGCACATCGGTAGGGTCGGCCGCCGCCTCGCTCGTCAACGACTGGCTGCCGCCCGCGTCGTCCACTTTGTCGATCGCAGCGGCGAGCACCCCATCCTCGGTGGTCGGGATCGTCGACGTGAAGAAGATGAGGGCCTCCTCCCCGCACCGGTGAACCGAACCGGGAGGCAAGATCTCGCCCTCCGTCACAAAGCCCTGGCACGCCAGGGCTCCGTACGGCGAGCTCGTCTCGTGCACGGGTCCGCCCGCTTTGACGAGGGCGGTGCCCAGGCACTTCCCGTTTGCAACATCCTCGGTGAGTCCCTCGTAGTAGACGGTCCACACGTCGCCGGTCACGTACCACGCGGCCACGACTTCCCCTTCGAGCTGCAGGTCGCCTTCGGCAAACGGTCCCGTGACCGGCGACGGCGGCACGTCGGCGGTCGACACGTCGATCGGTCCTTCCGCGACGGTCGTCGTGGTCGATGCTGGCACCGCCGTCGTGCTCACGATCGTGGTGGCAACCGTCGTCTCCGCCGCCGTGGATGGTGTCGTCGTGTCCGCGGCTCCGCCGCCGTCGTCACCGCCGCACGCGCTCAGCGCCATGAGCGCGCAGATGCTCAGCGACAGTGCCGCTCGCCTCGGCACCGCTCAGCTCTTCTGCAGGGTGAACGAACCCTGGATGCTCACGTTGTACTCCTCTGCCCTCGTCATCGAGACACCGGACACGCCCTCGCATTGGAAGTCGCCCGCAGCGGCGGTCTCATCGTTCGTGGACATCGAGACGCTGCACTCCTTGCCGATGACGCCTCCGGCGGTCACATCGTCCGCGGTTACGAACACGGCCGACTCCTGCGCGGGGTCGTTGCTGAACGCGACCTGAGACGTTTCGATCCCATCGGTGTCGTCGGCGAACGTCATGATCGTGATGTCTCCTTGCGTGAACGCCCCACCGGGGATGTCCGCTGACACGTCCACGTCACCGGAGATCTCGAAGTGAATGGTGCCCTCCCAGGCGCCCTCCGAAAGGTTCGGAACCTCCGCGTTGACGACCTCAGGGGACTCCGACTCGTTGCCGTCAGACGCCGCGTCCTCCTCGGCCGGTGCCGCGCTGTCCTCGGCCGCAGCCGCGGGATCGGCCGACGACGAGGAGTCGGACGAGGAGTCGTCCGATCCCCCGCAACCGGCCGCGAACAGGCAGGCGGTCACGACCGCAATCGACCCGATCAGGCGGACTCTCTGCATGGGGTTCTCCGATCCGAGGCAGTTGTCGAGGACCGCGGGCCGGGCGACAGCCGTATGCCGCACCCGACCCGCAGCCGCCTCGCGACGATGCGCCCGCGGTCGGGACATGTCGTGAGTCGGGGGGGACTCAGCTGTCAGGAGGGCAGGCTCAGGAGCGCCGCGAGCTCCTCCCGCGTCGAGATGCCGAGCTTCCCGTACACGTGGTTGATGTGGTTGCCGACCGTGCGGATCGAGACGCCGAGCTGCTCGCTCATCGCTCTCTTCGATGTACCCCGCGCGGCCATCAGCGCGACTTCCTGCTCGCGGCGCGTGAGCGCAGCCAACGCGGCCCGGCCGGCGATCGTCTCGATGAGCGGCGTGAGCGCGGGTCCGCACTCCTCGAGCCATGTCGCCGCTCGCGACGTGGCTTCGCGTTGCCGCACTCGGAGGCCTTGCGCGGCCGCCACACGCGACGCACTCGCCGCTGCTTCCGCTGCGAGCAGAGGCATCGACACCGCGGCGAAGCTCTCGGCGACTTCGAGGAGTCCGTCGAGGTCGTCGTCCGCCAGCACATGGATGTGGCCAGCCATCGCGGCCACCACGGGGCCCTCCGCGCTTCGCGCAACGGTCTCGACGTCGGCGATCAACGAGCGCGCCGGGGCGCCGATGCGCGCCGCGTCGTGCAACGCGAGGACTGCGATCGCGGCGTCCCCTCTCGCGGCGAGCGCCTCCGCACTGGCCCGCGCCCGTCGCGCTCCCTCCGTGCGCTCGCCTGCGGCCGCCGCGGCCCATGCGTGCCCGAGCCCGATCTCGACGTCGATGGTGTGCATCACGGGGAGATGGACGCGGTCGCACTCCGCCATGGCCGCGGCTGCTCGTTGGCCGTCGCCGGTGGCCCCGTAGGCCTGCCCGAGCGCAGCGAGGCACCACGCCAGCACGGAACCAGGGTCACGCCGGCGAAGGACGGCCGCAGCCTCCCGCAGCAGCGGCAGCGCGACGCCGATCCGGCCTTGAGCGAGAGCCGATCGCCCGCGCAGGAATGCCCACATGCCTCGGTACGGGTCGTCGACGCGTTGGAGAGCGTCCTCGTCGAAGGCATCCAAGACAGGATCGATTTCAGGAAGTCGACCCTCGAAGAGGCCACCGATGAACGTGGCAACCAGCGTGCCGTCAGCGACGTCGCTGAAACCGGGCGGCTCCTCGGCGAGCAGTGCCTGCGCGAGAGGGAGGTGCTCGGCCAGCTCGGAGAGCCGACCCGCCACCGCGAGCGAGGGAAGCAACCCTGAGTACCCGGCGAGGCGAGCGAGGGGGCTCGCGTCGGCGAGCGCGAGCACGGCCTGACCCTCCGTGATCGCGTCAAGTGTGCGCCCGGCGTTGTTGAGCATCAGCGCGTGCTTGCCGCGCAGGATGCCTTCCCACGCGGGCCCGCCCAAATCGATTCCCTTCTCGATCCAGGGCTCCGCCTTGTCGAGATCGCCGTGTCCCCAGAAGTGCGATTGGGCCGCATGCATTGCGCCGCGGGCGGCTTCATCTGCCGAGGCGGATTCGAGCGGCGCGGACTCGACGAGCGCGATCACCTCGCCGTGTTTGCCTCTCCAATAGAGCGTCTCCACGAGGTCGACCGTCGCGGCAACGCCGCCACCGGCGGCGACGGCTGCTCGCCCCAGCCTCTCCGCGAGATCGAGGTCAGCGAGCGCGCGCGCCTCGGCGCTCGCCGCGAGCAGCAATTCGACACCGGCGGGGGCCGCTGCCGCGACGAGCAGAGACGCGGCGCTCAGCCGGTCGCGAACGCGACGAGCGCCTGTTGCGAGGAGAGCGTCAGCGACTGCGCTCGCAAGCGCCGTCAACGTGATGGGGCTCATCGCGTCGCGCACGACATCCGCATAAAGCGGGTGCTCGAGCCGGGCGTCCAACCGCCGCCCCGAACGCTGGGTCACGACGATGCCTTTCGTCTCGCAGGACCGCACGGCTGCGAGATCGCACAAGCTGTTGAGCAGCGAGACTCCGATCGGCTCCGAAAGCGCCACCACATCGACGACGTGACGCTCGATCGCGTCGAGCGCGGCGAGGCGGCTCCGGACGAGGTCGGCGACCGCGGGTGCGTCCGTGATCGGACCGTCCCACATCCAGACGGTGCCCCTCTCGACCAATGCCCCGCGCCCGAGCCCGACCCGCACCACCTCGCGCAGGAAGAGCAGGTTCCCGCCGGTCCTCTCCACGAGGTGGCGGCGGGTGCCGGCGTCGACCGGCCCACCGAGGACGGCCTCGAGCACGACCCCCACGTCTGATCCCTGCAGCGGTGCGAGGTCGATCCTCCCTGCGAGGTCGTCCTTCCACAACGCGGTGATGCCGTCGGGGCAGGCCTCGTTCCGTCGCACCGTGGCCATGACCACGAGCCCGGACCGCGCCGCGAGCAGCGCGAGCGCCGCGCCTCCGTCGTCGAGCTGATGCGCGTCGTCGAGCGTGATGAGCGCCGGCGCACCGTCGGATCCGCTGAGCTCTGAGAGCGCGTCCTGCAGGATCGAGAAACGGTCGCCACTACCTCGAGCCATCGACGCGCCGAGCACCGCCGCGAATGCCCCGAACGGCACTGTGGCAAGGGCTCGGGACGCGGCAACCCGGTGGACGGTCCAGCCCATGCTCTCGGCCCGGTCGCCGATCGTGCTCAGCAGACGCGACTTCCCGACGCCCGCGTCACCGGCGATGACGGCGCCCCGGCCGGACAGCATCAGCTCGTCGAGAACCGCGACCTCTTGCTCCCGGGCGGCGAACGGCCACGTGAGCGCTTGACCCGGAACCGCCGCCACGCGCGGAGGGTACTTCCGTCAGTTGCGGGCCGTCAGTTGCTCGCCGCCGCGCGCTTCCACCGGAGGTAAGCCTCCATGAGCGGGTCGAGGTCGCCGTCGAGCACGCCGTTCACGTTGCCGACCTCGAAGCCGCTGCGAAGGTCCTTCACCATCTGATACGGCTGCAACACATAGGAGCGGATCTGCGATCCCCAGCCGATCTGCGCTTTTGGTCCCGAGATCGCTTCGAGCTCAGCCTGCCGATCTTCCCGCGCCTTCTCCGCCAGGATCGCCGCGAGGTTCGCCAACGCCTTCGCTTTGTTCTGGTGCTGGCTGCGTTCGTTCTGGCACGACGTCACGATGCCGGTCGGCAGGTGTGTGATGCGCACGGCGGAGTCGGTGACGTTCACGTGCTGCCCGCCCGCGCCCGACGACCGGTACACGTCGATGCGCAAGTCCTTCTCGTCGATGTCGATGTCGGCTACATCGTCGAGGGCGGGCACCGCGTTGACGGCGACGAAGCTCGTCTGGCGCCGGGCGTTCGCGTCGAACGGGCTGATGCGCACGAGCCGGTGGACGCCTCGTTCTGCCTGCATGAGCCCATACGCGTAGCGACCGTGGATCACGAAGTTGGCGGAGAGGATGCCCGCCTCCTGTCCCTCGGACACCTCGTCGATCTCGAGCTCGAAACCTCTGCGCTCGGCCCATCGTGAGTACATACGCAGCAACATCTCGGCGAAGTCCTGCGCGTCGGTGCCACCGTCCTTGGCCGAGATCGTGCAGACGGCATCACGCTCGTCGTGCTCACCGGTGAAGAGCGAACGCAGCTCGAGCTGATCGAGCGCCTTCGCAAGCGAGGTAGCAGCCTCGACGATCTCGGCTTCTTGCGTGTCATCGTCCTCCTCGCGAGCGAGCTCGTGCAGCACCTCCGTGTCCTCGAGCCGGCGGGAGAACGAGTCGAATGTCACCACGTCGTCGCGCAACGAGGCGTACTCGCCGTTGACAGCCTTCGCTCGGTCCTGGTCGTCCCAGAGATCGGGCTTCCCGATCTCGACTTCGAGCTCGCTGAGCCGTGCCCGCGCTTCGTCGATCTTGAGGTACGCGCGCGCCTCGGTCAGCCGTTGGCCGAGCGCGGCGAGATCGTCGGAGTAGTCACGCATCGCAGCCGGCCGTCAGCGGCCGTGGCAGAGCTTGAACTTCTTGCCCGACCCGCATGGGCAGGGGGCGTTGCGCGGCGTCTTGTCCCAGTCCGACTTCACGACGGGCTGCATCGTGGGCGCCTCGGACGTGGCGACCGGGCCGACCTCCTCGGCGTCGAGCGACCCATCGGCGATCGCCGCCTGGGCCGCGGCGCGCATGCCGCTCGTGCCCTGTACCGGGTCCTCGGCAGCCGAGTACTGAACGTTGCGCACTTCCTCGCTCGGCTGCTCGGTGGGGTTGACGACCACCTGCACGTGCATGACATAGCGCACAAAGTCTTGCGCGATGCCGTGCATCATCTCGGAGAACATCGAGTAGCCCTCGCGCTGCCACTCGACGAGCGGGTCCTTCTGACCCATCGCCCGAAGGTTGATGCCCTCCTGCAGGTAGTCCATCTCGTAGAGGTGCTCGCGCCAACGTTGGTCGATGATGCGCAACATCACCTGGCGCTCGACCTCGCGCATGGCCTCGTCGCCGAGCTCAGCCTCACGAGTCTCGTAGTGCGTCGTGGCCTCGGTCATGAGCACGTCGTACATCGCGTCGGTGGAACCTGCGGCGCGGAGCTCGTCGACCGTGAGCTTGGACGGCCAGAAGGTCTGGATCTCAGTCACGAGACCGTCGAGATCCCACTCCTCGGCGAACTCCGCCACGCAGAACGAGTCGATCGTGGTGTCGACGGCGTCGGCGAGGTACTCGAGTGCCTCCTCCTTGAGGTCGGCACCTTCGAGGATCTGGTCGCGGCGCTTGTAGATCACCTTGCGCTGCTCGTTCATCACCTCGTCGTACTTGAGGACGTTCTTGCGGATCTCTCCGTTGCGCTGCTCGACCGTGGTCTGCGCGCGCTCGATCGCCTTGCTGACCATCTTCGCTTCGATCGGCACGTCATCGGGGAGGGCTCGGCCCATCACCCAGCTCATCGCGCCGGTGGCGAAGAGCCGCATGAGGTCGTCTTCGAGTGACAGGTAGAAGCGGCTCTCGCCCTGGTCACCCTGCCGGCCGGCGCGGCCCCGGAGCTGGTTGTCGATGCGGCGGCTCTCGTGCCGCTCGGTGCCCAGCACGTAGAGGCCGCCGAGCTCGCGCACCTTGTCGCCTTCGGCCCGGCACTCCGCCTCGTAGCGCTCGAGCTGACGCTTGTAGAGCGCCTCTCCCTCTTCGCTCTCAGGATCGAGCCCCTCCGCCAGCACCTCGCGCTGCGCGAGTCCCTCGGGGTTGCCGCCGAGCAGGATGTCGACGCCTCGACCCGCCATGTTCGTGGCAACGGTGACCGCGCCGAGGCGGCCGGCCTGGGCGACGATGTGCGCCTCACGTGTGTGCTGCTTCGCGTTCAGAACCTCGTGGCTGATGCCACGTTTTTGCAACAGACGCGACAGCTTCTCGGACTTCTCGACCGACACCGTGCCGACGAGCACGGGCTGCCCGGATTCCCATCGCTCGACGAGATCGTCGACGACCGACTCGAACTTTGCGTCCTCGGTCTTGTAGATGAGGTCTTGCTGATCCATGCGGACCATCGTCTTGTTCGTGGGGATCGGCACGACCTGCAGGTTGTATGTGCCGGCGAGCTCGGCCGCTTCCGTCTGCGCCGTACCGGTCATGCCGGAGAGCTTCTCGTACATGCGGAAGTAGTTCTGCAGCGTGACCGTGGCGAGGGTCTGATTCTCCTCTTTGATCTTGACGCCTTCCTTGGCTTCCACCGCTTGGTGGAGGCCTTCGGACCATCGCCTTCCTTCGAGGATGCGACCGGTGAACTCGTCGACGATCTTCACCTCACCGTCGGTGATGATGTAGTCGCGATCGCGCTTGTAGAGCTCCTTCGCCTTGAGCGCGGCCTGCAGCTGGTGAACGAGGTTCTGGCTGACCGCGTCGTAGAGGTTGTCGACGCCGAGCGCCTGCTCGACCTTCTCGATGCCCTCCTCGGTCGGAGCGACGGTGCGCTTCTCTTCGTCGACCTCGTAGTCGCGCTCGGCCGCGAGCGACCGGACGATGCTCGCGAAGCGGTAGTACAGCTGCGCGGCCTCGGCGACGCGCCCACTGATGATGAGCGGCGTGCGGGCTTCATCGATCAGGATCGAGTCGACCTCGTCGACGATCGCGTACACGTGCCCGCGCTGCACCTTCCCCGCGGTCGAGGAAGCCATGTTGTCGCGGAGGTAGTCGAAGCCGAACTCGTTGTTCGTGCCGTAGGTGAGGTCGCACGCGTACTCGCGTCGCTTGTACTCCTGGTCGTAGTCGCCCGGGACGATGAGACCGACAGACAGCCCGAGCCACCGGTGGATCTGCCCCATCCACTCGGAGTCGCGGCGGGCCAGGTAGTCGTTCACGGTGACGAGGTGCATGCCTCGTCCGCTCAGCCCGTTCAGATAGGCCGGCAGCGTGGAGACGAGCGTCTTGCCTTCGCCGGTCTTCATCTCGGCGACCCACCCGAAGTGCAACGCCGCGCCACCCATGAGCTGCACGTCGTAGTGACGCTGTCCGATGACCCGGCGGGCACCCTCGCGCACCACCGCGAATGCCTCCATCAGCAGATCGTCGAGATCCTCACCTGCTTCGAGGCGCTGACGGAACTCGCCGGTCTTGCCACGGAGAGCGTCGTCACTGAGGGCCTGCAGCTCGGGTTCGAGCGCGTTGACGTCGGGCACGAGCGAGGCAAGGGCCTTCAACTTCTTGCCCTCGCCGACGCGAAGGAGCTTGTCGAGGACACCCATGGCGCAGCAATCGTACCGGCCTGGCTGGCAAGGCAGGCCCCGGACGGCCACACTTCGGCGCCATGGCGAACCTCGACGCGGCCTTCTTCGACCTCGGCGGCGTCGTCATGGCGTCGGGGTCGCCCCGGGAGGTGAGCCAGCATTTCGAGGGCGATCCGGCCCTGGTCGTCGCCCTGCTCATGGGCCCCGACGGGGACGGCGACCACCCGTGGCACCGCATCGAGCGGGGGGAGCTGTCGATGGCGGAGGCGTGGCCCGCGATCCAATCGCTGCTCGACGAGCACGGCATCACTCGAAAGGCGACCGCGTCGGCCGGGCCCGGGGCCGCGGAGTGGCTCATCAACCAGCCTGTCGTCGACGCCGTCGTGCAGCTACGTGAAGCAGGCGTGCGCACATCGATCGTGACGAACAACGCCGCCGAGCTACGAAACAGGTGGTGGCCCGTGCTCGCGTTCGACGATCTCTTCGACGACATCGTCGACTCACACCAGGTCGGGATGCGCAAGCCGAACCCGGCGATCTACCAGCTCGCGATGGAGCGCGTCGGCGCACGCGACGTCACCCGCACGGTGTTTCTCGACGACATCGAACGCAACGTGGTCGCGGCTCACGCGCTCGGGATGCACGCGATCCTCGTCGGCGAAGACCCGCAACCCGCCGTCGACGAGCTTCTCGCTCTTGCGTTCGGCTGAATCGTCTCCGTCGCCGTCGTCCGCCGGCTCCTGCTCGCTGTCGCTCGACAATCGGTACTTCGCGCACCCCGGCGGCACATTGCGCCGCCGTATCCGCCTGTTCGCCGTCGTCCGCTTCGCTTCCGCCGGCTCCTTCTCGCTGTCGCTCGACAATCGGTACTTCGCGCACCCCGGCGGCGCATTGCGCCGCCGCATCCGCCTATTCGCCGTCGAGGTAGTCACGCAGCTTCTGGCTGCGTTGCGGATGACGCAGCTTCGCCAGCGTCTTCGACTCGATCTGGCGGATGCGCTCGCGCGTCACGCCGAACTCACGACCGACTTCTTCGAGCGTGCGAGCTTGTCCGTCGACGAGGCCGAAGCGGAGTCGCACGACTTCCTTCTCGCGATCGTTGAGGTCGGCAAGCGCCTCCTCGACGGCCTCGACGAGCATGCGCCGCGCCGCCGCATCGGCCGGGGCCTCGGCCTGCTGGTCCGCGATGAGGTCGGCGAGAGTCGAGTCGTCCTCTTCGCCGAGTGGTGAGTCGAGCGACAGAAGGTCGAGGGCAAGCCGATGGATCTCGCGCACACGAGCCGTCGGGAGCCCGACCTTCTCGGCCAGCTCTTCGACAGTGGGTTCGCGTTCGAGCTCCTGGGTCATCTGGCGCTGCATCCGCATCACCCGGTTGATCGACTCCACCATGTGCACGGGGATGCGGATCGTGCGGGCCTGGTCGGCGATCGCCCGCGTGATCGCCTGACGGATCCACCACGTGGCGTACGTGGAGAACTTGAAGCCCTTGACGTAGTCGAACTTCTCGACCGCCCGCATCAGGCCGAGGTTCCCCTCTTGGATGAGGTCCAGGAAGAGCATGCCTCGGCCGACGTAGCGCTTCGCGATGGACACGACGAGCCGGAGGTTGGCCTGGATCAGCTCGGACTTCGCGTACTCGCCGTCGACGACGTCGCGGCGCAACCGGCGCTCGTTCAAGAGGTCGCCCTCGTCGAGCCGGCGCTGCGCGATCACGCCGGCTTCGATGCGCTTGGCGAGCTTCACCTCTTCGGGACCCGTCAGCAGCCGGACCCGCCCGATCTCCTTGAGATACATCCGCACCGGGTCGGACGTCGATCCGGTGGGGCCGCGCGACGCGTCGCGGTCGAGATATGCGGAGCGCAAGCGGCGCGGTGTCGCGAGGTCCTCGTCGACATCGCCGTCGTCGACCCGAGCAACTTCGGCAACGGCGGCCGCCTCACGCGCGACAGTCGCGAGGACTTCGCGCTGGTCGAGCTCCTCCACCTGCTCGTCGAGCGTGACGCCGTGCGTCAACAGCAAAGTTCTCCACGCGACGATCACATCGCCCGCACCGAGATCGACATCCTTCACGACGAGGATGAACTCCTCGTGCTTCACGACGGGGGGCACGCGCCGCTTCCACGCGGAGAGGTGAGGCTCGAGGTCGTCTGCGGATATCCCCCCTATCAGGGTGCCCTCGGAGGCTGCAGTCATTCACCTCTCCTCGTCGTGACCCTCGATCCACCCTAGCAACTGCGCCGCCGCATCCGACCCTGCTCCGCCTTCTGCTGCCTCCTCGATCAACCTGCGCACGTCACCGACATCGGTCGGACGATCGGGTCCTGCGAGCAGCGCGGTGAGACGACGTTGCGCGGCGCTCGTGATGAGATGACTGATCTCGATCGGGGGATCGAGTGCACTCGCCTGGTCAGGTTGCTGATCGAGCCGGGCGAGCAGGTCGGCCGCCTCGGGACCTGCCGCGTCGACCGCGTCCTGCAGACGTGTCGTTGACGCGAGCGCGCGAAAAGCGTCGAGCGTCACCGCATCGGTGAACAACGCCTCGGACAGGAAGGGCGCGGTCTCGTCCCAGCGATGGACGAGCAGCCGGAGCGCGACGACCTCGGCCGTCTCGGTCGTGCGACGCGCGGGTGTGTCGGATGGCACCGACACTGTTCCGGTGCGCATCGCTCGGGCGAGCGCGGCTCGGAGGTGATCGGGATCCTGCTGGCAGCGAGCCGCGACCTGCATGACGTACTGGTCGCGCACGAGATCGTTCGGGTGCTCACGGATGACCTCCAGCGCGGCTTCAGCAGCGCGGGTGCGTCCCTCCGGCGTCGAGAGCCGGCCGGCATCCAGCACGCGGGCGACTCGAAAGCCGAGCAGGGGGACGGCGTCCGCGACTGCCGTGCGCAGGACCTCGGGGTCGCTCCGGGCCAGGTCAGCGGGGTCGGCGCCGCTCGGCATCTTGGCGACCGCGACGTCGAGGTCGAAGCGCCGTTCCCATTCGTACACGCGGTCCGCGGCGGCCTGGCCGGCGGCATCCGCGTCGAATGCAAGGACGAGACGGCGAGCGAACGACCGCAGGCTGCGAAGGTGGTCTTCGGTGAGCGCCGTGCCGCACGTCGCGACGGCACGGGGCAGACCGACCTGGTCGAAGCCGATGACGTCGGTGTAGCCCTCGCACACGATCACCTCGTCGGCCTTCACGATCTCGGACTTCGCGCGATCGAGCCCGTAGAGCACTCGGCCCTTGGCGTAGATCGGAGTGTCGGACGAGTTCTTGTACTTCGGTCCCTCGCCGCCGGGGAGCACGCGGCCGCCGAACGCCACCGGGTCGCCCTGCACATCGAAGATCGGGAAGAGCACACGTCCACGGAACGCGTCTTGCTGGCGGTTGCGGCGGTTCAGGAAGCCGAGCCCGCTGTCGCGCAGCACGTCGTCGGGCAGCTTGAGCGCGCGAGACAGCGCGTCCCACTCGTCGGGCGCCCAGCCGAGCTTGTACTGACGCACCATCTCACCGTCGTAGCCGCGTGATCGCAGGTACGACCGGGCCGCCGCGGCATCACCGGACGAGAGCAGACGGTCGTGGTACCACTCGACCGCCGCGGCCATCGCCTCGACAAGGCGCTTGCGACGCTGGCGCTCGCGACCCTCGCCTGCGGTCGTGTACCGCAACGTGATGCCGGAGCGCGCCGCCAGCCACTCGACGGCCGCCACGAAGTCGAGCTGCTCGACCTGGCGCACGAACGAGATGACGTCGCCGCGCGCCTGACATCCGAAGCAGTAGTAGAGGCCGTCTTCGCCGTTGACGGAGAACGATGGAGTGCGCTCCGCGTGGAACGGACAGAGGCCAGTCCAGCGCCGGCCGACCTTGCGCAGCGCGACGTGCTTCGACACGACGTCGACAAGATCGCTCGCGAGGCGTACTCGCTCGACGTCCTCGTCGACGATCGGCATCGGAGCGGGGTCAGCGCTCCTGCATGGGAGGCGGCTCCTCGGGAACCTCTTCCTCCAGCGACGGCCATTCGCCCGACTCCTGCACCCGTGGCGGCTTCCTCAGCGAGGCCACGATCGAGATGGTGAGCACCAGCGCGATGAACGCGAGCGAGAGCCCGGTCGGGATGTGGAACCAGTGCGAGGCAATCATCTTGATGCCCACGAACCCGAGGATGATCGCGAGGCCTTGCTGCAGGTAGGTGAACCGGGCGTGCAGCCCCGCGAGCAGGAAGTAGAGCGCCCGCAGACCGAGGATCGCGAACGCGTTCGAGCTGAAGACGATGAAGGGCTGGTGGCTCACAGCGAGGATCGCCGGGATCGAGTCGACCGCGAAGATCACATCGGTCGTCTCGATGAGGACGAGCACCGCGAACAGCGGCGTCGCGAGCCGCTTGGCGTCGATGCGTACGAACATCTTCTGGCCGTGGTACTCGGGCGTGGACGGCACGACCTTCTGCACGAGCTTGAGCACCGGATTTCGCTCTGGATGTACCTCGGCTTCGTCGTGAGTGACAAGTCGTATCGCGGTGAACAGCAAGAACGCGCCGAACACGAAGATGATCCAAGAGAAGCGCTCGATGAGCGCCACACCGGCGAAGATGAAGACGCCGCGCAGCACGAGGGCGCCGAAGATGCCCCAGAACAGCACCCGGTGCTGGAACTCGCGCGGCACCATGAAGTAGCTGAAGATCAGCGCCCACACGAACACGTTGTCGACGGAGAGGCTCTTCTCGATGAGGAAGCCCGCGTAGTACTCACCCGCGGCTGCCGAGCCATGGGTCGCCAACAGCACGAGCCCGAAGGCCAAACCGATGCTGATCCAGACCGCGCTCTCGATTGCGGCCTCTTTGGTGGAAGCTGCGTGGGGGCGGCGATGGACGACGAGCAGGTCGACTGTCAGCAGCAACGTGATGAACGCGAGGAGCGCGGCCCACCACCAGAGCGGTGTCTCGAAGTCGACGAAGTTCTCGTCTGACGACGTCGCCGCGAGAACTTGCGAATGGAGGGTGAGAAGTGTCACGGCGCTAGCGGGTGTCGCTCCCGCCGGCGCCGAGCACCGCTTGGGCCGACGCCAATCTGGCGATGGGCACTCGGAACGGAGAGCAGCTCACGTAGTCGAGGCCGGCGTCGTAGAACAGGGCGATGGACTCGGGGTCGCCTCCGTGCTCCCCACACACGCCGAGCTTGAGCCCCGGCTTCGTCTTGCGACCCCGTTCCGCTCCGAGGTGGACGAGCTCGCCGACCCCGCCAGGGTCGATCGTCTCGAACGGGTTGCGCTTCAGCAGGCCCTCCTCGAGGTAGAGCGGCATCATGCGGCTCTCGACGTCGTCGCGGCTGAAGCCGAACGTCATCTGGGTGAGGTCGTTCGTGCCGAACGAGAAGAAGTCGGCTTCCTCCGCGATCTCGTCGGCCCGGATCGCGGCGCGAGGCGTCTCGATCATCGTGCCGATGATCACCTTGGGCTTCTTCTTCAGTCCCTTCGTCGCCTCGACGATCGCGTCCTCGACCCACGAGCGAGCCAGTCCGAGCTCCTCACGGGTGACGGTGAGCGGGATCATGATCTCGACCACCGGCTTGCCGCCCGCAGCGACCCGATCGGCCGCGGCTTCCATGAGCGCCCGCACCTGCATGGCGTAGAGGCCGGGCTTCACCACACCGAGTCGCACGCCACGCGTCCCGAGCATCGGATTGAACTCGTGCCATGACCGCGCCGCGGCCAGAAGGTTCTGCTCCTCAGGAGTGAGCCCTACCGTCGCCTCCTTGATCTCGAGCTCGTCGACTCGGGGAAGGAACTCGTGCAGCGGTGGGTCGAGGAGGCGCACGGTGACGGGCAGGCCGTCCATGGCCTCGAGGATCTCGATGAAGTCGGCCTTCTGCACGACACGCAGGGCCTCGAGCGCGTCGCGCTCCTGCTCGTCGGTCTGGGCGAGGATCATCTGCCGCACGACCGGCAGCCGGTCTTCGCCGAGGAACATGTGCTCGGTGCGGCAAAGGCCGATGCCTTCGGCACCGAACTGGCGGGCATTGGCGGCGTCGGGGCCGGTGTCGGCATTCGCCCGCACGGCGAGCTTGCCCTTGCGGATCTTGTCGGCCCAGCCGAGCACGATGTCGAACTCGGGCGGCGGCTCCGACGCGCTCAGCGCGGCTTCGCCGAGGATCACCTGACCGGTCGCGCCGTCGAGGGAGATCATGTCGCCTTCGCGCACCGTCACGTCGCCAGCCGTGAACGTCTCGCCCTCGATCTTGATCGCTTCCGCGCCCACCACGGCGGGGATACCCCATCCGCGGGCCACGACCGCGGCGTGGCTCACGAGCCCGCCCCGCGACGTGAGGATGCCCTCGCTCACGCTCATGCCGTGCACGTCCTCGGGAGACGTCTCCTGGCGCACCAGGATGACCTTCTCCCCTCGCTCCGACGCGTCCGCAGCGCCGTCAGCGGTGAAGTAGACGCGACCGACGGCCGCACCCGGTGAGGCGGCGAGACCCGTCGCGATCACCTTCAGGTTCTTGGAGGCGAGCTGGGGGTGGAGCACCTGGTCGAGGTGGTCGCCGGTGATGCGCATGACCGCCTCGTTCTTCGACAGGCGGATGTGGCGGTCTTTCGTCATGTCGACGGCCATCCTCAGCGCCGCGGCGCCGGTGCGCTTGCCGACTCGCGTCTGCAGCATCCAGAGCTTGCCCTGCTCGATGGTGAACTCGGTGTCGCACATGTCGCGGTAGTGCGACTCGAGCCGGTGGAAGATCGCCATCAGCTCGGTGTAGATCTCGGGGAACTTGCGGGCCAGAGCGTCGAGGTCTTCGGTGTTGCGAATGCCCGCGACGACATCTTCACCCTGCGCGTTGACGAGGAAGTCTCCGTAGGGCTTGTTCTCGCCGGTGGCGGCGTTGCGCGTGAACCCGACGCCCGTGCCCGAGTTGTCGTCACGGTTGCCGAACACCATCGACTGGACGTTCACCGCGGTGCCGAGGTCGTGGCTGATGCGCTCGCGCACCCGGTATGCGATGGCGCGGGCGCCGTTCCAGCTGCGGAACACCGCCTCGACCGCGCCGCGCAGCTGGGCCATCGGGTCTTGGGGGAACGCTCGCCCGGTGGCCCTCTTCACGACCTCCTTGTACTCGTCGCACAGCTCGGCGAGATAGCGCGCCGGGATCTCGGCGTCGCTCTTCGCACCGGCCGCGGCCTTCGCCTTCTCGAAAGGCTCGTCGAATTCGACCGCCGGGATGTCGAGCACGATGCGCCCGTACATCGAGATGAACCGGCGGTATGAGTCGTAGGCGAAGCGCTCGTCACCCGTCTGCGCGGCGAGGCCCTTCACGGAGCGGTCGGACAACCCCAGGTTGAGGACCGTGTCCATCATCCCGGGCATCGAGAACTTCGCGCCTGAACGCACGCTGACGAGCAACGGATCCTTGGCATCGCCGAGGCTGCGGCCCATCTTCTTCTGGAGCTTCGTGACGTGCTTGGCGATCTCGTCGTTGAGCCCCGCCGGCCACCCCCCGTGCATGTACGCACGGCACGCATCGGTGGAGATCGTGAAGCCAGCCGGTACCGGCAGGGCGAGCACCGAGGTCATCTCTGCGAGGTTCGCGCCCTTGCCTCCGAGCAGATCCTTCATGTCCATCGGGGCGCGACGGTGCTTGTGGTCGAACGCAAAGACGTAGCTCACACGCCCGAGCCTAGTTGCCGTCGGATTGGGGCCCTCCGGGGTCAAAGTTGCCGAAACGCCCAGTTCGCACCATGCTCCCCCGATGCCTTCCGGAGTTGGGGCGCCTCGTCGCCGCGCCGCGCGTGCAGTCGCCGGCATCACACTGATCGTCTCGGGCCTCGCCGCGCTCACCGTGCCTGCGGGGGCGCAAGCGGCGCCAACTGGCGGCATCGACATCTTGAAAGTGGAGATCGGCGGGGTCACTCCTGCCACGTTCGAAGTCACCGGCCCCGGCATCGCGGGTACCGCCACGCTGACTGCGACCGTCGTGGCGGAGGGCACGCCGACGCCGGCGCTGCCCGACCTGCCGCCGCTCATCCCTGGCGACTACGTGATCACCGAGACCGCGCCGGCCGACGAGAACGGGCAGTCGGTGTGGGAGCTCACGGACATCGACTGTGGCGGCGCCCCGTTCACACGGAACGGAAACAGCATCGTCCTCACGGTGGCCGACGAGGTCATCGCGTGCACGTTCACCGACAGGGTGACGCGCGCGGCGATCCTCGGACAGAAGATCGTGACGGGGAACACGAGCAGCTGGATCCGCCCGGCGCGGTTCCACATCACCTGCCCCGACATCCAGCTCGACATCGACATCGAACCACCGGTAGGGCCGGGTGGCCCGGGCACCTACATCATCGGGCAGGGCAGCATCCCGCCGGCCACGTGCACGATCAGCGAGATCGACACCGGCAGCGACGGGAGCGTGTTCGTCACGATGGAGGTGACGAACCATGGCCTGCTCATCGCCTCCGGCGGCACGTCGGTGACGTTCACGTCCCACGCCGGTGACGACCTCGTGCTCCGGGTGACCAACCTGTTCCTCGCCGGGGTACCGGGACAGCGCAGCCAAGAGCCGGGCACGACGACGACGGTCGCGGGCGGAAGCACCACCACGACAACCGCTGCGACCACGACCACGGCAACGACGGTTCCGGGCAGCGGCGCGACGACAACGACCGGCGGGGCGGCGACGACGACGAGCGGCGGCGGTGCAGCTGCGACGCCCGCGCCACCGACGACCGCGCCTCAGCTTCCGATCACCGGCACGCCGACTGCTGGTCTGATCGTGTTCGCGCTCGTCGCGCTGATCGGCGGCCTCACGCTGGTGGCGAGGAGCCGACGGCTGGTCGACTGACGCGCGCTAGAGGTCGAGCCGCGCCGACAGCTCGCCGACCAGCGCGTCGATGGGGACGCGGACCTGTTCGGTGGTGTCGCGGTCGCGGATCGTGACCGCGCGGTCTTCGAGTGACTCGAAGTCGACGGTGACCGCGAGCGGCGTGCCGATCTCGTCCTGACGGCGATAGCGACGGCCGATCGACTGCGTGTCGTCGTACTCCGTCATCCACCGCTGTTGGACGAGGCCGAGCACCTCGCGGGCCACCGGCGTGAGCGTGTCCTTCTTCGAGAGCGGCAGCACGGCGACCTTGTAGGGGGCGAGCCGCGGGTGGAGGCGGAGCACGGTGCGGGCCTCGCCGCCGATCTCGTCCTCGTCGTACGCGGCGAGGAGGAACGCCATCATCGCCCTCGTCGCACCGGCCGCCGGCTCGATGACATGTGGCACGTAGTGCTCGTTCGTGCTTTGGTCGAAGTACTCGAGCCGTTGGCCGGAGTGCTTCGAGTGCTGCGTGAGGTCGTAGTCGGTGCGGTTCGCGATGCCCTCGAGCTCCCCCCAACCCCACGGATAGAGGAACTCCACGTCGGAGGTGCCCGCCGAGTAGTGGGACAGCTCGTCGGCGTCATGGGCGCGGAGCCGGAGCAGGTCGGCCGGGATGCCGAGCTCGGTGTACCAACGCACCCGCTCTGCGCACCAGTACTCGTACCACTTCGGCGCCCTCCCCGGGGGCCACGAAGAACTCGAGCTCCATCTGCTCGAACTCGCGGGTACGGAACACGAAGTTGCCAGGCGTGATCTCGTTGCGGAACGCCTTGCCGACCTGGGCGATGCCGAACGGCGGCTTCTTGCGGGTCGCCTGCAGCACATTCGCGAAGTTCGTGAACATGCCTTGCGCGGTCTCGGGACGCAGGTACGCGACCGCACCTTCGTCCTCGACCGGGCCGGCGTGCGTCTTGAACATGAGATTGAACGCCCTGGCGGCGGTGAACTCGCACACCTTGAAGTCACGCGGGCAGTCACGTTGGTCGAGCTGGTCCTCCCGGAAGCGGCGGTTGCAGACCGTGCAGTCGACGAGCGGGTCGGTGAAGTTCTGGAGGTGGCCGCTCGCCTCCCAGATCGCGGGAGGAGAGCATGATCGCGGCGTCGATCAGAACGATGTCGTCGCGCTGTTGCACCATCGCCCGCACCCAGGCGTCCTTCACATTGCGCAGCATGAGCGCGCCGAGCGGGCCGTAGTCGTAGGTGGAGCGAAATCCGCCGTAGATCTCGGCCGACGGGAACACGAAGCCCCGCCGCTTGCACAGGTTGACGACCTGGTCGAGATCCGTTGCGGGCATGAGGGGCGAGGATACCCGGGAGGCCTCCCGCCTCAGCGGCGTAAAACCGCTGGTAGGTCGGCGATCGAGTCGAGGATGTGCGTGTGCGGCGCGGTCTCGAGCGTCGCTCGGTCGTGCGCGCCGGTGAGCACGCCGGCGACGGCGCCGGCACCGGCGCGCGTCCCCGAGAGAAGGTCGCTGACGGTGTCACCGGCGACTGCCACACCGCGCACGTCGTCGATCTCGAGACGGAGGACTGCAGCCAGGATCATGTCGGGGAACGGGCGGCCGCGGCCGGCGTCGGCAGGGGAGAGCGCGAGGTCGACGAGCGACTCCCAGCCGAGCACGCCGAGGATGCGGTCGCGCGTTCGGGGCGCGAAGCCCGTCGTGAGGCAGACGCGCATCCCGATCTCCCGCATCTCCGCGAGTGCTCGCCCCGCGCCGGGCATCGGGCCAACGTGTCCGGCGTCGACCGCACGGCTGTAGGCGACCTCGAAACGGTTGTTCGCTTGCTGCGCGGTGGATTCATCGCCGTCGAAGAGGTGGCGGAACACCGTGATCTTCGACTGGCCCATCGAGACTCGGACGTAGTCGAGCGCTGCCCTCATCCGTGCGCTGTCCTCGGCGACGCCACTCTCGACCATCGCCGCGACGAACGAGGTCTCGACGGCGCCACCGTCGGCCACCGTCGTGCCCGCCATGTCCAAACATGCCAACTGGAACACGCGGCCGAATCTACGCTCGCCGCCGTGCCCGACTTCGTCCCCGGCATCGAACTCGCGCGCGGCTACTACGACGACGTCGTCGGCCCGCTCATCGGGACGGCACACGCCGCAGGACGGTTGGGATCGGGATCCGACGTGCTCGGCTTCGACACCGAACGCAGCACCGACCACGGCTGGGGACCGCATCTCCATGTGTTCGTCGCCGCCGAGGAGGTGAAGCCGGTGCGGGTGCGGATCGAGGAAGGGATCCCGGAGCACTACCTCGGGTGGCCCACTCGGTTCGGATGGGACGAGATCGCGCCGCGCAGCTGGGTCGAGGTCTTCAAGCTCGATGCGTGGTTGCCGGGACACTTCGGGTGCGACCCGCGTCCTGCGCCGACCACGTTGCAATGGCTCGTGCTTCCCCAGCAGCTCATCCTCGAGGTGGTCGGCGGCGGGCTGTTCCACGATGACATCGGCTCACTCACGTCGTTGCGCGAAGAGTTGGCCTGGTACCCGGACGACGTGTGGTTGTGGCTGCTCGCATGTCAGTGGCAGCGGATCGGCCAGGAGGAGGCGTTCGTCGGCCGCACCGCGGAGGTCGGCGACGAGCTCGGCTCGTCGGTGCTCGCGGCGCGACTCAACCGCGATCTCATGCGGCTGTGCTTCCTGATCGAGCGCCGGTACGCGCCGTACTCGAAGTGGTTCGGCACCGCGTTCTCGCAGCTCGACGCGGCGGCCGAGGTCGGCCCGCTCCTCGAGGCTGGCGAGTTGGGCGGGGCGTACGAGGCGGTGGCCCGACGCCACAACGCGCTCGGCGTCACCGATGTCCTCGAGCCGACCTTGCGGCCGTTCTACGGACGGCCGTTCTCCGTGATCTTCGCCGAGCGGTTCGCGGCCGCTTGCATGGAGCGCGTCGAGGACCCCTGGCTGCGCTCGCTTCCGCCCATCGGCGCGATCGATCAGTGGTGCGACTCAACCGACGTGCTCTCGAAGCCCGCAGTACTTCGCCACGCCGCGGCGATCTACGGAGCGCCGCTCTGATTCCGCGGCAAATAACGCGCCGAAATTCGACGCTTTCTCACCTGAGAACGCGGGAGAACGGTGTCAGCCGCGGTCGAGGACGGTCATCGAGCGGATGCGGCGCTCGAGGTGGTGCTCCATCGACCGGGTCGCGAGGACCTCCACCTCGTGCGTCGTCGCCGACCTCGGTTCGTCCAGCGCGCTCGCCAATCCGCCGCCGAGGATGCGGCGCATCAGCGAAAGCGCCTCGGGGCTGATCGGCACGCCGCGCCGGCACGTGCGACACAGCACGCCACCTTGATCGACGTCGAACGCGACGAGGTCGCCGTCGGATCCACACGTCACGCAGTGGTCGAGCTCGGGTCGCAGGCCTTCGAGGTCGAGCAGCTTCCAGTAGAACCCGGCGACCACGAGCACTGACGGCTTCGCGGCCAACGTACGCAGCGCGCCCAGCAGCATCTGGTACAGCCGTGGCGACGACTCCCGTTCCTGGGCGACCTGGTCGACGACCTCGAGCATGTTGACCGCGGCCGCGAGCCGATCGAGGTCTTCGCGGATCGTGCGGAAGTGATCGACCGATTCGGCCTGACTGATGATGTCCAGCTCGCGCCCTTCGTAGAGCAACAGCGACACATGGCTCGTCGGTTCGAGACGACCGCCGAATCGGCTCTTCGTCTTTCGCACTCCTTTCGCGACGGCGCGCACCTTGCCGTGCGACTGCGTCATCAGCACGACAATGCGATCGGCCTCACCGAGCTTGTAAGTGCGCAGCACGATCCCGTGCTCGCGGTAGAGGCTCACGCGGTGCTCACTGGGCTCCGCCCTCGACCGCTCCGAACCGACGATCGCGCCGCTGGTACTCGCGCACGGCCTCGATGAGGTGCGTGCGCCGGAAGTCGGGCCACAGCACGTCGGTGAAGACGAGCTCGCTGTACGCGAGCTCCCAGAGCAGGAAGTTCGAGATGCGGTACTCGCCCGACGTGCGGATCACCAGGTCGGGATCGGGCATCTTCGGGTCGTAGAGATGCCGGCGCAATGCCTTCTCTGACACGTCGTCGGGCTTCACGCCTTCGGCGACGAGCGCCTTCACCGCGTCGATGATCTCGGCCCGCCCGCCGTAGTTGAAGGCGATCGTGAGCGTCATCGTCTTGTTGTGCTTGGTCTGCTCGAGGGACTCGTCCATCCGCTTGAGCAGCCGCCGCGGCACCCGCCAGTCACGCCGACCGATGAACGTGATGCGCACGCCGCGCTCGTGCAGCTCGTCCCGGCGGCGCGTGAGGATCGATTCGTTGAAGCCCATGAGATACCGGACCTCGTCGACTGGACGCCGCCAGTTCTCGGTGGAGAACGCGTACACGGTGAGCCAGCGCACGCCGAGCTCGAGCGCGCCGTCGACCGTGTCGAACAACGCCTCCTCGCCAGCGGCATGGCCCTCGGTGCGGGGAAGGCCACGCTTCTGGGCCCAGCGGCCGTTGCCGTCCATCACGCATCCGATGTGGTTCGGGATGCGGCTCGGATCGAGGCCGTCGAGCCCGTCGAGCGGGGGAACGGCAGCACCAGCCACCAGCCGAACCTACCGCCTGCGACCCAGTGTCACGGACCCCCGCGTAGCCGTCCCTAGGGTGGCCTGAGTGAGTGCCGAGCTCGACCGCGTCGTCACCGAGATCCCGACTGGCGGCGAACGTCGCGAGGGGCAACGTCAGATGGCCGACGCCGTCGCGGAGGCGATCGCCAACAAGCGACACCTCGTCGTGCAGGCGGGCACGGGAACCGGCAAGACGCTCGCCTACCTGATCCCCGCGATCGTCTCGGGCAAGAAGACGATCGTCGCGACCGCGACCAAGGCGCTGCAGGACCAGCTCGCGACGAAGGATCTCCCGTTCCTCGAGCAGCACCTCGGGCATCCGTTCACGTGGACCCTGCTGAAGGGTCGCTCGAACTACGTGTGCCGACAGCGCGTCGCCGAGGTGTCGTCGGGTGAGGACGGCCAGCTCGACCTCGGCGTGGAGCAGGCCTCGACGTCGCTGCGCGACGAGGTGCGGCGATTGGTGGCCTGGGCCGAGCACACCGAGATCGGCGATCGGGCCGAGCTGCCGTGGGAGCCGAGCGCGGCCGCGTGGTCAGCCGTCAGCGTCGGCTGGGATGAGTGCCCCGGCGCGCTGCGCTGCCCGATGGGCACCACCTGTCTCGCCGAGGACGCCCGCGCCCGCGGTGAGGAAGCCGACGTCGTCGTGGTCAACACCCACCTCTACGGCATGCATCTCGCGATGAACGGGACGCTCCTGCCCGAGCACGAGGTCGTCGTGATCGACGAGGCCCACCAGTTCGAGGAGGTCGTCTCCGCGACCGCGGGCATCACGCTCGCACCGAGCCGGTTCCGCTTCTTGGCCCGCGCCATCCGTTCGGTGATCGCGGATCCGGAGCTCACGGCTTCGCTCGACGACATGGGCGATCGGTGGGGCGAGGTCATCGCCGGACACATCGGGGAACGGCTGCCGAAGCCCCTCCCCGACGACCTCGCCGACGCGCTCACCCTCGCCCGGGCTCGCATCGAGCGGGCATCCGCAGCGTTCGAGCGCGGTCCCCGCGGATGCCCCCGAAGCGGTGCTCACCCGCAAGGCCCGCGCGCAGAAGGCGGTCATCGCTGTCCTCGAGGGCGTCGACATCCTCGCCGACGTGTCTCCGACCGCGGTCGCGTGGGTCGAGGGATCACCCGAGTCGGCGCGGGTCGAGGTCGCACCCATCGACGTGCGTGAGGTGCTCGCGATGTCGATGTGGCCGGAGCACACCGCAGTGCTCACCAGTGCGACGTTGCCGCGCACGCTGCCGGCGCGGCTCGGCATGCCTCCCGACGAGTTCGACGCGATGGACGTCGGCAGCCCGTTCGACTACGAGGAAAACGCGGTCCTCTACTGCGCGGCCCATGTGCCTGATCCCCGGCGTCCGGGCTACGAGGCGGCGATCCACGAGGAGCTCGAGGCGCTCATCGATGCCGCCGGCGGACGCACGCTGGCGCTGTTCACCTCGTGGAGGGCGATGCAGGCCGCGACCGCGGCTCTCCGACCGGTGGTCCCGCACACGATCCTCGCCCAGGGCGAGGTGCCGAAGCCTCGCTTGCTCGCGCGCTTCGCCGAGGAGGAGTCGTCGTGCCTCTTCGCGACGATGGGCTTCTGGCAGGGCATCGACGTGCCCGGCCCGAGCCTGTCGCTCGTGACGATCGACCGCCTCCCGTTCCCGCGGCCCGACGACCCGTTGCTGCAGGCCCGCCGTGAGCGCGCCGGCCCGTCCGCCTTCGCCGAGATCGACATCCCCCGGGCCGCGGTGCTGCTCGCGCAAGCAACCGGACGCCTCATCCGCACCGCCACCGACCGCGGGGTGGTCGCGGTGCTCGACTCCCGCCTCGCGACCGCCAGCTACCGGTGGGAGCTGGTGCGCTCACTGCCGGCGATGCGCCGCACGCGTCATCGCGAAGAGGCCGAGGCGTTCCTGCGCTCGCTGCACTGATTCACCAGACCGCCGGCCGTACCCTCACCGCATGCGACGGATGGGGATCGCGCTGCTGCTTCTGGCCACTCTTGCGACGGCGTGCAGCGACGACTCGGATTCGTCCGCACCGACCACGACGCGCGCCGACGACGGAGCTCGCGACCACCGCAGTACCGGACAGCACCACCACTACGACGACCGTGCCCGAGACTCAGGAGGCCCTGTACTACGCAGCCGAAGGACGGCTGTTCCGCGTCGTGCCCGGTGACGAACCCGAGCAACTGACCGACGGCCCGCTCGACGATCAGCCCGCGCCCTCGCCCGACGGAGAGCACCTCGCGTTCATCCGCTTGGAGAGAGAGGGTGACCTCGCCGGCGAGCTCTGGATCGCGAACGCGGACGGCAGCGACGCGCGGCTGCTCGTCCCGATCGGCGTGTCCGAGGATCCGGCATCGTCGGAAGGAGAGCCCGCTGCCGCGTTCCGCCCGGCGTGGTCGCCGGACTCGTCCAAGATCGCGTTCATGCGGACGATCGGCCTCGACGGTGGTGATCTCTACATCGCCGACCCCGAATCGGGCGCGGTCAGCACTCCCGATCCCCCGCTCTGGGTGAGCAGCTTCTCGTGGGGAGCGGACAGCGAGTCGCTCGCGTACGTCTCGGGCGCGAACGACGTGAGCCCGCTCGACATCGGCGTGCTCGCCCTCGGCACCCTCGAGGCCTCGCCGCTCGTGGAACGCACGGCTGCGTACGGCGGCGTCGCGGTCACGCCCGACGGCGACGAGATCGTGTTCGTGAACTCGCAGCTGCCGCTCCCGCCCGAGGACGCGAACACGTTCGAGCTGTCCACGCCGGGGATCTACGAGGTGCCCTTCGACGGCGGCGACCCCGAAACCGTGGCGCCCGACCCCGATCCGGACGACTACCGATGGGCGGTGCGCGACACCGCCGGCTGCCTCGTCTATGCCCGCCAGTTCAACGAGGGCATCGGTGAGGTGCTGCTCCATCGCCTCTGCGCTGGCGATCCCGAGCCGGCGACTCCGGTGACGAACTTGGCGCTGTTCCCCGCGGTGCCCGCGGTCGCCGAGTCGACGGCGATCGCGTACCTGGTCGAGGGCGAAGAACAAGCGCTGTTCGTCATCGCAGAACCCGGTGGCGAACCCCTGCCGATCGACGAGGGCGTGACCGCCTTCGCCTGGAGCGCTCAGTAGCCGAGGCGTTCGACCTTGCCGGGGCGGCGCTGCCAGTCCTTGTCGACCTTCACGAACAGCTCGATGAACGTCCCGGGCGGCAGCTGCATGCGCACGGCGGTGCCGACCTCCTTGAGGATCAAGCCGCCCTTGCCGATCACCATCCCCTTCTGCGACTCGCGCTCGACGAGGATCTCGCAACGGATGCGCGGGCCGGGCTCCTCCCACTCGGTCACCCGCGTCGCGATGGAGTAGGGCAGCTCTTCACGAGCCACCCGGAACAGCTCCTCACGCACGAGCTCGGCGACCCAGAACGCCTCGGGCACATCAGTGACCATGTCGTCGGGGTAGTAGGCCGGCCCTTCGGGCAGCCGAGACACGAGGTGCTCGACGAGCGCATCGACTCCCGCTCCGGTCTTCCCCGACACCGCGAAGTACTCGCTGAGATCGAGCTCCGCCGCCTTCGAGAGCTGTTCGAGCACTTGCGCCGGCTTCGCGATGTCGGTCTTGTTCACGACGACGATCGCATCACGACGGCACCCGCTCGGCGACGAACCGATCGCCTCGCCCCAACGGCATCGTGGCGTCGATCACCAGGCACACGAGATCGACTCCGCCCAGCGCGTCGGTCGCGGTCGCGTTGAGGCTCGTGCCGAGAGCGCTCACCGGCTTGTGGATGCCGGGCGTGTCGACGAACACGATCTGCACGTCCGGCCGCGTGAGCACCCCTCGTATCTGCGTCCGCGTCGTTTGCGCCTTGTCGGAGACGATCGAGACCTTCGTGCCGAGGATGTGGTTGAGCAGCGTCGACTTCCCGACGTTGGGCCGCCCGACCAGCGTCACGAACCCCGATCGGAAGCTCACAGCGACACGAGCTCACAGCTCGTCTTCGTCCTCGATGGGCTCCCAATCGGGATCCTCGGTCACCTTCACGACCGCGACCCGGCGGCCGTCGACCTCTTCGACCGTGAACGTCCACTGCCTGTGGTCGACCGACTCGGCCGTCTCGGGCACCCGTCCCAGCTTGCCGAGCACGAACCCGCCGACGGTGTCCCAGTCGTCGTGCGGGATGTCACTGCCGAGCAGCTCGTTCAGCTCGTCGATAGGGACGCTGCCGTTGATGCGGTAGCTGCCGTCGGACAGCGACTCGACCTTGGCCGACTCGGTGTCGTACTCGTCGACGATGTCGCCGATGAGCTCCTCGATCAGATCCTCGAGGGTGGCGAGGCCGGCGATGCCGCCGTACTCGTCGACGAGGATCGCCATGTGGAACTTGCCCTTCTGCATCTCGCGCATGAGCTCGGCCACAGGCTTGGTCTCGGGGATGAAGTGGGCCGGGCGGGTGATCGTGGCCACGGGCTCGATGCTGCGCTCCTCTCGCTCCGCGCGCATGAGATCCTTCGCGTAGACGAGGCCGACCACGTCGTCGACGGTGTCGCCCACGACCGGCAAGCGGCTGAACCCATGAGTGATCGCGACGTCGACGGCGTCGTGCACCGGCATCGACTTCGGCACGGTCACCATGTCGAGACGGGGCACCATCACCTCTCGGGCCACGGTGTCGCCGAAGTCGATGACCGACTCGATGAGCTGGCGCTCCTCGCGCTCGATGACCTCCTCTTCGAGCGGCGACATCGGCGAAGGCAAGGAGCTCCTCCTCCGAGACGAAGGGGCCCTTCTTCAGGCCCTTGCCGGGGAGGACCACGTTGGTGAGCCCGATCAGTGCACGGGAGATCCCGCTGATCGGCGGGAAGCGCACCAGGGCGGCGACCGGACGGGCGGCGAACAGCGCCGACCGCTCCGGGTGCTGCAGCGCCCACGTCTTCGGCGCCGCCTCCGCGAGCACGAACACCAGCACGACGTTGAAGAACGTCGCGATGGCGATGCCCCACGCGCCGAACAGCCGCTCGGCGAGCACACCGACGAGCGTCGCCTGCACCAGCTGGCACACGAGCACCACGAGCAGCAGCGGGTTGAGGAAGCGCTCGGGATGCCCGACGAGCCGGAGCAGGGCGCGGCCCCGCCGGGGCTGCTCCTCGGCGAGGGTCATGGCCTTGACCTTGTTCATCCGGGTGAGAGCGGTCTCGGCGAGCGCGACGAACGCCGACACGACCAGCAGCACGAGGATGACGATGAGCATCGCCAGGTCGGCGGAGGTGAACTCGGCGGCGATCACTCGGGTTGCTCCTGACGAAAGGCGGCCGGAGCCGGGCCGGCCCAGTGGTGGGCCTCGAGCAGCTCCCGTTCGCGCGCCCGCATCGCGTCGCGCCTCGGCGGGGTCGGCGTGGTCGAGGCCGAGCACGTGGAGCACGCCGTGCACCACGAGCAGCGCGAGCTCGTCGTCGAGCGTGCCCGCGTGGTCCGGCGCATTGCGCGCCGCGACCGCGGGGCAGACCACCACGTCGCCGAGGAGCAGCGGGATCTCGTCGGGATCGGGGTCGGATCGGTCGGGCCCGAGCGCGATCGGGTCGACCAGCCGCCAGCTGCCGTCGTCGATGTCGATCGGGAACGCGAGCACATCGGTCGGACCTTGCTCGCTCCATGAAGCGCGCGTTCAGCTCGGTGATCGACTCCTCGTCGACGAACATCACGGACAGCTCGGCCGCGCCGCGCACCCCCTCCGCGACCAGCACCGCCTCGGCAAGCGCACCCCAACGGGCGAGATCGACTTCGACGTCGCTCTGCTCGTCGGCGACGAACACCTCGGGCTGGCCGTCGCCGCCGATCCGCCGGGGCCGGTCGGCCCGATCAGGTGGGGGGATCACGCGTCGCCGCTCGACCGCTCGTAGGCGGCGACGATGTCGGCCACGATGCGGTGACGCACGACGTCCGCGCCGGTGAGGTGGACGAACGTGAGCCCGTCGATGCCGGTCAGCACCTTCTCGAGCCCGAGGAGTCCGCTGCGGCCGCCGGCGACGTCGACCTGCGTCACATCTCCCGTGACGACGACCTTCGAGCCGAAGCCGATGCGGGTGAGGAACATCTTCATCTGCTCCGGCGAGGTGTTCTGGGCCTCGTCGAGGATGATGAAGCTGGAGTTCAGCGTGCGCCCGCGCATGAACGCGAGCGGCGCCACCTCGACCGTCTGGCGTTCGAGCAGCCGCTGCGCGCCCTCGGCCTCGACCATGTCGTAGAGGGCGTCGTAGAGCGGGCGGAGGTAGGGATCGACCTTGGCCATCAGGTCGCCGGGGAGGAAGCCGAGCCGCTCCCCCGCCTCGACGGCCGGCCGCGTGAGGATGATGCGGCTCACCTGCTTGGCCTGGAGCGCCTGCACCGCCATGGCCACGGCGAGCCAGCTCTTCCCCGTGCCGGCGGGCCCGATCACGAACGTGATGACGTTGTTGCGGATCGCGTCGATGTAGCGCTTCTGGCCGCTCGTCTTCGGGCGAACCGTGCGGCCCTTGGCGCCGCGCAGCACCTCGGTGGTGAGCACCTCGGAGGGGCGCTCGTCGGCGTTGACCATGTCGATCGTGCGGGTCACCACGGCGGGGTCGATGGGATGGCCCTGCTGCAGCAGCAGGACGAGCTCCTCGAACAAGCGGCCGACGACCTCCGCGCTTTCGCCGGAGATCGCGATCTCGTTGCCCCGCACGTGGATCTCGGTGCCGGGGAACGCCTTCTCGACCGTGCGGAGCAGCTCATCGCGATGCCCGAGCAGGCCGACCATGAGGTGGTTGCCGGGGACGCTGATGCGGACCTGTGTGCGCGCCAAAGGGGCTCAGTATCGATTCGGGCGCGGGGCGCTCACTGCGCTGACGGTAGCCCGGCCACGAGGCCGACCCCTACCGTGAGCCTCGTGAGCGACGAGGGACGCTGGGATCGATGGGCCGCCGAGGCCCGCGTCGAGGAGGCTGCCGCGTCCCGGTCGCGCGAAGGATGGCTGCGCCAGGCCGCCGCCGAAGACGCCACGCTGGCGGGCACGCTCGTCGATCTCGCCGAGCGCGGCGCACCAGCGGTGTTGACCATGCGATCGGGGCGGCGGCTTCGTGCGGCGATCTGGCGGGTCGGCGCGGACTGCGTCGCCGTGCGGCTCGACGATCGCCGCGTGAGCTGGCTCGCGCTCGCCGCGGTCGCGGCGATCGGCGCCGAGCCCGGCGGCCACACGCTGCCCACGGGCACGCGGCGCGTCGAATCGGAAGTGACGCTGGTGGATGTGCTCGGCGACCTCGTCGCTGACCAGGCGACTGTCGCGGTGTTCCTCGGGGACATGACCGATCCGCTGCGTGGCCGCCTTGTCGGCGGTGGAAGAGACATCGTGCGCCTGGTGAGCTCCGGCGCAACCTCGGATGAGGTGGTGATCGCCGTTCAGGCGGTGTCAGAGGTGGTGCTCGTCGACTCCGGGTAGAGGTGCTCGAGCGTGCCCGGCTCGATGCGACTGCGATCGATGAACGCGTCGACCTCCTTCTGCTGGAGTCGAATCACGCGACCGAAGCGGTACGCGGGAAGCAATCCCTCGTCGATGAAGCGATACAACGTGCGATTCGTGATGCCGAGACGCTTGGCCGCGGCGGCAGTGGAGAGCCAGCGAATGTCCTCGCCACTGGCCCGTACGTCGTGGGTGGCGGACTCGTCGGTCACGGTCATGGAGGCATGGTACGACGGGTTTGGCGCGTTTCGGTGGATTTCGGTACGTTTTCGTGCGGCCTCGTGAGAGGCTTTGCAAATCGGGCCTTTCCTGGCGGAACAGGCCCCTGACAGGGATGAAGCGCCGGCGGCGCTGCGGCGGAGGGGTGTCGGTCTCGAAACGGGATCGGCGGGCGAAGGTGGGGACGGCGGAAATGAGAACAGGACACGCGCTCCTCGAGCGCGGCCGTGGTGACGCGGCGACACCGGACGAAGCACGCCCGGGAGCCATGGCCGGAGTGGTCGGGCGACGGTCCCGTCACCTGACGGGACGGGCGATCATCGGCGGGCTCCTCGTCGCGCTGGCCGGGCTCGGCGCGTTCGTGATCGCGAGGCCCGACGTCGGGCCGGAGCAGCGGTACGTCGTTTCCGCGCATGCCATCGAGCCGGGAGCGCGCATTGGCCCGGGTGATCTCGAGCTCGTCGCGGTGGACCTGCCCGACGTGCTCTCGGGCGCCGCGTTCACCGCGCCCGACCAGCTGATCGACCGCGTGGCGCTCGCGCCGCTCGCCGCGGGAGAGCTCGTGCAGTCGGGTGCAGTGGGCGTCCGGGCCCTCGCGCCGTTCGAGGTCGCGGTCTCGGTCGAGGGCGATCGTGCACTTGACGGCGAGCTGCGACCGGGCGAGCGGGTCGCGGTTCTCGCGACGTACGGAAGCGGACCGGACGCCGCGACCTTCACCGTGGTTGGCACGGCGGTGGTCGAGCGAGTCACTCGCCCTTCAGGCCTCGCCGTGGGCAACACAGACGTGGTGACTGTCGGCCTTGCCACTGAGGCGGAGACACAAGCAGTTGTGCACGCGGCACGCGCGGCGGAGCTCACGTTCGTTCGCACCGATGCGGCGGAGATGGGCTCCGCGTACTTTGCTCCGACGTGGCCGGCCACCGCGGCGGACCCGCTTGTCGATGACCCCGCGGCCGTCACGGAGGGTTCGTGACATCCGGGGAGCGTTTCGTGGTCCTCGGCCTCGGCCAGGCTCGGTCCGCCTGGTTCCGCGACGTCGCCAGGCTCGCGCACGCCGGAGCGGTCCTCGTGATGGCGCTGCTCGGCGCCCTCATGTGGGTCGCGTTCAAGGCGATCTTCGCCGATGCGTCGGCTCGCACGTCGACACAGGTGGGACAGATCGGTTCGTGAACCGCTCACGGCTCCGCGGCGACCACGGCTCGGGAGTCGTGTCTTCGCTCGCGGGTGTCGCTGCGTTCCTGGCGTTCTTGCTGCTCGCAGTCCACGTGATCCTCGGCCTCTACGCGACGTCAGTCGTCACCGACGCGGCCGCCGACGCGGCGCGGCGCGTTGCCGGGACGTCCCTCACGTCCGACCCGGGTGCTGCCGCGGAGACACACGTGCGTCGAGCGCTCGGGCGTCTCGGCGAAAGCGCGTCGGTCCGCGTGACCATCGGCGGCGACTCCGTCGCCGTCACCGTTCGTGTCGCTCGTCCGGGCTTCACGCGCGCCTTCGGGGCCGGCGTGATCGAGCGGACGGTCGTCGTTCGGCGCGAGGTACCTCAGTGAAGCGGTTCCGCGGCGACGGCGGACAGGTCGGGGGCGTTGAGGCGCTGCCGTTCGGCGTCCTCGTGTTCGTCGTCGGCGTGCTGCTCGTCGTCAACCTCTGGGCGATCGTCGACGCCAAGATGGCGGCGACGTCGGCAGCCCGCGAGGCCGCCCGCGCCTACGTCGAGGCAGAGAACGGTGCCGAGGCCGAAGGCGATGCGATCGCCGCGGCGCAGGCAGCGATCGCGGGTCGAGGACGATCGATCGATCGCACCGCCGTCGCAATCACGGCCGGCGCATTCAGTCGCTGCGCGATGGTCACGTTCGAGGTCGTCTATGTCGTCCCCACGTTGACCCTGCCGTTCGTCGGCGGGTTCGGCAACGGTGTGCGCGTCCGGGCGCGCCACGGCGAGATCGTCGATCCGTACCGCAACGGCCCAGAAGGCGAGGCCGCCTGTGTCTGATCGGCGCCGGGACCGCGGCAGCGTGCTCGCCCTGGTGCCGGCGGGGCTGCTCGTGTTGGTGCTGTTGGCGGCGATCGCCGTCGACTCGAGCGTCGCGTACCTGGGCCGGCGAGAGCTCGCTGCTGCCGCCGACGCGGCAGCGAACGACGCAGTCACGTATGGGCTCGACGAGGCGCGCTTTCGTGAGACCGGCGCGTTTGCGCTCGACCCGGTACGGACCGAGGAAGCGGTACGCCGCGCGTTGCTCGCGCGACACAGCGACGTGGTCGACCGGGCGGTGCTCGACGTGCAGACAGACGCCGACGCCGGCACCGTCACCGTCACGCTGCGGTCTACGACCGCGCTGGTGTTCGCGCCCGCGGTCCCCGGCGCACCGGACGAGGTGAGCGTGGTGGCGGAGGCGACCGCCGACGTGCTCGTGGGCGACTAGAGCAACAGTTGCGCGTGCAGCCCGAGTAAGGCTGGAAACGCAACAGTTGCCGGGCGGAGGGGCGTCCGGCCAAGATCAGTCCTCGTTGACTCACGCGAGAGGGATCGATGGCTCCAGTGATCGTCGCCGGAGAACGTGACGTGCGGGGGATCAAACACAACGGCGTCGAGGCCTACCTCGGCATCCCGTACGCCGCCGCCCCAGTCGGTGAGCTGCGCCAACAGCCACCCGCACCGCCCACACCCTGGACGGGCGACCGCGACGCCACGCAGTACGGACCGACCGCCCGCAAGCGCGGCTACCCGGCGCCCTATGACGAGCTGCTCCCCGAACCGCACATCGAGGGCGACGAGTACCTGAACCTGAACATCTGGACGCCGTCGCGCACGGGCAGCCTGCCGGTGTTCGTGTGGATCCACGGCGGCGCCTTCGTCAACGGATCCGGGGCGGTGTCCCAGTACGACGGGTCCGCGTTCGCACGCGACGGCGTGGTGTGCGTGACGATCAACTATCGCCTCGGCGTAGAAGGCTTCCTCGACCCTGGGGAGGGCGTGACCAATCTCGGGTTGCGCGACCAAGTCGCGGCGCTGGAGTGGGTGCGCGACAACATCGCCGGCTTCGGTGGCGACCCGTCCCGGGTGACGATCGGTGGAGAGTCGGCTGGCGGCATGAGCGTCGCGTGCCTTCTCAGCAGTCCGAAGGCGAAGGGCCTCTTCCGTGGGGCGATCATGCAGAGCGGCGCCGGCCACCACGCGGTGACCCGTGACAACGCCAAGCTGATCACCGGGGAGCTCGCGAAGCGATTGGACGTCGAGCCGACGAGAGAGGCGATCGCGAACGTGCCGATCGAGCAGATCCTCGACGCGCAGATCGACATGTCCGCCGAGATCCAGGCGATGCCCGACCCCGCGAGATGGGGCGAGATGGTGCTGTCGATGATGGCGTTCCAACCCGTTGTCGACGGTGAGGTGCTGCCGAAGCTGCCGATCCGCTCGATCGAAGGCGGCGCGGGTGCCGATGTGAACGTGCTCATCGGCGCGAACACCGACGAGAACCTGCTCTTCATGGCGCCGTCCGGCGCGCTCGGAGTGATCGACGCCGACATGCTCACGGGCGCGGCGATGGGCTACGGCCTCGGGACCGAGGCACTGGCGATCTACCCGCGAACCGTCCCGATGCGTCTCCCGGGGAAGTGCTCGCCGCGCTCGCCACCGACTGGATGTTCCGGATCCCCGCCATTCGACTCGCCGAGGCCCGGGCCGAGACCGCCGGCGACACCTACGTCTACGAGTTCGCATGGCGCAGCACCGCGCGCGACGGCATCCTCGGCGCGTGTCACGCCCTCGAGATCCCGTTCGCGTTCGACACGCTCGACGCCGAGGAGACGCCCTGGATCGCCGGCGAGGCCCCGCCGCAGCTGCTCGCCGACGAGATGCACCGGGCGTGGGTGCGATTCATCGCCGACGGCGACCCCGGCTGGGACGAATACGGCGAGGCCCGCACGACGATGCGGTTCGACGAGGAATCCCAGGTCGTGACCGATCTGAGGCCCGACGAGCGCATTGCCTGGAACGGGGTTCGCTGACGCGGCAGTTGACCGCCCACACGGCCCCCGATTAGAAGAACCCACTAAGTCAACGCCTATTGACCACGCGCCGCGGGGTCGCAAGGGCTCGATTTCAGGGGGAAACCTGTGAGGGATCACTCGTCTCGTCGCCGTCTCGCCGCCGTTGCGGTGTGTGTGGCGCTCGCCTTCGTCGCTGCCTCGTGTGGCGACGACAGTGACAGCGACAGCAGCTCCGACACGACCGGCAGCGCCCCGACGACCGCCGCCGGCGCGGCGACGACCGGAGGGGAAGCCGCGACCACGGGCGGCTCGGACGTCGACCTGACCGGGCAGACCATCAAGCTCGGTGTGGCCAACAACGAGGGGCCGGCCTTGTCGCTCCCCGAGTTCCGCCACGGCGTCGAGGTCGCCGTCGACTACGTGAACGCGAACGGCGGCATCAACGGCGCCGAGATCGAGATCATCGAGTGCATCAACGACGGCTCACCCGAGGGCTCGGTCAACTGCGCGAACCAGTTCGTGGACGAGGGCGCGGTGGCCTACTTCGCCGCCATCGACGTCGGCGCCGATGCCGCGCTGCCGATCCTCACCTCGGCCGGCATTCCCTACGTCAGCACCGAGCCGTGGGGAGCCACGCAGAAGACCGACCCGAACTCCTGGATCCTCGGCGCACCGCAGGGGGCGTACACCGCCGGTCCCCTGCAGGCGCTCGCCGACCAGGGCGCCAAGAAGGTCGCCGCGTACTTCCGTGACATCCCGACGAGCCACGACCTCGAGACCAGCGTGATCCAGCCGATCGCCGAGGAGCTCGGCCTCGACGTCAACGTCATCTATGTCGACGCGACCAACCCGGACTGGGCATCCGCGGTCGCCACTGCGCAGGCGGACGGCGTCGACTCGATGTGGGGCATCCTCCAGGAGGGTGACTGCATCGCCGTCGTCGGTGCGGCACGCGCCGCCGGGTTCGATGGCCCGTTCGCGGTCGGCTCGTGCACCGCGTACATCGCCGTGCTCGGCGCGCCCGCGGCGTTGAACACGATCACCGTGACCGACACCTGGTTCCCGCAGCTGCGCGACGTCGCTCCCGCCGCGGTGCAACCCCAGCTCGACATCTACACCGAGGCCATGACGGCAGGCGGGAACGAGGCCGAGGTCAACGGCTTCGCGGTGACCTCATTCGCCGCGATCATGGAGCTGTCCGGGATCATGACGGACATCGGCGCCGAGGTGACCGCGGAATCGCTCACCGCCGCGCTCGGCGAGGCGAGTGAGATCCCCGGCTTCATGCGTCCCGACGGATCGTGCCGCACGGACATCTGGCCGAGCGAGCCGGCGACGTGCCGGGCCTCCCTGCTCTTCCTCCAGGTGAACGCTGGCGCCGACGGCGCACCCGAGCGGACACTGCTCGGCGACGACTTCGTCGACCTCTCGAGCTTCGCCTTCTGATCCTGCACCTGCCCTGACCATGCCCTCGCCGGGAGGAGCCGGAGATGCGTGACATCTTGGTCTTCTCGGCGACGGGCCTGGGTCAGGGCGCGGTGTTCGCCGCACTCGCGCTCGGCCTGCTCGTCACGTTCAAGGGCACCGGCGTCATCAACTTCGCGGCGGGCGCGATGGGCGCGTGGTGCGCGTTCGTCTACGGCGACCTCCGCACCGACGGGACGCTCGTGCTGCCGATCGGCCGCTTCGATCTCGGCGACCCGATGGGCACCGTCCCGGCGATCGTCATCGCGACCATCACCGGAATCATCCTCGGACTGCTCGTGCAGGTGCTCGTGTTCAAGCACCTGCGCACTGCACCCGCTCTAGCGAAGGTCGTCGCCTCGGCCGGCCTGATGCTCGCGTTCCAGGCGCTCATCGTGCTGCGGTTCGGCAGCGACCCGCGGGTCGTCGCACCGATCCTGCCGTCGGAGACCGTGTCGATCGGCGGCGGTACGGTTCCCCGCGATCGCTTGTGGCTCGCGGCGATCGTGATCTTGATCGCGATCGTCGTCGCGCTGTGGTTCCGCGTCTCGCGCGGTGGTCTCGCCATCCGCGCCGCCGCCGACAACGAAGGATTCGTGTCCCTCGCCGGCTACTCCCCCGACCGACTCGCCGCGACGGCGTGGGCGATCGCCACCGGCATCATCGCGTTCATCGCCGTGCTCGCCTCGCCCATCGTCGGCATCAGCCCCATCACGTTCACGCTTTTCATTGTCCCCGCGCTCGCGTGCTTGCTCGTCGGCCGGCTGAGTTCGATCGGCCTCGCGGTCGGCGCCGGCCTCTTCTTGGGCGCGCTCAACTCGAACATCACCTACTGGTCGACCAAGTCGTGGTGGCCGGAGTGGGCCAGCAAGGGCGTGTCGTCGGCGATCCCTCTGATCGCGATCATCGTGATGCTGTTCTTCCTCGGCAAGAGCCTGCCGACGAGAGCCGACTCGGACACCGCTCGTCTCCCAAAGGTGATCGCGCCGAAGATGCGTCCGCTGACCGTCGGCATCGTGGTGCTGGCCGGCGCAGCCGCGGTCATCTTCACGAGCGCGAGCTACCGCTTCGGCGTCATCACGAGCATGGCGGTCGCGCTCGTCGCGTTGTCGTTCGTCGTGCTCACCGGACTCCTGGGTCAGGTGTCGATGGCGCAGGCCGCGTTCGCCGGCTTGGCCGGCTTTCTGCTCTCGCGCTTCGCCGTGAGCCTCGACATCGGGTTCCCGCTCGGGCCGATCCTGGCCTCACTCGGCGCCATGGCGTTCGGTTTGCTCGCCGGCATCCCCGCGCTCCGGATCCGGGGCGTGCAGCTGGCGGTCGTCACGCTCGCTCTCGCGCTCGCGTTCGAACAGCTCGTGCTCAACAACAACGAGCTCAACGGCGCGTCGGGAAACCCGGTGCCACCGCCGCGCATCTTCGGGATCGACCTCTCGATTCGAGGCGGCAGCAACACAGCGCGCTTCCAGTACGGGCTGCTCACCCTCGCGGTGCTGACGATCGGAGCGATCCTCGTCGGAAACCTTGCCCGCAGCGGCACCGGGAAGCGGTTCCTCGCGGTCCGTTCGAACGAACGCGCGTCAGCGTCGGTCGGGATCGACGTCACCCGCGCCAAGCTGTTCGGCTTCGGGCTCTCCGCGTTCCTCGCCGGACTCGGCGGCTGCATGATCGGCTACGCGCAAGGTTCGGTCTCGGCGACGTCGTACACCGTGCTCGTCGGTGTGACGTGGCTCGTGTTCGCCTACCTCGGCGGCATCTCGAGCATCAGCGGCGCGCTCGTCGCGGGAACGTTCGCGCCGCTGGGAATCACGTTCGTGATCGTCGACCGCTGGATCGGCGCGTCGAACGGCACCTATCAACTCATCGCGGCCATCGGCCTGATCATGACGACGATCTTCAATCCGGAAGGCATCGCCGGCGCCATGCACGAGCGGCTCGAGGCCGTACGCGCACGGCGAAGGCCCAAGCCGACGGTTGAGGCCACGCCGGCACAAACGCAGGCAGAAGCTGCCAGCACCACGGTCACCTGGGTCCCCGCCTCGAGCGCCGCCACGCCGACCGTGCCCGTTGCCACGAGGACGCTGCTCTCGACTCGAGATGTCACGGTGCGCTTCGGCACCGTCGTCGCGGTGAACCAGGTGAGCATCGACGTCGGAAGCGGTCGCATCGTCGGTCTGATCGGCGCGAACGGCGCGGGCAAGACGACGCTCATCGACGCCGTCAGCGGCTTCGTGCCCTACACCGGGCGCGTCACGTTGGAGGACGAACGGCTCGACGACTTCCCCGCCTACCGTCGGTCACGAGCGGGGCTCTCCCGTACGTGGCAGTCGCTCGAGCTGTTCCGGGACCTCACGGTGCGCGAGAACCTCGAGGTCGCGTCGGACCATCCCTCGTTCGTCGGTTCGATGCTCGACCTCGTGCACCCCTCACGCGCGGGCGCTCGACGCGACACCGAGGCCGCGCTGGCGCTCCTCGGCCTGCAGTCGATCGGCGAGCTCCATCCCGACGAGCTCACCCTCGGCCAGCAGAAGCTCGTGAACGTCGCGCGCGCGCTCGTCGGCGGCCCGCGCGTGCTGCTGCTCGACGAGCCCGCGGCAGGTCTGTCGACAGCGGAGACGTCGGCGCTGGGACGGGCCCTCCGAACGGTCATTCACGACGACATCGGCATCCTGCTCATCGAGCACGACGTCGCCCTCGTGTTCGACATCTGCGACGACGTGTACGTGCTCGACGAGGGCCGGGTCATCGCCGAAGGCCCACCCAGGCAGGTGCGTGACGATCCCGCAGTGGTCAGCGCCTACCTCGGCACCGGGAAGTGGGCGAACGATGCGGATGCGTCAATGCCCGACATGTCAGCCCCGGAGATCAGCGGGTCGCCGGCATGAGCACCGACGCGGCGGTCGTCCTCGACGGCCTCGTGGCGGGGCATGGTCGAGTGCCGGCGGTGCACGGCCTGTCGCTCACCGTCGGCCGCGGCGAGATCGTCGCGCTGCTCGGGCCCAATGGCGCGGGAAAGACGACGACCCTCCTCACGATCGCCGGCGCGCTTCCGTCGCTCGGCGGATCGATCGAAGTGCTCGGGGCCCGAGTCGAGAGGCAGCGCGCGCACCAGATCGCCCGTCGCGGACTCGCGCTCGTGCCCGAGGATCGCGGGCTCTTCCCGCACCTCACCGTGGCCGAGAACCTGCGGCTGCGCTCCCGCCGCGGCACGCCCCACGTCGCCGAAGCGGTTGAGCGCTTCGCCGCACTCGCCGCGATCAGCTCGCGTCGAGCAGGCCTGCTGTCCGGCGGCCAACAGCAGATGCTCGCCCTCGCGTGTGCGCTGGCCCGCCATCCGCAGGTGCTCATGATCGACGAGCTCAGCCACGGTCTCGCGCCGATCGTCGTGGAACAGCTGCTCCCGACCGTCCGAGGGCTCGCCGACTCGGGGATGGGCGTGCTTCTGGTCGAGCAGCACGTGCATGCCGCACTCGAGATCGCCGATCGGGTCTACGTCCTCAATCGGGGAGTGCTCGTGCTCGAGGGCACCGCCGACGACGTGCGGAAGCGACCAGACGTGCTCGAGGTCAGCTACCTCGGCGACCGCTACGACAGACCGGCGTCGTGATGACACCGCGCACGCGACTCACGAAGGACGACCGCCGGGTGCAGATCCTCGAAGCGGCTCGACGGGTGTTCCTGACCCTCGGCCCCCGCACCCGCGTGAGCGACATCGCCGACGAGGCCGGCATCAACGTCGCGCTGATCTACCAGCACTTCGAGTCGAAGGACGAGCTGTTCGCGGCAGCCGTCGTGTACCCGATCGAGCAGATCGTGGACGGCTTGGGACTGTCGGCGGTCGCGCTCCCGAACACCGATGTCGAGCAGCGCGAGAACACCCTTTACTTCATGCGCGAGGTGCTGGGCGCGCTCTTGGAATCGATCCCGCTGTTCGGCATCGTGCTGTTCGCCGACTTCGAGTCGGGCCGCCGGTTCTACAACGAGCGCATCGCCCCGCTGTTCGACGACATCATGAAGACGATCTCGAACAACCTCAACTCGTGGTCGCATCGCGAGTTCGACTTCTCCGTGACGACTCCCGCGGCGTTCGGCATGTGCTGGGGCGTGGCCATGGACGCCGCGTTCCCGCGGGATCACCATCGACGTCGACAGGGCCGCCAAGCAGCTCAACGACGTCATCTTCGACGGCCTCGGCACGCTGACCGCGACTTCCATTCAGGAGGCACCATGAAGTTCGGCATCTTCTACGAGCACCAGCTCCCGCGACCTTGGGACCCGGACTCGGAGCACCGCATCATCAAGGAGGCGCTCGAGCAGGTCGAGCTCGCGGACCGACTCGGGTTCGACACGGTGTGGGAGGTCGAGCACCACTTCCTCGAGGAGTACAGCCACTCGTCCGCGCCCGAGGTGTTCCTCGCCGCCGCGAGCCAGCGCACCAAGAACATCCGCCTGGGGCACGGCATCGTCGCCGCGCTGCCCGGTTACAACCATCCCGCCCGCATCGCCGAGCGGATCGCGACGCTCGACCTCGTGTCCGACGGGCGCGTCGAGTTCGGCACGGGCGAGACGTCGAGCGACATGGAGCTCGCAGGCTTCGAGATCGAGCGCGCGGCCAAGCGCGAGATGTGGGAGGAGGCCGTCGGCGAGATCGCGACGATGATGCTGGACGACGCCGTACCTCGGCCATGCCGGCAAGCACTTCTCGATGCCCGCCCGCAACGTGGTGCCGAAGCCATTGCAGCGTCCGCATCCGCCGATGTGGGTGGCGTGCTCGCGGCGGGAGACGATCCTCATGGCTGCCGAGCGCGGCATCGGCGCGCTGACGTTCTCGTTCATCAGCCCCGACGAGGCGCGGCAATGGACCGACGACTACTACGCCGCGCTCGAGGCGTCATCGGACCCCATCGGCTACGACGTCAATCCGAACCTCGCCGTCGTCACCGGCTTCATGTGCCACGAGGACGAGCAGACGGCCATCGACCGCGGTCTCGACGGATTTCACTTCTTCGCGTACTCGCTGTCGCACTACTACGTGTTCGGGTCGCACACGCCCGGCGTCACTGACGTCTACGCGGAGTTCGAGGAGAAGCGGGAGGAGTACGGCTTCGCCAAGCTCAAGGCCCAGGGCGAAGAGCTCGGGGCGACGGCAACGAGCGAGGAGGGCCTCGACTCACTTCGCGGAGCGATCGGCACTCCCGATCAGATCCGCGCGTTCCTCCGCGCTTACGAAGCCGCTGGCGTGGATCAGGTGATCTTCATCAGCCAGGCCGGGAAGAACAAGCACGAGGACATCTGCGAGGCGCTCGAGCTGTTCGCTCGCGAGGTGATGCCCGAGTTCAAAGAGCGGGAGCCCGAGATCTCCCGGCGCAAGGCCGAACGCCTCGCGCCGACCGTCGAGCGCCTGCGGGCACTCAAGCCGATGCCGACCGAGCTGCCGAGCCTGGTGATCGCCGCGAACCCCGCGCTCTAGCATCAGCGTCGGCGAGGGCGCCGCGGAGGATCCACTTGCAGGTGGTGAGCATGCGTTGCTTGGCCGCGTCGGGCTCCAGCTCGAGGACGTCGTAGAGGGTGATCGCCGCCTCGGTGCCCCAGGCCAGGCCGAGCGCTTCGATCAGCCCGGCGAGCTCGTCGTCCGTGAGGGTGCCCCGCAGCGGTTCGACGGCCAGCGCGTTCCACCGGTTGCGTTGACCCGGGCGCGTCGGTCGCTTCTCGCCGCCGGCGCGCTGTTGCGCGAACCAACGGTCGAGGCTCGTCTTGGCCGCCTGGCGGAACGGCAGCTCGTGGTCGAGCATGGCCCATCCGATCCCACGGACGACCGCCTCGAGCCGCGCCTCGACGTCGTCGCCCGCGGCCTCGACCGCTCGTTCGACCGCCTCGATGTCGACGAGGTCGTCGAACCTGAACGCGGCGGCCTCTTCCCAGAGCTCCTCCGCCGTCGTGAAGTACCGGTACGCAGTGGCAACCGAGACGAGCGCCCGGTCGGCGGCCTCGGGCATCGAGGGAGCGCGGCCCTCCCGCATGAGCTCGAAGGCAGAGCGGGTGAGCGCATCGCGGGTCCGCGCTCGCTGGTTCGCACGTCCGCCCGTCGTGCGAGATTTCTCTTGACGTGAGAGAGTCATCGCATTAGTAGTGTACCATCTCATCGTGAGCGAAGCGACGTAGGAAACGACTGAGGAGAGCGAACATGGATGTCACCGAGATGCGGGAGCTCGTCGAGCGCCATCTGAAGGCGGAGGGTGCCGGGGATGTGGAAGGCGCGGTCGCCGTCTACACCGACGACGTCACCCACGACGCCGTCGGGATTCCCCGGCTCGCCGCGACAGGGCAAGGATGCGGCCCGCGACTTCTACCGCTTCCTCACCGCGAACTTCCGCACCGAAGCGGAGCAAGCCGATCCACCAGTTCGTCACCGACGACGCGCTCGTGCTCGAGCAGGAGATGACGGGCACGGTCATCGGCGAGATGCTCGGCATCCCCGGCAACGGCCGTCAGGTCACCTTCCGCATCCTCCACGTCTTCGAGTTCCGCGAGGGGCTCATCAGCCGGGAGCAGGTCTGGATCGACACGGCCGCCATCGTGGCGCAGCTGACTGCTGCCTGAGGTCTCGCGCTAGAGACGCTCGACGATCATCGCCATGCCCTGACCACCGCCGACGCACATCGACTCCATGCCGACCGTGCCGCCGGTGGACTCGAGGCCGTTGAGCAGCGTGGTCATGATGCGGGCACCGGTCATGCCGAACGGGTGACCGAGGGCGATGCCGCCGCCGTGCACGTTGAGCTTGTCCCAGCTGATGCCGAGATGACGGGCCGAGGGTACGACCTGCGCGGCGAACGCCTCGTTGATCTCGACGAGGTCGATGTCGTCGATCGTCATGCCGGCCCGGGCCATCGCCTTGCGGCACGCTTCGATCGGGCCGAGGCCCATGATCTCCGGGTTGAGGCCGGTGACCGCGGTCGAAACGATGCGGGCGAGCGGCGTGATGCCGAGCTCGCGGGCGCGGGTGTCGCTCATCACGACGACGGCCGCGGCGCCGTCGTTCAACGGGCAGCTGTTCCCCGCCGTCACCTCGCCATCGGGACGGAACGCCGGCTTGAGCTGCGAGAGCTTCTCGAGGGTCGTGTCGGGGCGGGGGCCGTCGTCCCTCGACACGACCGTGCCGTCGGGCGTGGTGACCGGCACGATCTCGCGCTCGAAGAAGCCGTTGTCCATCGACGCGCCGGCACGCTGCTGTGACAGCAGCGCGAACTCATCCATCTCCTGGCGGGAAACGCCTTCGAGCTCACGCACGTTCTCGGCGGTCTGGCCCATCGCGATGTAGATGTCGGGCAGACCCTGGGGCGGTGACCAAGGCGGCGAACCGCCGAGCGCACGCTCGGCCGACCGCGTCGCCGCATCGGCGAACTCCTTGTTCGCCGCGTTGCCCCCATCGGACGCGCCGTTGCCATACCGGCTCACACACTCGACGCCACCGGCGATGAACGCGTCGCCCTCCCCCGCCTTGATCGCGTGCGCCGCCATGCGGATCGTCTGCAGCGACGACGAGCAGTAGCGGTTGACGGTCGTGCCGGGCACGTCGTCGAGGCCGGACAGCACCGCAACGACGCGGGCGATGTTGAAGCCCTGCTCGCCGGCAGGAGAGCCACACCCGATCATCACGTCCTCGATCTCGCTCGGCGCGAGCTGCGGAACCTGCCCGAGCACGGCCTTCACCATCGAGGCGGTCATGTCGTCGGGGCGCACGTCGACGAGCGATCCCTTGAACGCTCGACCGATCGGGCTGCGGGCGGTGGCAACGATCACGGCTTCAGGCATGCGCCCATCCTCGCACCGGGCGGCCGGTCGGGCTACCAGCTGCCGCCGCCGCCTCCACCACCGCCGCCGCCCGAGAAGCCTCCGCCGCCGAACCCGCTGCCGCCCGACGACGAGGGCGTGCTGGCGTACAGCGTGCCGGCGGTCGTCGTCGAGAAGTCCTCCATCGAGTCGGCGAACGCGAGCGCGGTGAACGCGTAGGGCGACAGGTACCAGCTGTTCGTCGACTGCGCGACCTGGGCGTCGAGGCCCTCGAACGTCTTGGCCCACTTCTTCGTCTGCCCGAACACGATCGCGAACGGCAGGTACTCGGAGAAGATGTTCGCCCGCTCGGCGAACTGCTCTCGCACGCCTTGCCCCGCGTCGAAGATCTGCTTGAAGCCCTCGATGCGGCTGTACATCGCGGTGCCCTTCGGTGTCCGGCGCGGCATCTTCCCCGCGAAGATCAGCAGCAGCAGACCGATGATCGGCACGCCGAGCGCCGCGAGCCCCCAGCCTTGCGATGCCGCGAGGACCGTGAGGAAGCCACCGGCGACGAGCACGACCACGCCGATCCCCCGCCACATCAGGCGTACGTGATCGGGTCGGTGCGAGAACCAGCCCTTCTCGATTGCGTCGTCGTACAGCGCTGTCTTCAGGCCGCTCAGCTTCGAGGCGAACTTGTACTTGAGCTCGGAGAGCTCGACGACCGAACCGGTCTCGAACAGGTCGTCGAGGAGCTGGCTCTCGTACGCGCGGAGCTCCGCCCGCGACTTGCCGAGGTCGGTGAGGCGGTAGTCGGACTTGTGGCGCTTGCCGTCCTCGCTCGGCACTTCCTGGATCAGGATGAAACCACGCACCGCGAGGTCCACGATCGTCGCGGTGATGTCGAGCAGGTTCGCTTCCTCGTCGATGAGCGTGCCGAGCTGACCGGGCCGGATGCCCTCTGGCGGCTCGAACTCCACCGGGCCTTGGACTCGACCCCGCAACGGCACCGCTTCTTCCTCGCCCGTGATGTTGCCGAACGCCTGGTCGGTCGCGGACCCGACGAAGCGCCGGTCACGTCCCTTCCGCAAGAGCCAAACGAGACCCGCGACGCCGAGCGCGAGCACTCCCACTCCCGCCGCGATCTTCCCGGGCGCGGGATCGAACGCGGTCGAGAACGTGAGCTTCTCTTCGAGGATCGGCACCGGCGTGGGCACTGCTCCCGTCGGGATGGCCACGACGACCGTCAGCGCTTCGAACGGGTTGAGGCCGTCCTGCGTGAACCGCGCCGTCGAGCCGTCGACGCTGCTGGATGCGCATGACAGCCGGCTCTCGAACGGCCCCGCGAAGCAAGCAACCCTCGTGATGTCAGCAGGTGCGGTCACCGTCGCCTGCACCTGCTCGATGGGCACACCCCATCCGGTGCCGACCGCGTTCCAGAACAGCTCGTCGTGATCCTCGAACCCGTTGAGGGCGCCGCGCACCGTGTAGCTGATCGTGTAGGTGTGCTGCCCGGTGATGAAGACGTCCGGGTCGCCGATGCGGATGCGAGTGACGTTGCCCTCGGTCGTGACCTGCACGTCGGTGGGCGTGCCTTCGGGCGTCGCGGTGACGGTGACGTCCTCGATCGGGTACACGCGGTCGTGCTCGCTGTCGTACGGGAAGCGCGTGGGGATGTCGCGGAAGATGCCACGCCGCTCGTTCGACCCGAAGTCGTAGGCGATGACCTCGGTGATCGCGAGGTTGCCGTCCTCCTCGATCGCGAGCGTGACCCGGTAGTCGAGGATTCGTTCGCCCGACTGCGCGGCCGCGGGGCCGACCGTGAGCAATGCGCCCGTGATGAGGACGAGGGCGATGAGTGAGAGGACCCGGCGCACGGCGCACAGCCTCGCACTGGGGACTGGCACACTTGCGTCATGACCCTGGTGAGCGACCTCCCCGTCGACGAGATCAAGCTCTCCGATCAGCAGCTCTGGACCTCACCGGACGAGGTCCGCGACGCCGTGTTCGCGAAGCTGCGAGCCGAGAAGCCCATCTCGTTCCAGCCCGAGCCCGAATACGAGATGGTCATGCCGCCGGGCCCGGGCTACTGGGCGCTCACCCGCCACAAGGACATCTGGGCGGCGAGCCGCAACCCCGAGCTGTTCTGCTCGGGCAAGGGGTCCAACATCGGTGATCTGCCCCAGGAGATGTCCGAGTTCTTCGGGTCGATGATCGCCCTCGACGCCCCGAAGCACACTCGCCTGCGGATGATCGTGCAGAAGGCATTCACGCCGAAGGTCGTCGCCGCGATCGAGGAGGATGTGCGTCACAAGGCGAAGGCGATCGTCGACGAGCACGCCGAGCGCGGCGAAGGTGACTTCGTGCAGCTGTTCGCGGCTCCGCTTCCGCTGCAGATCATCTGCGAGATGATGGGCATCCCGCGCGACCAGTGGCAGCGGATGTTCGAGTGCACGAACATCATCCTCGGCTTGGGCGATCCCGACTACGCCACCGAGATGGATCAGTTCATGGGCGCGGCGATGGAGCTGTACCAGACGGCGATCACGCTCGGGGAGGCCCGGCTCGCCGATCCCGCCGACGACCTCACGACGGCTCTGATGCATGCCGAAGTCGATGGCGAGCGCTTGACGACGCCCGAGCTGGGTTCGTTCTTCATCCTGCTCGTCGTCGCCGGCAACGAGACGACGCGCAACGCGATCAGCCACGGCATGAAGCTGCTGACCGACCATCCCGATCAGCGAGCCTTGTGGCTCGACGACTTCGCCGGTCGTGGCCCCGGCGCGGTCGAGGAGATCGTGCGGTACGCCACACCGGTGATCCACTTCCGCCGCACTGCGACCCGTGACACCGAGCTGAGCGGCGTGAAGATCGAGGAGGGCCAGAAGGTGGTGCTCTGGTACACGTCGGGCAACCGTGACGAGGCGGTGTTCGAAGACCCCTATCGCTTCGACATCACTCGCACGAACCTCAAGGAACAGATGGGCTTCGGCGCCGGCGGCCCGCACTTCTGCCTCGGCGCCAACCTGGCCCGACGCGAGATCACCGTGATGTTCGACGAGCTGTTGCACCGCCTTCCCGACCTGCAGATCACGGGCGAGCCCGCGATCCTGCAGTCGGCGTTCATCCACGGCATCAAGCGGATGCCGTGCGAGTGGACCCCCCAGTAGCCGAACCCCGGCTCACCCCGGCACGCCAGGGGTAGGGTCCGCGCATGCTCGACTGCGTGATCCGAGGTGGCGAGGTCATCGACGGCACGGGGCGGCCGAGACGCCGCGCCGACGTCGGCATCCGTGACGGGAGGATCGTCGCCATCGGCGATGTGTCCGAAGAAGCCGAGCAGGCGATCGACGCCAGCGGGTGCGTCGTCGCGCCGGGCTTCGTCGACATTCACACGCACTACGACGCGCAGGCCTTCTGGGACACGACACTCTCGCCTTCGCCTCTGCACGGCGTGACGACGGTGATCGGCGGGAACTGCGGATTCTCGATCGCGCCGCTCGGGCCGGGCGCCGGCGACTATCTGATGAAGATGCTCGCCCGCGTCGAGGGCATGCCGCTCGAGTCGCTCGCACAGGGTGTGCCGTGGGACTGGACGACGACGGCTGAGTATCTCGACCGCCTCGACGGCGTCCTCGCGGTGAACGCCGGCTTCCTCGTCGGACACTCCGCGATCCGGCGAGTCGTGATGGGCGACGAGGCGACGCGGCGACACGCGTCGCCCGGCGAGCAGTACGAGATGGAGCGATTGCTGGCCGAGGGTCTCGCCGCCGGCGGCATGGGGTTCTCGTCTTCGTGGGCGACGACCCACAACGACGACGAGGGCGATCCGGTGCCCTCGCGTCACGCGTCGATGGACGAGCTGATCGCGCTGTGCAAGGTCGTGTCCGGGCACGAAGGCACGACGCTCGAGTTCATCCCCACGATCGGGCTGTTCGAAGAGCACGACATGGAGCTCATGACGCGCATGTCGCTCGCGGCGAACCGTCCGCTGAACTGGAACGTGCTGCAGGTGAATTCGCGGCAGCGGCGAGATCACCGAGAACAAGCTCGGGGCGAGCGACTACGCGTCGGAGCGCGGCGCCCGCGTGCTCGCGCTCACGATCCCTGACTCGATCCGTACCCGCATCTCGTTCCGCACCGGCTTCCTGCTCGACGTGCTCAACGGGTGGGCCAAGCCAATGGCCCTGCCACCCGACGAGAAGATCGCGTTGCTGTCCGATCCGGCGCGGCGGCGCGAGCTCAACGAGATGGCGCAGCAGACCGACGGACCGGCGCGGGGCATCGCCTACTGGCAGGTGTTCACGGTTGCGGAGGTCTTCACGCCGTCACTCGAGCAGTACGTCGGCCGGACGGTCGGCGAGATCGCGGCGACCGAAGGCAAGGAGCCGTGGGATGTCGTGTGCGACATCACGGTCGCCGACGGGCTCCGCACGATCTTCACCCCGCCCGACCGAGGCGCCGACGATGAGAGCTGGAAGGCGAGAGTCGACGTCTGGCGCGATCCCCGGGCGATCATCGGTGCATCCGACGCCGGCGCGCACCTCGACTTCCTCGCGACGTTCAACTACTCGACGACGATGCTGGCCGAGGCCGTGCGCAAGCGGGGCTTGCTCGCAACGGAGGAGGCGGTGTCGCTGCTCACGAACGCCCAGGCTCGGCTGTACGGGCTGACCGGACGCGGCCGGCTCGCCGAAGGATGGTGCGCCGACATCGTCGTGTTCGACGAGTCGACGATCGGACCTGGGCCAGTCGTGACGGTCGAGGACCTGCCGGGCGGCGCGCCCGCGCCTCTACGGAGAGGCCGAGGGGATCGAGCACGTGCTCGTCAACGGCGTGGAGATCGTGCGCGGCGGTGCGTTCACCGACGCGCGGCCCGGCCGGCTGCTGCGGTCAGGCCGAGACACCGAGAGCGTCACCGTGCCGGGCGGAGCCGGCTGAACCCGGCTCGTTCTCTTGGCGCTAGCGGGTGTCAGAGCCCCGCTCGCGCCAAGAATTCCGGCTGGGACACGCGCTGCGGCAACCACAGAACCCCGGTCCGGCGCCGCCGTCAGGCTCACCCACACCCTCCCTCACCGCAACGGTGACGGGACCACCAGTGGTCCCCTTCCCGAGGTGGACCAAGTGCTCCCGAGACCGTCAGCGGCTACAGGCCCGACGGCGGCGACCGGTCGGCACGGGAAGAGCCGACCAGCGAAAAAGGACCGGATTTCAGTCGGCGAAGCCGGTTCCGGTCAGAGCGCCTCGAGCACGAGGCGACCTGCGAAGCCGATCATCAGAGCGACTGAGGACGTCTGGTTGGGCAACGGGTCACCTCCTCGGTGTTCTCATGTGGTCGATTTGACCGGGGGCATCGTGACACGAGACGCGCTCGGACGTCCACGTTATTTTCTTCCTAAGGCAGACTGAGTGACATGAGTGACACCGCTGCCCGCGCCACGTTCACCGCGATGACCGAAGGCACCCAGGAGGACTGGAGCCGCATCGCACTCTCCCAGCTCGAGTTCTACCCCGGCCTTCCCGATCGGGTGATGACTCACCTTCGGTTGCTCGATGGTGACTACGGCGGATTCGCCGTCGACCGGCTCACGCACTCGCTGCAGACAGCGACGCGCGCCTATCGCGCGGATCGCGACGACGAGTACGTCGCGTGCGCGCTCATCCACGACATCGGAGACACGCTCGCGACGTTCAACCATCCCGATGTCGGCGCCGCGATCCTCAAGCCGTTCGTGAGCGAGGGCTACCACTGGATGGTCGAGAAGCACGGCATCTTCCAGGGTTACTACTTCTTCCACTACCTCGGCCTCGACCGCAACATGCGCGATCAGTTCGCTGGGCACGAGTACTACGACCTCTGCGCGGAGTTCTGCGCCGACTTCGACCAGCCGGCGTTCGATCCCGACCTATCCCACGATGGCGCTCGAGGAGTTCGCGCCACTTCTTCGTGAGCTGTTCAAGTCGCCGAAGAAGTCGATCTACGTGTCGGAGACCAACGGGGCGACGTCATGAAGGCCGCGGTCTTCTACAAGACCGGCGGGCCTGAGGTCTTCCAGTACGAGGACGTGCCTGATCCCGCGGTGCGCAGCGGGGGGCTGCTGATCGACGTTGCCGCGGTCGGCATACAAGGTGGCGACCTGTTGCACCGGCAGGGCGGCGTGCTCGCCACCGAGCCGCACGTCGTGGGGTACCAGGCGTCGGGTGTCGTGCGCGAGGTTGGCGAGGGGGTCACCGAGTTCGCGGTCGGTCAACCGGTCGTCGCGACGATGGGCTACGGGTCGCACGCCGAGCTGGTGAGCGTGCCGGCGCGCGCCGCATGGGCGGTGCCCGAAGGCTTGTCGTTGGAGGAAGCGGCTGGAGTCCCGATCGAGTTCGGCACCGCCGACGACTGCTTGTTCGAGTTCGGCAAGCTGCAGTCGGGCGAGACCGTGTTGGTGCAGGCCGGTGCAGGCGGAGTGGGGCTCGCGGCGATCCAGCTCGCGAAGGCGGCGGGCGCAACGGTGTTGGCGACCGCGTCGAGCGACGACCGGCTCGAGCGGCTGCACGAGTACGGCATGGACCACGGCATCAACTACGCGAACGCCGACGTGCCCACCGAGGTCAACCGCATCACGGGCGGCAAGGGCGTCGACCTTGTCGTGGACTCCGTCGGCGGCAAGACGCTCGAGGGCAGCATTGCTGCGCTCGCGTACCGCGGCCGGGTGAGTTGGGTCGGTCAGGCCGGCCGGGACGACAAGCCGCCGCAGGTGTGGCCGCTGATGCAGAAGAACGCGTCGATGACCGGCGTGTTCCTGGGCGCCGAGATGATGATGAACAACGAGCGGTGCCACACGATGATCGAGCGCTTGCTCGGGCGAGCCGCGTCGGGCGAGCTCAAGGTGGCGATCGACCGCACGTTCCCGCTCGCCGATGCCGCGGAGGCGCACCGGTACATCGAGAGCCGCCGGGCGTTCGGCCGGGTGCTCCTGATCCCCTGACATGGCTCCGACAGTCGGACCATTCAGCTCCGCGACCGAGATGCTGGCGGCGCTCGACGCGCGTGAGATCAGCTCGGTCGAGCTCGTCGAGGTCCATCTGAGCGCAGATCGAGCCCACAATCCGACGCTGAACGCGATCGTGGTGCCCACGCCGGAGCGGGCACTCGAATCGGCACGACGCGCCGACGAGGCGCGGGCTGCGGGTGAGCGGGGGGCGCTCCTGGGGCTGCCAATGACGCTGAAGGAGTCGACGCTCGTCGCCGGGCTCCCCCAGTCCGCGGGCATCGAGGCGCTGAAGGACTACCGGCCGACGCAGGACGGCCCGATCGCGCGGAGCGTCTTCGCCGCGGGGGCGTGCCTGTTGGGGAAGACGAACATCCCCGTCGCGCTCGAGTGACTGGCAGGCCGACAGCCCGGTCTACGGACGGACCAACAACCCTTGGGATCTGTCCCGCACACCGGGAGGCAGCACGGGCGGGGGTTCCGCGGCGCTCGCATCCGGCATGACACCGCTCGAGATCGGGAGCGACATCGCCGGCTCGATTCGGGTGCCCGCCGCCTACTGCGGGCTGTACGGACACCGACCGTCGGAGACCGCGGTCCCCCGCGTCGGCAGCTTTCCGTTTGCCGATGCGCCCAATCCCGGCGCTGCGATGGGCGTACAGGGTCCGCTCGCGCGGACCGCTGTCGATCTGGAGCTGCTGTTCGACGTGATCATCGGGCCGGTGGCCGGCGAGGACGTGGCATGGCGTCTCGAGCTGCCGGCGGCACGCCACGAACGCCTCGCCGACTTCCGCGTCGCAGTGCTGCCTCCGCTCGACGTGGTGCAGCCCTCGGTCGAGATGCGCGCGAAGGTCGGCGAGCTGGCGGCGTTCCTCAGCGATGCAGGAGCGAAGGTTGACGAGGCGATGCCGCCGCTCGATCTCGACGCGTACGTCCGGGACTACCTCACGCTGTTGCTCGCGGTGACGTCGGTTGGCCAGCCTCCGGAGGCGCGGGCGGAGCAGGCGCGCCAGATGCGGGAACGAGGCGACGTGATGTCGGAAGCGATGGCGGAGGGCGCGAACCTTGACGCATCGGGCTTGATCCTGCTGCACCATCGCCGCGAGGCAGTGCGAAGCGCTTGGCGAACGTTCTTCGAGGACTGGGACGTGCTCGTGTGCCCGACAGCCCTCGACGTCGCGTTCCGCCACCAGACGGGTGACGACGGCTCGCGCCTGATCATCGTGGACGACCGCGAGGTTCCCTACATGTTGAACATGATCTACCCGCTGCTCGCGGTCTTCCCAGGACAGCCCGCGACGGCGTTCCCCGCGGGGCTGAACTCGGCGGGCCTTCCGCTCGGGTTGCAGGCGATGGGGCCCTATCTCGAGGACCGCACGACGTTGCGCTTCGCGCAGCTGCTCGAACGCGAGTGGCGCGGGTTCGAACCACCGCCCGGCTACTGACCCGCTGTGCTCGTCGTGATGAGCGGACTTCCCGGCGTGGGGAAGTCCGCGATCGCAGAAGCGCTCGGCCGTGAGCTTCCTGCGGTCGTGATCTCTGTCGACGAGATCGAGGCCGCCATGCTGCGCTCGGGCATCGTCCGGTCGTTCGAGACGGGACTCGCCGCGTACAACGTGGGTGCGGCCCTCGCCGCACATCAGCTGCGAGTCGGCTTCTCCGTGATCGCCGACGCGGCGAACTACCTGGAGGTCGGGCGGCAGATCTGGTGGTCGGCGGGCGAAGCCGCCGATGCGACGGTGCACGGCATCGAGGTCGTGTGCAGCGACGAGTCAGTGCACCGGACCCGACTGGCCGCCCGCCGCCGCGATCTCGCACCGTTCCCGGAGCCGAGTTGGGAGCAGGTGGCTCAGTGGCGGAGCGAGACCGAGCCGTGGGTTCGGCCGCGCCTCGTCTTGGACAGCGTGCGGCCGGTCGAGGAGAGCGTCCGCCTCGTGCTCGCCTACGTCGGTCGATGACCTTCGAGATACGTGTCGCAGATCTGCACGAGCCGGTCGCGGCCGAAGCTCGCCTCGTGGCCACCGTGCACGACGGTGACCGGCAGCTCCCGCAGGCGTCGCATTGTCGTCACGTAGACGTCGATGTCGGAGCCTTCGAGCTCGTCGAGCAGCGGACCGTCGTAGACCGCGTCTCCTGAGAAGAGGACACCGGTGGCGGCCTCCCAAAGCCCGATGCTTCCGGGCGAGTGGCCGGGCAGGTGGAGCACCTCGAAGGACCGATCGCCGCAGTCCACGATGTCGCCGTCGTCGAGCACCCGCGTCGCCGGCGCCGGGCCGATCTCTCCGACCATCGCCATCCCGGCGGCCGGCACCGCGTCGACGAACAGCTCCGGGATGTCGTAGCCAGCATCGCGGTATGGCGCGAGCACCGTGTCGCCGTAGTGCTCGGCCATGAGCGTCGTGCGCATCGGCGTCGTGAGGTCGGCGGCTTCAGCCCGGTGGATCGCCCGCTCCTCGAACTCGTGCATGCCGCCGACGTGATCGGAGTGGCTGTGGGTCGCCACGGCGAGCACTCCATGGCCGAGCTCGCGCTCGACCAGGTGGGCGAGCGGCGCGAGCCCGAGCGCGGTGTCGATGACGAGATCGCGGTCACGGCCACGCACGTGCCACACGTTGCACCGCAGCAGCGGGTGCACATGCGGCTCGGTGATGAGCGTGACGCCGTCGTTCACTCTGCGCACCACCCACCATGGGTCCGCGACCGGCAACTCGGCGAGATTGGTCACTCGGGGCACTATGCCGCGCCCGAGTGACCAATCCCAGCGGAGAGGCGGCTATGAGCAGCCGCTGGTGCTGCCGCAGCTCGGGCAGGCGTAACAGCTGCCGGCCCGGTTCATCTGCACCCCGCACTGCATGCAGATCGGCGCGTCGCTCGCACGCGTCGACGGCGCGGCTGGCGTGCGGCGGCGCGGACGGGCGTGACGGGGATCTGCCCGGTGATCGGCGCCTCGGACGCGAGCCCGAGCTCGATCTGGGTCGCCAGCTCGGAGGCAGACGGGATGGTCTTCGGGTCGGGGATCACGTCGTAGCCCTGCGTCGTCTCGACGACCGTCTCCTCCACGCCCGGCAACGTCGGCTGCAGCCGTTCGCCGACCGACAGGATGCCGAGCTCGGCGCGCTCGTCGTAGCTGAGGTACTCGAGCGCGAGGCGACGGAACAGGTAGTCCATCAGCGAGCTCGCGAAGCGGATGTCGGGGTCGTCGGTCATGCCGGCCGGCTCGAACCGCATGTTCGTGAACACCTCGACGAACGCCCGCAGCGGCACGCCGTACTGCAGGCCATGGCTGATCGAGATCGCGAAGGCGTCCATGATGCCGGCGAGGGTCGAACCCTGCTTCGAGACCCGAAGGAAGATCTCGCCCGGACGGCCGTCGTCGTACTCGCCCACGGTGACGAAGCCCTTGCAGTCCGCGACGCGGAACTCGAACGTGCGCGACTGGCGCGTGCGCGGCAGCTTCTGGCGAACGGGCTCGCGGATGATGCGCTCCACGATCTGGGTCACCACCTCGGTCGGAGTGCCGGTTGCGGTTGCCGCGGCGACCGCGGCGACGATCGCCGCATCGACTTCCTTCTTCGTCGTCGACAGCGGCTGTGCGACCTTGCAGTTGTCGCGGTAAATGGCGACCGCCTTGAGGCCCAGCTTCCAGGCCTCCATGTGCATGTCCTCGACGTCCTCGACGGTCGACGACTCAGGCATGTTGATCGTCTTGGAGATCGCCCCGCTGATGAAGGGCTGCGCGGCCGCCATCATCCGCACGTGGCCCATGTAGTGGATGACGTTGTCGCCCATCGAGCACGCGAACACCGGAAGGTGCTCGGCCTTCAGATGCGGCGCGCCGACGATCGACATGTTGGCGTCGATGTACGCCACGATGCTGTCGATCTGGAACGGTGAGTATCCGAGGCGAGCGAGCGCCCGCGGAACGGTCTGGTTGACGATCGACATCGTGCCCCCGCCGACCAGCTTCTTCGTCTTCACGAGCCCGAGGTCGGGCTCGATGCCCGTGGTGTCGCAATCCATCAGGAACGAGATCGTGCCCGTGGGCGCGAGCACCGTCGCCTGCGAGTTCCGCACGCCGAACTGCTCGGCGAGCTCAACGGCTTCGTCCCATGACTGCTGCGCGGCGCCGAGCAGCATCGGCGGCACGAGCTCCTCGTCGACCTTCGCGGCCTCGGCCCGGTGCATCCGCAGCACGCGCAGCATGTGCTCGCTGTTCTCGGCGTAGCCGGAGAACGGCCCCATCCGCCCGGCCGTTCGCGCGGACGTCGCGTACGCGTGGCCGGTCATGAGTGCGGTGAGCGCTCCCGCCCACGCCCTGCCGGAGTCTGAGTCGTACGGCATGCCGAGTGCCATGAGCAACGCGCCGAGGTTCGCGTAGCCGAGACCGAGCTGACGGAACTTGCGCGACGTGTCGGCGATCTTCTCCGTCGGGTAGTCGGCATTGCCGACGAGGATCTCCTGCGCGGTGAACACGACCTCGACCGCGGCCTTGTAGCCCTCGACATCGAACTCGCCGTCATCGTGGAGGAACGCGAGCAGATTGAGGCTGGCCAGATTGCACGCGCTGTTGTCGAGGTGCATGTATTCCGCGCAAGGATTACTTCCGTTGATGCGACCGGTGTTCGCAGCCGTGTGCCAACGGTTGATGGTCGTGTCGAACTGCATGCCGGGATCGGCGCACTCCCACGCGGCACGGGCGATCTCACGGAAGAGTTCGCGCGCCTTCATCGTCTTGAGCGCCTCGCCCGTCTTCACCGCGCTCAGCTGCCAGTCGAGGTCTTGCTCGACGGCGCGCATGAAGTCGTCGGTGACGCGCACCGAGTTGTTCGCGTTCTGGTACTGGATCGAGTGGCTGTCGGTGCCGTCGAGGTCCATGTCGAACCCGGCGTCACGCAGCACCCGCGCCTTGCGCTCCTCGACCGCCTTGCACCAGATGAACTCCTGCACGTCGGGGTGGTCGGCGTTGAGGATCACCATCTTCGCGGCGCGCCGCGTCTTGCCGCCCGACTTGATCGTGCCGGCGGACGCGTCAGCGCCGCGCATGAAGCTGACCGGCCCCGACGCCGTGCCGCCGCCCTTCAGCAGCTCGCGCGACGAACGGATCTTCGAGAGGTTGATGCCCGAGCCCGAGCCGCCCTTGAAGATCGTGCCTTCCTCGACGTACCAGTTGAGGATCGAGTCCATCGTGTCGTCGACGGCCAAAATGAAGCAGTTGTGCACCCTGAGGTTCGAACTCAGGTACTCCCCACTATCAGTCTGGATGTCATAGACCTCCATCTCGCCGAGGTCCTCGATGCGCTCGATCTCCAGACGCTTCACCGCTCCAGAGGACTTCGACGGGAGCTCGAGCGACCCGAACAGCTTTCGACCCTTCTCCCAGTCGACGAACCCGATCTCCTCCCCGAAGAGCTGCCGATCTGCGAGCGGACGGATGCTCAGCGACCACATGTCGTGCCGGTCTGCTCGGCGATCACTCTTCCGCCGCACTCGGGAGAAGACTCCGAACCGGCCCAAGAGCTGCTGCACCCCGCGGACCAAATGCTCGGAGATCATGTCGAGACCGACGACGGCGGCGTTGTCACGGACCGATACGTATCCGTCAGCCTGGAAGAGGCTTCGCAGATACGCGGCCACCACCGGTAGCGGCGCCGCAAAGAGCTGCGCTGGCACGACCATGTCGGTGCCGCGATCGAGAAGCCCCCAACGCTCGACGAACTCGCGGAGCTTCTCGCCGTAGAGCCTGATGCGGTGGCCATCGAGCTCGTCGGACTGCGTCACGAACGAGCGGTCCTTCCGGTGAAGAGTTGGGAACGTCGTGTCGAGGTAGTACGAGATCCACTCGTGCTCCGCGTCGGTCACCGTCATGAATTCGACCGTCAGCGACCGATTTGTTCCATGTGTGTACTGCCCGACGAACCCATCAGCCTGCAGCCATCCGGCCAGCGCGGCTTCGGCGATGTCGACGTTCCGAATCTCGCCAGAGCCCCAAGCCTCGTTGCGATGCCACGCCAGCTGGTCGCCCGGGTTCAGCGTGCCCGCCTCGCGAAACGAGCCAGTGTGCTCACCACTCGAGCGCCAGACGAGATGGTCTGGCGTCACGTCGAGTTGATGGCCTGCCTTGGTGTGGATGCGCAACACCTTCTTGCGTCCGTTGGCCTTGACCGCCACAACCGACGTGACGCCGTGGGCGTCGAACACCTTCGTGCCCACCGCGCCCGTTTCGACGAGACGACCGATGGGAACGAGCCCGTCGGGTGTGCTCACGAGCGCGTCGTACGGCTGACACGCGCTCGCCTGCTGCGGCACACCCTTCACGCCGATGTTGAACCACACGGGCGAGTTGAACGCGGCCTTCTGCTGCACGATCAAATGCTTGAGCTCGGCGCGGAACGTCTCGGTCTCCGCGTCGTCGATGAAGTAGCCGCCCTGCGCGCCCCACTGCGTGATCGTGTCGACGACGCGGTCGACGACCTGACGAAGTGACGTCTCGCGCTCGGGCGTGCCGAGCGTTCCCCGGAAGTACTTCTGAGCAAGGATGTTCGTGGCGTTCACCGACCACGTGGCCGGCACTTCCACGCCGCGCTGCTCGAAGGCGACAGAGCCATCTCGGTAGTCGGTGATGCGGGCGTCGCGGCGCTCCCAGTCGACCTGGTCGTAGGGATCGACCCCAGGGGTCGTGAAATGCCTGCGGATCCCGATCCCCGTCTGCTCCGGCGCCAGCGACATCGACACGCTCCTTCAAGATCCGACGCTACGGGCCGGTCGGAAGTGACCGGCCCGGAAAGACACAAGATGTTGTGGTTTCGGAGCGGCCCCCACCGCCTGAGCCACAAGATGTTCGGGCATTACACCATTGTAGTTACACGGGTGTCAACGCCTCCTGCGCAGGGCATTCTTCCCGACCCCGCTCCGCCGAGGGGTGATGCGGGCCACAGCGCGAGAGCGGCAGGTCTGGGGCGGACGCACGGTTCTCGTGCGCCCCGAGAGGCTCAGATTGCGAGCCTGCCCTCCCCCGTGGTGCCACCCGAAGCCAGCTCTCCGAGATCCCCACCCATCCGCCTAGCTCCCGCGCTGTGGCCTTCGATGGGCGTCAACCTAAGACGAGGGTCCTGTGGACTGAAAGAGGTACAACCCTGTGAATTGACAGTGGATTTCGTGTCGACTGTCCACAGCCATCCACCAGCACGGACAGGCGGATCAACAGAGATCAGCTCGAAAACTGGGCAACCACGGCCTCGAGATCGAGCGGCGCGACGGGCGGCGACCCCTCGACCTCGGACCAGCGCTCCCTGGGCACCGCCCACATCACCTCGAACTCGTTGCCGTCGGGATCGTGGGCATACAGCGACTTGGTGGTGCCGTGGTCGCTTTGGCCGACCAGTGCCCCCGCCCGCAGCAGCACTTCGCGGGCGCCGACGAGGTCCTCGACCCGGTCGACCTCCCAGGCCAGGTGGTACAGGCCAACGGCCCCGGGAACCGGACCGGCGGCGCCGGGCCCGACCTCGAACAGCCCGAGATCGTGGTCGTTGGGCGAGTTGGGCGCCCGCATGAACGCGGCCCCCTTCAGATTCGCCTCCTCGTGGATCAGCTCGAGACCGAGCACCTCCCGGTAGAACGCGACGGCACGGGGCACATCGCGCACGTACAGCACGGCATGATTGAGGCGGCGCACGGGGATCGACGGCATGCGGGAATCAACACGCCGCGATCCGTTCGTGTTCCTTGGGGGGACGTTGACGACGGAACGGCCAGGGCATCTCGCGTATCAACCCGCGCTGGATGGCCTGCGCGCGGTCGCGGTGGCGGCCGTGATCGCCTACCACCTCGGATACCCGTGGGCCCGCGGCGGCTACCTCGGCGTCGACACGTTCTTCGTCCTGTCCGGCTACCTCATCACCAGCCTGCTCCTGACTGAAGCCAGAGCAGAGGGACGCATCGATCTCCCGACGTTCTGGGTTCGCCGCGCCCGTCGACTGCTGCCCGCGCTGTTGCTCGTCCTCGCCGCGATCGCGATCTACGGGGCGTGGTCGACGCCGACCGACGCGCAAGCCGCGCTCCGCGCCGACGGGCTGTTCGCGCTCTTCTACTCCGCCAACTGGCACTTCATCGCCGACAACAACTCCTACTTCGACCTCTTCGCCGCGCCGTCGCTCCTCGAGCACACGTGGTCACTCGCGATCGAGGAGCAGTTCTACCTGGTGTGGCCACTGGTCGTCGCTGCGTGCCTTCGCATCGGACGCGGCCGGCGGACACTGGTCGTCGTCGTTGCAACGTGCGCGGCACTGGGATCCGCCGCGCTCATGGCCGCGCTCGCTGACGACGCGACAAGGGCGTACTTCGGCACCGACACACGCGTGCACTCTCTGCTGATCGGCGCCTTGCTCGCGGTGCTCCTCGCGAGACGCGCCAACGTGCAGAGCTCGCGTCCGGTCGCGTACGCCGGCGTTCTCGCCCTTGGCGCCGTCGTCGTCGCGTACGCGACCATCGGCGACGGCGAATCGTTCATGTACCGCGGCGGGTTCCTGCTCTTCGCCCTCGCCGCCGCGACAGTGATCGCGGCCGCGGTGCATCCGACGGGCCCCGTCCGCCGGCTTCTCTCACTCGCGGTCCTCGTGTGGATCGGGCGGATCTCATACGGCCTGTACCTGTGGCACTGGCCGGTTCAGCTCATCGTGGACTCCGAACGCACCGGCATCTCGGGAGTACCGCTCGACCTCGTGCGGGTCGGACTGACCGTGGCGCTCGCGGCCGCGTCCTACTACCTGGTCGAGCTACCGATCCGGTCTGGAGCGACGCTGCGCGGACGGGTTGCCTTGCCCTCAGCCGTCGCTGGAATCGCCGCCGTCGCGGTTGCCCTCGTCGTCGCGACCGCGAGCGCCACGTCGCCTTCGCCCGCGTTTGCCGCGCCGTCACCAGGCGTCACGATCACGGTCAAGCCGCCGTCACTACCCTCATCGGCGACCACGGCGCCGTCGACGACGGTGCCCACGCGCCTCGGCGCGCCCCCGCCGATGCTGGCCGCATCCGCTGCGACGAACCAACCGAGTGCGCCGCGCGTCATCGGCATCGTGGGCGACTCGGTCGCGGCGAGTCTCATCCCCGGACTCGAACGTGAGGCAGCGGCACGCGGCATCGGCGTCGCCAGCGCGGCCATCGCCGGATGCGGCGCAGCCGGCGGCGTCCTGCTCGACGATCAAGGGCAGCCGTTCGCATGGGCGGACGACTGCGCGCGGGCCGTCCCGATCGTCCAGAACGAGATCATCACGAAGTACCAGCCCGATGTCGTCCTGTGGCTCAGCACCTGGGAAACGCAGGATCGGCTCGTCGGCGAGGCCCGCCTACGCTTCCGGACGCCCGAAGGCGACCGCGAAGTGCTTCGTGAGATGGAGGCGACGCTCACGCGGGTGACGGCCCAGGGAGCCCGCGTGGTCGTGCTCATCCCGCCGCCGCCGGTCATGGGCCGCAACGGCCCACCCGACGAGGACGTCCTCCAGAAGCGGGCGCACCTCAACGGGCTCATCGACTCTGTTCGCCTACCTCCACGCGGACCGGGTGGAGGTCGTGGACTTCGCTGCGATCGTCTGCCCGAACGGGGTGCCCTGCCCGACCGAGATGGACGGCATGCGGCTCCGTCCCGACGGTGCCCACTTCACGAACGAGACCAGTGCATGGGCGGCGAGCCGCCTGCTCGCGGCCGTGCTCGACACGGGGTGACCGAGGTCAGGCGGGGACGACCGTCACTGGGATGCCGTTGACAACCGCGGTGCCCGATACGACGTCGAGCTGCTCTTCGTCAGCGAGGACGTTGGAGTTCACGCCCGGACGAGCCGACGCGACCCCGAGGGCCACACCATCAAGGTCGTGACCCCAGCCGTGGGGCATCGAGACGACGCCGGGCCGGATCGCGTCCGTGATCTCGACCGGCACGTCGATCTTGCCGACTCGTGAAGTCACGCGTGCGACGTCGCCCGACGACAGACCGAGCGCGCGTGCGTCGTCAGGATGGATGTGGAGCGTGCACCGCTCCTTGCCCTTCACGAGCACGTTCAGGTTGTGCATCCACGAGTTGTTGGAACGGAGGTCGCGCCGCCCGATGAGCAGGTGGTGTCCGTTGCGGCCGCGACCGATCGACGCCCGCAGCCGCTCACAGTCGGCAACGAGCTCCGGCGGCGCGAGCTCGATGCGTCCGGACGGGGTGCGCAGGATCTCGGGGATCCGCGGCTGGAGCGCGCCGAGGTCGATGCCGTGGGGGTTCGCCTCGAGCAGGGCGAGCGTGACGGACGGCTGCTCGACACCCTCCGCATCGGTGAACGTCTCGCGTGCGCCGAACCAGTCGCCGTAGGGCCCTGACCGCAACATGAAGTCGAGGATTCGCTCCGGCCCCCGTCGGGCGGCGAGCGCGCCGAGGATCTCGTCGGCATTCCGCCCGCTGAGCGGACCCGAGGCGTCACCCACCGCGTGCTGCACGAGCGCCGTGATCGCGAAGTCGTCGGCGCGGTCGACGTCGGCCGACGCACCCTGACCCTGGGCGATGAGCGCGAGCCTCGACATGATCTCCCACTCGTCGAGCCCGTCGGCGGGGCCGTCGAGCACGGGCGGTGAGTAGTTGGCGACGTTGCGCACGGCGAACTGAAGGAGCAACAGGTCGTAGTGCGAGCGGTAGAGGTTGGAGCTCGGGGGCAGGATCACGTCCGCGTGACGCGTCGTCTCATTGCGGTAGATGTCGATGCTCACCATGAAGTCGAGGCGCTCGAGGGCCGCAGCGAGCCGCTCGCTGTTGGGCGTCGAGAGCACCGGGTTGCCCGCCGCGGTGACGAGCGCCCGAACCTGACCAGGCCCCTCGGTCTCGATCTCCTCGGCCAGCACCACGACGGGATACTCCCCGAGCACCTCGGCGAGCCCGCGCACACGCGTGTGACCGCGTCCCATCCGGAAGCCCTTCCCCTTCCCCGGCGCGCCCCGAGTCGCCGCGCCGCCCGCGGCGGGCAAGGAGAACATTGCGCCACCGGGACGATCCAGGTTCCCGGTCACGACGTTGACGACATCGACGAGCCACGAGGCGAGCGTGCCGAAGTCCTGGGTGCAAATGCCGATGCGTCCGTACACGGCCGCGGTCGGGGCACCGGCGAGCTCACGGGCGAGTCGGCGGATCGTGGCCGCCTCCACGCCACACGTGTCCTCGACGCGCTCGGGCGCGAAGCCAGCGGCGAGCGATTCGATGTCCGCCCAGCCATTGACCCACGGCCGGATGTGATCGCCCGCGTCCGCGAGCCCTTCGTCGAACAGCGTGTGCACGATCGCCATGAGGAAGTGCGCGTCGGTGCCAGGCACGATCGCGACCCACTCATCGGCCTCTTCCGCGGTCTTGGTCCTTCGGGGGTCTACGACCACGACCTTTCCCCCGCGAGCACGCAGGGCTTCGAGGCGGCCCGGGAAGTCGGGCGCGGTGCACAAGCTGCCGTTCGACGCGTACGGGTTGGCGCCGAGGATCATCATGTAATCGCTGCGATCGATGTCGGGCACCGGCACGGTCACTGCGGTGCCGAACATGTAGCCGGCCGCGACCTGCTTCGGCACTTGGTCCACGGTGCCCGCCGAGAAGCGCATGCGCGTGCCGATGCCCTGCGCCAGCGTCCGCGCGTAGAGCATCGCGGAGAGGTTGTGCGCGGTGGGATTGCCGATGTAGGTCGCAACCGCATCACGCCCGTGGGCCTCGATGATCGGCACGAGCCTCCGCTCGATCTCTGCGAAGGCTTCCTCCCACGAGACCTCGACGAACTCGCCGTCGCGCTTCACGAGGGGGCGACGCAGCCGGTCGGGATCTTCGTGGAGCTGCTTGAGCGTCGACCCCTTGGGGCAGATGAAGCCGTGGCTGAACACGTCGGCGCGGTCGCCCCGCACTCGCACGATCTGCTCACCTCGCAACGTGATCTCGAGTCCGCAGCCCGCCTCGCAGAAGGGGCAGGTGCGGATCGCTGTGCGCGTGGGAGCGTCGGTCATGCGCACCAGCGTGCCCCATCGACGCCCGCTCCTGCCAAGATCGCCGTGCCAAGATCCCGGGGTCATGCGCCGCTTGCATCCCGATCCCCGTGACCCGGTGTCGGTCGCGGAGGCCTACGCGGACCCAACGCGCCGCAGACGCGGCGGACGCCCCTGGGTGCTCATGTGCATGATCGCCAGCACGGACGGCGCCACCTCCGTCGACGGCCGATCGGGACCACTTGGCGGCGGAGGCGACCGTTCCGTGTTCGCCACGCTCCGCGACGTCGCCGATTTGGTGCTCGTCGGCGCGGGCACCGCACGTGACGAGCACTACGGACCGCCGCGCCGCGAAGGCTTGCGCATCGCGATCGTCACCCGGTCGCTCCGCCTCGATTGGGAAGGTGAGCTGATGCGCAGCGGGCGGGCGATCGTCGTCACCTCCGAGACCGCAGGCCCGGTGCCCGACGGCATGCCGGTCGTGCGCGCCGGCGACGACGACGTCGACCTCGCAGTCGCGGTGCAGCACCTCGGCGCGCTGGGCGCGAGCGTGGTGATGGCCGAGGGAGGACCTTCACTCAACGGAGCGCTCGTCGCCGCGGGACTGGTCGACGAGCTCTGCCTCACCGTGTCACCCCACCTCGTGGCGGGAACCTCCGCTCGCGTCACGCACGACGCCGTGTCGGCCCTCTCGCGGCTCACGCTCGCCCACGTGCTCGAGGAGGACGGCTGGCTGTTCCTCCGCTACCTCGCTCAGGCGTCGGGGTCGCGGTAGCTGCGCTTGGGCTCGGTGCTCTTCGCGAGCAGCGTGAGCTCGCGGGCGAAGTCGTCGGCTTCGTCGAATCCCTTATAGACGCTCGCGAAGCGCAGGTAGGCGACCTCGTCGAGGATGCGGAGCCGATCGAGCACGGCGAGGCCGACCCGCTCGCTCGAGACGTCGCCTCCCCCCTCGAGCCGCAAGCCCTCCTCGACCTCACCGGCGAGTCCCTCGAGCTGGTCGATCGACACCGGACGGCCCTTCGCCGCGGCGAGCACTCCGGCCACGAGCTTGGAGCGGTCGAACGGCTCTCGTTCGCCCGAGCGCTTCACCACCACAAGGGGCGCCTCCTCGAGGCGCTCGAACGTCGTGAAGCGGCCCCCGCACGCCAAGCATTCGCGGCGTCGTCGGATGGCCGACCCGTCGTCGGCCGTGCGCGAGTCGATGACTTTGTCATCGAGGGAGGCGCAGACGGGGCAACGCACACCCCGACGGTACCGGTCAGCCAGTTTCAGGGACGAGCAACCGGTCGCCCGGCTCGAGGGGGCCGTCGTGCGATGCGACCAGCTCGTCGACGAGGCCGCGGATGTCGCCGTCGGGCATCGCCGCTCGCGCGATCGACCAGACGGTGTCGCCTGGCTGCACGATCACGACACGTGCGCCGGCGCCGTGGGAAGGGGCCCTCGGGGGCGGAGGCAGGGACGCCCCCGAGGGTCGCCGTGACGGTGCGCACGGCGAGGAAGAGGCCGATCGCGAACGCGACCAGCACGAGCAGCGCGAAGACGCGGCGCCGGCGATAGGCCGCCGCCCGGCTCGGCCGGCTCGGCGCCACATAGAGAGGGATGGCAGCGCTCACGAACATCTGTTCGCCAGTTCAGCACGAACGCCTGTTCGCTGTCAACCGCTGGATCGAACGGATGTTTGACCTTGCTCCACGAACATCCGTACGATGCGGGCATGACCGAGATCGTTCTCACCGACCGCCAGCGCGAGGTCCTGCAGGTGATCGAGCAGCACATGCGCGACCGGGGCTACCCGCCGTCGGTGCGCGAGATCGGCGAGGCGGTGGGGCTGACGTCGCCGTCCACGGTCCACTCCCACCTCAACACGCTCGAGCGACTGGGGTACCTCCGTCGCGATCCCACCAAGCCACGGGCCATCGAGGTCCGGTGGGACTCGTCGTCCGATGCCGCGATGGAGCGCCGACCGACGCGGCACGTGCCCCTCGTCGGTGACGTGGCGGCAGGCACCGATGTGCTGGCTCAGGAGAACGTCGAGGAGCTGTTGCCATTGCCGGCCGACTTCACCGGCGAGGGCGACCTGTTCATGCTGCGGGTGCGAGGCGACTCGATGATCGACGCTGGAATTCTCAGCGGCGACTACGTCGTCGCCCGCCAGCAAGCGATCGCGCGCAACGGCGACATCGTTGTCGCCGGCATCCCGGGCGAGGAAGCGACAGTGAAGACCTACCGACGCGCCGCGGGCAAGGTCGAGCTGCTCCCCGCGAACGCCCGCCTGAAGCCGATGACCTTCGATGCGGACGAGGTCACCGTCTTCGGCAAGGTAGTGACCGTGCTGCGCCGCCTCTGAGGCGTCGCTTAGGTCGGGAAGAAGAAGTCGGCGATCGCGGCCGTCGCGTCGAACGTGCGACCGGTCGGCCACGAATGCCCCGCTCCCTCGAGCGTGACGAGCTGCACGCGCGTCCCCTCGGCGCATCCGGTCCACGTCGCGGTCGTCGTGCGCGAACGGTCGTCTCGGCCGGCTCCGCCGTGCAGCCCAACGCATCGACCATCCAGTCGATGCTCACTCCGACGGGCGTGAACGGCGGCAGACCTACCGCCTCGCTGTCCGGACTCGATCCACCGTCGTACGGGACGATCGTGTCACCAGTCCCGTGGATCTCGAGGAACGAGAGCGGCCGAGCCGGTTGGCAGCCGGCCATGTTCGTGCCCGCCACCGACACGGCGCCCAACACCCGTGTGTCGGGGTCGCACGCCAGCCGATAGGCCATCATCCCGCCATTCGAATGCCCCACCACGACGACCCGAGCCGGATCCACCTGCGCGAACCCACTGAGATGCACGATCAGGGCGTTGAGGAAGCCGACGTCGTCGTGGCCCTCACTCGCCGCGACCCCACAGCAGGCGCCGGCGTTCCAGCTCTCGTCTTCCCCTGCGGGATAAGCGACGATCAACCCCCGCTCGTCAGCGAGCGTGTTCCATCCACTTCCCGCGACGATCGCCTCCGGCGCGCCGCCGGCGCCGTGGAGCACCAGCACGAGCGGGACCGAGGTAGCGGCGGGCAGGTCGGTGGGGACGTGGAGCACGTAGCGACGCTCCACACCGTCGTGGGTCAGGAACTCGATCGAGTCACCGCTCAGGGCCCGCGGTCGGTAGACCGAGGCGGTGGTCGATGGCGGTGACGCCGCCACGACCGGCACCGTGGTCGTCACCGACGACGCGGAGGATGTCACCGAGCACCCAGTGAGCGCCAGTGCCGCGATGGCGAGAGCCCGGAGTCGCATCAGGACTGCTCCACGAGCTCGGCGCGTTGCAGCGGTCGCCCGCGCAAGGGTGAGCGGCAACGCCCGCTCCGTCGCGAGATCAATGGCCCTGTCGAGCAGCGCTACCGCACGCGCACGGTCAGAGCCCGACGAACGGCCGCGACGAATGGCCTCGGCGCACGCCATCCACGTGCGGCACAACCGGGGCGCGTGGTCCATGCCGCCTTCGATCCGCGCCGCGTCCGCAAAGTGCGCCTCGGCGCGATCCCAGTCCTCGCTCAGTGCGGCGAGCAGACCGAGGTAGTGATCGACGGCACCGTGGAACCCGGCGCCCACGAACACGATGCGACCCTTGAGTGGTGCCAACGTGAACTGCAGCGGCGCGGCATAGGTGGGATCGTCGAGGAACCAGGCCGCCGCGGCGAGCGACGTCGTACCGAGCACCCAAAGGAAGTCCTTCGGCAGATCGGGGAGGCCGCCGTCGGTCAGGTCGTCCCAGAGGGGACGCGCCCGCTCGAGCTTGCCCTGCTCGGCGAACGTGTGGATGAGCAGCGCCTCCGCAGACGGCAACACCGTCGCCGCCGCCGACAGCATCGCTTCCGCCTCCTCGGCGCGCCGGCCCTCGTCCCACAGCTGGGCGACATGCCCGGTCATCCACACGAGCGTGTCGGGCTGCCCGGACGCCGATCCGATCGCGAGCATCTCCTCGGCCAGCTCCTCACCGTGATCGAGGTGGCCCTCGGCCAGGGCCCGCATCGCCAACGCATTCGCGAGGACGAAGCGCAGGAGGGGCTGGCTCGCTCTCTCCGTGTGCTCGATCTGTCGCTCCAGGTAGGCATCGGCTCGCTGCTTGTCCGCGGCAATGCAGCTGGCGACGTGCAGGCCGGACGCGGCCATGGTCGCGAGAGCGGGATCGTCGATGCGCTCCGCGATGTCGAGCGCCTCGCGGCCGGCGCGGAACAGCTCGTCGATCGCGATCGACGACAGGCCGAAGCCCGAGGTCTGGTAGCAGAGCGCCCGGGCCAGAACGGCGTCCGCCTCGAGCCGACGCGCCATCGCGATCGCCTCGCGGAGCAAGATCGGGCCGCGGGTCGGGTCGTCCGAGAAGAGCAGCTCGGCGGAAAGCGTCGCGAGGAGGTTGGCGCGATCGACGCTGTCGCCTTCGCCCGCCGCTTCGAGCGCGGCCTCCAACGCGCTGACGCGACCGGCGTCGACCTGCCCGGCGCCGCTGAAGAACCCGCGACTGGTCGCGAGCGCGGCTGCGATCTGCGTCTCGCGATCACCGGCGGCGCGCGCGAGTGAGGCGGCCTCGAGGAGGGTCTCCCGGTAGCCCGCCTCACCGGCACGACGTTGAGCCTCGCCAAGGCGCGCCAACACGCGAGCTCGGGGACGCGCGTTGTCGAGATGTTCGAGGGCCCGTTCGAAGTACATGACGGCTTCGTCGCTGGCGAGCCGTGCGAGCGCCCTGTCTCCCGCCGCCAACGAGTAGCGCACCGCCTCGGCTTGCGTGCCCGCCACAGCCGCCTCGCCGAAGTGATGGGCGAGTGCGTTGAAGTCGTCGGGTCGGCGAATCTCGAGCGTCTCGGCCACCGTCCTGTGCAGGCGCACCCGACGGCTCGTTCCGAGCTCGTCGTACAACGTCGAACGCACGAGCGCGTGGGAGAAGCGCCAGCGATCGACCTTCACCTCGTCGAGCAAGCTGGCGTCAACGGCCGAGGTCATCGCCGCGAGCACGTCATTCTCGCCCTGGCCACTCGCCCGTACGACAACGTCGAGATCGAACTCGCGCCCGACGACCGCGGCCACCCTCAGCACCTCGTTCGTCATCGAGCTGAGCCGTCCGAGGCGTCGGCCGACGACATCGCGCACACCCTCGGGGATGCCGATGCGGTCGATCGGTACGTCGACGGCCCATCGGCCTTCGCGCTGGAACAACGCACCCGTCTCCGCGAGATGGCGCAGCACCTCCACGATGAAGAACGGATTGCCTTCGGTCTCGTCGCGAACCGCGCGCGCGAGCTCGAGTCCGTCGGGGCCTGGTTCGTACCCGGCGTTCTCCCGGAAGAGGTCGACGACGTCCTCGGTGGTGAGACCGTGCAACGAGCAGCGCTCGGTTCGATCGAGTCGGCGGAAGTCCGCGAGCGTGTCGGCCAACGGATGGCCCCGCTCCACATCGGTGTCGCGGTACGTGCCGACGACGAGCACGCGCATCGGTCGCTCCGACCGCACGATGTGGTTCAAGAGGAGCAGGGTCGGTCGGCCGGCCCAGTGCACGTCGTCGAGCACGAGGAGGATGGGCCGCTCCTCGCTCGACGTCGCAAGCCAATCCACGACCGCATCGAACATCCGGTATCGCTCGGTCTCCGGGTCGGATCGCGTGGGCGGCGCGACGTCGGGCGAGAGCACCGCGAGGTCGGGGACGAGACGCGCGAGCTCGCCCCGGCTGCGGCCGAGGAGCATGGGCAGGCGGTCGGGGTCCACCCCATCGATGACGAAGCGGAGCGCCTCGACGAAAGGTTGGTAGGGGACGCCGAGCTCTTCCTCGCACCGACCGAGGAGCACCATCGCTCCGTCCCCGTACACCTCACGGGCGAGCTGAGCCGCCATGCGTGTCTTGCCGATGCCGGGCTCGCCCGACAGCATCACGACACGGGCGTGAGGGAGCGCGCCAGTCGCCGCCTGCCACGCAGACCGGAGCTGGTCCACTTCCTTGGAGCGGCCGACGAACGCGACCTGCTCCGAGGCCGCGAACGTCGGCGGCAAGGGCAGGTCGACGAGGGACGAGGCATCGAGTGGTGTCCAGACCACCGCGCAGGTCTCGACGGGTTCGGACAGACCCTTCAGCGTGAGCGCGCCGATGTTCTCGAACTCGTACCCGCCGCGGGTGCCCGCGAGCGCGCGTGCGAGCGAGGTCACCAGGATCTGACCGGCCTGCGCAGCGCCGCACAGCCGGGCCGCCTCAACGACTGGGGTCCCGAAGAGATCGTCTCCCTCGGCCCGGGCGTCGCCGGCGCTCACGCCGACCCGCAGTGTGAGTGCCGCTGCGTCCGCGGCCGCCTGCTGGATCGCGACACCGGCGCCGATCGCGTCAGCCGCGCCTCGGAACGCGGCCATGTGGCCGTCGCCGAGGCCTTTGACGAGCACGCCGTGGTGGCGCTCGACGGCTGTCGCGACGGCGCCATCGATCGCTGCGAACAGCACGTCAGCCTCGTCGTCACCGAGCCGGCTGCGGAGCTCCGTGGAGCCCACGATGTCGGTGAAGAGCACAGTCCACGTGCCGCTCTCGATCATGACGGCGGATCAGCAGTCAGCAGGTCGCGCAGCGCGGCGAACGTCGTCTCGATGGGTGCGCGGTTGACGTGCTCATCACGTGTGTGCGCCAACGTCGCGTCGCCCGGACCGAAGTTCGCGGCCGGGATGCCGTGCTCCGCGAACCGAGCGACGTCGGTCCAACCGAGCTTCGCTCGCACCTCCAGCCCATTCCGCTCGATCAGGGCTCGCAAGAGCGGATGCGTGAGGGAGGGGGCGGCCGCCGGTGCGCAGTCGATGATCGCAAACGAATCGCCGTCCTCAGAGCCCTCGGCGAACAGCAGGTCTCTGAGCGTCGCTTCAGCGTCGGCCGCCGAGCGGTCCGGTGCAAAGCGGTGGTTCACGACGAGGCGGGCCCGGTCGGGAACGACGTTGCCAGCGACTCCCCCCTCGACCAACACCGCCTGCACTGCCTCGCGGTACTCGCATCCGTCGATCACCGGCCGCCGTTCGCGGTAGTCCGCGAGCCGCGTCAGCACCGGACCGAGGCGCTGGATCGCGTTGCGTCCCATCCACGGGCGCGCGGTGTGGGCGCGCGCTCCGGCGAGGACGACCTCGGCGCGCATCGTCCCCTGACAGCCGGCTTCGATGGCGCCGTCGGTCGGTTCGCCGAGCAGGGCCACGTCGCCCTCGAGCAGATCGGGCCGCTCGCGGAAGAGCCGCCCGAGCCCGTTGTGGATCGTGTCGATCTCCTCGGCCTCGTAGAAGACGTAGGTGACGTCAACGGAGGGCTCCCGCACCGTGCGGGCAAGCTCGAGCATCACCGCGAGCCCCGACTTCATGTCGGACGCGCCGCAGCCCCAGAGCGTGTCGCCCTCGATCTTCGGAGTTCCGTTCTCGTTGATCGGCACTGTGTCCGTGTGCCCGGCGATGATCAGCCGGGTCGGATGTCCGAAGTGAGTGCGGGCGACGAGGTTGCACCCGACCTGTGCGAGCTCGAGCTCCGACACCTGCTCGAGCTCCGCCCTGAGCATGTCGGTGATGGCCGCCTCGTCGCGGCTGATCGAGGGGATGGCAACGAGGTCGGCGGTGAGGGCGAGGAGGTCGGCCACGGGGGCCCTCGTCACACCGTCGCGCCGTGGTCGCGCAGGATCGTCTCGAGCTGCGCCTTGTCGTGGCGTTCGCCCTCATGCAGGTGCTTGATCACGAGGATGCACGGCAGGCCGTACTCGTGACTGCCGAACTTGCGCTGGCGCGTGGCGGTCACGGCGACACAGTGCGCGGGCACCGTGCCCCGCCCGATCTCGGCCCCCGTCTGCGCGTCGATCACGGGGATCGAACCGGTGAGGATGCATCCGGCGCCGAGCACGCTGCCCCGACCGACTCGTGCGCCCTCGGCCACGATGCTGCGGCTGCCGATGAGGCAATCGTCCTCGACGACGACCGGCGCGGCCTGAGGCGGCTCGAGGACTCCACCGATGCCGACCCCGCCCGAGAGATGGACGTTCGCACCGATCTGCGCGCACGAACCCACGGTCGCCCACGTGTCCACCATCGTGTTGTGCCCGACGTGGGCGCCGATGTTCACGTAGCTCGGCATCATCACGACGCCGCGCTCGAGGAACGATCCGTAGCGAGCGGACGCGCCCGGCACGACGCGCACGCCCATCTTCTTGAACCCGGACTTCAGCGGCAGCTTGTCGGCGTACTCGAACGGGCCGAGCTCGACGGTCTTGATCTTGGAGAGGCGAAACAGGAGAAGGATCGCCTGCTTGAGCCAGGGATGCACCACGACGCGGCCCGCGACCACCTCGGCGACCCGGGCCTGACCGGTGTCGAGCAAATCGACGGCCTCACGCACGATCTTCGCTGCCGACTTGTCGCCCGGCTCGACCTCGCTTCGCCGCTCCCAGAGCTCTTCGATCTGCGCCTGCAGGTCTGCCATCCGGCGCAGGTTACCCGTGCGTCGATCGGAGTCTCCGGGCGACGAGGTCAATGCGGTCGTCGGGCTGCACGACGGCCACTCGCACATGGTCGGGAGCGCCGTAGAAGTCGCCCGGACTCACAAGTGCGCCCGACGCCTCGGCGATCGCGCGCGTGAACGCCCAGCCGTCACCATCGGGTGCCTTCACCCACAGGTAGAACCCACCCGCGGGAAGCGAGACCGATGCGCCCGACCAATCCCCGAGCACCTTGGCGACCCGTTCCAAGCGCGCGAGATAGCGAGCCCGCTGCAGCTCGACGTGCTCCGTGTCGTTCAGCGCGGCAACGCCGGCCGCCTGGGCGGGCCCGGGCACCATCATCCCGACGTGCTTGCGCACCTCGGACAGGTACGAGACGAGGTCGGGGTCGCCGGCGTAGAAGCCGACGCGCACGCCGGCCAGATTCGAGCGCTTCGAAAGGGAGTGCACCGCGATCAATCCGTCGGCGCCGTGCTCCAGGATCGTGCGCGGCGGGCCGTCCCAGGTGAACTCGGCGTAGCACTCGTCGCTGAACACCGGGACGCTGTGGGCCCGGCCCCAGTCTGCGGCGGCCGCGAGGTCGTCGAGCGCCCCTGTCGGGTTACTCGGCGAGTTGACCCACAGACAGAGCGCCCGGTCGGCGTCGCGCGGGTCGATGGCAGAGAGATCGAGACGGAAGTCATCGTCGACAGGAACGGGGACGGCGCGGCAACCGGCGAGCTCGGCGCCCATCGCATAGGTCGGGTACGCGACGGCGGGATACAGCACGGTGTCGCGATCCGGAGCACGGAGGCGTAGCCACTGAGGCAGCGTCCCCACGAACTCTTTGGTGCCGATGCAGGCGGCGAGTGCGGGAGGCTCGGCAACGGCGAACCGGCGGGCGATCCAGGCGCTCGCCGCGGCCCGTAGGGCGACGGTGCCGATCGACGGCGGGTAGCCCCGCTCGGAGTCGGACGATGCGAGGGCATCGAGCACCGACTTGGCCGGCGGGTCGCACGGGGTGCCAACCGACAGGTCGACGATGCCGCCGTCGTGGGCGTCCGCGATCGCCGCGATCTCGTCGAGGCGGTCGTAGGGATAGGGAGGCGGGACGAAGGGTCGCTTCACGAGCGGCTGTGTCACAGGGGGCCCGTCGCGAACTCGGCGAGCCGGCCGGCAGACGCCGCGTCGAGTCGCGCTCGCACGCGGATGCCGTCGTCGCCGTGCGCCTCCGAGACGATCTCGCCCTCCCGATGCAGCTCAGCCAGAACGTCACCGCGCTCGTAGGGGATCATCAGCTCGACGACGTTCGCCAGAGCACGCAGCCGGTCGCCGAGGGTGACGAGGAGGTCGTCGACGCCCTCCCCCGTGACTGCCGAGATCGCAACGGACCCAGGATGGGCGTCGACGAGCCGTTTGGCCTCGTCGGTGAGATCGGCCTTGTTGAAGACGAGAAGCTCAGGGACACGATCCGCGCCGATCTCGTCGAGCACGACGCGCACCGCGTCGATCTGGCCGTCCGGATCCGGCGACGACGAGTCGACGACATGCATCAGGAGGTCGGTCGAGCCCACCACTTCGAGCGTCGACTTGAACGCCTCGACGAGCTGATGGGGCAGCTTGCGGACGAAGCCGACCGTGTCCGAGACGAGTACGGCCTCGCCGCCGGGAAGCTGCATGCGCTTCGTCGTCGGATCGAGCGTCGCGAAGAGGCGGTCCTCGACGAGCACCCCAGCCTCGGTGAGGCGGTTCAGCAATGTGGACTTGCCGGCGTTCGTGTACCCCACGATCGAAACCGACTGCAACCGGCTGCGATTTCGCGCCTTGCGTTGCGTGTCCCGGGTGTGGCTGAGGTCCTTCAGGTCGTGCTCGAGCTTCGTGATGCGTCGCTGCAACCTGCGGCGATCGGTCTCGAGTTGGGTCTCGCCCGGACCACGGGTGCCGATGCGGCCCGCCTGCTGCGACAGCGCGCCGGTGCGACCGCGTCGCAACCGCGGCAACCGGTAGCGCAGCAAGGCGAGCTCGACCTGGGCCTTGCCTTCGAGGGTGTGCGCGTTCTGGGCGAAGATGTCGAGGATCACCGCGGTGCGATCGATCGCGGTGCGCCCAAGCAGCTTCTCCAAGTTGTACTGCTGCGCGGGCGTCAACTCGTTGTCGAACACGACCGTGTCGGCATCGACGTCGAGGCAGACCTCGAGCAGCTCTTCGATCTTTCCCTTGCCGATGAAGGTCGCCGGGTCGGGACGATCCTTGCGCTGCATCACGCGGCCGGCCTCCTCGGCGCCCGCGGTGGCGATCAGCAGGGCGAGCTCGTCGAGGCTCGACTCCGTGTCGTCGACTCGTGCAGGGGGCACCGTGACACCGACCAGCACGATGCGCTCTCGGATGGCCCGTTCGATGAGGCTCATGCCGTCACCTCAGTCTCGGGCACCTCGATGTCGGCGATGTGCACCGCCGGGCCTGCAAGCGTGACGCTGTCGCCGTCGAGGGTGACCTCGCCGTCACCGCCCAGCATGTGCACCACAACCTGGGCGCCAGCCAGCCCCCAGTCGCGAGCCGCCCACGCCGCGGCGCACGCTCCCGTACCGCACGCCTCGGTGATCCCCACGCCTCGCTCGTGCACGCGCATCGTGATCGCACCAGCCTCGGGCCCGGCCGCGATCACCTCGAGGTTGACGTCGGGAACCGCCGCACCCGCTACGACGAGGTCGACCGAGTCGGCATCGTCGACCAAAACGACGGCGTGAGGGTTCCCGATCGACACGTGGGCGACCGGCCGCGATGGATCGAGGTCGAGCCGGTGCCAACCAGCAGGAGGCTCTGCCACCACGATCGATCCCATGTCCACACTCGCCCAGGCTTCGCCCGCGCCGGTCGCCTTGACGTCGACGCGCCGGAGACCTCCATCTGTCGAAATCATCAGCGTCGCCTCGGTGACACCCCGCTTCTCGATCACGGCTTGCGCCAAGCATCGGATGCCGTTGCCGCTCATCTCCGCGCGCGATCCATCCGCGTTGAAGAGCCACATCTGCAGATCGCAGGCAATTCGCCGTACTGCGGGACCTCCGATGATGAGCCCGTCGGCACCCACGCCCCGCGTGCGGTGACAGAGGCGCACCGCGAGCGCGCCAGCGACATCGTCCGAAAGGGGGACGACGTCGTCGCGCAGCACGACCAGGAAGTCGTTGCCGAGCCCGTGGTGTTTGCTCAGATGCATTGGGACGAGTCTCCCAGTAGGGCGAGGACTTCCTCCACCGGATTGGCATCCGACGCGCTCACGTCGATCCACCGGATGCGGGGGTCGCGGCGGAACCAGCGCTCCTGGCGCACCGCGAACTGGCGGGTGCGCGTGATGGCGAGATCGCGTGCTTCGCCGAGCGACAGCTCACCGCGCAGGTGCGCCAAGAGCTCGCGGTACCCGAGCGCTTGCGCCGCGGTCCGCGAGAGCCGTTCGGGTCGACCCGCCAGCGCCGCGACTTCGTCGAGGAACCCCGCCGCCATCTGGGCGTCGAAGCGGGCCCGAATGCGCTCCGTCAGCCGTCCCCGATCGACGTGCAACCCGATCTGGACGATGCCGTTCGGGCCGTAGGTCGTGAGTCCGGGCCCGAACGACGAGAACGGCCGACCGCTCCCGAGGCACACCTCGAGGGCGCGGGCGACTCGTCGCCGATTCGTTGGCGCCATGCCGCGACGCGGCGAGCGGGTCGAGCTGCGTGAGTTGGGCGTGCAAAGCCGTGACGTCTGGTTCGGCATCGAGGTGGGCCCGTATCGCCGGCCACTCGCCAGGTGGGTCGAGGCGATCGATCACCGCGCGCAGGTACAGCCCAGTTCCCCCGACCAGCAGAGCGCGATGAGCGTGCGCGTCGATCGCAGCGAGCGCGGCGTCGTACTCGTGCTGGAACCGGACGACCGTGAACGCCTCCGACGGGTCGGCCACGTCCACGAGGTGGTGAACGATCTCCGCCCGGTCCGCGAGGCTTGGTTTGGCAGTGCCGATGTCCATGCCTCGATAGACCTGCATCGAGTCGACGGACACGATCTCCACGCCGCCGAGGTGGCGAGCCACCGACAGCGCCACAGCGGACTTGCCCGTCGCGGTCGGGCCGACGATCGCGAGCAAGGGCGATGCCGACGAGGCGCTCAGACGGCGACCACCGCGAGGCGGGTGCGATGGCGAGCGGGCTCGAGGATCTCGACCAGCTCTCCCTGCAGATGATGAGGCGCGGCGCCCGTGACCCGGACCGTCGCGTATGTACCGGGCCTGGTCGTTGTCTCGACAACGAAGTGGACGAGCTTGTTCTGGCGCGTGCGCCCCGTGGTGACGGCGGGGTCGCGCTTGCTCGGGCCTTCGACGACGACCTCCTCGAGGCGACCCACGCGCTCCGAGTGACGAGCGAGGGCGGAGCGCTCGACCACGACTCTCAGCCGCGCGAACCGCTCCGCGCAGACATCCGCTGCAACGAAGCGATCGTGCATCGTCGCGGCCTCGGTGCCCGGCCGGGGCGAGAAGATGAACGTGTACGCGCTGTCGTAGCGCGCTTCGGCGACGACCTCGAGAGTGCGCTCGAAATCGTCATCGGTCTCGCCGGGAAAGCCCACGATCAGATCGGTCGTCACGGCGAGATCAGGGATCGCGGCGCGCGCCGCCGCGAGCCGCTCGAGATAGCGATCCGCCGTGTATCCGCGGTGCATCGCCGCGAGGGTGCGATCGCTGCCGGCCTGGAGGGGCAGATGCAGGTGCTCGCACACAGCCCCCGTCGTGGCCATGGCCTCGATCGTGTCGGGGCGCAGGTCCTTCGGATGGGGGCTGGTGAACCGAACCCGGCGGATGCCCTCGATGCCGCCGACGGCCCTGAGCAGGTCAGCAAAGAGGGGACGCACCCTTTCGGTGCCGCCCGCCTGCCGTGCGGCCAGCGTGAGATCCCGGCCGTAGGAGTTGACGTTCTGGCCGAGCAGGGTGACCTCGGTGACGCCCTCCGCAGCGAGCGCTTCGACCTCGGCGACGAGCTCGGCGAGCGGCCGGCTGATCTCGGGACCACGCACGGCGGGAACGATGCAGAAGGCGCAGCTGTTGTCGCACCCGATCTGGATGGTCACCCACGCGCTGTGGCCTCCCTCACGCTTGGTGGGCAAGGCCGAAGGGAACGCCGCGCCATCGTCGGCCACAGTCGCTTCGAGCACCTCGACGATCGGCCCGTGCCGGCGTGACAGCTCGACGAGATCCGCCGCGCGGTGCACGTTGTGCGTACCGAAGACGACGTCCACCCACGGTGCCTTCTCGCGGATGGCATCGCGGTCGTTCTGCGCGAGGCAGCCGCCGACGACGATCTGCATGCCCGGGCGGCGATCCTTCACCGCTTTGAGCAAGCCGAGGTTGCCGTAGAGCTTGTTGTCGGCGTTCTCCCTGATGCAGCAGCTGTTCAGCACGACGACGTCCGCATGCTCGGCATCGGGTGCCGCGTGCAGCCCGTCGGCCTCGAGCAGACCGGCGATCCTCTCGGAGTCGTGCTCGTTCATCTGACACCCGAAGGTGCGCACGAAGTACGAGCGGCTCACCCCGCCAGGTTAGGCGGCACTCATCCCGCCATCGCCCCTCGGGGCGGCCGCGGGTCGGCCGCGGCATCGGGGTCGTCTGGCATCACGGCAGAAGACTCGACCACGTGGGCCCGTAGGTCGATGACTTCAGGCCGGGTCGAGGCGCCACGATTGCGATCCTCGACCCGCAGCGAGATCGCGGTGCGGGCGACGCCGTCGATGCTCACCTCGGTGAACGAGGGGATGCACACCGGGTCCATCCCCTCGAGCAGGACATGGTCACGCGCGATCGCCAGCGCTTTGATGGCTTGGTTCAGCGCCCCTGCACCCACGACCGTCAAGATCACAAAGCCCTCGCGCCGGAGCATTCCGGTGATCGCCCCTGCAACCGAGTTCGGATGACTTCGGGTGGAGACTTTGAGCGTTTCCATTCACCGTCGCGTCGTGCCGTGGGACCGGCCGGGGTGGCCGGGTACTCCGCTCAGCACACAGTCAACCATGACGCCCCCCACAAAGCGAGCATGCCAGACCGCGCAGCGCGGTGCGAGGATCGCTCTCAGTCCAAAGAAATGGGCTGGTCGTCGGCCTCTGCGAACTCGTCCTCGAGGTCGCCGGGACCGGGTTCGCCGGTGTTCTGGCCGATGCCGACCTGCTCCATGACCCGCTCGGAGATCTGGACCATGAGCTCGGGGTTCTCGGCCAAGAACTGCTTGGCGTTCTCACGGCCCTGCCCGAGCTGCTCGCCGTCGAAGGTGTACCAAGCCCCGGACTTCTTGACGATGCCGAGGTCGGTGCCGACGTCGAGCAGCGAGCCCTCACGGCTGATGCCCTTGCCGTACATGATGTCGAACTCGGCCTGCTTGAACGGCGGAGCCACCTTGTTCTTCACGACCTTGACCCGCGTGCGGCTGCCGATGACCTCGACGCCGTCCTTGATCGACTCGATGCGGCGGATGTCGAGCCGCACCGATGAATAGAACTTCAACGCGCGCCCGCCCGGCGTTGTCTCAGGTGAGCCGAACATCACACCTATCTTCTCTCGCAGCTGGTTGATGAAGAGGCAAATGGTGTTCGACCTGTTGAGGTTGGCGGTGAGCTTGCGCAACGCCTGACTCATGAGGCGAGCCTGGAGGCCGACGTGCGTGTCGCCCATCTCACCTTCGATCTCGGCCCGAGGAGTGAGCGCAGCCACAGAGTCGATGACGACGATGTCGAGCGCGCCCGAGCGGATCAGCATGTCGGCGATCTCGAGCGCCTGCTCACCGGTGTCGGGCTGCGAGATCAGGAGCTCATCGATGTCGACGCCGATGGCCTTCGCGTACACCGGATCCATCGCGTGCTCGGCGTCGATGTAGGCACAGATGCCGCCGTTGCGCTGCGACTCGGCGACGACGTGCATGGCGAGCGTCGACTTGCCCGACGACTCGGGCCCGTACACCTCGACGACGCGCCCTCTCGGGAGCCCGCCGACACCGAGGGCGATGTCGAGTGCCAATGCGCCCGTGGGGATCGTCTCGATGTTCATCGAGCCCTTCTCCCCCATCCGCATGATCGAGCCCTTGCCGAACTGCTTGTCGATCGAAGCCAGCGCCATCTCGAGTGCCTTGTCGCGCTCCACGGTGTGTCCTTTCGTGGTCTCCGCCACCGCCTTCGGCGGCCGCATCGTCTGGGAATGCGACCGTACAAAGGGGGTGGGACATTCCCCTGCCGATGGTCGCCAGGGCTCTGCCAATGGTCGCCAGGGCTCCTGCGTCGGACTCACACGACTGTAGTTTCGAACAGCTGTTCGGTCAAGGATGCGATGGCCGGCGAGCCGTTCTGCGGCGGATAACGCGTCACCAGTGACGCGTTATCTACCTGAGAAACCGGGGCTCCTTGCGGCAGCTACTACTTGCGGCGGGGGTCCCAGCGGAAGAAGCGCACGGCGACGACGGCGCCGACGATCCCCCAGATCGCCACGACGGCGAGGTCGTCCCAGGCCCAGCCGTGGGCCATGCCGTGAGCGAGGCGGGGGTCGAACGCGGCGAACACCGCGTTCACGAAGTGGCGCACCGGGAACACATCGCCGACCTGGCCCAGGAAGGCGTCGCCCTCGATCGGGAAGAACACGCCGGAGATGAACAAGATCGGGAACAGGATGCCGTTGACGATCGCCGGGGCGGCATCAGCATTCGGGATGAGCGACGCGACGGCAACGCCGAGCGCGGCAAACGACGCAGTGCCGACCACCAGCGCGACGACCAGCGCCGCCCAATGGCCCGGGAACGTCACATCGAAGAACGCGATCGCAACGGCCATCAGGATCGCGGTGAGGATCGCCGCGACCACGAGCGCGTTCAGCAGCAGTCCCCCGAACATCGACGACGCCGGCAGCGGCGTGCCGTGCAGGCGCTTCAACACTCCTTCGTCCCGCCGAATCGACAACGTCATCGCGAGGTTCGTGAACGATGCGCTGATCACGCCGAAGCAAAGGATGCCGGCGATGTAGTACTGGTTCCAGCTCAGCCCACCCAGGAAGTCGATCGTGCTGCCGTTGTTCAACGACCCGAACAGCACGAGGAAGATCACCGGGAACGCGAACGTGAACCCCGCCGACGCCGGGTTGCGCCAGTAGCTCTTCTGCTCGTAGCCGAGCTGGTGCACCGAAAGCGCGGCCGCGTTCACGGGGTCACCTCGGAGGAGGGTACGGACGACGTCAGCTCGATGTAGACGTCTTCGAGCGACGGGCGATCCACGGTGAGTCCGATGAGCTCGACCTCGTTGTCGAGCGCCCACGACGTCAATGCATGCAACGTGCGGACCTCGTCGGTCGACTCCATCGTGAACGCGCTCGGCCCATCACGGGCGACAGCGACACCGAGGGAAGGCGGCGCGACCCCTGGTGGCAAGGCGAAGCGGATGCGCGCAGCAGCCTTGGCCCGACCGCCGATCGTCTCGGGCGTGCCGGCCGCGACGATCTCGCCCCGGTTGATCACCACGACCCGATCGGCGAGGTGCTGGGCCTCGTCCATGTAGTGGGTCGTGAGGATGATCGTCGTGCCCTCGCCCTTCAGCTTCTCGACCAGCTCCCAGGCGCCTCGGCGAGCCGAGGGGTCGAAGCCGGTCGTCGGCTCGTCGAGAAACAGCAGCTCGGGCGCGCCGATGATGCCGAGCCCGACATCGAGCCGGCGCTGCAGGCCGCCGGACAACGTCTTCACGCGGGCGTCCGCCTTGTCAGCGAGGCCGACCAGGTCGAGCACGTCATCGACCGCGCGCGGCCGGGGGTAGTAGCCCGCGTTGCGGCGGAGCACCTCGCGCACCTTCAGGTACGGCTCGATCACCGCGCCCTGAAGCACGATGCCCACGCGCTCGCGCCACTCCCGTCCTGCGTCGCTCGGGATCGACGCCAAGCACCCGCACCTCGCCGCCGCTCCGCCGACTGAAGCCCTCGAGCACCTCGAGGGTGGACGTCTTGCCTGCGCCGTTCGGCCCGAGCAGTGCGAAGACTTCGCCCGCTTCGACCGAGAAGTCGATGCCCCGGACTGCTTCGAGCGTGCCGTACCGCTTCGTCAGTCGTGTGACTTCTACCGCAGGCAAGTCGTTCTCCTTCGCCGGGCGAACGTACCACCGCACATCACACGCACGGCAAGCAGCACCGACGCGCGCCGCGCGCTGGCTCGGCTTCCGCGTCACGAAACTCGCATGACTCGATTCACACCACTCGGGCTGAACGCGTCATCAGCACTCCTCGTAGAGGCGGGCAACCCCCCAGCACGAAACGAGGAACACAATGACTCACGACAAGCACAGGATCACCCGACCCACGACGGCTCGTCTCGCGAAACTGATGCTCGCCGCGTCACTCGGCGCTGCGAGCGTGGGCGTCGCGGCGACGACTGCGGGTGCGACCACCCCCTTCCTCCCCCGTCCGTTCGTTGCCTTCGGCACACTGTTCGTCTTCGGCTCGAACGGGCCCGACACGGTTGCCCTTCGAGTGGGAGCCGACGACACGAGCGTCCTTCGCGTCGACATCGGCGATGACGGCACCTCCGACTTCACGGTCAACCGTTCGAACTTCAACCGGATCGCAGTCCTCGGTTTCGGGGGCGATGATCGGGTGCGCGTCGACGAAACCCAAGTCACCTTCACCGATCAGTCCCCGACGTTCATGTTCGGAGGTGGAGGCAACGACACCCTGCTCGGAGGCGTCGGGAACGACACGTTCTTCGGCAACGAGGGCAACGACCTCGTGGATGGCGGACGAGGAGCCGATCTTGCCGTCCTCGGCATCGGTGACGACCGCTTCCAGTGGGACCCCGGCGAAGGAAGCGACGTCGTCGAAGGCCAGAGCGGCCTCGATGCGATGACGTTCAACGGCGCCGGCGGAGACGAGAACTTCGACGTGTCGGCCAACGGGCAACGAATTCGGTTCTTCCGCGACGCCGGCAACATCACGATGGACCTCAACGACGTCGAGCAGATCGACCTCGACGCCCTCGGCGGACGCGACACGCTCACGGTCAACAACATGAGCGGGACTGACCTCACGACACTCAACAGTGACCTCGAGGCCACGCTCGGCGGCGGGGTGAGCGACGGTCAGCCCGACACCGTCACGGTGAACGGCACGGATGGCAACGACGCTGTCGTCGTCTCAGGTGCCAACGGTGCAGCGACCGTCACCGGCCTGGCGGCCACGATCCACGTGACGGCGGCGGACCCGACGCTCGACGCGCTGGCTGTGAACACCCTCGGGGGCGACGACAATGTCGATGCTTCCGGCCTCGACGCCACCGCGATGAAGCTCTCCGTCGACGGCGGCCTCGCCAACGACCGGCTCGTCGGCGGCGGCGGGAACGAGACGTTCCTCGGCGGAGACGGCAACGACTTCGTCGACGGTGGTCGAGGAGCCGACACCGCTCTCCTCGGCGCCGGCGACGACCGCTTCCAGTGGGACCCAGGCGAAGGAAGCGACGTCGTGGAAGGTCAGGACGGACTCGACGCGATGACGTTCAACGGCGCCGGCCTAGACGAGATCTTCGACGTCTCGGCGAACGGGCAACGGGTTCGGTTCTTCCGCAACCTCGGCAACATCATCATGGACCTCGACGACGTCGAGCGGATCGACTTGGCGGCGCTCGCCGGGACCGACACGCGTACGGGTCCACGACATGAGCGGCACCGACCTCACCACGCTCAACGGCAACCTCGAAGGAGCCCCGGCGAGCGGCACCGGTGATGGAGCCGTCGACACCATCACTGTCGAGGGCACGAACGGCGATGACGCCGTCGTCGTCTCGGGAGCGAGCGGATCGGTGACGGTTGCCGGCCTGGTCGCCACCGTGAACCTGACGGCGGCGGACCTCGACGGACGCGCTCGTCTTCGACACCCTCGCGGGCAACGACACGACCGACTCGAGCGGCCTCGCTCCGAACACGATCGTCCTCACGATCGTCTGATCCCCCAACCGATGGCCGAGCTGGGCCTCAACGACGAGGGCCGGCTCGGCCATCGCGCGCGCTAGTCGTTCAGGGCCGAGTCAGCGTGCCGCGAGCTGCGATGCAGCAGCGATCACGTCGGCTACGCCGGGGATGACCGCCGCTTCCTCAGGTCCGTTGTACGGCTGGTGGCAGTCGGCACCCGCTACCCGCACGATCGGCGCGTCGAGATCGTAGAAGAGCTCCTCGGCGGCGAACGCAGCGATCTCCGCACCGAAGCCCATCGTCTTGTTCGCCTCGTGCAGGACGAGCAACCGGCCCGTCTTCCCGACTGAGGTCGCGACCGCCTCACGATCCATCGGGACGAGCGTACGAAGGTCGAGGATCTCGACGTCGATGCCGTCGTCCGCGAGCGTGACGGCGGCGTCGCGCGCGAGGTGCACGCCGATGCCGTAGGTCACGATCGACAACGTCGTGCCGGCACGGTCGACGCGTGCGACGCCGAGCGGTTCGAGGGCGTCGCCGACTTCCTCGGGCGCCATGCGGTATGCGCGCTTCGGCTCGAAGAACACCACGGGGTCGTCGTCGCGGATGGCCGACTTGAGGAGGCCCTTGCCATCCGCCGGCGTCGCCGGCACGACGACCTTGAGCCCCGGCACGTGGCAGTAGGCCGACTCCATGCTCTGCGAGTGGTACACCCCGCCCTTCACTCCGCCGCCGAACGGCGCTCGGAACACGACGGGCACGCCGAAGCGCCCCACACTGCGCCAGCGGACAGTCGCCGCCTGATTGACGACCTGGTCGTAGGCCGGGTGCATGTAGTCGGCGAACTGGAACTCGGCGACCGGCCGCAGTCCCATCATCGCCGCACCGATCGCCGCGCCAGCGATGGCGATCTCGGACACCGGCGTGTCGAGCACGCGCCTCGGACCGAACGCGTCGAGCAGGCCCTTCGACGCACCGAAGACGCCGCCCTTCACACCGACGTCCTCACCCAGCATCACGACATTCGGGTCGCGGGCCATCTCCTCGTGGAGCGCTTCGCAGATCGCCTCGATCAGGCGGAGCTCAGCCATGGGCGTCATCGGTGTCATCGGCGTACAGCCAACGCCGGGCACGTGCGCCATCGGGCTCGGCTTGGCGAAAGGCCTCCTCGCTGGCGGCGAGCACCTCTGCTGCGATCGTCTTCCGAGCGACCTCGTCCTCCTCGGCATCGAGGGCGCCCAGCTCGATGAGCCGCGTGCGCAACCTCGGGATCGGGTCAAGGGTCGCAGCGGCCGCCTTCGCTGCGGCATCGCGGTACGAGTCGTCGTCCTGAGAGGAGTGCGCGGTGATGCGGGGCACCTTTAGATCGATCAGCGTCGGCCCTTCGCCGGCCCGAGCGCGGGCGATCGCTGCAGCCGACGCGGCGAACACGGCCTCCGCGTCGCCGCCGTCGACCGACGCTCCCGCAAATCCGTAGCCCGAGGCCCGCTCCTCCATCGACGTGATCGGCATCTGCAGCGCGAGCGGCACGCTGATCGCGTAGCCGTTGTTCTCGCACAGGAAGACAACGGGCAGCTTGTGCACGCCCGCCAGGTTCATCGCCTCGTGCACCCCACCCTCTGATGCGGCGCCGTCGCCGAACCAGCACATCGCAACCGAATCCTCGCCCTTCACCACGGAGGCATACGCCGCCCCGACCGCGTGCGGCACGTGTGCTCCTACGGCGCTCGAGACCGAACCGATGCGCAGCTCGGGGCTCGAGAGGTGCGCCGTGAGCTGGCGGCCGCCGCTGTGCGGATCGTCGGCCCGAGCGAGCGCACCGAGGAACAGCTCGTACGGCGTCACCCCGAGCGCGAGACCGACGCCGAGATCCCGGTAGTAGAGCCACGCCGAGTCGACACCGACACGCATCGCAACAGCGCTCGCGATCTGCGCGATCTCGTGGCCGCGCGCAGTCAGCACGAACCCGGCTCGTCCCTGTCGTGTCAGGATCCACAGCCGCTCGTCGACGGCACGCGTCACGAGGGCGACGTGGTACACGCGGGCGAGCACGTCGACCGTCACGGGCATCGACCCCGAGGAGTCATCTCGCCAGGTCTTGCACGACCTCGACGCGGGGCAGTGTTGCGAGCGTCGCCGGGGTCATGCGGAGCTTCGTGGAGCGGTCGCCGCCGCCCAGCACGATCGACGCCGGCTTCATCACCGCGGCGTCGACCCAGATCGGGACTTCATCGGGCAGTGCGACGGGTGTCACTCCGCCGATGAGCATGCCGGTGCGGTCGCGCGTCTCGTCGGCCGAGGCGAACGATGCCTTCTTCACGCCGAGCCGCTGGCGCACGATGCCGTTGACGTCGAGGCGTGTCGTGGCGAGCACGACGCAGGCGACGTAGCGCCTCGGCTCGGACTTGCCGACGACGAGAATGGTGTTGGCCGACTCCTCGGGCGCGATGCCATACTTCTCGCAGAACGCCGCTGTGTCCGCGAAGTCGGGATCGCACTCCATGACGTCGAACTTTGCCCGTTGCGCCTTCAACGCCTCGACGACGGCCGCGTGAGGATCGGCGGCGATCTCAGTCATGGCTGCAGCGGCCAGGTGGCCACGGTCTCGTAGCGGGCCGGCCCGCCTCCCAGGTGACTGCACACGAGGGCGAAGGTAGCAACCGTCCATCGACAGTCGATCGCTGCTGACACGGGCGGCACCCGCCCGTTGACGCGCGCCATCGTGAGGTGGCCTCGGAACTCGCGATGGTCTGGCGGGCGCCCGATCGATCTGGTCGCATCGATCACCGCTGCCGCCACGGCGTCTAGCCCCGACACGGGGAGGCACAGCACGCCCCTCCCGAGTCGTTGCACGCTCGGCCCGACATGCGCCTCGACGGTGGGCGCGGCAACGCCGTCGAGGGCCCGGCGGACGACGGATTCGTCAGCGTCGCCGAGGAAGCGGAGGGTGACGTGCCACTGCGTCCGGCCCGTCCACCGCACGCCCACGAGCTCGGGCCGCGGCAGTGCCTCGATCTCGTCGAGCACCTGGTCGGGAGGCCAGACCGCGACGAAGAGGCGCTCGCTCAGCCGACCTCCACCCGATCCAGCAGACGCAACCGCAACAGGTTGAGCGCAGAGATCGTTGCGAACTGCCGCATCTGATCGCGATCGCCCGGCAGGCGCAGGTGCGCCGCCTCGACCGAGCCGTCGATGCTCAGGCCGACGAAGAGCGTGCCCACCGGCTGACCGTCCTGCTCGGTCGGGCCGGCGACCCCCGTGAGCGCGAGCCCGACGTCGGCGTCCATGACGCGGCAAGCACCTTCAGCCATCGCCATCGCCGCCTCCTCCGAGACCGCTGGGCCCTGCGGTAAGCCGAGGATGTCCTGTTTCACCTCCGTCGCGTAGGACACGACGGATCCCCTGAAGACGTCGGACGCGCCCGGCACCGAGGTGAGACGCGCCGCGACGAGTCCGCCTGTGACCGACTCGGCGAGCGCCAAGGTGCGGCCCTGCGAGCGCAGGAGCGAGAGCACCGCGCTCTCCATGTTCTCGTCGTCGGTGCCAAAGACGAGCCGTCCCAGGGTCGCCCGCACCTCGACCTCCTCCACCGCAAGCAGGGCGCGAGCGACTTCGCCAGAAGCCGCCTTGGCGGTCAGCCGCACCTTCAGACCCTCGATGCCGCTCGCCAGAAACGCGAGCGTCGGATTGCCCCTGGTCTCGAGCCGTTCGATCAACGGGGCGAGGATCTCCGCCAGCCCAGACTCGCTCTCTCCCCACGTCCGCAGCGTCCGGCTCACGATCACCGCGGTCTCGCCGGACCGAACGCGAAGATCGGGGATGATCGCCCGCTCGAGCATCTCCTTCATCTCATGCGGCACGCCCGGCACCGCAAAGATCACCTTGTCGCCCACGGGACAGATCAGGCCCGGTGCGGTGCCGCGGCGTTGTGGGATCACGGAGGCGCCGGCGGGCACATCGGCCTGCCGGAGGTTGTTGTCGGCCATGCGGCGGCCCCGGCTCGCGAACATCTCGCGGATGTGATCCGCGATCGCGGCGTCGCGCTCGAGTTGGACGCCCATGACTTCGGCGATGCACTCCCGCGTGATGTCGTCGTGCGTCGGGCCGAGTCCGCCGCACACGATCACTGCGTCACTGCGGTCGAGGGCAAGCCGCAGCACCGACACGATGCGGCCCCGGTTGTCGCCCACCTTCGTCTGGAAGTGAGAGTCGATGCCGGCGAGCGCGAGCTGTTCACCGATCCACGAGGAGTTGGTGTCCACGACCTGGCCGAGCAGCAGCTCCGTACCGACGGCGACGACCTCGCAGCGCAGACTCACGCGAGCTGTTGTCGCGCCACGCGGCGAGCATCGAACAGGTACTGCGCGCCCGTGACAAGCGTGAGCACTACGGCGACCCACAGAAACGTGTTGAAGAGCCAGCGCTCGTCCGCAAGGGGCGGGGCCAGAGCGAACCCGACCGCGAGCTGCTGACACAGCGTCTTCAGCTTCGCTCCTCGGCGCGCCGGGATCGTGATCCCCTGCTTCCCCGCGAAGCTGCGATACATGCTGATCGCGATCTCGCGCACGGCGATCAGACCCACGGGCAGCCACCAGAACACGTCCTCTTGCACGAGCGCGAACATGGCCCCGAGCACGAGCACCTTGTCGGCGAGCGGGTCGAGGAACGCGCCGGAGCGCGTCGTGCCGTGGCGGCGGGCGAGGATGCCGTCGATGCCGTCGGTGACGCAGAGGGCGGTCCACACGAGGAAGGCAGCCCACGATCCCTCCGTGCCCTCGATCATCGCGAAGAGCAGCGGCGCGGTGAGCAGGCGCGCCACAGTCACGCCATTGGCGGGCGTGGCCAGCGCGGACGGCCCGAAGCTGGTCGCCATCAGACCGACGCCGCCACGAGATCCGGACCCATTGCACCGGTCACCACGACCGAGACGAACGACCCGACCACGAGCTGCTCGGGGATCTCGACGATGCCGTCGATCTCCGGTGCTTCGCGGTGGCTCCGCCCGACGCCCGGTCGGTCGACCAAGACCTCGATCTGTGCGCCGATGAGTCGCTCGCGGCGACGCGCTGTGATCGCATCCTGGCGTTCACGCAGCTCGGCCAGGCGCTCGGCCATCAGCGGAGCGGCGACGACGCCGTCGAGGTCGGCCGCGTACGTGCCCTCCTCTTTCGAGTAGGCGAAGAACCCGCACCAGTCGAGCTGAGCTTCGTCGACGAAGGCGAGGAGCTGGTCGTGGTCCTCCTCCGTCTCGCCGGGATAGCCGACGATGAAGTTCGTGCGGAAGGCTGCGTCGGGCCGCTGCTCGCGGATGTCGCCGATCCGGCGCAGGAACCGCTCGCCATCACCCCACCGGCGCATGCGGCGCAGCAGGGGCTTCGATACGTGCTGGAGGGAGAGGTCGAAGTACGGGACGTTCCCCCCACAGATCACATCGATCAGACCATCGCTGAGGTCAGAGGGATACAAATAGAGGAGACGCACCCGCGGGACCTGGGCCGCGACCTTCTCGACGAGGGGCACGATGGCGCCGGCGCCGAGCCCGGGGACGTCTTTTCCGTAGGAGGCCAGGTCTTGCGCGACCAGGACGATCTCCTGGGCACGAAGCTGGTCGACCTCCTCGAGGATCGAGTCGGGGGTGCGGCTGCGCTGCGGCCCGCGGAACGATGGGATCGCGCAGAAGCCACAAGCCCGGTCGCAGCCCTCCGCGATCTTCACGTACGCCCAGGGCGCAGAAGCGGGCGGGCGAGGAAGGTTGAGCAGGTCCAGCGACGGGGCGCTCGGACCCCGCTTGACCGTGAGCGTCACCGGCACACCGAAGCCGGCCACCGTGTCGACTTCAGGGAGCGCATCCGCGAGCTCGGTGCCGTACCGCTCGGCGAGACAACCGGTGACGACGATGCGAGCACCGGCCTTGCGCGCCGCGGAGAGCGTCAGGATCGTGTCGACCGACTCCTGCCGCGCCTCCTCGATGAACGCACACGTGTTGACCACTACGAGGTCGGCCTCGTCGATGGATTCCGTCGGCTGCAAGCCATCCGCGAGCAGCGTGCCGACGAGCTTGTCGGAGTCGACCTGGTTCTTCGGGCAGCCCAAGGTCTCGATGTAGAACCGCTGGGCCATGGCTCGAAAGGCTACTGGCCCCGCCTCTTCCGACACCGGGCGATGATGCCGCGAGCTGAGCGAGAGAATGGGCGGTGATGACGCTTCCCCTCGACGACATCCGGGTGGTCGACCTCACGATCGCGAGAGCGGGGCCGCAGTGCGTGCGGCAGCTCGCGGACTGGGGCGCGGACGTGGTGCGGGTCGAGCCGCCGTCTGACCCGGCGGGCGTCCGCGGCAGCGACGCCCGCAACCTCCATCGCAACAAGCGCACCGTGTCGCTCGACCTGAAGACGGACGGCGCGTCCGAAGCCCTGCTGCGGCTCGTCGAGCGCGCCGACGTCCTCGTGGAGAACATGCGGCCCTCGGTGAAGGACAAGCTCGGGTTCGGATGGGAGATCGTGCACGCCCGCAATCCACGCCTCGTCTACGGCTCGATATCCGGCTTTGGGCAAGACGGTCCGTACGCGGAACGGGGCGGCGTCGATCAGATCGCGCAAGGCATGGGCGGCCTGATGAGCGTGACTGGCCTGCCGCACACCGAACCGACACGCGTCGGCATCCCGGTGAGCGACCTCGCGGCCGGCCTTCACCTCGCGATCGGCATCCTGGTGGCACTGCACGAGCGCGACCGCACGGGGGTCGGTCGGTGGGTGCGCACGTCCTTGCTGGAGACGATGATCTCGATGATGGACCTGCAGGCGGTGCGGTGGACCATCGATGGTGAAGTGCCCGTGCAGGAAGGGAACCACCACCCCACGCTCGTGCCGATGGGGTGCTTCCGGTCGAAGGACGGATGGGTGAACGTCGCGGGCCCTTCAGGCCGGCTGCTCCATCGCTTCTGTGCGGCCATCGACCTTCCGGATCTGCCGAACGATCCGCGCTTCGACAGCGGCACCAAACGGTCAGCCAACCGAGTCGCACTCAACGGCATCGTCGCCGAGCGGCTCTCCCAACGCACCACGGCCGAGTGGGTCGAGGTGCTCAACGCTGCCGGCGTGCCCTGCGGGCCCGTCTACTCGATGGACGAGGTGTTTGCAGACGAGCAGGTGCAGCACCTCGACGTGGTCGCCCTCGACGTCATCCGCAACCCGGTGAACATGGACGGCATCACGACAGTGCGGACCGCGGCCGGTGAACGTCCTGCCTCGGTCGAGGAGGTGTTGCAACAGTGGGCGTGACGGACACCGGCACCGAGCAGCTGTTGTGCGACTTCGACGAAGGCATCGCGCTCGTCACCTTCAACAACCCGACCAAGCACAACGCCCTGTCCGCCCCGATCCGCGACGCGTTGCCGCGCGTGTTGCGGGCACTGCAGGCCGACGACGCCGTTCGGGTCGTCGTGCTGACGGGCGCGGGCGGGAAGGCGTTCGTGTCCGGCGCGGACATCAGCGAGTTCGGGACGCAACGCACGACGCCGGAAGCGCGAGCCGACTTCGACGCGGGCCAGGTCGACGCGGCTCGAGCGTGGATCGAGCTCGAGAAGCCGATCCTGGCCATGATCCGCGGCTATTGCATCGGCGGCGGTCTCCTCACCGCCCTGCAGGCCGACATCCGCATCTGCAGCGACGACAGTCAGTTCGGCGTGCCCGCAGCTCGGCTCGGACTCGGCTACGGGTTCGGAGGTGTCGACCAGCTCATGCAGCTCGTTGGTCCCTCGTGGGCCAGCGAGATCCTGTTCTCGGCGCGGCGGCTCACCGCCAGCGAGGCGCTGCACGTCGGCCTCGTCAACCGCGTCGTGCCCACCGAGAAGCTGAGGGACGAGGTGTGGTCGCTTGCCGGTGCGATCCGCGACAACGCCCCTCTCACGGTCAGGTCCCTCAAGGTCGCCATCCGCGAGGCGCGGCGAGACCCGTCGAAGCGCGATCTCGCGCTCGTGGCGTCGCTCGTCGAGGAGTGCTTCCGTTCCGACGACTACCGGGAAGGGCAGGCCGCGTTCATGGAGAAGCGGCCCCCGTCGTTCCGCGGGCGCTGAGCGCAACCGCCGCTCAGTAGGCCAGCTTCAGGCCCGGCCGGGGCCACTCCGTCGCCAGGAGTCGCCCGCTCGACGAGACAGTGATGTACGCGGTTCGCAGGTCGTCGCCTCCGAAGCAGATGTTCGTCGTGAGGAAGTCGCCGGTGTCCACGTGCTCGATCACCTTGCCGGCGGGTGAGATCACGGTCACTCCGGCGTTCTCCGCGATGGTCGCGACGCACACGTTGCCAGCACCGTCGACCGCGAGTGAGTCGAGGAGCGAGAGGCCCGGGAGACCACACAGCAACATCGCACCGAAGTCGAGGGGGGCCACGGGGGCAAGCTCGCCGGGACCGGTGATGCGACGTTGGAACACGCGCCCGGCGTGCGTCTCTGCGTAATAGAGCATGTCACCCGACGGCGACAGCCCGATGCCGTTCGGCGAGTCGACCGGGAAGATCACTTCCTTGATCAGCGACCCGTCGGCCTTGGCGTAGTAAATGCCGGTGCGATCACTCGTGCGCTCTTCGCGGACGCCGTGATCGGTGAACCACATGCCTCCGCTCTCGTCGAACACGAGGTCGTTCGGGGCGCGGAGTGGATGGCCGTCACACTCGGTGTAGAGATCGGTGATCTCGCCCGTCGTGATGTCGACGCGCTGGATCCGACCGCCGATGTAGCGGGTCGGATCGAACGGTCCCGGCAGCATCAACCCGCCGAGATCGACCGGCGTGAAAGCTCCGCCGTTGTTGCACACATAGATCGCGCCGTCGGGGCCGATCGCGATGCCGTTGGGCCCACCGGGCACCTCCGCGATCACTTCCTTCGTGCCGTCGGGCTTCACCCGGGTGATGGCGGGCCCGAACATCTCGACGAGCACGACGCTGCCGTCGGGCATCGCAATCGGGCCCTCGGGGAAGCGCAGCCCGGTCGTGATCTCACGCAGCTCAGCCATGGGTCGCGGTTACCTCCGTTGTGATGCCGCCACGAGGCAGCCAGGTTGTGTGCACGGTCATGCGGCGCGGCGCGATCGCAGCCACGAGGTCGTCGAGGATGCGATTCGTCACGTCCTCGTGGAACGTCCCTTCGTCGCGGTAGGTCCAGAGATAGAGCTTGAGCGACTTGAGCTCGACGATCGAGGCGTCGGGAACGTACTCGATGCGCACCGTCGCGAAGTCGGGCTGCCCCGTCATCGGGCAGAGGCACGTGAGCTCGGACGTCTCACACGAGACGACGTAGTCGCGACCGGGGTGCGGGTTCGGGACCGCGCACAGATCGCGGGACGGGACGCTGGGCACGGCGGGACGATATCGCCCTCTGCCGACCCGACGTTTGAGCGGCAGAGGTCAAATAAGGACCTCCAGCGCTCAAGCGCGAGTCAAGCCTCGCTGCTCAAGATGCCGTCGAGCTCCTCGGGCGTCATCAGCACCGCGCGGGCCTTGGATCCCTCGGACGGGCCGACGACACCACGCTGCTCGAGCAGGTCCATGAGGCGGCCAGCTCGGGCAAAGCCGACGCGTAGCTTCCGCTGCAGCATCGAGGTCGAGCCGAGCTGTGAGCGCACCACGAGCTCCATCGCCTGGCGCATCAGCGCTTCGTCGTCCTCGTCGTCGCCGCCGAGTGTCGAGAGGATGCCTCCGCCACCCGCGGTGTCATCGCCTTCGATGCCCGACACGTAACCGGGCTCGCCTCCCTGGCGGCGCCAATGCCCGACGACCTTGCGCACCTCCTCCTCACTGACCCACGCGCCCTGCACCCGCTGCGGCACGCTCGAGGCCGGACCGAGCAGCAACATGTCTCCCTGGCCGATGAGCCGCTCGGCACCCTGCTGGTCGAGGATGACGCGGCTGTCGGCGAGGCTCGACACCGCGAACGCGAGACGGGCGGGGATGTTCGCCTTGATCACACCGGTGATCACGTTCACGGACGGCCGCTGCGTCGCGATGACGAGATGGATGCCGACGGCACGAGCCATCTGGGCGATGCGGCAGATCGAGTCCTCGACGTCGCGGGCGGCCACCATCATGAGGTCGTTGAGCTCGTCAACGACGACGAGGATGAACGGCAGCCGCTCGTACTGTCGCTCCGAGCCGAGCGGCGGCACCAGCTCCCCCCGGTCGTACGCCGCGTTGTAGCCGGTGATGTCGCGCACGCCGATCTCGTGCAGGAGGTCGTAGCGACGCTCCATCTCCTTGACCGCCCACGCCAGCGCGTTCGCGGCGCGCTTGGGGTTGGTGACCACAGGAGTGAGGAGGTGCGGCAGCCGGTTGTACTGCCCCATCTCGACGCGCTTCGGGTCGACGAGGATCATCCGGACCTGCTCAGGGGTTGAGCGCATCAGCACCGAGGTCACGATCGAGTTGATGCAGCTCGACTTGCCGGCGCCGGTCGCCCCCGCGACAAGAAGGTGGGGCATCGTCGCGAGGTTCATCAGCACGGCGCGGCCTGAGATGTCGCGCCCCGCCGCGACCTCCAGAGGATGGGAAGCCTTGCGAGCCTCGGACGAGCTGAGGATGTCGCCGAGCGCGACGAGGTGGCGTTGCCGGTTCGGCACCTCGACGCCGATGGCCGAGCGCCCCGGGATCGGAGCGAGGATGCGCACATCCGGTGACGCCATGGCGTAGGCGATGTCCTTGTGGAGGCTCGTGACGCGGGCGACCTTCACTCCCGGGGCGAGCTCGAGCTCGTACCGAGTGACCGTCGGGCCGACGGTCATCCCGACGAGCCGCGTCTCGACGCCATGGGCAGCGAGCGCCGCCTCGAGCACCCGGCCGGCCTCCTCGACCAGCCGCTCGTCGACCTCCTGCGCGGAGCTCCTTGCGAGCAAGTTGAGCGACGGGAGCTTCCACGATCCCTTCGCGGCCGCCGGACCGAGCGGGATCTCGAGCTGCTCGACGACGACCTCTTCGGACTCGCTGTCGTCGTCGGCTTCCTCGTCGTCGAGCGGGACGTCGAGCTCGTCCTCGGCGTCCTCAGCGTCGTCCTCGCCGTCTTCGTCCTCTTGCTCCTCGTCGGCGTCGTAGATCACCGCGACCGACTCGGACGACTCCTCCGCCTCGCGTACGTCGACCACCGTGCCATCGCTGACACCGAATCGCTCAGCCGAGAGCGTCGAAACCGAACCGACGACACGTCTCGCCGCCGCGTGCACCGGTCGCACTCCGCTCGCGGCGCCGGACGCGAGCGCCTGGAGCGTCGCTCGGGTGAGGATGAGCACACCGGCCAAGCCAACACCGCTCAGCACGAGCGCGGCGCCCGCAGTGGCGAGCACCCGTTGCATGGGGAGCGCGGCCGCCGCGCCGAGAACGCCCCCGGCGTCGCGGAACTCGTCGAGCGCGGCGTCCCACTGACCGGGGCCGAGGGCCAGCTCGAGGAGACCGGTCGCGGAGATCGTGAGCAGCGCGAACCCCAAGGCCAGGCGGATGCGCTCGGCGGGTGCCCGACCCCGGATGAGCGCGATGCCGACGAACACCAGCGCGAACGGCACGGCGAGCCGCACCCATCCGACGAGGAGGCCGATGCCCTCGCGCAGGGCGGTTCCAACCACGCCGGCCCAGTCCGCGTAGATCCCGAGACCGGCGACGACCGCCACGACGAGGCAGGCGAGGCCGGCAAGGTCACCCTCGTGGCCCGAGATCGCCTCCCGCCATCCACCCGGTCCGGGGCCGGGGCGCGACCCCTTCGGCCCGGAGGATCCGGACGACCGGCGCGGCGAAGACTGCTGGCGGGTGACCACAGCAACCACAACCGTAACAGCAGCAACACCAGCAACATGGGTGTTGCCGAGTCAACAATCGGGAACGACGCTCACAACGGTGAAGGGGATCTCATGAAGTGGAAGCGCGGGACGTCGACCGAGCATGTCCGCGACGAGCGCGGTCAGGGTGGATCCACCGGAGGACTCGGCGGCCTGGGGTCGGTGATCGGCGGCATGGGCTCGCTCGGCAAGGGCGGAGGCGTCGTCGGGCTCATCGTGGTCCTTGTTGTCGCGTTCCTCGGAGGAAAAGCGCTGACCGGCGGCGGAGGAGGCTTCGACGTCGGGGACGTGCTCGAGGACGTGACCGGAGTCCAGGCCGCGCCCGCCGGGGAATCGTTGAACGAAGCGCCGGACCCGCTGACCGACTTCGTCATCTTCGTCTTCAACGACACCCAGTCGCTCTGGGAGCAGCAGTTCGGGCAGGAGCTACCAGCCCGCGGAGCTCGTGCTGTTCTCGGGCGGGACGCAGTCAGCGTGTGGGTTCGCCAACTCGGGAGTGGGCCCGCACTACTGCTCGGCCGACAGCACCGTTCGCATCGACACCGACTTCTTCCGAGAGCTCTCGACACGGTTCGGAGCGCCCGGTGACTTCGCGCAGGCCTATGTGATCGCCCACGAGATGGGCCACCACGTCCAGAACATCACGGGCATCAGCGGCGAGGTCCATCAACAGGAGCAGAACGATCCTGACGGGGCCAACGAGCTCTCGGTGCGGCTCGAGCTGCAAGCGGACTGCCTCGCCGGCGTTTGGGCGCACCAGGTGTTCGCTCGAGGCGACCTCGAGCAAGGCGACATCGAGGAGGCCCTCGGCGCCGCGGCCGCGGTAGGGGACGACACGCTTCAGCAGCAAGCCGGCGCCACAGATCGACCAGGAGACCTGGACGCACGGCTCGGCCGAGCAGCGCTCGCGCTGGTTCACGACCGGCTACGACAGCGGAGAGGCCGGCAGCTGCGACACGTTCGGCGGCGACATCTGAGGGAGACGGCCCAGCGGGCGGCGCAATGCGACGCCCGGGTGCGCGAAGTACCGATTGTCGAGCGAAGCGAGAGGCGCCGCCCGAAGCGAAGCGGAGGCCGGCGCCGAGATGTCGCGGTCAGCGCGTGGGTTGGTAGACCCCGAACACCTCGCGGAGCGCGTCGCTGACCTCGCCCAACGTCGTGCGACGCTCGAGGGCGACGCGCATCGGAGGTAGGAGGTTCTGGGTGCCGCTCGCCGCCGCGCGCACGTCTTCGAGCGCGTGGGCGACCGCGTCCTGGTCTCGATTCGCGCGGAGCGCCCGCACCCGATCGACTTGCTGTCGTTGGAGGGCGGGGTCGATCGGGAAGACCTCGGGCTCGACGTCGGTCTCCTCGACGAACCGGTTGACGCCCACGATCGTGCGCTCGCCGTCGTCGACCGACTTGGCGTATTCGTACGCGGCGGCCTCGATCTCGTCCATCTGGAACCCCGCTTCGATCGCGGCGACAGCACCACCCATGGCGTCGATGCGGTCGACGTACTCACGCGCCTTCGCCTCGACCTCGTCGGTGAGCCACTCCAGGTAGTACGAGCCGCCGAGGGGGTCGGCGGTGTCGACCACTCCGGACTCGTACCCGATGACCTGCTGCGTCCGCAGCGCGATCTTCACCGCTCGCTCTGTCGGCAGGCCGAGCGCCTCGTCGAACCCGTTGGTGTGGAGCGACTGCGTGCCGCCCATCACCGCGGCGAGGGCTTGCAGGGCGACCCGCACCACGTTGTTCTCAGGTTGCTGCGCCGTGAGGGTGGAGCCACCCGTTTGGGTGTGGAAGCGCAACAGCTTCGACGCCGCCTTCTGCGCGCCGAACCGCTCCCCCATGAGTGAGTACCAGATGCGTCGTGCAGCGCGGTACTTCGCGATCTCCTCGAAGAAGTTGTTGTGCGCGTTCCAGAAGAACGACAAGCGCGGGCCGAAGTCATCGACATCGAGACCCGCGTCGATCGCGGCTTGCACGTACGCGATTCCGTTCGCGATCGTGAACGCCATCTCCTGCACCGCCGTCGATCCCGCCTCGCGGATGTGGTAGCCGGAGATCGAGATCATGTTCCAAGTAGGGATGCGCTCGATGCAGTAGGCGAAAGTGTCGGTGATCAACCGCATCGACTGGCGCGGCGGATAGATGTACGTGCCGCGCGCGATGTACTCCTTCAGGAGGTCGTTCTGGATCGTGCCGCCGCCGATCTCGCCAGCGGCGACACCCTGCTCCTCCGCCACGAGCTCATAGAGCAAGAGGAGGATCGCCGCCGTCGCGTTGATCGTCATCGACGTCGTGACCTTCTCGAGCGGCAGGCCGGCAAGCAGCAACCGCATGTCCTCGATCGAGTCGATCGCGACGCCGACCTTGCCGACCTCACCCTCGGCACGCGGGTGATCGGAGTCGTAGCCCATCTGTGTGGGCAGATCGAACGCGCACGACAACCCCGTCTGGCCCGCGTTCAGCAGGAAGTGGAATCGCTCATTGGTCGACTCGGCGGAGCCGAACCCCGCGTACTGCCGCATCGTCCAGAGCCGACCGCGGTGCATCGTCGGATAGATGCCACGGGTGTACGGCGGTTCACCCGGCGCGCCGAGCCGCGTCGTCGGATCCCAACCGGCGAGGTCCTCCGAGGTGTACGTCGGGCGGATCTCGATGCCCGAGTCGGTGTGTCGCTCGTCGCCGGCCATGCCCTCAGGTTACGGCGGGCCCGAACCCGCCGCCCTCTCCAGTTAGAGAGCACAATGGCGCCGACACCATGACTCTCACCGCGACAGTGGGGCGCGAAGCAGAGCTGGACTCGATCCGGGCGTTCATCGACGCAGTGCCGCGGGGACCGAGCGCGTTGACGATCTCGGGTGAGGCGGGCATCGGCAAGACGATCCTCTGGGAAGCGGGCGTCGAGGCGGCGCGGGATCAGGGCTTCCGTGTGCTGATGTGCCGCGGCATCGAGGCCGAGGCGTCGCTGTCGTTTGCCGCGTCTGTCGGATCTCCTCGGACCCGGTGTTCGACGACATCGCTGCCGCGCTCCCGGGGCCACGCCGGCGCGCGCTCGAAGTAGTTCTGCTGCTCGCTGAGCCCGGCGACGCCATACCGGACCCGCTCGCGATCGGGCTTGCAGTGCTGGACGCCCTCCGAGCGCTCAGCTCTTCGGGTCCGTGCGTTCTCGCGCTGGACGACATCCAGTGGCTGGACGCGGCCTCCGCCGGCGCTTTACAGATCGCACTCCGACGTCTCGCCGCCGAACCGGTCGCTGTGCTGGCAACACTCCGACACGCGCCCCGGCTCGCCATCCCAATCGATCTCGACCGCTCGTTCGATGCCGATCGCCTCACCAAGGTCGTCGTCGGGCCGCTCGACCTCGCGGCCTTCGATCGTCTCCTGCGCGAACGAGTCGGGCTCGACCTGACGAGGCCCGAGCTCGTGCGGCTGCAGTCCATGACACACGGCAATCCGTTCTTCGCGCTCGAAGTCGGACGCGAGATGGCCCGGTCGGGAACGCGGCCGACGGAGGATCGCGTCGTGCAGGTTCCCGAGACGTTGAGCGCGGCGCTGGCAGAAAGGCTGGCGCGTCTGCCGGCCGAGACCGCAGAGGTGCTCCTGAAGACGGCAGCGCTGGCGCGGCCCACGGTGGAGGTCGTCGTGGCCGCGCACGGAGACCGCGAAGCAGTGCTGCGCTCGTTCGCTGCCGCGGCGGCGGACGGCTTGGTCACGCTCGACGACGAGCGGGTCTACTTCACCCACCCGCTTCACTCGTCCGTCTGCTACCAGCAAGCCCCGATCTCGAAGCGCCGGGCTGTGCACAGAAGCCTCGCGCTGAGCCGTCGTTGACCCCGAGGAGCGCGCACTCCACCTCGCCGCGTGGAGCCGAGGGTCCGAACGCGGAGATCGCGGCACAGCTCGACGCAGCCGCCGAAGGGGCCGCTGGGCGTGGAGCGCCAGCAGTCGGCGCGAGCCTGCTCGAGCTCGCCGCGGACCTCACACCCGACGATCTCCGGCTTGTGCGTCGCCGGCGGCTGCGAGCCGCGGTCCTACACCGCGTCTCAGGCAGCAACCCACGCGCCATCGCGATCCTCGAGGCGCTCCGGGATGCAGCTGAGCCGGGCGCGGAACGGGCGGATGTGCTCGCTGAGCTCGTAGGGAGCAACTTCCGAACCCCCTCGGTGCAGGTGTCGCTGTGCAACGAAGCACTCATCGAGGCCGCCGGCGACGACAGGAGATCGGCACGACTCCTCGCCGACCGGAGCCTCAGCCACTTCACGCAGGGAGACGTCCCGGCTGCGCTCGCGGACGGGTGGGCCGCCCTCGAGCTCGCCGAGCGGCTCGAGGACCCGGAGCTCATCGCGATCGCGATCGCACACATCTCGCATGCGGAAGCCCGCTCCGTCGAGACGACACGTCTCCTGCTCGACCGCGGCGTCCGGATCGAACGCGCCGAGCACCTCGCACTCGGATTCCTCGACAGTCCCCGACGTGCGCTCGCTCGACAACTGATGCGAATGGGTGAGGTCGAGCAGGCGCGGGCGCTCCTCGAGGAGCTGGCGAGCGAGGCATCGGCGCGCGGGCGACGAGTACACCCGCGTGGTGCTGCTGTGGGTGCTCGTCCTCGTCGAGTGGCTTGATGGGCGGTGGGCCAAGGCTCTCGATGTCGCGCGTGAAGCCGCCGTCGCCGGCGAGCAGAGCCAGGCGGTCGACCACAGGTGGCTGATCGTCCGCAAAGCGCTTGTCGAGGCAGACCTGGGACTGGTGGACGACGCTCGCGCCTCGGCCCGATACGCCCTCTCGGGCACCGACGCGGAGGCGACTCACCTGGCCCAGATCGAGATCGTGGCGGTGCTCGGGCGAATCGAGCTGATGCTCGGCAATGGCCACGGGGCCGCCGGCCTTCTGCGTGAGCTTCCCGGTCAGCTCTTCGAGATGGGCAGCGACGATCCGACGGCCACTGTGTGGGCCGACACGATCGAGGCCCTGGTCGAAGCCGATGACATCGAACGCGCTCGCCACGTTCTCGCACAGTGGGAGCAACGCGCCGACCGGCAGGGAGGTCCCTGGGCACTCGGCGCCACATCTCGTTGCAGGGCGCTCCTTGCCGCGGTCGACCGCGACTTCGCCGCGGCTGAGCGCTCCTTCGGCGAGTCGCTCGCCGCCCTCGAAGGCTCCACCTACCCCTTCGAACGCGCCCGCACGCTGCTGTGCATGGGCTCCGTCCTGCGCCAAGCGCAGCAACGAGCCGCCGCTCGCGACGCGCTGGAGCAGGCGATCGCGATCTTCGAACAGCTCGGAGGGCGACTCTGGGCGACAGAAGGCGCGCGCCGAACTCGGCACGCGTCAGCGGTCGGCGACCGCCCTCAGAGGTGCTTACCGGAACCGAGCGGCAGGTCGCCGAGCTCGCGGGCGCGGGCGAGAGCAACAAGGAGATCGCGGCGTCACTCCACATCGGCGTGAGCACGGTCGAGGCGCACCTCTCGAGCGTGTACCGCAAGCTCGACGTGCGCCGAGCGGGTCTGGCCGCTCGCCTCTCGGAGCTCTAGTGAGCCCGGTGGGGCATGCAGTGCTCGTCGTACTCGGCGATCACGATGTCGGCCGGGTCGAGTGAGCATGCGGGGCACTCGGGATCGCGCAGCACCTTGTAGGTGCGGAACGACTGCTCGAGCGCGTCGTACGCGAGAAGGCGACCAGCAAGCGAGTCGCCGAGACCGAGGATGAGCTTGATCGCCTCGAGCGCCTGGATGGACCCGATGATGCCGGGGAGCACGCCGAGGACGCCGGCCTCGGCGCACGACGGGGCGAGCTCGGCGGGAGGCGGCTCGGGCACCATGCACCGGTAGCACGGCCCGACGAAGGGGTGGAACACCGTCGCCTGACCCTCGAACCGGAAGATCGAGCCGTGGACGACCGGGATGCCCTTCTTCAACGACGCGTCGTTCAGCAGGTAGCGCGACGGGAAGTTGTCGGCGCCGTCGATGATGACGTCGTAGCCGTCGATGATGTCGAGCACGTTGCCCGCATCGAGACGCGTGTCGTACGCGACGACGCGCACTTCTGGATTGAGCGCGGTCAGCGTCTTCTTGGCCGAGTCGACCTTGCGGTCGCCGACGCGATCGATGTTGTGGAGGATCTGGCGCTGCAGGTTCGACTCGTCGACGACATCCATGTCGACAATGCCGAGCGTGCCGACGCCCGCCGCGGCGAGGTACATCGCAGCCGGTGAGCCGAGGCCACCCGCACCGAGCAGCAACACCTTCGAGCTGAGCAGCTTCGTCTGACCCTCGACGCCCACCTCGGGCAGCAACAGGTGGCGGTGATAGCGCAGCTTCTGCTCCGCGTTCAGCTGCGTGGGCACCGCCCACTCACGACCCTCGTCCTTCCAGCGACCGAAGCCACCAGCCACCGACACCACGTCGCTGTAGCCGAGCTCGCCGAGTGTCTTCGCTGCGAATGCGGACCGCGTACCCCCGGCGCAGTAGATGACGACGGGCGCGTCGCGGTTGGGCACCTTGCCTTCGATCTGCGACTCGAGGTGGCCGCGCGGGATGTGGATCGCGCCGGGCAGCGCACCCTGCTCGTACTCGTCGGGCTCGCGGACATCGAGGAGGATGGTGCCGGGCAGCCGGCGCAGGTCGTCCGCGCTGGCGGTGTCGACCTCGCGGATCTCGCTCTTGGCCTTCGCCAACAGCTCGCGGAAGCTGGACATGGGCAAAAGCCTACCTTCTCGGTCGGGATTTCGCTACCAGTCAGATCGGCGGATTCAGGCCGTGGTCAAGGGCCCGTGATCACGTGCGTGTGATCAAGGGCAGCACGTCGCTGATCGAGCCCCGAAGCACCACTTCCGCGAGGTCGTCCATCTCGGTCGGTTCGGCGTTCAGGATGATCACGGACGCGCCGTTGCGCTTCGCGATCGGCACCACGTTGGCGGCGGGATACACGCCCAGTGTGGTGCCCACCGCGAGGACGACATCGGCCTCCTCGGCCACCGTGTAGGCCCGATCGATGACCTCGGGCACGAGCTGCTGACCGAACGAGATGGTGGCCGACTTCAGGATTCCTCCGCAGGTCCGGCACGGAGGATCCTCCTCACCGGCATCGACCCGGGCGAGCGCACGCTCCATCGGTGCGGTCTCTCCACAGCTCATGCACATCACGGTGCGCATCGTGCCGTGCACCTCGATCACCAGGCTCGGATCGGTGCCCGCCCTCTGGTGCAGCTCGTCGACGTTCTGGGTCACGACGGCGTGGAGCTTCCCCGCCTTCTCGAGGTCGACGATCGCCCGATGGCCAGCGTTCGGCTCGGCCTTCCAGGCCGGCGAGTCGCGGCGGCCCCGCCACGCCTGCTTCCGAATCTCGGGGTCGCTCATGTAGTGCTGCAGCGTCGCGGTCTTCTCCGCCTGAGGATTCCTCGTCCAAACCCCGTTCGGTCCGCGAAAGTCGGGGATGCCGGAATCGGTCGAGATGCCCGCGCCGGTCAACACGACGACGCGCTGCGCCTGCTGCACCAGCCCTCGGGCAAGGTCGAGATCGGCGGACGGGTCGCGCATCGCCTTCACTCTGGCACGACCGGCGAAATCTCCCCTTGACAGCCGAGCAGAAAATGCATGAAATACACCGACACTTGATAGGGGCCCGGCGGGGCCGAACGGTGGAGGCAGACATATGACGGCGGAGATTGCGGACATGCAGCTCGCGTTGCCCGTCGACGTGGTGCACGTTGTGCCCTGGGTCGATCCGGTCATCGACGCACTCGGCTTCGACCCCCGGTCCGACTACGTCGAGCTGTTCTGGCTCGGCGTCGTGGGGCCGAGCACGACGTGGTTGATGCGACGCCTCGTCGCCGGTCTCGACCGCGCTCCCGAGGGGTTCGCGCTCGACCTCGCCGAGACCGCGCAGGCCATCGGCATCGGCGGCAACGGGGGCGGTGCCGGCGGACGCAACTCGCCGTTCGCCCGCACGCTCGTCAGGGCCTGTCAGTTCGGCCTCGCGCAGACGAACGGAACCCAGCTCGCGGTGCGCCGGCGTCTCCCTCCGCTGAACGCCCGGCAGCTCGAACGCTTGCCGGCCCGGCTGCGCACGCTGCACGCGACGTGGCCTCTCCCCGCTCGTGAGACACCCGACGCGGCGGCGCGACGTGCGCGACGCCTCGCACTCACCCTGAGCGAGCTCGGAGAGTCCATCGACGCAGTGCAGGCGCAGCTGGGCCGGTGGCGCTTCGCGCCCGATGAGTGCCGCGCCGCCGCCATCTGGGCCGACGCCGAGCGCGCCGCCCGCGCCGCACGAGCAGCAGCCGGCCCGGACGCGGCGTGACCAGGTCTCAGACCTGACTGTTCGTCGGTCGACCGCCCCCCTCCTCTGGCGGTTGGCCGATGCAGGCGGGCACCCCGGCGGAGGTGGTGCTCGCCACCCCAGCACCGTTTGCTCATTCGACCCCCCTCACAGGAGGTTGAGTGAGCAAACGGTCGGCGGCCTACGGCGTGAAGCGGTCGAGCAGCTCGACGAGCGTGCGCACTCCGAACCCGGTGCCACCGCGCGTCACGTACGTGTCGTCCGCGTCGGCCATCGCCGGGCCGGCGAGGTCGATGTGGACCCACGGCACATCGCTCACGAACTCCTTCAAGAACAACCCCGCGGTGAGCGCACCGCCTCCCCCGCCCCCGGAACCCAGCACCGACGTGCCGCCGATGTTCTTGAGGTCGGCGACCGGCGAGTCGAGGAACTTGCGGTATTCGGCCGGCAAGGGCAGCGGCCACACCAGCTCGTCGGCGCGGCTCGCAGCATCGCGAACCTGCTCCATCAACACATCGTCGTTGCCCATCACGCCGGCGATCCGGTTGCCGAGCGCGCCGACAACCGCGCCGGTCAGGGTCGCGAGGTCGATGATCGCGTCGACGTCCTCCTCGACGGCCAACGAGAGCCCGTCCGCGAGCACGAGACGGCCCTCAGCGTCGGTGTTGAGCACCTCGACGGTCTTGCCGTTTCGAATGGTGATGACGTCGCCCGGCTTCAACGCCGTGCCGCTCGGCATGTTGTCGGTGCAACACAGGAAACCGATGACCTTCACCCGTGGCTTGGTCGCCTTCAGCGTGGTCATGGTCGCCAGCACCGCAGCTGCGCCCGACATGTCGATTTTCATCGACATCATCCCCTCGCCCGACTTCAGCGAGAGACCACCCGAGTCGAACATGATCCCCTTACCGACCAGCGCGACCGATCCGGTCGGGTTGCGAGGGGTGTACGTGAGCTTGATCAGGCGAGGTGGCTCGTCGGACCCGCGGTTCACGCCGAGCATGCCGCCGAGACCCGCCTGCTCCATGGCGTGCTCGTCCATGACCTCGATGGTCAGCCCATTGTCCTTGGCAACCTCCGTCGCGAGCTCGGCCATGTCGCGCGCGTTGAGCGAGCCACCCGGCGTGTTCACAAGGTCGCGCGCCATCGCCACGGCGGCGGCAATGGCGGACCCGCGATCGACGCCGGCCTGCGTCGCCTTCGCCGCTGCCTCCGACGCCATGATCGCGACGGAAGACACGCCGGGCTTCGGTGCTTCCGACTTGTAGCGGGTGAACGAATACGACCCGAGGGCCGCCCCCTCGACAACTGCCTGCGCGCCCGCCTTCGCGTCGACCCCCGCGGTCTCGACGATGCCAGTGGCGAGCGACGAGAACCGGCAGGCTGCGCGCACGAACGCACCGGCTGCCCTCCGCACATCGGCGACGGTTGTGTCCCCCTTCGTGCCGAGTCCGAGCGCGACCCGCGTCGGCCCGCCGCCGCCCGCCAGCACGCACGCCTGCCCGACCTTGCCTTCGAACCCGAGCGCGGCCAGGCCCGTTCGGTCGATGCCGAGCGAGCGCGGGGCGGCGCCCTCGGTGAAGACGCCGATGCCGATGGCGTCGGCATCTCGGGGCGCGCTGCGGGTGACGGTGAAGGTGATCGACATCAGTTCTGCTTTCTCTGTCAGGCCGGCCGCGCCGGCAACGCCACATCTTCCTGCCATCGAGCCATGGTCCACAGCAGATCGGAGAGGCGGTTCAGGTAGGGCACGACGAGCGAGGGCGGCGGTGCGGCGACGAGCGACGCGCGCTCAGCGCGGCGCACCACCGTCCGGCCGAGATCGAGGTACGCGGCGATGCGCGACTGCCCCGGCAACACGAACTCGGTCGGCTGCTCGAATCGACCGGTGAGGCTGTCGATGATCGGCTCGAGCCGTTCGATCATCTCGGGGGTGACACTCGACTGGCCAGGAGTGAGCTTGCCCCGGTTCTCCGGAGCAGTCGCGAGCTCGGCCATCAGCACGTACATATCGCGCTCGAGACTCACGAGGAGGTCGTCGAGCTCGCCGCCCCGCTCGGCCTCCGCGCGAGCGATGCCCAGCACTGCTTGTGCCTCGTCGACCACCCCATACGCGGTGGGCTGATCGGAGTCCTTGCGCACGCGCCCGCCGTAGAAGAGTCCGGTCGTGCCGTCGTCGCCCTTCCGCGTGTAGATCTTCATCGCCGGCGGGAGCCTAGGACACCTGGTTGAACGGCCGAGGACGAGGGTGACCCGCCGGTAGCCTGACCAGATGTCGTTCCTCGAGGCGGTGCATGAGCGCGTCGTCGTCTACGACGGCGCGATCGGCACGAACCTTCACCGCCGCGAGCCGACGATCGACGATTACGGCGGGGCCGCCTACGAGGGATGCGTCGACCTGCTGTCCCTCACGAGGCCCGACTTCGTCACCGACCTCCATGCGTCGTTCTTCGAGGTGGGCGCAGACATCGTCGAGACGAACACCTTCGGGGCCTTCGGCACCGTTCTCGCGGAGTACGGCCTTCAGGACCGTGCGCACGAGATGTGCCTGGCCGCCGCTCGCCTCGCGGCGCAGGTCCGCGACGACTTCGACACCGACGGCCGCCGTCGCTTCGTAGCCGGCTCGATGGGACCGGGCACGAAGCTTCCGTCTCTCGGCCACGTGGGCTTCGGCGACCTACGCGACGCGTACGAGGTGATGGCCCGCGGCCTCATCGAGGGCGGCGTCGATGTGCTCCTGATCGAGACGTGTTACGACCTGCTCCAGGCCAAGGCCGCCGTGATCGGCGCGCGTCGCGCGATGGCTGCCGAGGGGCGTCTGGTGCCGATCCAGCTTCAGGTGACGATGGAGACGACCGGTCGCATGCTGGTGGGCTCCGAGATCGGCGCGGCGCTCGTCTCGCTCGGAGCGATGAAGCCGGACCTTTTCGGACTCAACTGCGCCACCGGCCCCCGCGAGATGACCGAGCACCTGCGCCATCTCTCCCAGCACTGCAGCGTGCCGATCTCGGTGCTGCCGAACGCCGGTCTGCCGAGCATCGTGCACGGTCAAACGCACTACGACCTCACACCCGAGGAGCTCGCCGAGTACCACGCCCGGTTCATCACCGACTTCGGCGTGCGCGTCGTCGGCGGATGCTGCGGCACGACGCCGGCGCACATCGCCGCGGTGATCGAACGATGCCGCGACCTCACGCCGACCTCTCGGCCGGCTGCCGACGAACCCGCCGTGTCGTCGCTGTACACCGCGCAGCCCATCGCGCAGGACACGTCGTTTCTGATCATCGGCGAGCGGACGAACGCCAACGGCTCGAAGGCGTTTCGAGACGCGATGTTGGCGGGCGACTGGGATGCGAGCGTTCGCATGGCTGGCGACCAGATCCGCGAGGGCGCCCACGTCCTCGACGTGTGCGTCGACTACGTCGGACGCGACGGTGCGGCTGACATGGACGCGCTCGCAGGTCGCCTCGCGACGCAGGCGAGCGCTCCACTCGTCTTGGACTCCACCGAACCCAATGTGATGGAGGCGGGCCTACGTCACATCGGCGGGCGCGCCATCCTCAACTCGGCGAACCTCGAGGACGGGTACGGCGAGGGCTCGCGCTTCGATCGGGTCATGAGCCTCGCGGCCGAGTACGGCGCCGCGGTGATCTGCCTGCTGATCGACGAGGAAGGCCAGGCACGCGATGTCGAGTGGAAGATGCGCGTCGCCCACCGCATCCACGATCTCGCGGCCGAGCGCTACGGCATGCGCGCCGAGGACTTGATCTTCGACGCGCTCACGTTCCCGTTGTCGACGGGCGACGACGACCTGCGGGGCGACGCACTCGCGACGATCGAGGCGATACGACGCATCAAGACCGAGATCCCGGGCGCGTTCACCGTGCTCGGTGTCTCCAACGTGTCTTTCGGCCTCAACCCCGCCGCCCGCCACGCACTCAACTCCGTCTTCCTGCACGAGTGCGTCAACGCGGGTCTCGACGCGGCGATCGTGCACGCGGGTCGCATCATGCCGTTGTCGAGGCTCCCCGAGGAGCAGCGCCAGGTGTGCCTCGACCTGGTGCACGACCGGCGCCAACCGGGCTACGACCCGCTGCAGCGCCTGCTCGAAGTGTTCGCCGACGTGCACGCGACGGTGCGTGAGAAGGAAGACCGATCGGGCTGGCCGGTCAACGAGCGGCTCAAGCACCGCATAATCGACGGCGACCGCGACGGCCTCGACGACGACCTCGAGGCGGCGTTGAGTGAGCGCACTCCCGCGCTGACGATCGTCAACGACGTGCTGCTCGACGGGATGAAGGTGGTGGGCGAGCTCTTCGCGACCGGTGAGATGCAGCTGCCCTTCGTGCTGCAGTCCGCCGAGACGATGAAGGCGGCCGTCGCCTACCTGACCCCGCACATGGACCGGCTCGAGGGCGAGACCAGCAAGGGCCGCATCGTGCTCGCGACGGTGAAGGGCGATGTGCACGACATCGGTAAGAACCTCGTCGACATCATCCTCACGAACAACGGCTACGAGGTCCACAACCTCGGCATCAAGTGCCCCATCGGCGACATGGTCGCGCGCGCCGAGGCGATCAAAGCCGACGCAATCGGCATGAGCGGTCTGCTCGTGAAGTCGACACTCATCATGCGCGACAACCTCGAAGAGCTGAACAGCGGCGGACTGGCCCACTACCCGGTGCTGCTCGGCGGCGCCGCCCTCACCCGGTCCTATGTCGAGCGCGATCTCCGCGAGGTCTACGAGGGACGGCTCTTCTACGGGCGCGATGCGTTCGAGGGGCTCCGCACGATGGAGCGCCTGATGGAGCTCAAACGCACGGGCGACGAGGACCCCGAATTCGGACGAGCACCGACCGGTCGGGTGTTGCCGGAGCGGCGCTCGACAAAGGACGACACGGCGCTCGCGATCCCGGCACGATCGCCCGAGGTGGCGATCGACAATCCGATCCCGCAGCCTCCGTTCCTCGGCGCACGCGTGGTGAAGGGCGTCTCGATCGACGAGATCGCGGGCTTCGTCAACGAGACCGCGTTGTTCCGCAATCAGTGGCAGTTCCGTCCCGAGTCAGGCGAGACCGACGACGCGTTCAAGACGCGCCTCCGGCCGACGCTGCGGGCGCAGCTCGCCGCGGCGAAGACGTCCGGCGTGCTCGTTCCGCAGGTGGTGTACGGGTACTTCGCCGCGAATGGGGATGGCGACCAGCTCGTCCTGTGGGCCGACGAGACGCGGTCCGCCGAGCTCATCCGTTACGACTTTCCGCGCCAACGCGTCGAGCCGTACCTCTGCATCGCGGACTTCTTCCGGCCGGTCGAGTCCGGTGAAGTCGACTACGCCGCGTTCCACATCGTCACGATGGGAAGCGCTGTGTCGGACGCGACCGCCGAGCTGTTCAGCGAGAACCGCTACCAGGACTACCTCCTGCTGCACGGTCTGGGCGTCGAGATGGCCGAGGCGCTCGCCGAGCTCTGGCACCGCCGCATCCGCGAGGAGTGGGGGTTCGCCGACGAGGACGGCCCGACGGTGGCGGGCTTGTTCCGGCAGCAGTACCGGGGCGGGCGCTACTCGTGGGGCTACCCGGCGTGCCCGGACCTCGAGGACAACGCCAAGGTCGCGGAGCTGCTCGGCGCGGAGGCGATCGGCGTGGCGGTGAGCGAGGAAAGCTCGTGGCAGTACCACCCCGAGCAGACGACGTCCGCGCTCATCTGCCACCACCCCCGCGCCAAGTACTTCGTCGCCCGTTAGGCGGGCTCGGGTCAGACGACTCGGTCAGGCGGCGGTGCCGTGCTCGCGCTGCGGGCTCGAAATCGCCACCGCCATCGCCTCGCGGAGCGCCCGGCGGGCCTCGGCGACACCCCGACGACCCAGCTCGCGCGTGGAGTCGTCGAGCCGCCACTGTTCGTCGGTGGGAGCCTCGATCAAGACCAGCTGCCGTGCCATGGACCCAGTATGCGGAGGGGGTGGGACATTGCCGCCCGGGCGTGCGTCACACTGCGGTCAGCACCGCCGGCAGGGCGAGGGTGTGCACGAGGGAGAGGTGCTGCACGGCGCGGGTCATCGCCACGTAGAGCAGCCGGGCGCCGTTGACTTCCCCATAGATCAACGCCGGCTCGACGACCACCACGGCGTCGAACTCGAGGCCTTTGGCCCCGAGGGGGTCGAGCAGGGCGACATGGCCGTGTTCACCGAGCCGCTCCGCCGCCGCTTTGACCACAGCCTCGAGCTCCGCGAGCAGCGCTTCGGGCGCGATCACCGCGACTGACACCCAGTCCCCCGTGAGCGCGGCGAGCTCGGCCTCGACGCTTGTCGCGAGATCCTCCCGCTCGACGGGCACGAGCACTGGTGCCGCGCCGTCGCGCGCGCACCGATCGCGACGGGCGCACCTGCGGCGCGGCTTCGGGCAGCAGCCGGTTCGCCATCTCGAGGATCGGGCCCGGCACCCGGTAGCCGATCTCGAGCTCGGCCACCTGCGCGTTCGCCGGCTGGCCGAGATGCGCGAGCGCGACCTCCCATGACGGTTGCGACCACGCGGTCGTCGCTTGGGCGAGGTCGCCGAGGATCGTCATCGAGGGTCGCGCGCCGGCGCGCCGGGCGAGCACCCGCAGCGCCATCGCTGACAGGTCTTGTGCTTCGTCGACCACGATGTGGCCGTAGCGCCGCGGCGGCCCGGCTGATCAGTGCCTCGGCTTCGTCGATCAACGGGACGTCAGCCGCGGTCCACGGCTCGGACGCCGCCGACCCGACGGAGGGACGACGCAGCCGCGCCTGCTCGTCCGGCGTGAGGATGCCCTCCGCGGCGCGGCTCAAGGCGGCCCGGCTCGTCAGCATCTGACGCACGACGGCGGGCGCGCTGATCGTCGGCCACACCCTGTCGATCGCGCTGCTCGCGCTGCGGTCGTTGCGCAGGTCCTCGGCGAGCTGCTCACGGGTCGCGAGCACGTCGGGACGCACTCGTTCGAGTCCTTCGAGCATGAGGCCGAGGATCGACGACCGGAACGCGTCGCGGTCGAGCTGCCAGGAGCGCCCCAGCGCCCGCGCCGCGTCGAGTGCGGCACACATCGCGTCGGGAGCGAGGCGCACCGGTCCCCAGCGTGTCGAGAGGACGATCTCTTCGGTCGGACGCCGCAGTCGATCCGCGCAAGCGCGCTCGATCACGCTCGCCATGCGAACGTCGCCCTTCAGCGCGGCGACGGCTGCGGGCTCGACCGCGCGCACCGGGAACGATGCTCCCCGCAATCCGGGCACCGTCGTCTGCACGACCGAGGTCTCGCCGAGGGAGGGCAGGACCTGCGAGATGTAGCGGAGGAACACCGGGTTCGGGCCGATGACGAGCACGCGCGACTCGGTGAGCTGTTCGCGGTGTTCGTACATGAGGTACGCGGCGCGGTGGAGCCCGACCGCGGTCTTGCCGGTTCCGGGTCCTCCCTGCACGACGAGGCACACGTCGAGGCCGGCGCGGACCACGACGTCCTGCTCGGCCTGGATCGTGGCGACGATGTCACGCATCTCGCCGGTGCGGGCCCGCTCGAGCTCGGCGAGCAGCGGATCGGCGATGCCGCCCGCGATGCCGCTGAGCATGCTGTCGGGGTCGTCGAAGACCTCGTCGAGGATGTCGAGGAGGTGGTGCCCCTCGATGCTGAACCGCCGGCGCCGCTTCAGGCCGAACGGGTCTTGGACGGTCGCGCGGTAGAACGGCACCGAGACCGGCGCCCGCCAGTCCACGACGATCGGGTCGCCGCGAGGCGTCTCGACGTGACGGCGTCCGACGTAGAACGTCTCCGGCTCTTCGGACTGCGGCGCCTCCTCGTCGATCCGCCCGAAGCAGAGCGCCAACCCTCCGACGTCGAGCTGCGAAAGGCGCCGGCCGAGGTGCATGGCGGCAGCGTCGGCGTTGGTGTCGCCGCGCCTGGCGTCGTCGATGGCCGCCTCGAGCACGACCGCCGTCCGGCCCTGCATGGCCGCGAGCGCCTCGTAGGCGGACACGATGTACGCCTGCTCGCGCTCGAGGTCTGGATGAACGCTGGGCACAGGGTGTCGTCACCGTACGCCCTAAGCGTCGGCGGGCGATGAGCATCTTCGGGTGGATCGTGATGGGGCTGCTCGCCGGATGGTTGGCCAAGGTCGCGACGGGCTACCGCCGCTCGGGGTGCCTGTTCACGATGGCGGTGGGCATCCTCGGCGCCATCATCGGTGGGTTCCTCTTCGGCCTCGTCGGTGAGGAGGGCGTCACCGACTTCAGCGTGTGGTCGTTGATCGTGAGCTTCGTCGGCGCCGCGCTGCTCCTTCTCGTCCTCGGCGCGATCTCCGGGATGGGTCGGCGCCGATAGTCACCGGTACGCTCGGCTCATGACCGAAGTCGTGATCGTCGAAGCCGTCCGCACGCCCGTTGGCCGACGTGGTGGCGGGCTCTCCAGCGTCCATCCCGCCGATCTCCTCGCCACCGCGCAAGCGGCGCTCGTCGAGCGCTCCGGCATCGACCCCAGGGACATCGGGCAGGTCGTCACCGGATGTGTGAGCAAGGTCGGCGAACAGGGCTTCAACATCGGGCGCACCGCATGGCTCGCCGCCGGCCTACCGCTCTCAGTGGCGGCGACCACGATCGACACGCAGTGCGGCTCCTCCCAGCAGGCGACGAACTTCGCGACGTCATTGGTGGGTTCCGGGGTCGTCGACGTCGCGGTCGCGTGCGGCGTAGAGGTCATGAGCCGGGTGCCGATCGGCGCCGACAGCCGCGGCGAGTACGGCCGGCCGATCCCGAAGTCGTACTTCGGTCGATACGAGATGACGTCGCAGTTCGAAGGCGCCGAGCGCATCGCCGAGAAGTGGGGCATCACCCGCGACGACACCGACCACTTCGGCCTCGCGTCGCAAGAGCGTGCGATCCGGGCGTGGAACGAGGATCGCTTCGCCGGATCGATCGTGGAGGTCGACGCCCCCGATCTCGATGAGGATGGCAAGCCAACGGACACGACGCACCACGTCGCGAGGGACGAGGGCCTGCGGGAGACGTCGCTCGAGAAGCTCGCCGCGCTGAAGCCGGTCGCACGCGAGGACGGCGTGCACACCGCCGGCTCGTCTTCGCAGATCTCCGACGGCGCCGCCGCGGTGCTGTTGATGACCGCCGAGCGGGCCGACGCTCTCGGGCTGAGAGCTCGTGCCCGTGTCGTCGACACCTGCCTCGTCGGCGTCGACCCCGTCCTCATGCTCACCGGTCCCATCGACGCCACCCGCAAGCTCTTCGACCGCACCGGCCTCACGATGGACGACATCGACACGACCGAGATCAACGAGGCGTTCGCCTCCGTCGTGCTGGCGTGGGCCAAGGAGATGCGTCCCGACATGGAGAAGGTGAACCCGAACGGCGGCGCCATCGCCCTCGGCCATCCCCTCGGTGGCACCGGGGCGGTGCTGATGACCAAGGCGCTCTACGAGCTCGAGCGCACGGGCGGGCGATACGGCCTCGTGACCATGTGCTGCGGCGGCGGGCTCGGCACCGGCACCATCATCGAACGCCTGTAGAGGCTGATTCCCGAAAACGCCAAGAAACCAGCCTTGGTGGGAGTTGTGTCACACCCTCGTGCGACTATCTGAGTGATGCGCCGCCTGCTCCTCGCCGCCCTCGTGCTGTTCGGCTTCGTCGCGGCGGGGTGCACCACGACGTCGTCGAACACCGGGAGCGCCTCGGGCCCCGGCGAGGCGGTGGTCCAGCGTGTGGTCGACGGCGACACGATCGTGGTGAGCATCGCCGGACGAGACGAACGGGTGCGTCTGATCGGCGTCGACACGCCTGAAAGCGTCGATCCCCGCAGTCCCGTCCAGTGCTACGGAAAGGAGGCCTCGGCGTTCACGACGCAGCTCTTGCCGCCGGGCACCGTGGTGCGCCTCGAGCGCGACGTCGAGGCGCGCGACCGCTTCGATCGGTTGCTCGCGTACGTCTACCGGGTCTCCGACGGGCTGTTCGTGAACTTCGAGCTGGCCCGGGCCGGCTACGCGCAGGTGCTCACGATCCCGCCGAACGTCGCCTACGCCGAGGAGTTCCGGGTGGCCGCGGCCGCGGCGCGCCAGGCGGGCAGTGGGTTGTGGCGCGCCTGCCCCGACGCCTGACAGCGTCCCGGTCCGCGACGCCCCTTCGCGACGCGCGGCCGTAGGCGCCGGTATCTTCCGAGACGTGGCAACCCTGGCCGAGCGGCTCGGCTACCGGCCGGATGACCGCCTGCTCATCATCAGCTGCGACGACCTCGGCGCGTGTCACGCCTCGAACGTCGGGGTCTACGAGGCCCTCCGCGACGGCGTGGCGACGAGCGCATCGCTCATGGTGCCGGCGCCCTGGGCGCGCGAGGCCGCCGCCCAGTACCGCGGTGAGGACATCGGCGTGCACCTCACCCTCAACGCCGAGCACGAGCTGTACCGGTGGGGCCCGGTCACCCACGCGCCGTCATTGCTCGACGGCGACGGCGGCTTCCCGCGGCGCGTCGACGACCTCTGGGACCACGCCGACCTCGATGAGGTCCGCCGAGAGTGCCGGGTCCAGATCGAGCGGGCGATCCTGTGGGGCTTCGACGTCACGCACCTCGCGTCGCATCTCGGGTCGATGTCGCTGCGACCGGAGTTCTTCGACATCTACCTCGAGCTCGCCATCGAGTTCGCGCTGCCCATCCGCCTCCCGAGCGCCGAGACCGAGGCGGCGACCGGGTTCCCGTTCCGGCGGCTGGCCGCCGAGGAAGGCGTGCTGTTCCCGGATCACTTCATCCCCGCGCAGCAGGCGGGCAGCCGAGCGCGCGTCGAGCGCGTCCTCGCGGAGCTTCCCGGGGGAGTCACCGAAGTGCACGTGCAGCCGATGATCGACACACCGGAGGTGCGAGCGCTCTCTCCCCACTGGGAGGCATGGGTCGACGACCATGCGCTCGTCGTCCACGACGATGCGCTCGGCGAAGCGATCGCTCGCACCGGTGCGCATCTGATCGGCTTCCGTCAGCTCCGCAGCGCGCAGCGCGACACCTGATGCGTCGCGGCGGCCTCGTGGCGGCAGTCACCCTCGTCGCGCTCGCGACGGTCGGGCTCGCCGCGTGCGGGGACGATGCCGACATCCCGGGCCGCGCCGACGTCGCCGACTCGCTCCCGGACAGCGTCGCGACGGTCCGGTCGACCTCGTCGGGACTCGAGCCGGCGATGGTCGAGGTGACAGCGGGTGAAGGAGTGACGTTCACGAACGACGACGACGTGCCGCATCGCATCGTGGCGATCGACGCCTCCTTCGACACGGGCATCCAGGAACCCGGCGACTCCACGCTCGTCGTGTTCGGCGAACCCGGCACCGTGGAGTTCGAGGACGCGCTCGACCCGGATCGAACGGGCGAGGTGCGCGTTGCTCCTCCTCCTCAGGGCTCCTAGTACTCGGCTCCTAGTACTCGGCTCCTAGTACTCAGTGACCTCGCGGATCTGTTCCTGGATCGCCTTGTACTCGGGGCTCGCGGTGAGCGGCATCAGCGCCATCAGCTTCGCCATGTTTCCGGTCACCTTCATCTTCCCCTGCATGAACGCCGCGTTCGGATCGAGAGAGCCTTCCTGCACGAGGCGGTTGTCGGCGTACGACACCGCCATGGTGAGCTCTGCGTCGGGGTCCTGCCCGAGCTTCGCCTCGACGAGCTTGCCCTTGTCGACGACCCAGTAGAACCAGCAGTCGTCGGCTCCGTCGGGCATGTTCGTGATGCGGTACTGCATGCGCGCGTTGGTCTCTGCACGTTCAGGAAACGACTGCCCGAGGCGCACGACCTCGTCGAGCCACTCCTGCGTGAGGTACTTCGCCATCGGGCGAGAGTATCCCCCTAGGTCTTCGCCCTCGCCCCGAGATCGGAGCGGATGCCCGCGAACAGATCGTCCTCGAGCTCACCGGCGGGAGGCGTGCCCACGAGGCTGCGGGCGAGCACCCAGTCCTCCCATGGGTACAGGTCCGTGAGCACCTCATCGGACAGCCCGAACCAGAACGGCGAGGTCGGATCGATCTGCGTCGCGTGCGCGAGCAAGGCAGCGCGTCGCGCGCCGAGGAAGCCCCGCACGTCGATGCGCGTCGTGATGCGGTCGTCCTGCCACGGTCGTTCGAACCACTTCGCGTCGAACGGGGACTCGAGACCCATCTCGAGCATCTTGTTGTGCACGGCTTCCATGCGGGCACGGGCCCAGATCGTGTAATAGAGCTTGAGCGGCTGCCAGGGCTCACCGAGCTCGGGATACCACTCCGGATCACCCGCGCGTTCGAACGCGGGCAGCGAGATCTCGTGCACCCGTAGGTGATCGGGATGCGGGTAGCCGGCCTGCTCGTCGCCGTAGGTGATGATCACCTGCGGCCGCTCGCGGCGCAGCACCGCAACCAGACGTCCGACTGCCTCGTCGAAGTCGGCCCGGGCGAAGCACTCGCCGTTTTGGTTCGCTTCCGAGTCGGGCATGCCCGAGTCGCGGTAGCCGAGCATCACGACCTCGTGGTAGCCGATGACACGCGCGGACTCCGCGAGCTCGGCGGCACGAATCTCGCCGATGTTCTCCCGAACCTCGGGCCGGTCCATCGCCGGATTGTGGATGTCGCCCTCCTCACCACCCGTGCAACAGACAAGGACACTGCGGACGCCTTCGCTGCTGTACCGGGCGACAGTGGGCGCGCCCTTCGACGCTTCGTCGTCGGGATGCGCGTGCACGGTGAGGAGACAGAGCGGTTGATCCACGCCGAGAACGGTAGCGGCGCCCCCCGCGAACCCGGTCACGGCGTTACCCTCAATCTCGTGGACGACCCTGAGGTCTGGCGGTGGATCTGGCTGGCAGCGGCCGTTGTGTTCCTGCTCGGGGAGATGTTCGCGTTCGGGTCGTTCTTCCTCCTGCCTTTCGCCATCGGCGCAGTGGTCGCCGCGATCCTCGCTTTCGCCGGCGTGGGGGTCGGCTGGGAGTGGCTGGCTTTCGTCGTGGTGTCGATCGCGTCGCTGGCGTGCCTCTATCCCCTCCGTCACCGCCTCGATCGAGCCCGCCCTGCCGAGGGGATCGGCTCCCGGCGGTTGATCGGCCAGCCGGCGCTCGTGCTCGAACCCGTGCCCGCCGGCCCATCCGAGCTCGGCCTGGTGCGGGTGGGTCGGGAGGAGTGGCGGGCCGAGAGCCGGGACGGCCGGGCGCTCCCCGCCGGCACGAACGTTCGTGTCGTCGACGTCCAGGGCACGCGGGTGATCGTCTGGCCCGTCGACGAGATCGCCAATCCCCCTGACTTGAAGGCCTAGGAGGCCACCGTGGTCGCCGTCATCGTCCTCGCCGCTCTCGCCCTGTTGCTCTTCGTGTTCGTCGCGGCGGGCGTGCGCATCGTGCGCCCGTTCCAGCGCGGCATCGTCGAACGACTCGGTCGTTACAAGGAGACCGTCGATCCTGGGCTGCGCATCATCATCCCGTTGATCGAGCACCTGCGGCTCGTCGACATGCGGGAGCAAGTCGTCGACGTGCCCCCTCAAGAAGTCATCACGAAGGACAACGTGGTCGTCTCGGTCGACGCGGTCGTGTACTACGAGCCGACCGACGCGCAACGTCTGGTCTACAACGTCGCGAACTTCATGCTCGCGGTGACAAAGCTCGCCCAGACGAACCTGCGCAACCTTGTCGGCGACCTCCAGCTCGACGAGGCGCTGACCTCCCGAGATCAGATCAACAACCATCTCCGCCAGATCCTCGACGACGCGACCGACAGCTGGGGTGTGCGGGTGAAGCGAGTCGAGCTGCAGCGCATCGATCCGCCGCCGGACGTGATGCACTCCATGCACGAGCAAATGAAGGCCGAGCGCACCCGCCGCGCCGTCGTGCTCACCGCATCGGGCGAACGAGAGGCGGCGATCGCACGTGCGCAGGGGCAGAAGGAGTCCGCGATCCTCGAGGCCGAGGGTGTTCGGCAGCGCCAGATCCTCGAAGCGGAAGGGCAGGCCGGGGCGATCAAGGCGGTGGCCGAGGCCGAGCGCTACCGCCAGATCACCGTGGCCGAGGGGCAGGCGCAGGCAACGGAGAGCGTGTTCCGCGGCATCCACGCCGGCAACCCCACACCGGATCTCCTCGCGATCAAGTACCTCGAGGCGCTGCAGGCGATCGCGAACGGTCGCGCGACGAAGATCTACCTTCCGGCCGACACGAGCAGCATGATGGGCTCACTCGCGGGCGTCGCCGAGCTGTTCCGCAACGCCGGCGACCGCGACATCAACGGCAATGGCGAGGGCGACGACGACGTCCCGATGCTCGCTCCTCCCCCGCCGCCCCCCGACGCTCAGTAGGTCTCGGCGTTCAGCAGGGGCGCAGCGCGCCGGCGGGGCTCGCCCTCAACGTCACCGCCGGCGTGTCGATCGGCTCGGCGGGAAGCTCCACCGCTAACCCGCGATCGCGTGTGCTCCAGCTGAGCGGCGCGTGGTGGCCGAGCATCGTGATCGTCGCCACCGAATCCGCGGTCACGCCTTCGAGGGTGAGTGTGCGTCCCGGCGGGCGGCCGAGCGCGCACGCGTAGGTCGCATCAGCTCCCGAGGTGAAGCGGACGTCCAGCCCCTCGGCAGTGGACCCCGCCGCTTTCGTCCAGGGCGAGGTGTCGTAGATCGCCTCGCCGTTCACTCGCAGCCACCAGCCGAGGCCGAGCAGCCGCTCGGCTTGGGCGTGCGGAATGCGTCCGTCGGCGGCCGGTCCGACGTTCAGCAGCAGGTTGCCGTTCTTGCTCGCGATGTCCACCAGCATGTGCACGAGTCCGTCGACGGTCACCAGCGCCGCGTCGGGCTCATTGCGGTTCAGCCCGAACGAGTGGCCGATGCCGCGGCACGACTCCCACTTCTCGGCAGTGATCTCGGCCATGGTTGCGTATTCGGGAGTGGTGAAGTCAGCGTGGGCGGTGCCGCCGGACACTCCGAGGAAGTCGAACCGGTTGTTGACCACTCCGTCGGGATAGGCGTTGTAGTAGTCCGCGAACAGCTGCGGCGAATCTCCCGCGGTGGGGTAGCCGATGTCGTTCCAGAGCACGGCGGGCCGGTATCGCTCGATCAGCTCCCGCCAGTGCGCGTCGGCGTAGCGCGCGTACTCGTCGCCCTGCGGGATCGCCTTGACCATCGACCGGAACGAGTCGATGCCCGCGCCACCGAAGGTCCAGTCGAGTCCGCCGGAGTAGTACAAGCCGTAGGTCAGCCCCCGAGCGCGAACCGCGTCGCCGAGCTCGCCAACGAGATCACGGTCGCTGTGCCATCCCTCCTTGAAGGGATTCGGATGCCGACTCGGCCAGAGCAGGAAGCCGTCGTGGTGCTTCGTCACGAACACCACGTACCGGGCGCCGGCCGCTGCGAACAGGTCGGCCCAGATGCTCGGATCCCAACCTCGGATCGCTTCCTTGAACTGCGGCGCGAACGCGTCGTACGGGTAGTCGACCCCGTAGGTGTCGCGGTGGTGAGCTTGCACCGGGCTGCCCTCGAGCGCGAGCGAGTTGAGGTACCACTCCGTATAGGGCGTGTTCCGAAAGGGGTCCTGCTGGTCGAACATGGTGCCCGAGGTCGGCGCCCAGGCCGGGATCGAGAACACTCCCCAGTGGATGAAGATGCCGAACTTGGCGCCGCCGAACCAGGCGGGCACCGGATGTGCGCGCAATGATTCGAGAGTCGGTTCGTAACGCACGCCATCAGACGGCACGGCGGCACGGTAGGCGACACCACGGTGCCTTCGGATGGGGAGGGCGGGCTGCCAGACTCGACCGGTGCGTTTTTCGCTCCGGGTCGCCATGGTGGCCGTCGCTCTCGCGGTCGTTCTCCTCGTCGGCGCGTGTTCCAACGACGGGCGCACGTTGGCTCCGGCGAGCCCCGACCAGACGGCCAGCATCATCACGACCTCGACGCTTCCCCCTGACGCCACCTTCCAGCTCGCGACGCCGTTCGGCTCGACGACGCCGATCCAGCAGCAGTACACGTGCGAAGGAGACGACATCTCCCCGCCCCTGTCGTGGGTGGCGGTGCCGACAGGCACCGCGGAGCTGGCGCTCGTGGTCACCGACACGGACGCAGACGACTTCGTGCATTGGGTCATCGCCGGGATGGACCCCGAGATCGTGACCGAGATCCTCGAGGGCCAGCCGCCGCGGACGGCAGTGGAGGCGGACAACGACTTCGGGCGGCTCGGATGGTCGGGACCCTGCCCACCCGGCGGCGAGACCCACAGCTACGTCTTCACGCTCTACGCGCTGTCAGAGTCGGTGAGCCTCGACAGCGGCATGGCTCCTGACGAAGCGATCGGCCTCATCCAAGGCGCCTCGGCCGAACAGACATCGGTGACCGCGGTCTTCCCGTGAACGCAGAGGTCCGCGTCGCGACCTTCGCCGAGCTGACCCCGCTGCAGCTCTACCGGATCTTGAAGTTGCGTGCGGATGTGTTCGTGGTCGAGCAGGACTGCGTCTATCCGGACATCGACGACCGCGATCTCGAGCCCGACGCTCGCCACATGTGGATCGAGGACGACGACATCGTGGTCGCGTACCTCCGTGTCGTGGCGGAGCCGCCAGGAGGCGTCTGGCGGATCGGGCGTGTCGTCACCGCTGCGGGTGCACGAGGCGAGGGGCACGCGTCCGGCCTCGTGCAGCGGGCACTCGCGCTCACCCAAGGGCCGGTCGTCCTCGCCGCACAGTCGTACCTCGTCGAGTGGTACAGCAGCCTGGGTTTCCAGGTCGACGGCCCTGAATTCCTCGACGACGGCATCCCCCACACTCCGATGCGTCTCACCCGCTGACCTCGTCGGCCGATAATGAGACGTGCTGTTGGCCATCCTGATCGGCGGGGCCGCAATGGCCGCCGGACTCGTGAGCCTGACGATGTTCCTCGGCGAACGAAACCGCGCGCACGCGCTCGCGACTTCGGCGAAACGCCACGGCCTGTGCTTCTCGCCGATGGACCACTTCAACTGCGCGAGCCCACCGTTCGATCTGTTTCGAGAGGGGGACGGACGCGGGACTGAGAACGTCATGTGGAGGGCAACGGGAAACGTCCCCATCCGCGTCTTCGACTACTGGTTCTACGACGAGTCGGAGGAGCAGAACGGCTCGACACATCGGTCGTATCACCGCCGGACGTGCGCGACCGCGGACGTCGGGTGGATGTGGCCGAAGCTCTCGCTGGCGAAGGAGAGCCTCGTCAGTCGGGCCACGGGCGCGCTGGGCGCGCGAGACCTGGAGTTCGAGTCCGAGGAGTTCAACCGGACGTTCTTCGTGACCTCCGAGGACCGTCGCTTCGCCAACGTGTTCCTCGACGCTCAGATGATCGACCTGCTCGCGTCGACGAAGGGGTTCGTGGAGATCGAGGTCCACAACCGGTGGATCCTCCTGCACACCGAGCGGCTGAAGGGCGAGGAGCTCCCGGCGTTGTTCAAGTTGACCGAGGAGATCGTGTCGCGCATCCCCACGCTCGTCTACGAGATGTGGCCGGCCCGATGAACGCGATCTGGATCACCCTGGCTGTCGCACTGCTCATCGTCATCCTGGTCGCCGTGTCGTACAACCGCTTCGCCACCCAAACCGCGTTGATGGAGAACTCGTGGGCGAATGTCGACACCGAGTTGCGGCGGCGCCACGACCTGGTGCCCAATCTGGTCGAGACCGTGCAGGGCTACGCCGCACACGAGCGCACGACGCTCGAGCAGGTAGCCGACGCACGCTCGTTGGCGCGCTCCGCCACCGGAGAGGGCGCCGAGCACAACCAGGGTGAGGGGATGCTCACGTCTGCGCTGAGGTCGGTGCTCGCGCTTGCCGAGGCCTACCCCGACCTCAAGGCGAGCAACCACTTCCTCGACCTTCAGCGCCAGCTGACCGTCACGGAGGATCGCATCCAAGCGGCGCGGCGCCTCTACAACTCCGATGTCCGCGACTACAACCGGCGGGTGTCCTCGTTCCCGTCGATGCTCGTCGCTCGGTTGTGCGGTTACCGGCGCGCCGAGTACTTCGAGCTCGAGCCCTCCGTGCGCGGCGTCGTCCCGCACGTGCAGCTCTGACCCCCGAACCCGGAGGTGTCTACGCCGCCCGGGCGGCGCGGCGGAAGAGCTTGGGCTTCGGGGCTGAGTAGCCCCGATCCGACGACCACCTCGCTGTGGGCGAGTACACGAGCGCCGCCAGCTGCACGAGCACCGCGTCGTAGTTGACCCGCCAGCCGGCAAAGTCGCGCCACGCCTGATCGAGATCGGCCTTCAAGGGGACGCCTGCGAGTCTCAACTCCTCGCACACGACGTCGAATTCGTCCTTCGTGACCGAGATCGGATCGTCCGGTCGAGGGTCGGGGTCGTGCCGGATGCCGAAGTAGTCGGCGATCCCGCGGAGGCAGAAGAAGCCCGTACGGAGGCACATCTGCGTCGTGCCCGAACGGGGCCGATCGACCGTCGAATTCAGAAGCGACGCCGTGTCGAGCACGCACCCCGCCGCGACGATCCACGAGCGCTCGGGGCGGGGCGAGCGGAAGTAGACGAGCGCGGCGAACGAGGTGTGACTCTCCTCGACGTCACTGAACCACTGCTCCCAACGCGGAAAGAGCTCGCTGTCGATCACCGCGAGGGCATCGACGCGCTGGTACCTGGTGAGCATCTCCACAGCTGACGGGGGACTGCCGGCCCGCGCCGCGAGGAGACCGACGAGCTGCTCTCGGCGCGCGAACGCCCCGTAGATCGACGGCAGGTAGCTGATCACCAGCGCGACCAACCCGAGGCCGAGGAACGCCTCGACGAAGACGAGCACGTCGACGGGAAGGCTGTCGGGCGCCGCGAAGCCGAGCGTGAAGATGGACGAGCCGCTGAGGATGAACGCCTCTCGCCACGGCTCGACGCCGAACCCCCACATCATCAACGTGAAGCCGGTGACGATCAGCGCGATCCAGGCGAACGGCAGGAGGACGAGGCACAGCGGGCCGTACAACGCGAGCACGCGGTCCCGCGCGGCGTAACTCCTGCGCTCGTGGGCCAGGACGTTGAAGATCTTCCCGACTCCGATGAACACGACCCGATTGATCATCGTGCTCGCGGCACGAGGTAGCACCACGGTCCGGAATGCGGCGAACGCCGTGTAGGAGACGATCACCGCCCCGGCCGCGAACGCGACGAGCTGGACCGGATCCACGTGCTCACTCTGGCACCCGCCGTGAGCCATGATCGTGACCCATGGAGCCGGCGACGCGGGTGCGCTGGGTCATCGAGACCGCACGGAGTGTGCTCGACGGCCGCCTCGCCCCCGACCAGGCCGCGTCGTCGGTGCAGATGCAGCGGGACCAGCTGGTCGGCCTGCTGCGGGCCGACCGGCTGACCGTCACGCAGCGGGAGTGCGACTCCGTCGCGACGACCCTACGGATGCTCGCCGAGCAGGTCAGCGACCAAGCGTCGTCGGTCTCTGACAGCGACGACCACCTCGCGATCGCCGAGGCACTCGGCGAGCTTGCCCAAGCCCTGAGGTGACCCGCCGGTAATCTGCGATCCGATGTCCGACACGCCTCGTCCCTGTCTGTCGGTCGTCATGCCCTGCTTCAACGAGGCCCAGACGGTGAAGATCGTGATCGAGCAGGTGCTCGCGTCGCCGTACACCCGCGAGCTGATCGTGGTCGACGATGGCTCCACGGATGGCACGCAGGAGATCGCCACCGCGTACTTCGACCCGCGGATCCGGGTCTTGCTCCAGCCGGTCAACCAGGGGAAGGGCGCGGCCCTGCGGCGAGGCTTTGCGGAAGCGACCTCAGATTTCGTGATCGTGCAAGACGCCGACCTCGAGTACGACCCCCGCGAGTACGCCGTCATCCTGCAACCACTCCTCGAGCAGAAGGCGGACGTCGTCTACGGCTCGCGCTTCCACGGCTCCCGTCCGCATCGGGTGCTGTACTACTGGCACTCGGTCGGCAACAAGCTGCTCACGACGCTCTCCAACATGTTCACCGACCTCAACCTGACCGACATGGAGACCTGCTACAAGGCGTTCCGACGCCCGGTCCTCGACTCGTTCGTCATCGAAGAGAACCGGTTCGGCATCGAAGCCGAGATCACGGCGAAGGTGGCTCGGGGCGGATGGCGCGTCTACGAGGTGGGGGTCTCCTACGACGGCCGCACCTACGCCGAAGGCAAGAAGATCGGCTGGAAGGACGGCATCCGGGCGCTCTACTGCATCGTGCGGTACTCGTTCGGGCCGTTGCACCGAGCGAGTTGAGCGTCGCCCGCCTCGAGACCGACGAGGGGCCCGCCGAGGTCACCCCGTCGACGCTCCCTCCCACCCGCGCCTACCCGCGATGGCTCAAGCCCATCCTGCTCGGGGTGCTGTTCGTGGGGACGGTGCTCTTCATGCGCCGACCCACGCCCGACACCATCTTCAATTCGATGCCGGCGAACACCGGCGATCCGGCGTTGGTGGCCTGGATCATGTCGTGGGACATCCACGCACTCCTGACCCATCCGCGTCAGCTGTTCCACGCGCCGATGTTCTGGCCGCGCAGCTACACGCTCGCCCACTCGGACCTCATGCTCACGGCCGCCCCGCTCTTCGCCTTGCTGCACGCCCTCACGGGCAGCTTCGTCGCCGCGCTGAACCTCACGGTCCTGCTCCTGATGGTGCTCACTCAGGTGACGACGTACTTGCTCGCGAAACGGCTCACCGGACGAGACGACGCCGCGATCCTGGCCGCGTTCGCGTTCACGTTCAGCGGATTCGCACTCTCGCACTGGGGCCATCCTCAGCTCCAGCTGCTCGGCTTGCTTCCGCTCGGCTTCCTCGTGCTCTTCCAGTTGCTCGAGCGGCCATCGACGCGAACCGGGCTGACCTTCGGCGTCGCCACGGCCGCAATCGCACTCGGCGCCCTCTACTACGGGGCGATCTTCGCGACCTGCGCCCTCGCGGTGGTGGTCGGACACTTGTGGTCGCAGCGGTACCGGATCAAGGCCGGCACCTACCGCGCCCTGCTCGTCGCCGTGCTCGTCGCCGGCGTGCTCGCCGCCCCGTTCGCCTACGGCTTCCAGCAGCTGCACGCGCAAGGGGGATATGAGCGCCCGTCCGTGCCCGAATGGGGACTGAAGGCCGCCGACATCGTCACTCCCGCGCCTCGCAGCTACCTGTACGACTGGATGGCACAGATCGGGCCCGAGCGCGACGGGGAGCACATGCACTTCCCCGCGTTCATCGTGCTGGCCTTGGGCGGGGTCGGCCTGGTCGGGGCGCTGCGTCGCCGCCACGGGCACACCTGGAGAGACGATGTCGAGGCTGATGTCGAGGCGCCCGAGGAGCGCCGGCATCGTGAGCTCCGCCTCCTGGTGCTCGCAGGTGGGGTGTCGTTGGTCTTGGCGGTCGGTCCCGAGGTCTTCGGAGTCACGATGCCGTTCGGCCTGTTGCACGAGCACGTGCCCGGGTTCGGCGGCATCCGCGTCGCCGCACGATTCGCCGTCATCGCGTGGCTCACGCTCGCCATGCTCGCGGCGACGGGCTACGTCATGGTCACGCGGCACATGCGGGGCACGATTCGTACTGGGGTGAGCGTGCTCGTCGGCGCACTGATCCTCCTGGAGCTCGCCGCGCCCGCGCCCCGGGCCGACATCTCGACGAGCGACGCGACGCTCGCGGTCTACCGGGCCCTCGACGATCGCGGCACCGAGCCCGTCGTCGAGCTGCCGATGGTCCAACCTCTCGATCCCGGTGAGGGCTTCGTATGGGCGACGGTCGAGTCGCCCCGGATGCTCTTCTCGACGATCGACTGGCATCCCCGGGTCAACGGCTACTCGGGCTACGTGCCGCCTGGGTACGCCGAGGACATCGACGTGCTGAACACCTTCCCGTCACCGGTGTCGGTGGAGCGCATGCGCCAGCTGGGCGTTCGCTACGCCGTGCTCCACATCGGCGCCGGTCAATACACGCCGCAACAGGTCGCCGACATCGTCGCGGCCCTGCCCCCTGGGTCCACGGCGCGCCCCTACGGAGACGCCTGGCTCGTCGACATCGAAGCGCCGCCGGAGACTCCGACCCCCTGAGCAGCTCGCGCGTCAGGAGTCGGCTTCAGGAAAGGGCGCGGCGAGCGCGCCGACGGATCTCCGCCTGGATCGCGTCACGATCGCCGTCGGGCCACGGCTCGGGCGTCGACTCGATGGTGGCCGGCGCCTCGGTGACGCCGGCCGCGGCGCCCATCGCCGCCGTGAGCGTGAGATCGTCGTCGACGAGGACCGTGCCGGCGGGGGCTTGCTCGCCGAGACCACCGATGCGGGTCGCGATCACCATCCGGCTGAACAGGGCCGCGCGCTCCATGACCCCTGACGACCAGATCTGGCGGTAGGGCAGCACGACGACGTCCGCGGCGACCAGCCACCGGTCGAACTCCTCGTCGCTCACGTAGCCCTCGTGGAAGACCGCGCCCGGCGTCTGGCCGATGGCAACGGCAAGCTCGTCGCGGTACTGCAGGAACGCCTCCTCGTCGACTCGAACCGAGCCCACGACATGAAGCTGAGCACCTGTCCGCGCCGCACCGCTCGCCGAGAACGACGCGACCGCTCGGTCGAAGCCCTTGTGCGGCTGGATGAAGCCAATGGTCACGAACACGAATTCCTCGGAGGGCAACCCCAGCGACACCCGCGCGTCGTGGCGGTCGACGGTTGTGTGGGGGACGAAGCTCGCGCCGTGGGCAACGACGGTCGTGTGCTCCTCGGGCACCGGCCAGACCCCGAGAAACCGGTCGCGTTCGATTGCGGTGTGGAAGACGAGCTGGTCGACGGATCGCCACATGTGAGCGGTGAGGGTGCGGTTGCTGCGTCCGTACCGCAGCGGCTCGTCGTCGAACTCGTGGACGACAACTTCACTCGCATGCGCGAGTCGAAACGCCACCATGAGGCCAGCCGTGCCGATGGCGTGATCTCGTGGCGAGACGCCGATCCGGAAGAAGACGTCCGGGTGGAACTGCACGATGAAGCGGTCGAACCGGCTCACTCGCCGAGCGAGCGCCGCCGGGCCACGGCGATTGCGCAGATCCAGCCACTGGTGTGCTGCTGACGGAGCAGGAGACAGCACCTCGACGTCGTGGCCCTCCGCGCTCAGTGCCTTCACCTGCTGGACCGCATACGCCGCGATGCCGTCTCGGTAGGGGGCATACGGCGTGACCATCAGGATGCGACTCATGGTGTGGTCCAGTCGCGGAGAATTGCCTCCACTCGATCGAGCACGTCGGTCGGGTGATAGTGCGCGAGTACATAGGCCCGGCCGTCCTGGGCGAGGCGACGAGCCTCGTCCGGCCGCTGCGCGACAAAGTCGAGGCAGGCGCCGAGCTCGTCGCCGTCCTCGTAGACGAGACCCGCACGAGACCGCTCGCAGTGCCATCGGACGACGCTGGCCGCGCCGTTGGCGATGACCGGCGTGCCCGCGAGCCACGCCTCCATGATCGTGAGCGAGAAGCTCTCCAAGGCCGACGGTTGCACGTACGCGTCGGCGGCGGCAAACGCGTTCGCGAGCTCATCGTCGGGCAGAAACCCGAGGTCGACGACACGATGCGCGATCACGCTCGGGGCGACGACGGTGCCGGTTCCCGTGGTGACGAGATCGAACGGCAAGCCGTACCGCACGACGGCCGTCGCAAACGCCGAGAGCAGCCCCTCCCAGCCCTTCGCGCCTTCGCGGCGCCCCGCGTAGAGGACGAACCGCCCGTGAACCCCGTGCCGCTCTCGGAAGCCGTCAGGGTCGTAGCTCTCCGGCACGGTGACGCCGGCTCCGATGATCGCCGTGCGTGGCGACAGGCTTTGTAGGCGGCGGGCGAGGGCCGCCTCGGGCTCGGACAGGAACCACACGCCCCGGGCACCGCTGAACAGAGGTGCGTACAGCGGCAGCCGAGCCTCGGGCTCGTCGTGCAGGCACGGCATCAGGATCGTGCGTTCCGGCGCCACCTGACCGCACGCAAACGTCGGCCAGAACATGTAGGGGGCGAACACGAGGGCGCGGTAACGGTCACTGTGGTCGAGCAGGTAGTGAAACAGCTCGGGGACTCGCAGGTCGTCGTTGACCCAACGTTGCTGCTCGGTGATCGTCAACCTGTCGCCGCTCAGGATGCGGGCGTGCAGCGCGGCGCGCTCGACACGAGGCGTGTCTACGACGGCAGGGAAGCGCCTGATCGTGAGCGGTGGATCGTGACTGACGCCGGGCGAGAACTCGTTGGCCCAGGTGAAGTGGTCGCGGGCGCAGGTCGTGAGGATCTCGACCGACCATCCGCGGTCAGCGAGGCCCCGTGCTGTCCGCGCCAGCACCGTCTCCGCCCCGCCGACGACGCCGGGGCCGTAGCGGGGCGGCACGAAGCCGAGTCGACCGGTGCGCTCCACAGGCCTCGCAGGGTATCCGCCTACTGTGGTCCGACCGGTATGGACATCTGCGTGTGTGGCGCCCAGGTCCCGTTCATGTACGGCGGCGCCGAGCAGCTTCTCGAGAACCTCGTCGGCGCGCTTCGAGCGGCCGGACACCGCGCCGACCTCGTACGGCTCCCAGCGGCGTGGGAGAGGGAGCGCGTCTTTGACGCGGCGATGGCGTGGCGGATGGTGCCGATCGACGCCGATCTCGTGATCGCGACGAACTTCCCTTCCTACTTCGTCCGCCATCCCCGCAAGATCGTGTGGCTGTTCCACCAACACCGAGTCGCGTACGACCTGGCGGGCTCCGAGCTGAGCGACTTCGATCTCGACGACGGCGCCCTCGAAGAGCAGCGCTTGCTCGTCGAATGGGACAGTCGGGCACTGGAGGAGGCCGTCGAACGGTTCACGCTCTCCCACACCGTGTCGGACCGGCTCGCCCGCTTCAACGGGCTCACGTCCACCCCGCTCCCGCATCCCCCGCCGTTGTTCGAGCAGCTGCACCCCGGTCGATCAGAAGGCGGGCTGTTCACCGCGCTGCGCCTCGAACGCAACAAGCGCCCCGAGCTGCTGCTCGACGCGATGACGCACGTGCAGTCGGACGTCACGCTGCAAATCGCCGGAACGGGCAGCTTGCGCGATGCGCTCGAGGCTCGCATCGATCGACTCGGTCTGCGCGATCGGGTCGAGCTGCTCGGATGGGTCAGCGACGACGAGCTCGTCGCCCGGTATGCGTCGGCGCGGGCAGTCGTGTACGCGCCCTACGACGAGGACTATGGCTACGTGACCCTCCAAGCCTTCGCCGCCGCGAAGCCGGTGATCACGACGAGCGACGCGGGAGGCGTGCTCGAATGGGTCACCGACGGGGAGACCGGTCTCGTCACGGCACCAGACGCGGCCGCGTTGGGAGTGGCCTTCGACCGCCTCGTGTCGGACGACGTGCTCACACAGCGGTTGGGCCGTGCCGGCCGCGAGCGTGTCGCATCCCTCTCCTGGCAACCGGTCGTCGACGCGTTGCTGGCGCCAGCGATGGTGCGATGAGCTTCCCGACGCTCGGCCTCGTCTCGGATGTGCGGCGTGCCGACGATGTCGCCCCGATGCTGCGGGCCATGACAGATCGCTGTCGCGTCGTCGCGTGGCACCCCGGCCTCCCGGTGGACGCGGTCTTCGTCACATCTCGTCGAGCGCCGCGCGCGCTCGACGCCGCGCGTGCGGTCGGCGGCCGAATGGCCCTGTGGCACAGCGCGGGCGATCCGCCGCCCGAGTCACTCGCGGACGCGGCGATCACGATCGGCACCGACGACACCGCCGACATCCGAGTGCCGGCGCCTGGCATCGACCTGCGCCTCTTTCGGGCGGTGGCCCCATTCCTCCGGGAGCGGTGGCGGAGCAAGTTCCGGATCGACGCACCGGTCGAGGTGCCCCCCGACCTCAGCTGGCGGCAGCGCCGCACGCTGCTCGCGCTGTGCCCCGCGGTCGCGGCTACCGGCACGACGGCGCTCGAGGCGCTCGCGTTCGCGACTCCCCTCGTCACCGACGCCACGACCGCCGCCGAGCTCGGCGGCACGCCCGGCGTCGACATGTGGGTGTGCGCCGACCCCGCGGCCGCCGTGGAGCTCGCCGTCGAGCTCGGCCGCGATCAGCGTCGCGCGGCTGCGGTCGGTCGCGCGGGACGGCGGCTGGCCGAGCGGCGACACGATCTCGCGCGGCCGGCGGCGGCGCTGGCCACCGCGTTCGGATGGCCTCAGCACGGTGATCTCGTCAGCACGCATCTGGCCGATCTTCCGACGCCACCTCTCGCCCGACCGTTCACGAGGGCGGCGGCACGCGTCGGGGAGCTGAGCATGACATGAGTAGGGCATGAGCAGCGCCGATCCCGACCTGACCCCGGAGCGCGTCGATGGGCTCCGCGCCGCCCTCGGTCAGGCCCCTCTGCCGCCGCCGCCGGCGCCGCCTCCGCTGCCCGTCAGCGAACGGGCGAGGCGAGCCGCGGCCGCAGTGTTCGGGCCCATCGCTCGCCGCGCCCTCGAAGGCATCGCGGTGCGGGTGAGTGAGCGCGTCGCGATCCGCGTGGAGACTCGCACGACGGGCCGCGTCCAGGAGCTCGGCGCGCTCGTCGCATCGTTGCAGCAGCAGGTCACCCAGCTCGTGCCCTCCATCCACGCGCTCGGCATCCTCGACTCGAACATCGAGCTCTTCGCGTCGGCCGACGACGCGATGCATGAGATCCGGGTGCACGGCGTGCAGCTCGAGCTGCTCAAGGCTCAGCTCATGGCGTTCGAACGTACGCTCGACGACCTCGGACGGGCGATCGCCCCCGACGCGGGCATCGACGCCGCGGCACACCGGTTCGCCGAGCTGCGCGACCAGATCCAGCGGCTCGACCGCGCCACACGCGAGCTCCGGGCTGCGCCCGCGACCACCGCCGCCTCCACCGCCTCCGGTTCTCGCGCGGAAAGCGCGTCACCGACGACGCGAATTCCGAACGAGAACGCCGGGGGCGCCGCCGACGTCGACTTCGACTACGTCGGGTTCGAGCGCCGGTTCCGTGGCGACCCTGCGTCGGTCGCGATGACGCTCGCCGAACGGTACGTCGAGCTGCTCGCCGATCATGCGCCGGTGCTCGATGTTGGTTGCGGAGCCGGAGGTCTGCTGGCCGCGCTGCGCGAGGCCGGCATCGAGGGCCGCGGCGTGGACCTCGACGCCGGCATGGTCGCCGAAGCCCAGGCCGCTGGGCTCGATGTCGTGGGCGGCGACGGTCTCGCCTACCTGGCCGCAGTCGATGACGAGAGCCTGGGCGCCATCACGGCCATCCATGTGATCGAGCATCTGGAGTTCCCCGACCTCTGCCGCTTCCTCGACCTCGCCTCCGCGAAGTTGCGACCCGGCGGTGTGCTCATCTGCGAGACGCCGAACCCGACCGCGCTCATCGTTCTCGGCCACTCGTACATCCTCGACCCGACCCACAAGTGGCCGTTGCACCCGTCGCTCGTGACATTCCTGTGCGAGCGATCGGGGTTCGCCGACATGGAGATCCGCTTTCACTCCCCCGCCGACTTCTTCGCCGTTCCCCTGCTCGACGAGAATGTCGACGCGCCGCCGCAGGTGGCGGTGATCAACGACGCGTTGCACCGGCTCAACAGCGTGCTGTTCGGCCCGCAGGAATATGCGGTGCTCGCAACGAAGGCGGGCTGAATCGAGTCAGGCCGTGCGCAGCCAGAAGGCTCCGCCGTGGCGTTCGACGGCCGCGAGGTGCGGGGCCTCCCAGATCGGATCGCAGATCGACGCGAGCTCGGGGCGGCTTCTGATGAAGTGCGCCGGCAGCACGATCTCGGCGCCGCCCGCGCCGCCCAGCAGCCACGCGGCGAGCAGGTACTGCTCGGAGTACCACCGGTCGGCCCACTGCGGCGGATAGTCCTCGGGCAGGAAGATGTCGTGAATGCCGACGAGCACTCCGGGCGCGAGCGCGGGCACCACCTCGGTCAACATCACCGTGGCGTCGGAGTTCTGGAGCACACGGTGGGAGTTGTCGATGAAGAGGATGTCGCCCGCCGCGAGTGCGTCGTACACGGCGAGATCGACGTCTTCGGCCGGTTGACGGATGACTTCGTCGCACAGCGCGTCGATCTCGGCCCGCGGGAACGGGTCGATCGACACCACCCGGGTGGGCAGCGCGTGGTCGCGGATCGCTCGCGCCGCGAACTTCGTCGAGTTGCCCGACCCCACTTCGAGGTACAGCGCGGGCGCGAGGTCGGCAACGAAGGCGTAGAGCGCCACAGCATCGAGACCGGGCAGATAGTCGTTGCCCCACTGCGGATCCCCCGCAGACTCCGGTGCGTCGACCGTCACGGACGCGAGCTCTCGGGCGTGAGCCAGGAAGCCCTCCAGCACGGTTCGGTAGTGATCGGTGCCCGACACGAGCAAAGCCTGGAGCTGGGGGTGCGGGGGCGCTCCCCACCCGTAGCGCGACCGGGGCCGTACCGGGTAGTCGAGCTCTATCGTCGCCGCGGGTTCAGCGGCGGGCATGGGCGCCGAGGCAGGCGGCGTCACCGCGCGGCGCCGAAATGCCATCAGAACCGCCGCCAGAAGGGCTGCACGCGGCTGAAGATAGAGCCGCTCGGCAGCTCGGCTCCCACCCAGTAGGTCGGCGCCAGCCACCCGTACGTCTCCTGCAGCGTGCCGGTGCGAAACGCGAGCGGGTTGGTGCGGGGATCGATGGGCTCGGGCTCGACGCACATCACTGCGCAGTAAAGCGACGGCGGCACCTCGAGTGTCTCGGCGACCTCAGGGTCCTCAGGGACGGTGCGACCCCACTGGGGGCCGGGCATCCCGAAATCGAGGTCCCGGATGGCGGCCTGCACCACCTTGTGATCCGGATGCTCGTACCGAATCGAGGGATCGAACTCGTCGTTGAAGTAGGCGCTGGCCACGAGGTCGTCCTCCTCCGCGATGGGCAGCACCCGCGTGCGCAACGCACGCACCGCCTCGACGCCGAGCACGACCTCGTTGATGCTCAAGTCGCGGTCGCCGAAGTCGAACGCGAACCGCGCCGACTTGTCGCCCACCCAAAGCAGATACTGGGTGGACGGGACTCGCTCGCCGGTCGCGTCGACGCGGCTCGGCAGGGCGGCGCCGACGGGCACGTCGAGATCGAACTGGCCGAGGAACCCCGGGCGACCGATGGCCGACTCGACGCCGCCGCGCGTGTCGAGGAACTGACGCCACGCATCGAGGCGCTGTTGCGAGCAACCCTCGGTCCCCTGTCCGGTGAACGGTTGGGGCTCCGGAAAGCGCTCGGCCCGGTCGCCCTGGAGCTCGGAGATGCCGCTGCCGTCGCAATACTGCGAATACTCCCCTCGGGTGAGGAGGATGAACACGATGTAATGGGTCGTGTCGCCCGCGACCATCGACCACGCTTCGAACTCGTCGTCGGGATGGGGGCTGACGATGTAACGGATCTTGAGGTCCGGGGACACCGGCGCCAGCACCGCGGTCGGCGGATCGCCGCCCGTCGCCGGCGTGACGAACTCCGGTGCCACCGGCACGCTCGACGTGGAGCCCGGTGGGAGCGAGGTGGTGACGGCGATCTCGGCGTCGGGTGACTCGCCCGGGACTCCGCTGGGCAGGTCATCGGTCGGCAGCTCGTCGAGCGACGGGTCGGGGACGTCGAGGGTCTGCTCCGGCGTCGAGTCAGAGGTCTCGGTCGTCGTCGGCGTCGCGGAGGTTGGTGATCCCGCGGTGGTCGCACTGTCGGCAGTGGCCGCCGGCGTCGCGTCGTCACCGTTCGAGCAGGCGGCAGCAAGAAGCCCCGACGCCAACAGCGCCGCGACGCAGGAATCGGCTCGCCTTCACAGCGTCACGTACCACTGCCGGGCGTGGAGCGCGCAGGCGAGAAGCGTCCAGGCGGTCAGCATGACCATTGCGTACATGACGTAGGCACCCGGTGGGGCGACCCACTGCTCACCAATGCGATCGACGAGCCACGTCGAGGCGGTGACGTCGCCGATGTGCGCGCGTGACAGCCACACTCCGACCACGTGCTGGCCGACATACACGAGAAGTGCATTCCGGCCGAGCGCGACGAGTGGGAACGCCAGACGATGGCCGGCACGGGAACGGTCGACGGCCGCGTGTGCGATCCACATCAGACCTATCGAGATGGCCGCAGTCACGAGGGTGAACGACGGTGTCCACAGTCGCTTGTTGACATCGAGCGCGTCAGAACAGAGCAGCCCACCCGCGAGACAGCCGGCCCCGAGCGCGGCCATGCGCACGACACGACCGCTTCGCAAGAGCTCTCCAGCGAGCCATCCGATGAGCACGGACGCGACGGCTCCCGCGGTGGAGGCCAAGCCTTCGGGGTCGTAGCCCGCCGTCCCGTCCCGATACACGTGGTCGGCGCTGAACACGGCGAGGTCGACTTGCCCGACGGCGGTGCACTCAGGGATGTCGGCGCCACGACATCCATCGATCGTGGGCACCTCGAGCAGCCAGCCGTATCCCACCAGAAGCGCCACAATGAACACCGCGACTGCCCACCACCGTCGTAGGCCGACGATCACGACGCCAGCGAGCAGTCCCGCCACACCGATCCGCTGCAGGACGCCGGGGATCCGGAGCGAGTCGAGTCCACCCCCCTCACCCCACCACCCGAACACCAAGACACCGATGGCGATCAGTGCGAGTGAGCGGATGACGAGGCGCCGGAGCGTCCGCGAGGTGACGGGCGGCCGCAGCCACTGCGCCATCCCCGCGCCCATCACCACGAGGAAGAGCGGGAAGACGACGTCGGCAACGGTGAGCCCGTGCCACGAGTCGTGCCGCAGCCAACGGAATGACTCGATCGGCCCGGGGAGGTTCTCCACGAGCACCATGCCGGCGACGGCAAGCCCGCGCACCGCGTCGAGCGACGTGAGCCTCGCGTGCAGCCGTGCTTCCGCGACTGGCGCGGGGGTGGCGACGGCGATTGCCACCCCGCCCTCAGTCGCCGGCGGGATCCGGCAGCTTGGGAATGGTGTCGCGCGCGAGCTCGATGACTTCCTCCAGGCTCTGGTTCGGGCCGGCGGCGACGTTGAGCTGGTATTCGCCCGTGAAGACGACCACGAGCTTGATTTCAGTGCCAGGGAACACTGCCGACCGCGCCGCGTCGCCCAGGCCGTCGACGGTCTCGAGCGGGAGTCCGGCGAGCTGGTTCTGCTCGAGGTCGAGCAGGTCGCCCTGAAGGTTCGCCCCGGAGCCCGGCACGAGCTTCGCACTCACCGAGACGCCGTTCTCAGGCGTACCCGACGTGTCGTTGTAGGCGCACACGGCGAGGATCGTGTCCTCCTCGACCTGGCTCCCACTCATGTTCAGGTCGCCGACCTCTCGGCCGAGGAACACCTCTGCATCGGCCTTGGTGAAGAACGGGCACCCGGCAAGCGGCCCGAGATCCACATTTCCCACGACCGGATCGAGCGTGCTCGTCGCCCCCGACGCCGCGCTCGTCGCCGCGCCGCCATCTGACGTCGGCGACGACGCCGAGTCGGTGTCGTCGCTGCAGGCCGTGAACGTCAGCGCGACGCCCGCAATGAGGGCGAGCAACGACAGTCGAAAGGACTTCTGCATTCGTTCGAGGCTAGCGGTGGCCCCCTACGGGGTTGCAGTCACCCGATCAGCTCGCGGAGCCACCGATGGACACCTGCGCGGCAGTCCGAACGGACTCGCTCACGGCTGACGTTCCGCCGTAGAGGAAGCCGCCCACGATGCTCGAGGCCTTCGCCGTGAGATAGGCCTGCGTCGCCGGTGAGAGCGTGCTCGGGTCGGTGAGCAGCATGGGACCGGAGAAGCGCGCGATGTGGGCTCCCCCGGCGAGGGCGTCAGGGAAGTTCGCGCCCGAAGCGAGCCCGATGGTGCCGGGCGACGGGAAGAATCGGGCGGCCACCTGCGCGCTCGTGTCGTACCGGTCGATGCCGACGATCGCCTGGCCTGCGGGGTAAGCCGTCGCGGCTGGCCCTCCGACCGTCGTGAGCGAGAGCGAGGGGCGACTCGCGATGTACTGCGAGGTGATCGGCACCGCGGACGACGCATTCGACAGGAGAACCGCGCCGGCCACCTTGGCCGCGGCGGCGCCGGCACTCAGAGCGTCGGGGAAGTTCGTGCCGTCGGCGACGAGGAGGTTGACAGGGTTCGCGAGGCCGTCACGCGCCACGCGCACGGCGGTGTCGAAGCGGTCGATGCCCTCGAAGCGGACGATCGGATAGCCCGCGTTGGCGATCGCTGTCTGGACCGACGCCGACAGCGCAACCGTGCCGCCGAGCATGTACACGGTCTTGCCTGCCGTGAGGACGCGCTGGATCTCCGTGAGGGTACGGGGGTCGAGTGAGGCCGAACCGGTGAGGAGCAGCGGCGCAGTCTTGGCCGCAGCGAGCGGGGTGCCGGCGAGCGCGTCAGCGAATCCATCAGCTCGTGCAAGTACGACCGCGCTCGCGGCGCCCGTGCCCGGGAAGCTGGTCTGCGAGATCGCGTTCGCGGTGTCGATGCGGTCCGCGCCGCCGATCCGAGTGATGACCTCACTTGCGGGCGTGATGACGATCGGATTGCCCGTGACGTTCGTCGACGGGTTCGAGAAGTAGCCGATCGTGTCGAAGGTCGTGCCGCTTGCCGGGTTGCCTCCCGACGCGCGGGTGCCGAACGGTGGGCTGTCGCAGTCGGTCAGGAAGACCTGCACCTTCCCCGGCGTCGAGCCGGGCTGCACCTTCATGCCCGTGAGCGTGATCGTGCTCTGGGCGGACGTCGGGTTGTTCTGGATGCTCACCTTGAGACGAGTGTTCGCACCAGCCGGACCGGTGTCGATCACGACGGCCGACACGACGTCGCTCGGGACTGTCGCGGTGGTGGCGGACGTCGGGACCGCGGACCAGACCGCGCGCTCGGAGATGTCGAGGCACACGTCACTCGCGGTGCCCGTCGGCCCGAACGCGTCGTTGAGCCGTTCGGTGAGGACGATCGGGTTGAGGGTCACCGGCGGTGAAGGGAGCAGGATTGCCTGGTTCACGTCGCCGCCGGTGAGTGAGATGTGGGTGATCCAGGCGTTCGACGTGTTGGCCGTGACGAGGCTGAAGGGCGGGCCGACGGCACCCCCGCCGTCGAACTTGAGCTGCACGGGACCGTTGCTCGCGGAGCCGTCGATCGAGCCGCTCGAACCGGCCGTGTAGCGGATGTTGCTCACCGTGATCGGCCCCGGTCCGCCGATGAGCACGTTGACCGTGAGCACGTCGAGCTTCGTTCCGCCTTCCTGCGCGCCACAGAGCGGGGTCGAGCCGAGATTCACCTGCACCGTCGCGGTGGGGCCGGGGATGCTCGCGGCCGGGACACTCTCGAACGCGATGAAGTCACGGAAGCCGGGGCCGGCTTCGCAGTTCGGGTCGAGGTCGGCGTCGTCGATGCGGATCGTCACCGAGTCGCCGGCCTGGAACTGCACGGTGCTGTCACCGAGGATGATGTTGCCCGCCGCACCCGCGCCGAACCCCACGGGGATCTCCGGTGTCGCCGACACCTTCACCTTCGTGGCGTCGAGCGGCGGCGTCGCGGCGCTCGCCGGTGAGCTGAACATGGCCAGCCCGGTGACCAACCCGGGGATCACAACCGAGGCAATGAGACGACGCCGCCGCACGATGTTCCCTCCTCATCAGAGCCGGCTCATCAGGGCCGGATGGCCAGATGAACGCCGGGTGAACCTACCAGCGACGTGGTGATACCCATCGTCGGGCTCAGCAAACACAGCGACGATGCCAAAACGCGAAAGCGGGGCCCCGAAGGGCCCCGCTTCCTAGGTTGCCGTTGGACGAGCTAGGTAGTGATACCAGCCAGCGCGTTCTGGGAAGCCGTGCACACCGCGTCAGAGATCGCGGCCTGCAGACCCAGGCACTTGATGGCATTCACCGGAGCTGAGGTTGCATTGCTGGCGCCGACCGCCGTGAGCGCGCTCGCGGTGGAGGCACCCAGGTTGTTCGGATCGACGGTCAGCAAGAATGCTTGCTTCGCAGAAGAAGCAGTAGTTGAGCTTGTTGGGATCGGTACCCGTGCCGATGCCACCGTTGATCGTCTGCACGCCGAACAGCGAGCCACGACCCTGGACCGCTGCGGTCAGCGAGTCAGGGAAGGTGTCGCCGCGGGCGAGCAGAATGGTGGAGACGAAGGACGTGCCCACGATCGATCCCGCGAGCCCTGTGTTGCTCGCGAGACGGGTCGCCCACGCGTGGATCGCCACAGCGGTTTGGAGACGATCCGCACCGCTGATACGGGCGACGGCAAGACCAAGGCCACCGTCTTGCGTGGCCTTGACGAGCTCGTCCTGCACGGCCTGCGAAACCGCTGCCGTGCCACCGATGATGTACACCTGCTGCGTCTGAAGATCCCGCAGGGTCTGGCGAGCCTCAGGTGAGAGCGCCGCCGGATCGGTGAGGATCATCGGGATGCCGCGGGAGTAGGAGCGAACGCCCGCCGCCAGGGCGTCGGGGAAGTTCGTGCCCGACACCAGGAAGGCACTCCGGCAGAAGGTGCACCCCTTGTTCGCTGCGGAAACCGTGGTTGCCGCCTGCGAGGTGCCAACTGCGGCACCAGGCGTACCCGTCTGGTTGAACAGCGCGGGCTGCACCTGCTGCACGACCACCGGAATCGACACGGGCAGACCCGTGAGGATGTTCAGCAGTCGCATCGTGCCGTAACGGGTGTCATTCAGCGGATCCTGGACACGAGTAACCGCGAGCTTCGTACCGGGTGCGAGCCTCGGGTCACCGTTGACGACGACGTTCGAGGGACCGCCGCACTGGGTGTTGGTCGTGCAGCTCGTGTTCAGGGTCTTGAGGAAGTCGACGACCGTGTCCGGCACGGCGGCGGGGCCACCGAGGACGAGCACCGTCGTCACGCCCAGGTTGGTCAGCGCGAACGAGACCTGGCCCAGGGCGTCAACGGTCGGGCGAACCAGCAGGATCGCCGCCCCGATGCGACCAGCGGCATACGACGCCGAGAGCGCATCCGGGAAGTTGTCAGCCGTGCCGACCAGGGCGAAGCGAGTACCGCCGCATCCCTGCTGTCCGGCCGGAAGCGCAGTGTTGCCTACCGTGCCGGTCACTCCGACCGGGTTGGTGAGCGGCAGACCGGCGCAGCCGTTGGCGGCGAGGTTGTTCAGGTTCACACCAGACAGGCCGTACTTCTCCTGCTGGAGGATGCGTGCCGGTGGCGACGCGGTCGTTACCGCCGGAGCGGTCAGCCAGCAAGAGGAAGAAGATCGGCACCCGGTTCAAGTCGTTCGGATCAGCTCGGGTTGGGACCCGAGAAGTTGCCGATCGTCGCGAAGCTGGTGTTCGTCGTCGTGAGCGGGTTGACCGCCGGCGGGACCGGATCGCTGGTCGTGGCGAGTGCGCCACCGTTGGCGTCGGGCAGAGCCGAAATCCCACGGAGGGAGCCGCCAGGACCGAACTGGTCACCGCAGTCGGTGAGGATCACGCGCACCGAGCCGGTGACGGCCCCGGGGATCGTGAGCCGCAGGTTGTTGAGGGTGAGCGACGAGAGCACGTTCGCCGGGTTGTTGGCGATCGTGATCGACACGCGCGTGCCGAGGCGCCCCCGGGCCGTTGTCGGGCACGAACACGTTCTGCAGGAGATCGGTCGCGAGACCGCTGCCGGTCACCGTGAGAGCCGGTGAAGCGGCGAAAGCTGCGCCAGGCGGCGAAGCGATGTCGATGCAGAAGGTGTTGTTGATCGTGCCAGGCGCACCCCACGCATCAGAGACCTGCTCGGTCATCGTGATGCCGCTGACGTGCGAGTTTGTGCCGCACCACCAGTGGTGACCGCGAATGTCTTCGGCGGGCCGACGAGCGTGACAGTGGTGACCCAGGCATTGCTGTCGAGGTTGTTCGGGCCCGTGGTGGTCGGCGGGTTCTGGACGTTCACACCGTCGGCCGAGTGGGCCTTGGTGAGAGTCGTCACGCCGTTGCGCACGTTCGAGAAGAACATGAACACCCGCACGGGGCCGGTCGTCGTCGAGAAGTTGCGGAGGGTCGCGCCGGCGTTGTTCGCCTGACCCGTGCCACGACCGACGTCGTACCTGACGTTGCTGATCACGATCGGGCCGGGGCCAGTCGTGGCGACGGTGAAGACGAAGATGTCCGTCTTGGTGCCGCCGTCCTGCACGTTGCAGAAGCCGGGAATGGTGCCGTTGGCGCCAGCAGATGTGGACGACCCGGCAACGCCGGGCAGCAGCGTGAGCGTGCCGCCGGTCGGACCGGCCGCCGTCGGGGTCGCCGCGAACGACACGAAGCGGCGGTCACCCGTGATGGACTGGCCGCCTGCTTGAGTGTTGCAGTTCGCATTCATCGCAGGTGTCGGAGCCGTGGTCGGCGTGCCGACACCGGGCTGGGCCACCTGGAGGGTGATCTGATCGCCGGCATCAAACGTGTCGGTCGAGGCGCCGATGCGAATGTCGCCGCCCGCGGAACCAGCTTGGCCGGTGCCGATGACGGTCTGATTCAGCGCCAAAAACGCGGGTGGATTCGTGCCGGTCGATGCCGCCTGGGCTACGCCCGACGCCAACACCGGTGCGAGGCCCGCGACGAGAAGGCCGGCGACACCAGCGCCAACCAACCGCCGCAGCCTGCGGGACGGTGACTTCATACAACCTCCTGGTTGTTGTCCTATTCGATTGCGACCGACACGCGCCGTCCAACGGAACCCGGCGATCGCATGCGGGAACAGGCAGAAGCCCTGCCGCCCCTCGGTAGCGAGAACCCCAGGCGTGACGACTCGTGACACCCGAAATTCGGCTGGAGGGACCCTAAGGGCCCGCCCCGAGCCGGGTCAAGCATTCGCATCCACCGTCATGGCAGGCCAGATGGGCCGCGCCCCGTGCCCCGAGTTCGGGGGCACCGGGACCAATCAGCCTTCGGAAACGGCGTCCAAACGCTCCTGGAACTGGGCTTTTGCCGTCTCGTCGCCCTGAGCGTCGGCGATCGCCACGGCCTCGCTGAGCAGGACAGGATCGGCGGGGAAGCGCTCGAGCCCGGCCTCGACCACCTCTCGAGCGGCGTCCAGGTCTTCCGCAGCCCGCAGGGCGGCGACCTCGCCCCTCACATAAATAGCGTTGAACGGGTTGGCCCGGGAGGCTCGCCCGAACAGCTCGGCCTCAAGGTCGGCATCCCCGAGGGCGGGAGCCAGCTCGCGAACCTGCGCGAGCAAGAAGCCGTAGGTGGACAGCGGCGCCGGGTCGCGAGGAGCACGATCGACTGCGTTCTGGAGAAGGTCTCGGATCGGCTGGAGGCCAGCCGCGTTCTCCGTCGTCACCGCGTTGGCTGCGTCCAAGACCGCAACCTCGAACTGCGCCTCGGAGAGCGGGTAGAACACCTCGATCGTGTTCTGCGAGCTCGCGTCCCTGAACGAAGCGAGCGTGGAGCGCAGCACCTCAGCCTGCTCGGCGGAGTCGGCCTGATCCGGCGACTCCGTCTGCGTCGATTGCAACAGCACGTTGGTGCCCTCGATCGCCGCCTGGAACGACCGCTCGGCCCGCCACCAGGTGGAGGCGAACCACGACAACACGACGACCGCGATGCCGGCGACGATCACCGGGACCGCGATCGAGGCGCGCCGGGCGGGTCGACGATGCGGACGACGCGGCGGCTCCAGCGTCACCGCGCGGTCGGGCTCGTCGACGTGGAGGATCGCCCGGGGGCTCAAGCCTGCAGTTACACCGGCGCCCAGAGCGATGACACTGACAACCGCGGCCATCGCCCACAACACGACGTTGATCCCGAGCAGCTCGACGTTGAACGAGCTCTGCAGCAGCACCGCGGTCGCGGCGCCCACCGCCGCGGTCAACAACAGGCGTTGGTCGCGCCACTCTCCAGCGACGCGCTCGCGGGCGCGCACATGTCGCCACGCGCCCCACGCCCGAAGGGCAAGCCAGACAAAGAAGAACAACAACGCGCCGAGGCCGAGCACGCCCTTCGTCGCGAGGGTCTGCAGGAAGGTGTTGTGCGCGCCGTTGATCGTCTGGTCGGGACCGAACGCGTCGACGAACTTCTGTGTCTGGTAGGTGGGCGACAGGTAACCGAACGTGTCGGGTCCCCAACCGAGCAGCGGACGGTCGCTGGCCATGTCGGTCGCCGACTTCCAGTACTCCACGCGCTGCGCGGCAGTGCTGGTGCCCGACGACCAGTCGGTGGCCGCTTCGAGCTTGTCGCCCAGCGTGCCCTGCGCCGCCACGATGACCACGCAGACCAGGGCCGCGACCGCCACGCCGGCGCCGAGCCAGGCCGCCATGCGCTTGTGCTGGCGGAGCTCGGGGATGAGCAGGAGCCCGGTGAGGATGAGCGCTCCGACAGCCGCTCCGAGACCGCCGAGGCTGCTCGTCTCGACGAGGCAGAGCAGGGCGCCTCCGAGCACCGCCGCTGACAGCACGCGGGTGAGGACGGAGCGGTCGCTGATCACGACGATCAGCCCGATCGGGAGCAGGCAGGCGACGAACCCCGCGAGGTGGTTCGGGTTGCCCAATGTCGACCAGACCGTGCTCGTCGGTCCGAACGATGCGCCGGGATTGATGAAGCCGATCCAGTCCCAGCTCGTGCCCAGCTCGACATCGGCGGTCTGGATGAGTCCGTACAGCACCACGGGGCCGCCACCCGCGAGCAAGAACGTGGTGAGGATCGTGCGGAGGTCCGTAGGCCGCCACGACTCGGCGGCCGAGAGCGTGAGGACCGCGAACGCCAACAGGGCGAGGAAGCCGTCGTAGGACTGGTAGTCCCCGAGGAAGCTGAGCCTCGGACTCACGCTGAAGATCGTGGCGAGCAACCCGACGACGACCATCGCGAGGATCGGCCAATGAAGGCCGGTGCGGAGGTCGGGAATCTTCGCGTTCGTGAGCGCGTCGACCGCCCAGAGCGCGGCGAGCACGAGGGCGCCGATCATCAGCAGAGTGAGCTTCGCGACGCCGAACCGCTCGGCGGTACCCGGATCGAACGTGACCGGGAGAGCGACGACGACGACGAGCGCGGTGATTCGACGCGCGCTGCGGAGCGCATCGGTCGGGTCCCACAGCGCCTGGCCAGCGATGAAGAGGGCGACGGCCGCCCACGACAACGCAATGAGGAACAGCGCGAGCCCGAACGTCGAGAGGACTCCGGTGACGCCGAGCAGGAGCCAGAGCGCACTGAGGCCCGCACCGACGACAATCGTCGGGGTGACCTGTCGTTGCCCGGCCGGTTTCGAGGGCGGTTTGGAGGCCGGTATGGCCGCCGGACGGGCCGCGGGCTCCTGCGTGTCGCGAGCGGCTGTCGGCTTCGAGGCCACCGCGACCGGAGCGCTGGCCGTAGCGGTCACTGGGTTGGGCTTGCTGGCAGCGGGGCGCGTCGGACGGTGCGACGTGCGGCGCGATTTGGCCATCGGGTGAGCATAGGGGGACGCTCTGGCTCTCTCTCGGGCGCGCCGACCGCGCGTCTACCGTCACATGTCAGCCCATGACTGAGCGATATCCCAGCACCGTCTTCGTCGTGATCCCGGTGTTCAACCGACTCGAGGAGACGCTCAGCTGCATCAACGATCTCCGACGGCAGCGGTATCCCAAGGTGGAGATCGTCGTCGTGGATGGAGGCTCCACGGACGGCACCGTCGCCGAGCTGCAGAAGGTGTCGGACGTGCACCTCATCTGGGGCGTGGGCGAGCAGTGGTGGACAGGCGCGACGTGGCTGGGAATCGACCACGCCCTCGCCCGCGCCGGCGACGACGACTTCGTGATGCTCCTCAACAACGACACCGCCTTTGGGCCCGAGATGCTCGAGGTGCTCGTCGAGGAATCGCTCCGGCTCGATGCCGCGGTCGCGCCGATCGCCCGCGCCGCAGATGGTTCGGTGGTGAACGCAGGGACCTGGATCGACTGGTCGACGTATGTGATCGAACAGAGGATGAGCGAACCCGAAGTAGCGGAGAGCACCTGGTCCGTCGGCGTGCTCGAAGGCCGCGGGTCACTGGTACCCGTCCGAGCGATACGAGCCGCGGGGAATGTCGAACGTGTACGGCTGCCGCACCACGCCGCCGACTACGAGTTCAGCCTGCGAATCGCTCGTCACGGGTGCGCGCTCATGATGACGAACCGCACTTCGATCACCGTCGATTGGGACGTCCCAGTCCTGATGCGGTACCACGACCGTGCATCGGTCCGTCGAGTCTGGTGGGAGCTCACGAACCGGCGGTCGTTCGTCAGCATCCCGGTCCACTTTTCTTTGATCGACCTCGCCTGCCCCGATCGCGGACGATGGAAGCTGAAGGTTCGGTTTCTCCGCCGCACTGCTGTCCAGATGGCTCCTCGTACACAGGCTTGGCAGCTCCCCGTACGCGTGAGGACCAGCATCCGCCGTCGCTACTCGCTTCACCAGACCGGCAGCCGGTAGCAGACGCTCCGGAAGTGACTCAGTCGTCCGCGTCCGGCACAACGGCGAGCAGCCCACCGGCGAGCAGCCCCATGATCACGATCACAGTGACGAGCAGATAGGCAGAGACTCGATCGACGCGGCTGATGACGAGCGCGACGAGGCCGAGGCACACGCCCGCCGTGTACATCAGCGCCACGGCAGCGGGCACGGGCATGCCCATCCGCACCAGACGATGACTCGTGTGGTCGCGACCGGCTTGGAAGGGGCTGACGCCCCGCGAGAGACGGGTGACTGTCACAAGTGTCGTGTCGAAGATCGCGACCCCCATCACCACGATCGGCACGAGGAACGTGATGTCGGTCGGGGCGTCGAACCGCAGCTTGAGGCCGAGGTACGCGAGCACAAAGCCCAGGAACAGCGCGCCCGCATCGCCCATGTAGATGGTGGCTGGATGGAAGTTGTGTCGAAGAAATCCGAGCGCGCACCCCGCGAGACCGATGGCGAGGGCCGCGACGAGAAACTGACCGTTCGACGCGGCGATGACGAAGATCGATCCCGCTGCGATCGCAGCGACACCGGACGACAGCCCGTCCATGTTGTCGAGCAGGTTGAAGGCGTTCGTGATGCCGACCACCCACACCACGGTCACGGCCGCGTCGGAGACGCCAGGCCCAAAGAGGTCCACGCCCGCACCGATGCCCCAGACCGCGAGTCCCGCACCCACCTCCGCGATCAGCCTCACGATGGGGCTCAGTCCCCGGAGATCGTCGCACAGCCCGACCACGGCCAGCAGGATCGCCAACGCAAGGATGGCGAACAGCTCGCCGCGACCGGACACGGGAGGGCGCACGATGGCCGCGATGCCGACCGTCAACGCGAACGCGCCGACGATCGCGATGCCGCCCAGATATGGCACGGGGTCGGTGTGGCCCTTGTGCTCGCCGGGATGGTCGTACACGTCGCGCCACAGCGCGAACCGCAGCACGAGCGGGGTGAGAACCAGCGACAAGGCTGACGACACGAGGAACACGGCGAGGTACTGCCAGCCGCCCCCGGTCACGACGAGCGACAGTACCGGCCGACCGGAGCGCTAACGCAGGATCTGTTCGAGCTCGGCGGTCGTACGCGCTCTGGGAGCGCTCGGTGCGGACAGTCTCTCGAGCGGCAGCACCCATCGCCAGGCGGCGCGCGTGGTCGCTCCAAAGCTCGATGACCCGGTCGGCGAACTCCTCGGCGGAGTCCACGATGAATCCGTTCACTCCGTCGACGATCGGCGAGCTGCTCGCGCTGCTTCGAGTAGCGACGACTGCGAGTCCGTGCGCCATGGCGTCGACGATTTTCACCTGTTCGCCGGTGCCGGCGAGGAGGGGGCAGATGGCAAAGGCGCTCGTCCGATACACCGGGGCGAGCTCATCGACGGGGCCGCCGAGGACGATCCCGTCGTCTGCTTTCCAGCGGACGAACGTTTGGCCGATCGCGTCCAGCGTGAACGTCGGCTGTTCCTTTCGCACGAGCGGGAGAACGTAGACGCGCGAACCACAGCAGCCCTTGGAGGTTGAACGGGTTCGGAGCCCCGACGAAGACCGCGTTGCCTTCATAGGTGTTGTCGACATCGGTCACGTCCACCGCCATCGGCACGTAGTGCACCTTCGTGCGCTGAGTGCCGCGCCGGATGATCTCGGCCTCGCCGGTGCTGATCGCGAGGACATCTGTATAGCGGTCGTACAGCCTGAGCTCGCGCCCCGAGATCTGCGCCGATGCCCGGCGTAGGAAATCGGGCGTGAGGACCTCGGCCGGGACGTCCTTCGTCGAGATCGGCACTCGCTCGGACAAACGCGGAGCCAGCTCACTCCACATCGATTGGGACGCGGTGACGATGTCAATGCTGTCGATGAGCGACTGCACCTCTGGGAAGTCGAAATGTGGGACGAGTCGATCGAACTGCGCGTACGAGCTGAGCATGAGATCAGGACCGAGTGATTCGACTTGGCGGCGCGACCACACCTGGTACCCGGGTGGTGTGACGGCCCACGAATCGATCGATGGGCGACCGATCTTCGACTGGAGGTTTGCTCCGCGCGTGGCAAGCCTCCACAACTTCCACTCTCGGGGGCTCAAGAAGTACAGCCGCACGTCGCGGACGAACCGGTACTTCATCTCGTCGACGCTGCTCTCGGTCCACGGGTTGTGGGCGAGCTCGGAGCTGAGCAGCACCGACGACCATCCGAGCTCTTGGAGACTACGGAGAAGGCTGAGGCAGCGTTGATGGGCTCCGGTGCGCGGCGGCACCGGATTGTGAGGGAACCAGACGACCGCCCGCTTCATGCCTGCCATCAGTGGCGGAACTTCCACCACGCCCGGCGACCGATTCGTCGCAATCGCATCGTGATGGGCTGGTTGGGCCGCCGCGAACGCGGGAGAACCGCACTCGGGTTCACGACCGAGAAATCAGTGCCCTGCACCACTCGGGGCTGTTCGACCCAACTGCGCCCGAGCGCCACACCATTCTCGACGAGCAATCGATAGATCGCGAACCGCTTGGTGCGCGCGCGAGCCGGAGCCAAACCCCGGCCTCGCCGTCGAGGAAGTCGGCAAGCACCGCGCCCGTCCAGAGCTCGACGTCGTCGACTACGAGCATGCCGCCTGTGCGGAGGTGTCGCGTCATGTAGAACCAGTCGACCATCGGAGCGGGGAAGGCGTGGTTTCCGTCGACAATGATCAAGTCGAGCTCGGCGTCGAGCTCGAGGTTCGGAAGCACGTCCTCGGACTTCGCGACCATCGGCGTGAAGCCGTCGACGGGGATGTCGTTCTCTTCGCAGTACGCGCGAATCCGCTCGGCCTCACCACCATCGGGTGATATCGAGGTGTGTTGCGCCCCCAGTACGAGCAACACGATCGTACTGATGCCAGAGCCGGTCTCCATGCTTCGCGCCCCGGGCTCCACGGCATCGCGCAGATGCGGAACGAGCTTGGGATCGATCTGGAAGTTGACGAGCTCGCCGGCCTCGTTCATGTGGAGGAGTGGCGGCTTGTCGAGGAGGCGGTGGAGCGCTGCTTCCTGATCCGTGAGCAAGCGAGGAAGGCTAGACGCCAACGCCTCGTTCTCAGCAAGCCTCAGACGCGGGCCTAGGCTCCCGCCGGTGCTGGCGCGCGACGGGCGGTTGCGAGTGGCCGTGCGACCCTCGTTCTTCCCGGGAGCCTCAGGAGTTTCCGGTGGCGTCGAAAACTATGTGCAGGGTCTCGCGTCTGGGTTGAGTGCGCTTGACGGCGAGGACCGGTACGACTTCGTGGGCACGGGTCTGCAGCACGATGCGCTGGCACCGTTTCTCGGCGGCGCGACTTCGTTCGTCACGATCCCTGATGCGCTTCGGTCGTCTCAGGTCCTGGTCCGCTTCATGGCGACGAGGCCGGGGAGAGCCGCCGTCGCACTGCGACAAAAGGCACGGACGCGGTCGAGTGCGACGCCCGCGCCCTCGCCCGAAGTCGTGGAGCAGGACACCTATTCGGTCGTCCACTATCCGGCCCCATCGGGTGAGCTCACGAGCCATCCGAGCATCTATCAACCGTGGGACCTCCAGCACCTTCACTTTCCCGAGTTCTTCCGTCCCGAGCAGCTGCGCGGCCGGGAGGTGTGGCGGATCTGCTCCGAACGCGCGACCTATGTGTTGGTCGCGTCGACCTTCGTGCGTGACGACGTGATCGCCGCCTACGACGTCGAGCCCGACCGAGTTGCAGTGGTGCCGCCCGGCGTGCCCAGCGCCCTGCACGCAACCCCTCCGAACGCAGGTCTCGGGGATGTTCCGTTCGCGCTCTATCCGGCGCAGTCCTGGAAGCACAAGAACCACGTGCGCATGCTCGAAGCGATCGCACTGCTGAAGGCCCGCGGCACCGAGGTTCCGGTCGTCTGTCCGGGGCCACCCAACCCGCACCAGCGAGAGGTCGAGCGCCGAGCGCACGACCTCGGCCTGGATTCGGTCGTGCGCTTTCCGGGATACGTCACCGATCGGGAGCTCGCGGCGCTCTACCAACAAGCGCGGTGCCTCGTGTTCCCGTCGCTGTTCGAAGGATTCGGCTTTCCGGTTCTCGAGGCCTTCACCGCGGGACTGCCAGTGACCTGCTCGTCGACCACGTCACTGCCCGAGCTCGCCGGCGACGCCGCGGTCCAGTTCGACCCGACGGACGTCGAGGCGATGGCAGCTGCGATCGAGCGGATCTGGACGGACGACGCGCTCGAGGGCAGACCTCGTCGTGCGCGGCCATGAGCGCGCGGCCACCTACTCGTGGGGTCACCTCGCCCGGTCCTGTCGGGCTTTGTACCGCGCCGCGGCGAGGCAATCGCTCGACGCGACAGACGCGACGCTCCTCGCCGCCGCCGGCGTGAGCTCGTGAGGATTTCGCTCATCACTCCGACGCTCAACGCGGCGACCTATCTCGCGGAGGCGCTGTCGAGCGTGCGCGAGCAACAACAGGTCGCGGTCGAGCATATGGCGGTCGACGGTGGCTCGACCGACGGGACGCTGGAGCTGCTGCACGAGTCCGGCGCGCGTGTGATCTCTGAACCTGACTCGGGCCTGTACGACGCGATCAACAAGGGCGTGGGCCTGTCCACCGGTGACGTCGTCGGCTTCCTGAACGCCGACGACCTTCTTCCCCTCGGCGCGCTCGAGGCGATCGTCGACGGCTTCGCCGCGCACCCGAACGCACAGATGGTGTGCGGAGGTTGGGAGGTATTCCGAGACACTGCTGCGGGTATCGAAACAATCGTCAAGGTGCACGATCGCGGCGCCAAGACGCTGCGCGAACAGGACATCACCCATGGCGCTCCCATCCTCAACGCGCGGTTCTTTCGCCGGTCGTTCCTCGACCGTGTCGGCCCGTTCGACACGCGGCTGGCGGAGATGTGCAGACGCCGATCTCCTCATGCGGGTGCTGCACCTCGGCCCCGAGCGCGCGACGGTCGAGCCCGTCGTGTACCGCTCACGCGCGCATCCAGGGTCCCTCACCTTTCGCGGCGGCATCGAGATCGACCTCACGGAGGAGAAGCTCGCGCTGTGCACGACTCGCCTCGCGGAGACAACTGGTGACCCGCCGCTCCATGCCCGCTACCGGCGCTGGCACAGCTGGGAGGCCGCGTACATGGCCTGGCGGCGCGTGCGGGGCGGACGGGCGCTCGAGGGCGTGCGCGAGCTGGGCGTGGGAGTGAAGGTGGACCCGGCGCTGCCCGTGGTGGTCGCCGTGCAGGTCGCCCAGCATCTGAGAATGCGAGCGCAGCATCGATGACCGGGCCGCGAGTGGCGCTCGTCGCGCTCACCACTGCGGGCGCGGCAGGCGAATACGTCGCTGGGTTGGCCGACGCGCTCGGACGGAGAGCGGTCGTCCGCGTGTGGTTGCCCGACCGCCCGCCGATCACGACCTCGACCGCGGAGCAGCACACGTTCCCGAAACCCGGCACGCGGGGCGCGGTGGCCTGGCATGAGGCCTCGTCATGGCTGCATCCGAGCCCGATCGCGAAGGGAGGCGAGGGAGTGGGCTGCTGATGTGGTGCACGTGGTGTTCGGCGAGGGCTATCCCACCGCGGCGCGCCTGTGCCGGGACCTCGCGTCCCAAGGGACGACAGCTGTGGCGACGTGGCACGACCCCACGGCGCACGGGCAGCCACTCGACCGGGTGCAGCATGCAGTTGCCGCCCGCACCATGCGAAGCGTCGCGGGCGTCCACATCCATTGCGCCGAGCTCGTGCCGACCGAGCTCCAGCGGAAGGCCCTCGTCGCCGAGCATCCCGCCTTCGCGTGTTCGTTGTGCCCAGATCACACGACGACCCTTCCCTTGCGCACCGAGGGCTCGATCATCACGGCCGGGCGCTTCGCTCCGTACAAGGGAGTCGACGAGCTGTGCGCGGCCCTCGACGCCTACTGGAGATCGGGCGGGAATCGAGCGTTCGAGGTCGTGGGCCAGGGAAAGGTGCCGAGCTCGTTGCGCCGCCTCGAGACGAGCTGGCCGACGTCGGTTCGGATCACGAACGACTACGTGAGCGCCACCGAACTCCACCACGCGCTGAGCAAGGCAGCGGTGTGCGTCATGCCGTACCTGAGCGCCACTCAGTCCGCGTTGCCGTGGCTGGCGCGTATGCATGGCGCCCACCTGATCGCGACCGACGTCGGATGCATCGGTGGTACGGCGCGCAGATTGGGGGCGCGGGTGGTGCCACCTGGTGACGTCAACAAGCTCGCCGATGCCTTGCACGAGCCGCCGGCGATGTGGACCGACGTCGGCCGAATGCCCCTTCCGACCTTCGACGTGCTCGCCGACCGCCTCCTCGAGTGGTACCCGACGCTCACAGCGGCGTGACGTGCCCCCGGTGCTCGGCCGCGACGATCGGCCCGCCGGCCGCGCCTTCCCCGACGACCAAGCTCGGCTCGAGCGCCACCGTCGTACGGAGGCCTTCGGGGCTCGACACTGACAGCGCGAGCTCATAGGTGCCACTGCCGAGTGGCAACGACGGAAGCTCGAACTCGACCGAATAGGAGCGCGCCTCGAGGTCGGCGTGGAGCGAGCCTTCCCAGACGGCGATCGCATCTCGACGGACCTCGAGCGTGAGCTCGGCGCTGCTGATCGCGGCGGCGACCTCGATCTCGGCATCGATCACGCACGGCCGCCCCGGTTCGAGTGCGTGGGTGTCGGCCCCATTGAGACGCCAACCGGTCGTCGCGATCACCTTCGGCCCCTCAACCACCACCTGCGCGACATAGGTGTCGACGATGTCCTGCGGTGTGCCGCTCGCAACCATCAACCCGCCGTCGAACAGGTGCGCCACATCGCAACGCGTGCGGACGGCAGCGAGGTCGTGGCTGACGAGCAGGATGCCGAGCCCCTTTGAGGCAACCTCCCCGATCTTGTCCAAGCATCGGCGCTGGAACTCCTCGTCTCCCACCGCGAGCACTTCGTCGACGATGAGGATCTCCGGTTCGAGGTGAGCGGCGACGGCAAAGCCGAGCCGCACCTGCATGCCGCTCGAGTAGTGCTTCACGGGGGTGTCGATGAACCGTTCGACACCAGCGAACTCCACGATCATGTCGAACTTGCGCCGCACCTCGGCCCGAGACATGCCCAGCACGGCGCCGGAGAAGAAGACGTTCTCGCGTCCGGTGAGGTCGATGTGGAACCCGGTGCCGACCTCGAGCAAGCGAGCCGACCCGACCGAAGATCTCGGCGCGGCCTTCTGTCGGTGTGGTGATGCGGGACAGCAGCTTGAGCAGGGTGCTCTTTCCTGCGCCGTTTCGCCCGATGATCCCGGTGACCTGACCGGCCATCACCTCGAGGTCGACGTGGCGTAGCGCCCAGAAGGGCTCGGCAACCGGCCGCGCGTCGGGGTCCTTGCGGCGCGGGCGCATCCGGTCGCCGACGACATCGCGAATGCGCCCGCGGCCCGTGACGGTGCGCCGGTAGCGCTTCCCGAGATCCTCGGTGGTGATGACCGCGTCGCCCACGGCTCAGAGGATGTCGACGATGGCGCCCTCGGCGCGGCGGAAGTAGCGCACGCCCGTCAGCATCACCACCACCGCAACGAGGGCGGACAGCACCAGACCGCCGGGATCGGGCGCCGGGACGTCGGCGAGCATGGCCCATCGGAACCCCTCGACCGCACCCGCCATCGGGTTGAGGTGGTACACCCACCGCTGAGCATGGGGGATCGTCGTGACGGCGTACACGACGGGCGTCACGAAGAACCAGAGCTGCATCACGAACGGGAGCGCGAGGCGAAGGTCGCGAAAGCGAGCGTCGAACGCCGCGAACCAGACGCCGAAACCGAACGCAGCTACAACCGCGAGCAGCACGAAGAGCGGTGCATACACGATCTCCGCGCCGGGCCCGTCTTGGTAGATCACCATCACGACGGTGGTCGCCAACAACGCAAACCCGAGATCGACGAGCGCGCCGACGATCATCGCGAGCGGCAGATAAAGGCGCGGGAAGAACACCTTCGTGACGGTGTCGTAGTTCGTCGAGAGGCTGACCCCCGCGAGCGAGACCGACTTCAGGAAGAACTGCCAGAGCACCATCGCCGGAAGCACGAACAGCGCGTAGGGCAGCCCCTCGACCGGGTTCGAGATGATGCGGCCGAGAAAGATCGCGAAAACAGCGGTGAGCCCGAGCGGCTGGAGGATCGCCCATCCCGCCCCGACGAACGTCTGCTTGTAGCGCAGGGTGAAGTCGCGCCACACCATGACGCGCAGCAGCTCCCGTGATTGCCACGTCTCGCGCCAGCTGGCTCCGCCTGCTCCGGCCACGATCTCCGTGCGGCGCGTCGCAGGGGCCGCCACGGGGGGAGCGTTCACGTCAGCCGCCATTTCCGCGCGTGAGCGTAGTGGGAGCGGTCTGCATGGCCATGTCCTCCCGGATCGCACCCCGGAGCGCGACCTCCGGCTCGCGACGGCGCCCGACGACCTTCTCGAGGGCAACCGCGGCGAAGAGCGCGACCGCCCATATGGCCTCGGCCCGGTGACGGAACGCGGTGCCCAGATTCCCCTCGGTCAATGCGTAGACGACCACGATCATTGCCCCGTTGACGGCTGGGAAGGCAAGCCATCGTCGCAGGGGCCACGAGCGAGTGACGCCGTACAGCGCGGCGGCTAGCAGCGGATACCACAAGATCGCCTCGAATCGCGCGAGCCGGACGCTTGTCGAACCCGCGCTCTCCCAGGGGTATGGCCGAAGCATCACCGCGGGAAACCCGCACGGAAGGTGCTCGATCTTCGCCTCGAAGCCTTGCCGACCTCGATCGCACGTCAAGGCACTCGACGCGCCCACGGCGTTCCCCTCACGGCGCTCCTCCAGGCTGGTGGTCGCATCGCGGTAGAAGGAGATGCCAGCGACGCCGTAGCCCAAGACGGCCGGCATCACGAGGAGCATGGCGACGCCGAACGTGGCACGTCGCCTGCGATCGGCACCGGGCCCGATCGCCAGCGAGGCCGCGAGGGCCCAAAGTGCCACCACCGTGCTGTGGTCGCGCAGGTGCGAGAGCAAGACCACGAGCACCACTGTCACGGCAGCGACCGCGATGAAACGCCTGGCCGAGCCGGACAGCTCGCACACCGCTAACCCCATTCCCGCGACGGTGCACCACACGAACGCGTCCTTCAGCGTGAGCGACGACCAGAGCACCATCGACGGCAGCACCGCGACGACGATGCCCGCAAAGAGCGCGAAGGGGGGTCGCAGCGCGCGCAGTCCGACGGCTGTGGTCAAGGCGGCCGCCCCTGCACCAGCGATCGCGACGAGCAGCTGCCCAGCGAGCAGTGTCGTGCCGGTCACGATGAAGACCCCGGTGAGCGGCCAGAGGAACGTGGCGGTGCGGGTGTACAGGTCGCGCTCGTACGGGTCCCATTGCGCATCGGCACCGGTCGCCTTGTCGTGCGCGAGGTCGAAGAAGAAGCGATCGTCGGCGAACAGCGTCCCGTCGTGCAGGACGTTGATGCCGACGGCAACGAACGGCCCGCACCGCGAGCGCGACGATGAACACTGCCAGGATCGGGTGCTCCACCGCCCAGTGCCACAGGCGGCGGAGGTGCGTGCTCACAGCCGCTCGTACGCGGGGTGACCGCGGCCTTCGATGCCGCCGACGGCGTCGAACACCGAAGCAACGTCACACAACCCCTCGAGTGCGGACCACTCAGGATGGGCGACCAGGACGGCGACGAGGTCGAAGCCGTCGGCCATGGACGGGCCGATCGGCACCGCCTTCCGAGGTTCGCCGGCGACGTCGAGCTCGTCGACGCGCGGGTCGGCGAATTCCACATGGGCACCCGCCTGCGCGAGGAGCTCGGCCACGCGGATCGCGCGCGAGTTGCGCGTGTCGCTCACGCCCGGCTTGAACGCGACCCCGAGGCACAGGACGCGCGCTCCGGCCAGCGCGAAACCCCGCCGGTCGGCGAACGCGCGCATCCGGCCGACCACGTAGTCGGCCATTCCCTGGTTCGTGTCCGCCGCGAGGTCGATGAACTCGGTTCGGAAGTCGAACTCGCGTGCCTTCCACGACAGGTACTGCGGGTCGACGGGGATGCAGTGACCGCCGGGGCCCACGCCGGGCCGGAACGCTTCGAAGCCAAACGGCTTCGTCGCGGCCGCGTCGATGACCTCCCAGACATCGATGCCCATCCGATGGCACAGCTGCGCGAGCTCGTTGACCAGCGCGATGTTCACGTTCCGATAGGTGTTCTCGAGGAGCTTCGCCATCTCGGCGGCGGCCGGTGTCGAGACCTGACGCACGCCGCCGGGCGAGGCCATCAGCGTGCCGAGCACCGCCGCGGCTCGACGCCCGCACTCCTCGGTGACTCCCCCGACGACCTTGGGCGTGGTGGCCACGGTCCACTCGGCGTTGCCCGGGTCGACGCGCTCGGGGGAGAACGCAAGGTGGAAGTCGACGCCGGCGCGCAACCCGGTTGCCTCGAGCGCAGGGCGGCAGACCTCGGTCGTGGTGCCTGGATAGGTCGTCGACTGCAGGATGACGAGGACGCCGGACCGCAGCACCTCGGCGACCGACGTGAGCGCGGCGTGCACGTAGGACAGGTCCGGGGTCTGGTGGCGATCCGCGGGAGTGGGCACGCAGATGAACACGACGTCGACGCCTTCGAGGGAGGCAACGTCCGCGGCCGCGCGGAAGCGCCCCGCGCTCACCACCTTCGTGAGACGCGTGTCGGCGATGTCCTCGATCGGGCTTCGCCCCTCGTTCGAGCGCGTCGCAGCGCTCTACGTCGACGTCGAACCCGACGACGCGGAACCCCACTTCCGCGTGCGCGAGGGCGAGCGGCAGACCGACGTAGCCAAGCCCGACGACGCCCACGACGAGCTCCCGCCGCTCGACCCGATCGTAGAAATCAACCATGGGTGGCGACCCACCAGTCGAGGGTGCAGGCCAGCCCGTCACGCAGCTCGACGCGGGGCTCCCACCCGAGGATCGTGCGAGCGCGCGTGATGTCGGGACGACGACGCGGGGCATCTTCGAACGTCGCGCCATAGGCCCGCTCGTAGCTCACGCGTTCGATCTCCGACGTCGAGCCAGTGAGCTCGATGATCAGCCGCGCCAGCTCGTCGATCGTCGTTTCGACCTCGGTGCCGAGGTTGAACACCGAGCCTTGCGCCTCCGGAGTCCGCGCCGCGCTGAACGGTGCCCGCGACCGTGTCGGAGACGTAGGTGAAGCACCGCGATTGCGTGCCGTCTCCGTGCACCGTCAGCGGCTCGCCGGCAAGGGCTTGGCCGAGGAACCTCGCCACCACCGATGCCGTAGCCTTGCGGATCGAGGCGGGGCCCATACGCGTTGAAGTACCTCACGATCGCGACGGGAAGGCCAGCCGCAGCGTGCGCGAGCGCGAAGTGCTCGTCCAACGCCTTGGCGGTGGCGTACGACCAGCGCTGCACGCGCGTCGACCCCAGCACACGCTCGTCGTCCTCCCGCCACGGAACCGCCGTCGACTTGCCGTAGACCTCGGACGTCGACGCGACAAGCACACGGCGACCGTGCCGGGCACAGGCGTCGAGCACGTGCTCGGTGCCGCGCGTGTTCACTCGCATCGCTTGCAACGGATCATCCAAGATGTGCTGGACGCCGACGGCCGCGGCGAGGTGAAAGACCTCGTCGGCAGCCTCGACTTCCTTGTCGACCAGATCCGGATCCAGGATCGAGCCCTCCACGATCCTGACGCCATCGCGCTGCAGGTTCGTGAGCCGGCCCGTGGCGAGGTTGTCGAGGACCGTCACCTCGGCACCTTCGTCGCGAAGCGCGTCGACGAGATGGGAACCGACGAAGCCGGCGCCTCCGGTCACGAGGGAGCGCACCTCGTCAGGGTACGGCACCGTCCCACGAGCCCACGGCACGGCTCGCCCGGGTTCGGCCCCGCTTGCCAGGGTTTCGGCCCGGCTTGCCAGAGGTTTCGGCACAGCGCGCCGGGGCTACCGTGCCGACCCGTGACTCCCCCTGTACGCGTCCTGCGCGTGATCGCGCGGATGAACGTCGGGGGGCCGGCCCGCATCGTGGCCGACCTGATGGACGACCTCGATCCGACGCGGTTCGAACAGCGGCTGCTGACCGGGCGAGTCGGAGCCGACGAGGCCGACGAGCTCGAGCTGCGCCCGAGGTCGTTCGCGGTCACCCGCATCGACGGGCTGGGTCGGGCGCCGAACCTCCTCGCCGACCCCCAGGCCCTCGCGCGGGTGACCTCGGAGATCCGCACATTCCGCCCGCACATCGTCGAGACGCACACGGCCAAGGCGGGCGTCATCGGGCGGATCGCCGCGTTCACCGCGCGTGCGCCCGCGACCGTGCACGTCTACCACGGCCATCTCCTGCACGGATACTTCTCGCCGTCGATGACGAAAGGCGTCGTCGGCATCGAGCGCCTCCTCGCGCGCCGCACGACACGCCTCGTCACTGTCGGCCGTCAAGTGCGCGACGAGCTCGTCGCCGCCCACATCGGGCGTCCCGATCAGTACGAAGTGATGACGCCCGGTGTCGACCTCACGTTCGGCCGCGACCGGGCGCAGGCGAGGCGTGAGCTCGGGCTTCCGGCCGACGGCGTCCTCGTCGCGTTCGTCGGCCGCCTGGCCGACGTGAAACGGCCCGATCGGTTCGCCCGCGTCGCTCAGCGAGTCGCGGCCGAACGAGCCGATGTCTCGTTCGTCGTTGCAGGCGAGGGCAGCGGCCTCGGTGAGCTGCAAACGACCGTCTCTCGATCGCCGGAGCTCCAGGGACGCGTCCACCTCCTCGGTTGGCGGTCGGACGTCGCGAACGTGTACGCCGCGGCGGACTTGGTGCTGCTGACCTCTGACAACGAAGGAATGCCGCTGTCTCTCATCGAGGCAGCCGCGGCCGGTCGGCCGACGGTCACGACGGACGTCGGGAGTGCCGCTGAGGTGGTCGTGAACGGCCAAACGGGCATCGTCTGCCCGATCGACGACGGCGCGTTGGCTCGGGCGGTGCTCGACCTGTGCGCCGACGACGGGCGGCGCGAGGCGATGGGAGAGGCCGCGATCGAGCGGGCGCGAACCGAGTTCAGTCGCCCTGGCGTCGCCGAACGCGTGGCAGCGCTCTATGAGAGGTTGAGCGCGATCAGCTGACGGTGCCGTCGAGTCGCCACGAGACCGTGTCGTCGTCCGTGCCGGGGTTGCCCAGGGTGATGTCGGCCGTGAACCCGCCGGACCCGCGCGCCGCCGCCACCGCTGAACTGGCTGGTTCCACGGATCCGCCACACTCCCATCGAGAGCAGCGCCTCTCCGGTGACGTTGCCGGAGACCACGCCGCTCGTCGTCGAGAGCGAGAACGTGCCCGCGACTGTGTTGGGGGCGCCGGCGGAGGCGCCCCTCGTCACAGAGAGCGTGAGCATTGCGCCCGACACGTTGGCGGGCGAGCCGGCCTTGATCGTGATCTGCACGGGAGCCAGCGGCGTCGAGGTGTAGGTCCATGTCGTCCCGACCGCCGGGTCGGTCGACTCGGACGCGGCCCCCGAGCCGGTCGCTCCGGCCTGAGCGAGGTTCGCGGACAGCGTCAGGCGCTGAACGGGCCCGTACGACAACGCGGTGCGCGGTGTCGCCCTTCCCGAGAGGCTCACGCCACCTACGAAAGACAACCCCTGCGCGCTGCCGTTGAAGAGCACGCAGACCGGCGCGCTCGCACCGGGAGTACGCGCGACACCGTCCGCATCAGTGACGTACCGCCCGGTCATCATCACGTCGAACTCGCTATCGAACTGGGTGGCCGCACTATCGCTGAACACCGATAGCCACCGCACCGCCAGCAAGGAGGCTCGAGCGAAGCATTGGCGGTTCGTGCCCGCGCCCCCACCGCCCGCGAACACCGGCGAGAGGTCGAGACCCGTCGTGAAGCCCCCGACGACTGTCGGCGTGACGTCATCGGCCACCTGGTAGGTGCTGCCGGAGACGAGCTCGCGGCGTCCTGCAGCGCTCCGTCAGCAACGACAGCACGCCCGCCGAACGCGACGGCGAAGCCGGGCGCAGCGCACGTGGGCAGGGTCGCCGCGCTCGAGCACCAGTTGCCAGTCGGGAAGACCGACGCGAGGAAGCTCGACGTCGCCGCCGGCAACGCGGTCGATTGCGGCGCCACGAGCAGAACGGGCACTGCATCGCGCGCTGGTCGCGTGGCAAGCGTCAGCGACGGGGCCGCGCCCGCAGCCGGCGGCAGCGCGCGATTCGGAGCTCCGGGGTTCGCGGCTGCACCATTGATCGCGCCGCAAAACGGTCCCGCCCCGAGCGCGTCGGGCCATCCGACGGAGTTCGCGCCCTGCCCGCCAGACGCTGCGATGCAAACGAGCGATCCTGCGGAATCTGTCGCGTCACCGGTGGGCCACCACCCGCCGAGTCGGCGGGCCATCTCCACTGCGGTCGCGTAGCGATCGGCCCCGGCGACTCGCAGCACGGACGCTCCCGTGAGAGCCTGCGCCTCAGCAAGGACCGCCTCGGAGATGCGCGCGGGGCCGCCGAGCACCACGAGGTTGTTGATCGCGGTCGTTTGCAAGGCCGCTCGCGTCGAGCCGGGCAATGTCCCGTCAGGCGCCGTCAGCAGCACGGGCACCTGCCAGAAGCTCGTCCACCACCCCGCCGCGAGCGCGTCGGCTCCGGTGCCACCGTCGGCGAGCACGACAGTGCGTCCGAGGAGGCGGCATGACGTCGCGCTGTCGCGGGCCTCGATGACGGACGGGGCATAGAAGGCCATCCGGGCCGAGCCGTCGGTGACGTCGCCATCGACACAGGTGGTCGTGCCATCGGGAACCGGGCGCGTCCCGAGCGCTTGCGCGACGCGTGCCGCCGTGTCGAAGCGATCGAGACCGGCGACACGGAACACCTGGGTGTAGCCGATGCTCAGAAGATCGGGCTCGATCGAGCGGGGCACCGCGCCGGCGCCCCCCACGATGACGGCACTTCGCGCCGTCGTGCATCCGCCTTGGGCCATGTCCTGGGCCGCGATGCGCGCGCTCACCGCGAGCGAAGTCGCCCGTTGGCGACCCGAAGGGGTGACGATGATCGGCGCGAGGGCCATGTCGACGCGGGCGAACCCGCCAACAGGATCGAACAGAGGATCAGCGGCGGCAACGCGCTCGAGCAAAGGGCCGACGCCCCTGTCGGTGGGGTCGGAGAGCGAGGTCGCGGCGAGCGCGTCGGCAAAGTTGTCGCCGGCGACGACGATCACCGACTTCGGGCACGACCGGGCTCCCCACCAGTCGCTCGCGCCGGCCAGGGTGCTGTCGCCCCCGCCGGTACGGTCGCTCGTGGTGTACGGGAAGCCGCCCTGCCCGCGTAGGGCCAGCGTCACGGCCAGATTGGTCTGGAATCGATCAGCACCGAGCAGACGCAGTGTGTGGGCACTGCCTTCGAGACGCGGACTCGCTCCGGGGCCCACGGGCCATCGACTCGGCTGCGAGGCGTTCGTGCCGTCGTCGGCCACCGCTCCGATCGCGGAGCCGGCGACCGCGCCGAAGGCGATCGCACCAGTGAGGAGAAGGCCGGCCAGCCGGCGGGCGCACGGCATTGGCGGGGCACCTTAGGCGAGCCGCCTCCAGCGCTTTGCGCGGTTGATGCGCGATCAGATCGAGACGCGGACGATCGTCAGGACAGGACGAGTGAGACGCTCGAAGCGCTGCCGAGGCCGACAGCAATCGCGCCCGTCATCTGACCCGTGGTGACGGCGGTGCCGTCGTCGAGCTCGAACCGCCCAGCGGTGATTGCGTAAGTGCTCACGCCGCCCGCCGTCGTCACCGTGGCCCGCATCGCGACCCGGAGGGACTGTCGCGAACCGTCGACGCCCACGAAAAGGAGCGTGCCGTCGAGGCGCACCGGGTCGTCAGCGGTGGCACCGGGGACGACGACCAGCGAGCCGTCGACCGATCCGGCGAGGGTGCTCGGGCCGGCGAGAGTGGCGGCGCCGCTGAACACGATCTGATCGGCTGACGCGGTGGCCGAGAGCGCTGAGCCGCCGAGGGTTCGCGTCAGCTTCGGGGTGGCGGCCGGCGCAGCACTCGATCCTGCGTTGGCGGGCGGGGTGGCTTCAACCGATGGCTCGCCACCGGTGGTCTGCACCTCACCCTCGGGTTCTCCACTGCGGGCTACGGCCGAAGGCGCCGAGAACGTTTGCTGCTCGACGACCGTTGACTCGCCACCGGCAGTGGGGGCGGCGGCGGACGGGTCAGTCGGCGCTCCTGCGGCAGGGTCGACGGCGGCGGCGGCACCGCCCGCGACATCGACCACGACGGTCGCGTCAGCGGGAGGAGGCAGCGGCGCGACCTCTGTGTCCTCGGCCGGCGCCGCCACGACGGGCGGAGGCGGTGCGAAGGTGCGATCGGCAACCGAGGAGGCGACAGGAACGGCCACGGTGGTGGCCGCGGCGGCAACTACTCCGGCAACGATCCCCGCCTTCGTGGACAGCGGTCCGCTCAGCTCGACAGCCACTCGGGTGATAGTGGGGGTCGCCTGCGCGATCGCGGACACCGACGACGGACTGTCGCCGTTGGCCAACGCAGCGTGTGCCGCGCGCTCACCCTTGCGGACGGCGGGCACCAGAAGTGCGATGAACGCGTACGGCGCGTTGATCAGGCGGCGCAGCGCGGCGCGGCCGCGATGCACTCGAGCGCGTGCGTTCTCCTCGGTGACACCCGTGACGTCCGCGACTTCGCGGAACGAGAGCTGCTCGACGTAGCGGAGCTCGAGCGCTTCGCGGTAGGCAGCGGGCAACGAAGCCAGCGCGCTCGCGACCTCGCGGCGCGGCGAACTCCATGTCGAGATCGAACATCTCGTCGGCGGGCGGCACGGTCGGATCAGCCAGTGCCGAGAGCCGTTCGAACGTACGACCTTCACGGCGGCGACGGTCGCCCTCGTCGAAGCACACATTCGTGAGGATGCGATGCAGCCACGCCCGCAGGTGGAACTCGCCGTTGAACCGCGGCATCGCCCGGTAGGCACGCAGGAAGGTCTCCTGCACCGCGTCCTCGGCCGCGCGGGACTCACCAAGTCGCATGACGGCGTGCGCGTAGAGCGAAGCCGAGTACTCGTTGACGATGCTCACGAACGCGGCGGCGTCGCCCTCGTTGTGGGCTTCGACCAACAGCCGTTCGTCAAGGCTCGTCATCGCCATGAGGCGCAGATCCCCTTGTGCATGTGAGCGTGTGTGTGGACGTGGATGTAGAGGGAACTATCGGCTTCCCCCGCCCCACCACCTTAGTCCCAGCCGTCCCGCGGCCCGGAGCACGTCCACTTGTACCCTCGCTCGGGGTGGCCGCGATGCAGAAGCCTGAGATCCAGGAGCCAGCGGTGCCGCGGTCGCGATGGCCGGGTCGGTTGCTCCGCGCCGGCCGGTGGGTCTTCGCGATTGCGGTGCTCGGAGCCCTCGTCGCGGTGGCGTTCGACAACGCCGATGCGCTCCGTGACGTCGATCTCGACGTCACCTGGGCCTGGCTGATCGGGGCCGTGCCGATCGGGCTCGCAGCCGGGGTCGTCCTGCCCCTCGGCTGGCGGCGCCTGGTCGCCGCCTACGGCGTCGTGATCAGTCGGGGCGCCGCAGTCCGGGTGTGGTGCCTCTCGCAGACCGGCCGCTACCTGCCGACGGGCCTCGCGGGTTTCGCAGCGCGGGTCGTCATGGCCTCGAAGGAAGGAGTGCCTCGCAGCCTCACCTCGGCGACGCTCGCCATCGAGCTCGGGCTGCTGGCGGCGTGGTCCGGACTGATCGCGGCCGTGTTCATTCCGTCGTCGGTGGTCGCGACTCCGTGGCGGGTGATGCTCGGCGCCGCCTCGCTCGTGGCGATCGCGGCGCTCCCCGCGCTCCTGGCCCTCGGCGGGCGGATGTTCCCGCGCGTCCCCGCCTTGGCGCCCCACCTCCTGGACCGACGTCAGATGCACGAGGCGACGCTCGTGTATGGAGCGAACGCGGCGCTGAAATCGGTGCGGTGGTTGATGATCGCCGCAGGCGTGCTCACCGTGCACGGGGCCGACATCTCACTGCTCATCGGCGCTGAGGCACTTGGCGTGCTCGCCGGACTGATCGGCATCACTCCGGCGGGCCTCGGCGTGCGTGAAGCGGTGATCGCGGGAGCGCTGCGCGATCGCTACGGCTTCGCCGACGCGTTTGCGCTCGCGGTGATCGCCCGCGCTTTTGATTTCGTGATCGAGCTCATCTGGGTCGGCATCGCGCTCGTGCTGCGGCGACAGTCGTCGTCGACAGCTGGCACCTCCGATCCCGCGACGCCGGCCAGTAGCCTCGGGGACACATGACGGCCGATGCCTCTGACGCAACTCTCGATGTCACGGTGGTCCTCCCCGTGCACAACGAGGCGGGTCATCTGCGCGCCGAGGTCGAACGGGTCACGGCCGCTCTCGAGGCGTCGGCACACTCCTTCGAGATCGTGGTCGTCGATGACGGCTCGACCGACGGATCGCTCGACGAGCTCGCCGACCTCGTCGCGACCGACGCCGTGCGCGTCATCCGCTTCGCCGAGAACCGAGGATCGGGTTCGGCCCGAAAGGCCGGAACTCGCGCGGCGCGCGGGCGGCGTCGTCGTCTGGACCGACGCGGACATGACCTATCCCAACGATCAGATCCCCGCGCTGGTGAAAGAGCTCGATGGCTACGACCAAGTCGTCGGCGCACGGACGTCAGAGCAAGGCACACACCGGGCGGCGCGAGTCCCGGCGAAGTGGTTCATCCGAAAGCTGGCGTCGTTCCTCGTCGAGAAGCCGATTCCCGATCTCAACTCGGGCTTCCGGGCGTTCCGCCGCGACGTGGGACTGCAGTTCGTCTCCCAGCTCCCCGCGGGGTTCAGCTGCGTCACCACGATCACGATGACGTTCCTCGCCAACGGCTACTCCGTGAAGTACGTGCCGATCGACTATGCGCCACGCGCGGGCCGCTCGAAGTTCCACTGGTGGAGCGACACGCGGCGCTACCTGACCCAGGTCATTCGGCTGGTGCTGTCGTACAACCCGTTGCGGGTGTTCCTTCCGATTGGCGTTGCGCTCACGGTCCTCGGCGTGGGCAAGCTCGTGTACGACCTGGTCGACAAAGACTTCAGGGTCGCCACGAACACGTTGCTGATCCTGTTCGCGGCGTTTCAGGTCTTCGCGGTCGGACTGCTCGCCGATCTCGTCGTGCGGGTGAACAAGCCCGAGAACGAGGTCGACCCCGCTACGAAGTAGCGCTATGAGCTCGCGACGGCGCGCTCGTAGACCTCGCGATGCGCGGCGACGACAGCGGCTGGATCGTGCAGCCGAACCGCGGGCGCCGGATACGGCGGATCGGGAAGAGGGAGCGCGCGCGCAGCGCGGCCGCGAGCGCCGACGCATCCTCGGGCGGCACCAGCACCCCGCTGCCGGGGGCGACCACCTCCACGAGACCGCCTACCCGTGACGCGATCACAGGACGTCGGAGCGCAAGCGCCTCGACCGCGACGAGTCCCAAACCCTCGTGTCGGCTCGGCACGACGAGGGCGTGCGCGGCGGCGATGCGCTCGTGAAGGGCGTCACGCGGCAGAGGCTCGATGAACGCGACCGCGGCCACCAGGCCGAGGCGATCGCGCTGTTCCGACAGGGGCACGCGCTCGGGTCCAGTGCCGACGATCTCGAGGGTGGCGTCCAGCCCGTCTGCGCGCGCAATTGCGAACGCCTCGAGCAGCACGTCGAAGCCCTTCTCACGCGATGCCCGCCCGACGGCGATCAGCCGCCATGGTGGTCCCGCGCGCAGAGCCCCGGCGCGCCCGGTCGCGTCGACCACGACCGGCATGCGCACCACCCCGCTTCGGGCGGGATCAAGGTTGAGCACCTCACCCGCCTCAGCGAGCAGCGGCTCGGAGACGGCGGCGACGAACGCCGCCCGACGCGTGACGGCCCGCCCGAGCGGCGCGATCGCGCCGCGGCGAGCGAGAGCGACATCGCTGCCGTGAAGGGTCACGACGACCGGCGCGTTCGCCGTCAGAGCGGCCAGCCCCGCCGGCAACCACCAATGAGCGTGGACGACATCGGGTCGTTGCGCGCGGTCCATCTTGCGAACCGCGGCCGCAAGTGACGCGACGAGCGCCGGGACGAGTAGCGCTCGGCTTGGATCCCGCACGTTCGCGAGCAACCCGCCGCGGTACGCGAGCCGTTCCGCGCGGTCCGGGGCGTAACGAGCCCGAACGACCTCCACGTCGTCAAGCACCTCCCGCATCGGGAGGCCCTCGTCGTGGGGCGCGACAACCGTCACGCGCATCCCGTCGGCCGCCTGCGCGCGGGCGAGATCGAGCAGGAATGGTGCGACGGCGTCATGACGATGGCGTGGAAACGACGAGGTCACGTGCAGGACCCGGTACGACACCGGCCGGTACCATACGGCCCCGTCATGAGCCGAGCCGACGGCGCCGCCGTGCCCCGCTGGTTCGAGCTGACGGTGCTGTCGGCGGTGGCATTCGTGTCGGGACTCGCCCTCACGGCGCTCGCGCTTGCCGTCGTCGGCGTCTTTCGCCCGATCATCGCCATCGCGATCGGCGCGAATGTCGGGTTGCTCTTCGTGCTCGGCGTCGTCCGCTTGCCCCCCCGCGACGTCGACCGGGACCGCTCGCGGCCAGCAGTCGTCGCCGTCGTAGTCACGGTCGTGGTCGTCGCCGCTATGACCGCGATGAACGGGTGGGCGCACAGCGAGCACGTGCTCTCGAGTCGCGATCCGGGCATCTACCTCATCACCGGCAGGTGGCTCGCCGACGAGGGCGAGCTGCCGATCGACGCGGCCGTCGGCCCGTTCGCGGACGCGGACACGGTGGATCCGGCGTCCGCGCTCGGCTTCTTCCCTGAGGGCTATCCCGACGACCCGTCGCCCACGAGCGAGCTGCAGCCACAGTTCCTGCACCTCTACCCCGCGCTCCTCGGCACGGTCAACGGGCTCGCCGGCGACCGCGCGGCACAGATGGTGCCGGCGGTGATGGGCGGGCTGGCGTTGCTCGCGCTGTTCGTCCTCGGGACTCGGTGGATGCCCATCTGGGCCGCCGCGGGCGCAACGATCGCGGTCTCGGTCTCGCTCCCCCAGGCGTTCTTCAGCCGCGACACGTTCTCCGAGGTTCCCGTCCAGGCGTTCCTGTGCGGCGGCATCGCCCTCGCCGCGTGGGCGTTCACCGGAACCCGGGACCGGGTGTGGCCGGCGCTGATCGCCGGTCTCGTGCTGGGCGCAGCCGTCGCGGCGCGGGTGGACGCGCTCGTCGCACTCGTCATGCTGCCGCTGTGGATGTCGGCGCGCTGGATCGAACAGCCCAGACGCGCCAAGGGGCGAGTGCTCGCGATCGGAGCCGGAGCGGCGATCGCCATCGCGCTCGCGACCGTCGACCTCCTCGTGCGGAGCCGTCCGTACTTCGATCTGCACCGCAGCGAGGTGCTCTCACAAGCGGCGGTCTTCGCGGCGTCCGTCGTGTTCGCGCTGGCAGCGGCGATCGTGGTGCCGCGGTGGAAAGGGCTGCGCTCTGTCGTGCGGCGGTGGCGCCGCGTCGTGGGCGTGCTCGCCGCTCTCGGAACGGTCGGGCTCGCCGCGTTCGCGTGGTTCGTACGGCCCGAGATCGAGACGACCACCGAAGCCGTCGGCAACTCCCTCGTCGAGGCGATCCAAGCCGCCGATGGAGCCGTGCTCGAGCCGACACGTCGGTACTTCGAAAACTCGATGGAATGGCTGTCGTGGTATCTCGGCCCGCTCGCGCTCGCGGTCGGCATCCTCGGCATCGCGCTCGCGGTGCGGTGGGTCCTGCTCGGGAAGTCGGCGCGCACTGGACTCGCACTCGCACTCGGCGCGTTCCTCGCACCGACCCTCTTGTATCTCTGGCGGGCGCGCGCCGTTCCCGATCAGCTCTGGGTCATGCGCCGGTTTCTGCCGCTCACCATCCCCGGCATCGCGTTGGCCTGCTTCGCTGTGATCGGGATGATGTGGCGAACGCGTGACGCGCTCTTGCGGATCGCCGCACTGGTGGTCGCGGGCTTCGCCATCGTCGCGCCCGCTGTCGCGCTGCAGCCGGTGTGGCGGGCGTCGACCGATCGTGGACTCCAGGGCGCCGTCGACACGATGTGCGACGCGGTGGGCGACAACGGCGCGGTCGTGGTGCTGCAAGGAGAAGCCCTCGACCGGCTCCTGCCTCAGACGATCCGATCCTGGTGCGGCGTGCCTGCCGCTGGCGCGCTGCCGCTCTTCAACGACACCACGGCGCGCGTGCTGGATGCACGATGGGCCGAGCAAGGGCGGCGGCTCTTCGTCATCGGCGACGATCCCGACGCCGTCGGAGCGGTGACGCCCGCCGCGCAGGAGATCATCCTGGTCCCCACCGACCGCACGCTCGAACAGACGCTGACCCGACGACCGTCGAACCTGATCGAGCACACCTACCGCTTCGTGGTGGCTCCCGTTCGCATCGCCGGCTAGCTAGCTGGCTAGACGAGCGCGTCGAGCGCGGCACACGGTCGAGCGAGCGCTCCTCGTCGGCCGCTTCGTGCAGCAGCCCGAGACCGTTGGCGACTCGGTTCGTGTAGTTGAGATGGGCGCACTGATTGTTGGCGTCGAGGATCTCGAGATCGCCGAGACCGGCAGCGCGCAGCGCGTCGATGTCGGCTTCTGTCATCTCACCGGGTCGCAGCGTCACCTTGTCGACATAGCGGGCGATCGCCGCGTCGACCGGCTCGAGCGCGTCGTAGTCGCGTCGGTCGAGGGCCGCCATGAGCTCGGCACCGCCGTCGATGAGGTCGAGCTGTGTGCGTGACAGCGACGCGCAGTGCGGAGTCGTGTTGAGGATCGACGTGAGATAGCTGATGAGCTGCTTCTGGAGTGGTGTGAGCGCGGACTGCACGCCTTCGGACGCCCGGTACAGCACGAGCCGGGCGTTCACGACCTCGGCATCGAGGCTGCCGAGCTGGGTGAATTCGGTCGGGCGGCCGAGCTTCGCCGCCTGCCAGCCGTACACCTCGGCCAACCGTCCCGTTGCGTCCTCAGGCTCGATCGTGCGGATCCACGGCATGACCTCAGGGTAGGCCCGCGGTCACCCGGCGCGTTCGCCCAGCGTGCGCAAGTCGAACGTTCGCCAGCCGGGAACGTTTGACGCTTGTGAACAAGTGCGCGCGTCGTAGCCTTTCCCCTTGATGACGTCCCCGATGTCATCAGGGGGAGGGGGTACCCGCATGGCAGTTGACACATTCGAGTCACCACTCGCGGCCAGCGATCGGTGGAGGGGGTTTGTCGCGGCGCATCCGTGGGGATCTGCGGCGATCGCCGGTCTGGTCGGGACGCAGATGGCGACTCTCGTCGGCTACTACTTCATCGGCGTCGGTCTACCGCAGCTTCCCTGGCCGCTCTACAACGGCGTGCTCGTGATCTTCAACAAGGACTTCTCGGAGTTCGCGACAGCATCGACGTACTTCGCCGGTCAGTCGATCCACATGGTCGACGGCGTCGTCTTCACGATCCTCTACGCCGCGACCCTCTACGGGCGCTTCCCCGGGCCGGACTCGCCGACCGGCGACCTCATCAAGGGCCTGACCTTCAGCGTCATCCTGGGACTCATCAGCATGGGGTTCTTGGTGCCGTACGTGTACGCGCCCAAGACCGGGCTCGGGCTCTTCAGCTTTGAAGGACCCGACACCTGGAAGCTGCCGCTGGCGATCCTGGTCTGGCACCTCGCCTACGGCTTCTTCCTCGGCCAGCTGTATAGCCCGACCCGGAGGCGGGCAGCCGCGGCAGCAGACACCGCGACCGCCTGACTGATCCATCGTTTCGCTAGACGAGGGTGCTCCCGGCGTTCGGGAGCACCCTCAGTCAGCGACAGCCGGTCAGCGATACGAGTTGTTGCTCGTGCGGTCGCCCGCCAGCCACCGCTTCAACGTGGCGTGTGCATCGGCGCTTCGATCACGTGCGATCTGATCGGCGTTGTCCGCGTCGACGGTGAACTCGAGGTTGAGCCCGTTCGGATCCACCGTGTAAAGGGAACGGCAGTAGCCGTGATCCCTGATCCTGGCCGCGGGCTTCCAGTCCGCGGCGGTGAGACGCTCGTAGATGGCGTTCTGCACGTCCGCGGTGACGTTCATCGCGATGTGGCGAAACGGTGTCGGCACGTAGTCCGGATCGAATTGCTCCTGATCCGCGGGATCGGCGAACTGGAAGAACGCCAGCGCGCTGTCGTCGCCGAGAGCGAAGAAGGTGTGGCAGTACTCGCGGTGCGCGCCCTGGATCTCGTCGGCCTCGGACCAGGTCGCAACGAGCGGAAGTCCGATCAGGTCTTCGTAGAACGCGCGAGTCGCCTCCTGGTCATTGGTCATGAAGGCGTAGTGGTGCAATCGGCTCGGCCGGCCGTCGATCGTCATCTCCCGACCGTACCCCCGGGAATGTCCCACCCCTCCGTACGCTCGGATCCTCGCACTTCCCCTGCGATGTCACTCATCTCAGGAGCAGTGCAATGCGAAGCCTCGACAGCGCCGAGACCGCGCTCGACCTCGTGCTCATGGCTGCCGCGCAGCCACTCGAGCGTCAGACCATCGTCTTGCTGGGTCGAGCCGGCGAGGGTGGCGGCTCATGCGTGGTCATCGACGGCGAGGTCCCTCGCGACGAGCTCCCGTCGATGATCTCACTGCTCGCGGGCGTGGTGCCCGAGGGCAGTCCGCTCGTCGTCGCCACCATCTCTCCCGAAGCCCCCATCCTCACCGAGGACGAGCTCGCGCAGTGGTTCGATCTCGACGAAGCGGTTGCGGCACACGGCGCCACGCTGTGCGAGTGGTTCATCGTCGGTGAGGGCACCGCGATCGCGGTCGGCGAGTGGTCGGGGCTCGCACCCCGGTGGCCGGTCAGCGGAAATCGCGCGAACGCAAAGAGCCGCCGACGGGCATCGCCTCGAGCTTTTCGGCCACGACATTGATCACCCCCTCCACCTTCTCGACCCGCCCGCGGATCAACAGCGCCGGCGCGCCTCGAGCGACCCGGCGGTACCGCGCCCAACATCCCTTCGAGCAGATCACGTTCACGAGGCCGGTCTCGTCCTCGAGGTTGAGGAATGTGGTGCCGCTCGCGGTGGCGGGCCGCTGGCGATGGGTCACGACCCCACCTACCAGCACTCGACTGCCGTGGTCCACGGCGACGAGACCAGCCGCAGTGACGACGCCGAGCTCGTCGAGGTGGGGGCGCACGAATCGGGTCGGGTGCCCGTCGGGCGAGACCCCGGTCGCCCACAGGTCGGCATTGGCCTCCTCTGCGAGGCTCATGCCCGGCAACGAGGGCGCATCGACGCCGACGACCACGCCTGACAACCGTTCGGGGCGCGACTGGGCCACTGCCCCCGCAGACCACAGCGCGGACCGACGCGTGAGCGCGTGGCCGGCGCCGTCCTCGAAGCAGCCGAACGCGCCTGCCGTCGCGAGCGCTTCGAGCACCGGCAGCGTGGCGCCGGTACGCCGAGTGAAGTCCTCCATGTCTGCATACGGGCGTCCTGCGGCGATGGCCTCGGCGAGGTCGGTGCCGACGTGACGCACCGACCCGAGTCCGAGCCGTACCGCCACGCCGTGGTGCGATTCCTCGCACGGCTCCAGCGTCGCGGCCGCCTCGCTCGCGTTGAGGTCCGGCGTGTGCACGACGACCCCATGGCGGCACGCGTCCTGCACGAGGGTGTGCGGCGAGTAGAAGCCCATCGGCTGCGCGTTCAGCAACGCCGCGCAGAACGCCGCGGGCTCGTGCAGCTTGATCCACGACGACGCATAGACGAGGTAGGCGAACGACACCGAGTGGCTCTCGGGGAAGCCGAAGTTCGCGAACGCCGCCATCTTCTCGAAGATGCGATCGGCGATCTCGCCGGTGATGCCCCGTTCGGCCATGCCCTCGTACAGGCGCTCGCGCAGGCGCTCCATGCGCTCGCGGCTGCGCTTCGAACCCATCGCCTGGCGCAGCTGATCAGCCTCCGCGGCAGTGAAGCCAGCGACGTCGATCGCCATCTGCATGAGCTGCTCTTGGAAAAGAGGCACGCCGAGCGTCTTGCTCAGCGAGCCCGCGAGCAACGGATGCAGGTACGTGACGGGCTCGGTGCCGTTCCGCCGGCGGATGTAGGGGTGCACCGATCCGCCCTGGATCGGGCCGGGACGGATGAGGGCGACCTCGACGACGAGGTCGTAGAACGTGCGGGGCTTCAAGCGAGGCAGCGTCGCCATCTGAGCGCGACTCTCCACCTGGAACACGCCGATCGAGTCGGCCTCGCACAACATGTCGTAGACCGCGTCTTCCTGCGGGATGGTCGCGAGGTCGACCTCGTAGCCGCGATGCAGGCGGATGAGATCGATCGCGTAGTGCAGCGCGGAGAGCATCCCCAGACCGAGCAGGTCGAACTTCACGAGACCCACCGCGGCGCAGTCGTCCTTGTCCCACTGCAGCACGCTGCGGTCGGCCATCCGCCCCCACTCGACCGGGCACACCTCGATCACCGGACGGTCGCACAGCACCATGCCGCCCGAGTGGATGCCGAGGTGACGCGGGAAGTTCTCCACCTGCGCAGCAAGCTCGAGCACGGCGGCGGGGATGTCGTGGGAATCGGGCTGGCGGGTGGTGGCTTCGAGTGGTCCCCATGCGTCCACCTGCTTCGACCACGCATCCTGCTGACCGGTGGCGAAGCCGAGTGCCTTGGCCATGTCGCGCACCGACGACTTCGCCCGGTACGTGATGACGTTCGCGACTTGGGCGGCGTACTCGCGCCCATGGCGCTCGTACACGTACTGGATCACCTCTTCGCGACGATCGCTCTCGATGTCGATGTCGATGTCGGGGGGGCCGTCACGCTCAGGCGACAAGAAGCGCTCGAACAACAGGCCGAGCGATACTGCATCCGCGTTGGTGATGCCGAGCGCGTAACAGACCGCCGAGTTCGCGGCCGAGCCCCGCCCTTGGCAGTAGATGTCGGCGCGCCGGCAGAACTCGACGAGATCCCACACGATCAGGAAGTAGCCGGGGAAGCCGAGCTGCTCGATCACCGCAAGCTCGTGCTCGAGCTGTGCGTAGGCACGCTCCGCATGCTCGCCCTGGCGCGGCCCGTAGCGCCGCTCGGCGCCTCGCCAGGTGAGCGCGCGCAGCCAGCTCATCTCGTCGTGGCGAGGCGGGCACGGGAACGGCGGCAGGTCGGGCGCGACCAGCGCGAGATCGAACGCGCACGCGCGGCCGAGCTCGGCCGCGGCTTCGACCACGCCGGGGTAGCGCGCGAACCGGCGGGCCTGCTCGGCTCCCGAGCGCAAGTGCGAGCTGCCTCCGCCCGGCAGCCACGGATCGATCTCGTCGAGCGATCGCCGCGCCCGCACCGCCGCCAGCGCGGTGGCGAGCGGACGACGAGCGGGGATCGCGTAGTGCACGTTGTTCGTGGCGACACACGCGACCGAAGCGCGGGCGGCGATCTCGGCGAGCGCGTCGTTGCGGGCCGAGTCGAGCGGATCGCCGTGATCCCACAGCTCCACCGCGACACGGTCACGGCCGAACGCGTCGACGAGACGCTGCAGCTCGCGTGCCGCGGCGGCGGGGCCGTGTGCCACGAGGGCCGCGGGCACCGTGCCCTTGCGACATCCGGTGAGCACCCACCAGTCACCCGACGGCTGCCCCGACGTCCCGGCGCTCGCATCCGCGAGCTGAGCGAGCGACGTGCGAGGAGCGCCCTTCTCCCCCGCCATCTGCGCCTGGCTGATCGCGCGACCGAGCCGGGCATACCCGCTCGGCCCGGTGGTGAGCACGATCAGGTGTGTGCCTTCCGGATCGGCCACACCGTTCGACGGGCTCGTCGCGCCGAGGGTGAGCTCGGCGCCGAACACCGTCGGCAGGCCGACCGTGCGCGCCGCCTCCGCGAAGCGAACGACGCCGTAGAAGCCGTCGTGATCGGTGAGCGCGAGGGCTTCGAGACCGAGTCGAGACGCTTCCTCCACGAGCTCTTCGGGATGGCTGGCGCCGTCGAGGAAGCTGAAGTTCGAGTGGCAATGCAGCTCCGCATACGGCACCGCGTCTGACGGGCGCTCGAACTGCGGTGGAGGGCGGTACGGCTGGCGTTTGCGCGACCACGCCGGGCTGTCGCCGCCGGCGTTTGTCCACGGCGGCGAGCCGGGGGCTCGGCCGTCAGGACCGCGGTCGGAGAGCCGCTGCTCGAGCTCGATCCACGGAACTTGTGGATTCCCGAACCCCATCCGGCGAGCGTATCGAACACATGTTCGCCCGTCCACCGCCGCCGTTCACTGCAACCCTGACCCTGCCGCTGGCGCGATGATCCGCCGATGCGCATCGGACTCCTGTCTGACACCCACGACGACCTCTGCGATTGGCCAGCGGTACGGGATCGCGTCGCAACCGCCCTCGCCGGCGTCGACCTGATCGTGCACTGCGGAGACCTGACGACGATCGCCGTGCTCGACGACCTCGAGAAGGTGGCGCCGGTGCGGGCGACCCGAAACAGCGGCGACCCCGACGCGATCCCCGGCCGCCTCGACGACGGGCCGATCGTCATCGACGTCGACGGCGTCGAGATCGGGGTGACGTTCGAGCTGCCCGATCCCCCGGCCGGCCGTGACTGGGCGGAGATGTTCGGGCGGCCGGTCGATGTCGTGGTGTTCGGCGGCACGCATGCGCCGCTCGTCGAGCAGGACGGTGACGTGTTGCTCGTGAACCCGGGGAGCCCATCGCTCGCGGCTCAGCTCACCGTGGCCGAGCTCGTCGTCGGTGACGGCCCGCCGAGCGCGCGCATCATCGGCGTGCCGGCCTGAGCGCTCAGTCGTAGGTCGCCTCGACCCACCAGCGGCGGTGCTCGAGCACCAGCAGGTGGGCGGTGCCGCTCGCAGTGACAACTTGCATGCGGGCTTGCCGGCGTCGCTCATCGGCGTCCCACCATCGCTCGTCGAACACCCACGGACCTGACCAGGCGGACACGTCTTCGACGCGACCATCTGCGGTGATCGTGGCGGGTGGCCCACTGATGAGGCCACGCCCACTCACGACAACGGGTTCGCCGTGACGGTCGAGCACGTCGACCGCCCGTCTCGTCGTATGCACAGCGGCGGGCAGAGGCGCGGGCACCTGGCCCGGCCACGGCGCGTCGGGCGCCGGTTCCATCACCCTTCCGGGCTCGGCGAGACCGACCGGCACGAGCACCACCTGCTCTGCGGGTGCCCGCCCTCCCCTGACTTCGGGAAGCGCGACAGCGTCGACACCGAGCAGACCCTGCACACGGGCCAAGGCGCGGGTGGCGCGTTCGTCGGCCAGCGTGCGCCCTCCCCAGAACCCCATCTGGTGCCCGCGCGCCGCGCCGACTTCGTCGGGGACGAGGCGCAGCATCGTGATGCCACCGGTCGGACCGCGAGATGACTGCAACCAGCCATCGAGCTGCCATCGAGCTCGCTCGGCGATCGCCGCCGGGGTGAGCCCGCCTTCGTGACGCCAGAGTCGGGCAAGGTGCTCGCCGTGCTCGGTCTCGGCCTCGATCGCCACGCGCGTGCACGCCAACCCGCGCCCGTCGAGCCGCGCGTGCAGCTCGTCAGCAAGCGCTTTTGCCACAAACGCGGCGTGATCGACGCGCTCGGCCGGAGGATCGAGCTCGGCGGTCACGATGAGATCGAGTGGCACCGGCCGCTCGTCCAGCAATCGCCCTTCGCGCCCACTCGCGAGCAGATGGGCCAGCGCGCCGAGGGGGCCGAAGCGGGCGGCGACATCAGACGCCGGCAGCGCCGCGAGCTGGCCGAGCGTGCGCACACCGAGGCGGGCGAGCAAATCGACGAGCTCGTCGAGCTCGAGATCCGGCTCGACGAGGGGGAACACCGGTGTGGGGATAGGGGCGAGGAACGCGTCGGTCTCTCCGGAGACCACGATGCGCATCTGTGCCTCACCGCTCAGCGCCGCGAGCTCAGCGGCGAATGCCGTGTCGGCGACACCGACCACCGGTGGGCCGGCGACGTCGGCTCGACCGCCGAGTGCCTCGGTTGCAAGTGCAACGACCCGCTCGGCCAGCGCGTGATCTCCGCCGAAGTACCGAGAGGGACCGCGGGTCGCGAATGCCAGGCGCCCGGGGCGGGTCAGCTCGATGCGTGGCGTCAGCGCGTCGAGGGCGATCGCCACTGGCTCGAAAGCGCGGGCATCACGCGCGGGATCGGCGGCGACCACGACAAGCCCCGGACAACGCGATTGCGCTTCACGACGCCGCAACCCGATCTCGACTGCCTCGCGTCGCGCCGCGGGCGATGCAGCGACGACACGATTTGCGTGCACGACCGCGAACGGCTGCTCGGGCTCGGCTCCAGCCGCCACCACTGACCAGTCGGGACAGCACAGCACCAACGTGCGCATGTCAGCCTGCCTGCGCGTGGACGACGTGCGGGTGGACGACCTGCGGGTAGACGACGCGAGTCACCTCCGCGCATTCATCCATCTCGTCGCACACCGACACCGTGCCGTCAGGGCTCGGCAACCAGAGCGATGTGGTGCGCGCACGCGCCGCACTGCCTCGTCCTGTTGCGCTGACTGTGACTCGGCGCGCGGTCAGATGCCCTGACCCGTGCCCGACTCCGCTCCATTGCGCGTCGGTGACAGTGCAGCGCAGGTCGACGGTGAGTGCGCCAGATGTGCGGAGGGCAACGAGCACCGCACCCCGTTCCCGAGCCCGCGCCGCTAAGCGACGCGCGTCGGCCATCCCCCCCTTCGGCGGAGCCACCAGCACGACGTCGATCGCGTCGACGAGTGCAGCGACGACCGTTGCCCAGTCATTGCGTTCGGGCGCGCCGATCACCGCGAGGCGATCGAGCGCGATGCCCCGTTCCGCGGCAGCCGCCAGACCGAGCCACGGGATGCCCACTGCCGCGATCCACGAGCCTTCTTGCGACGCGCCCGCAGCCAAGGCGAGCGCGAACGACGTGGCCCCACTGGTGCCGTCGACGACGACAGTCGTGCCGCGGATCAGCCCCTGAGGCAGCAGCGAGGTGAGTGGTGCGATGACCGGGAGCACCTGCTCGCGTGCCAGCGCGACCGGACGCACCCGTTCGGAGAGCGCCGTGGTCCGCAACGCCGACTCCCGCAGCGCCGACTCCCGCAGCGCTGTCGCTCCGCCAGCCATGATCCGACTGTATCGAACACCTGTTCGCCCGTCCAGGGCGCTGGGTCAGTCAGCCGACTCGCGCGTGGCGCCCGCTCTTTGGCGGGCGTCAGCTGCAAGTGCGCCGGCGTCAGCGGACCGGGCCAGAGCTCGGCGGCGGACCTTGGACACGACGACCCAGGCAGCCACCGCGAAGGCGATCGAGATCACGCAGATGACCGTGTGCACGGCCTTGAACGCGCCATCGCGGGTCTCGTCACCCCAGATGTTCCAGATGCGAGTGACCCACACATAGACGGTCCACAGGCAGAACGCCCGGATGACGTTGGCCTGGCCGCGACTCACCGGGACACGGTACGTTGACCCACGGGTCAACATCCACGCACAGGGGGAACCAGCGCATGCCCGACATCACCCTCGACCAGTTCGAGTCCGAGGCGAAGTCGTTCCTCGACAGCAACGCATCGCTGAAGGCGGAGGAGAAGAAGTTCGTCTGGGGCGAAGGCTCCGACAAGGTCACGCTGTTCGACGAGAAGACCCGCAAGAACGAGCAGGAAGAGCTCGCGAATGCCCAGGAGTGGCGCCAGAAGAAGTACGACGCCGGCTTCGGGTGGATCACGGGCCCGTCGCAGTACGGCGGCCGGGAGCTGCCACAGGCATACGACCGTGCCTGGCAGGCACTCGAAGGCAAGTACGCCGTGCCGAACCAAGGGTTCTTCGGCATCGGCCTCGGCATGGTCGCGCCGACGATCCTCGCCCACGCCACCGACACCGCGAAGGACGCCTATCTCCAGTCGCTGTGGCGCGGCGACATCGTGGCGTGCCAGCTCTTCAGCGAGCCGGGCGCCGGCAGTGACCTCGCGTCGCTGCAGACCCGGGCCGAGCGCGACGGCGAAGAGTGGATTCTCAACGGGCAGAAGGTCTGGACATCCGGCGCGCAGTACAGCGACATCGGCGAGATCATCTGCCGCAGCGACCCCGACATGCCGAAGCACAAGGGTCTCACCGGTTTCATCGTCGACATGCACGCACCGGGCGTCGAGGTGCGTCCGTTGCGTCAGATGACCGGCGGCGCGTCGTTCAACGAGGTGTTCTTCACCGACGTGCGCGTGCGCGACGACCATCGGCTCGGCGACGTGAACCAGGGCTGGACAGTCGCGCTCACCACGCTCATGAACGAGCGGGCCTCGATCGGTGCCGGTGGTGCGGGCGGCGGCGGCATGGCCTCGACCAGCCGTCTCATCGAGATGGTGCGCCACTTCGGCCTCGACGAAGACCCGATCATCCGCCAGCGCCTCGCCGATCTCATCGTGCGGCAGAAGGTGGCGAGCTACACGAACCAGCGGGCGATGGACAAGATCAAGATGGGCCAGCTGCCCGGGCCGGAGATGTCGATCGCGAAGCTCGCGCTCACGCAGAACATGATGGCGACAGGCGAGTTCGTCGCCGACGTGCTCGGGGCGAAGATCACCGCCGATTCGGGCGAGTGGGGGACGTACGCGTGGGCCCAATTCGTCATGGGCATCCCCGGCATGCGCATCGCCGGTGGCAGCGACGAGGTCATGCGCAACATCGTCGGCGAGCGTGTGCTCGGCCTCCCGAAGGACGCGGGCATCGACTCGACGACGCCGTTCCGCGATCTCAAGGTCGGCACCCAGGCGACCTGACGCCGCCATGAAGATCAGCATCGGCGACGTCTCCCTGTGGTTCGACGTCCACGGTCAGAAGCTGGTCGCCGACGGGCCGAAGCTCATCGAACGACCGACGCTCGTGCTTCTGCACGGCGGGCCGGGTTTCGATCACACCTAGTTCAAGCCGAAGTTCGATCGCGGTATGCCGAGATCGGACAAGTGGTGGCGTACGACCATCGCGCGAACGGGCGCAGCGACGCGGGAGACGCCCGAGCGCTGGACCATCGAGCAGTGGGGCGACGACGTCGCCGCGTTCTGCGACGTACTCGGCATCGAGAAGCCCGTCGTCATCGGCAATTCGTTCGGAGGGATGGTCGCGATCGCGTACGCCACCCGCCATCCGGAGCATCCGGGCAAGCTCGTGCTGGACTCGACGAGCGCGCGCATGGACGACGAGGCGATGTTCGCCGTGTTCAAGCGCCTGGGCGGCGACCGGCGGCCGCCGAAGTCGCACGGAGGTTCTGGAGCGATCCGAGCACGGAGAACGGTGGGCGACTATGGCCAGGTCTGCATTCCCCTGTACACCCGCCGCGGCGCGGTGGCGATGACCGAGATGATGGAGATGCAGGCGCGAGCGATCGTCAATATGGGCGTGCTCGAGCACTTCGCCAAGAACTTGCACCCGACGTTCGACTTCACCGCTGATCTCGGTCGGATCTCCTGTCCGACGATCGTGCCTCGCGGGAGAGGACGATCCCGTGTGCCCGCTCGCCGGCTCGAAGGAGATCGCCGTCCGGGATCGGATCGAACGCTCGACTAGTCACGTTCGCTGGGGGGCACGGGATGGCGGACGAGCAGGAAGACGACTTCTTCGCGCTACTCGCGGAGTTCGTCGGCGGCTGAGTCGGCGGCCGCCGGCAACTTCGCCGAGGGCGTCCCGGATCCGATCGAGCCAGTACGGCTCGAGGTTCGCGTAGACGAGCGTCGCGCCCGAGAAGCGCTCGAGCTCCTGCACCAGTGCGTCGCGGTCGAGGTCGGTGACCAGCAGCGCGAGCGTCGTCGTGCCGGGCTCGACCTCGTCGCGAAACCACGAGACCCAGTCGTCGGGGATGCCGAGATCGACCAGCTTCGCGGCCGCGGCCCCACCCGCCGCGCCGATCGCGCCGCCGGCGAGCCATCCGACCGGACCGCCGAGGAGCAGGCCGAGCAGGCTCGCCCACACGGCGCCGGAGATCGCGGTACGTCCCGGCTGCGGGTCGAGCGTCTCGCGCACGACGGTCGCTCCGTCCTCCTTCTTGACGACGAAGACAGCGTCCTTGAGCTGCACGCGGCCGTTCGAGGCAAGGCGCTGAGCCGCGGTCAGGAACTCTTGCGCGCGGTAGGCGTCGCCGAACGAGATGCCGACGAGGGTCTGCGGGGAGTCATCGGCCATGCGCTCAGCCTCGCACGTCAGTGCCGAGGCGCACGAGCCGCACGACTTCGGCGACCGCGAGGCGGCGCCGTACGCCCTTCGGGAGGGGAAGCACGACCTCGTGCACCAGCGACAACGTGGCAACGACCAGGACGCGGGCTCTCAAGGCAGCGTCCTCGCGGTGACCGAAGCGCCGGAGGTGGGGTGCGACTTCGTCGCAGAGCTGCTTCACGAGCGCGACGACATGCGAGTTCGTCTCAGCAACCGGCGCCGCGGCGTACAGCAGCCGGTCGAGCTCAGAGTCGTTCGCCTCCACGAGCAGATCGACGAACGAACGCGCCCACTCCTCCCGAGCAGGGCGCTCTTCGCGCCAGCGTTCCGCTTGCGTCGCGAGTGATCGTTCGACGGCGTTGAGATGACGTTCCACGAGGGCGCTCAGTAGCGCGTCCTTGTTGGGGAAGTACTGGTAGAGCGAGCCGATCGACACGCCAGCGACAGCGGCGACGTCGTTCGTCGTCAGGGCGGAGTACCCGCCCTCCACGAGGATGCGAGCCGCCGCACCGAGGATTTCGTCGACGGTGCGCCGCGAACGTTGCTGAACAGGTGTCTTGCGCGCCGCCGTCGACGCCATCGAATGCGAGTTGATGAACATGAGCATTCCTCACATACTGCGCGGATGTCTACATCACTGCTCGCCGCCGGATACGACGTCATCAACGCCGTCATCTGGATGCCGACCGGCATCGCGCAGATCCGCGACGAGTTCGTGGCTTCGCTCGGGCTGCAATCCGGCGACAGGGTGCTCGAGGTCGGATGCGGCACCGGAGCGATCACGAAGCGCCTGCTCGCCACCGGCGCCCAGGTGACCGCGATCGACCGGTCGAGCGACATGCTCGACGCGGCGAGACGACGAGCGCCGGGCGCCGACTACCGACAGTGCGACGTGACCTCCGCCGAGCTGGGCGATGGCTATGACTGCGTCGTGCTCGCCTTCCTGCTGCACGAGCTCCCGAGCGAGAAGCGGGGGGCCTGCTCCCCGCGGCCGCGCGCACGCTGCGCGCCGGAGGCCGGTTCGCCGTCATGGAGTGGGCTCTCCCGTCGAACGCAACCGGGCGGCGGGTGTGGCTCCGCATCATCCGCACCATCGAGCCGCCCCACGCGCTCGAGTTCGTCGAGAGATCGGTGTCCGACGAGCTTGCGGCCGCGGGACTCACGGTCACGGCGACGAGCCGCACCGCCCAAGGCCGCGTCCAGATGCTCGTCGGGCACTCTTCGCCAAACGCTTGACCCTCAGCGCCCAAATGGGCGCGCTCACAGTCAAGTTCCCGGACAGTGCGAGGGCTTCGGTCGCTTGCTAGGTTGCTCTCGCTCGGCTCTGCCGGGTGACAACAGATCTCTCTCGGACGGGGGAAGCCGGTCGAAGTCCGGCACTGACCCGCAGCCGTAGCCCACGAGGTCCGCCTCGTCGGAAGTCGGAATGCCCGACCGGGAGTGCATCGGCTCACGATCACCGCCGTGGTCTGCGGAACGAGAGCCCGGGGCTTCGCCGTCGCTCGCCATGCGACTTCGTAGCTTCGGTCGCGTTGTGCAGGCGCAACCGAAAGCGAGAAGCCCAATGCGATTCCGTCGCCGCTCCATCGTCCTCGCTCTGCTGCTCTCGGTCGTCGCCTTCGTCGCCCCCATCGTCGTGCCCATCCTTCCGGCGCGCGCCGCCACCGATCCGACCGTGGCTGCGCTCAACTGGCTCGAGCGTGAGCTCTCGGCCAACGGGCATCGGGTGCCGTCCGACTTCGGTGACGAGTTCACCGATTGGGGCCTCACGATCGACTTCATCCTCGCCCTCGCCGGCGGTCAACGTGGCAAGTCCGCCGAGACGACCGCGACAACGGCGAACGTGATGAACAACGCCCCGAGCTACGTCACCGGAGTCGACTTCGGCTCTCCCGACGAGCGCTACGCCGGCCCGCTCGGGAAGCTGCTCTTCGTCGCCAAAGTGCAGGGCGTCAGCACCACCAACCTCGGTGGACTCGACATCGAAGCCGAGCTCCGCGCCCGAATGCAGACGAGCGGCCCGCAGCAGGGTCGCTTCTCCGATGTGAGCGCCTTCGGCGACTTCAGCAACGGGTTCGGGCAAGCGTTCGCGGTGCTCAGCCTCAATCGAACCGCGGGCGGCGTGCCACCCGAGGCCGTCACCTTCCTCCTCGCGCAGCAGTGTCCCGCGGGCGGGTTCCGGCTGCTTCTACGACAGCGGTGACCGGTGCACGACCGACGGTGAAGCCGACACGGATGCCACGGCGATGGCCATCGAGGCCCTTCTCGTGCAATCAGGGGCACCGGGTGCGTCAGCATCGCTGAACCGCGCCCTGGGCTGGCTCGTGGGGCAGCAGGACTCAACGACGGGAGCGTTTGCAGGCACGGGACCGACCGCCACGCCGAACGCGAACACGACCGGTCTCGCGGCGAAGGCGCTGTTGGCGGCCCGACAGGCGTCGGCGGCCAACAAAGCCGGCGTGTGGATCCAGTCGCTGCAGCTCACCGAGGCGAACGCCGGCAACGGTCCCGCCGCCGTGGACATCGGAGCGATCGCCTACGACCCCGCCTCGCGCGACGCCGCGCTCGCTGGCGGCATCCCCGCGGAAGGACGTGACCAAGTCCGCCGTGCGACAGCACAGGGTGTCCTCGCGTTGCCGCAGCCGGTATCAGAAGGGGGCCTGGGCGGTGCGACGGTTGCTGTCGCCGCAACCATCTCGACCACGTCCGCGCAGCCGGGCCAGGAGGTGACGATCTCCGCGAATGGCTTCGAGCCCGGCGAGGCCGTCGACGTCACGCTGTTCTCCGACCCCGTGCTGCTCGGAACGCCGGTCGCCGACGCCGCTGGACGCATCACGTTCGCCTTCAAGGTGCCCCCGGACACGACGCCCGGCGAGCATCGGGTCGACGTGCGCGGACGCGCGTCAGGCAAGAGCATCTCGCTGTCGCTGCAGGTGACACCGTCGACCACCACGACGACGACCACCACCACCACGACCACCACCACCGTGCCGGGCGCCTCGACATCGACACTTCCCGCGCCGGTCCCGACAACGGTTTCTCAGGCAGGCGGCTCGGGGAGCGGAGGCGAGGTCCTCCCGACGACGGGTGCGGAGAGCGAGCACCATGCGGAGATCGCGATCGCTCTGATCGTTCTCGGCACGATGCTGGTGGCAGTCGCGCGGCGGGCACGCGCGGTGTCGTGATCGCCGTGTCGTGATCGCCCTTTCGTGATCGCCGCGGCAGCGATCGCGCTGCTCGTCGCACTGGTCGCTCCCGTCGCCAGTCCGGTGGCGCATCAGGCCGGCGCCTGCCCGAACGCGACCGGGGTCACCGTGGTCGTCGACTTCCAGGAGCTCGGCGGCGGCGTCAACGTCGTCTGCGCGCCCGGCCCGGTCACGTCCGGACTGGAGGCGATGCGCGTGGCCGGCGTCGCCTATCAGACAGCGCAGCGCTTCCCCGGGTTCGTCTGCCGCATCGCCGGACAACCCGCCAACGATCCCTGCGTGAACGCGTCACCAGCGTCGGCCTACTGGTCGTATTGGCTTGCCGCTCCCGGTGGTTCGTGGTGCTACAGCACGTTCGGCGCCGGCAGTCGACGCCCGCCCCCGGGCACGTTCGAAGGCTGGTCGTTCGCACTCGATCGCACCGCGGCCGAGCTGCCGCCGCCGCGATTCGATCCACCCCCGGTACCCGCCGGCGCGGCCCCGATCACGCTCAACGCCAGCGACTGCACCTCGACGCCTCGGCCTCCAGCTTCGAGCGCTCCGACCGCGACGCCCACCGTTCCGACGACGCCCGCACCGTCGCCGCCGACGACCGCCGCGACAAGCCTGTCGACCATCCCAGCCGCGACCTCGACAGCCCCGGACTCCACGATCGCGGCATCGACAACTCCCGAGCCAGAGCCCACCGCGGTCGAGACGAGCCTCCCCACCACGGCGACGACAACTCAGGCGGGCGAAGCCGTCGCGGCGGGAACCGTCGACCTCGGCGAGGATGGTGGCGGTGGAGGATCCGCGATCGGCTTCGCCGCGTCGGCGGCAGTGGTCGTCGGCCTCGGCACGGCGGCCGCGTTGATCGCGCGTCGCCACCGGCTCCGAGGCGGAGCATGACGCTACGGGGCGACCGCCTGCCGCGCGAGCTGCATCCGGGAGCATGGTGGATTTGGGCGCTTGGCATGGCGACGGCCGCGACTCGCACCACGAACCCATTGCTACTGGGCGCGATCATCGCCGTCGTCGCGTTGGTCGTCGCGGCCCGTCGCGGCGATTCGCCGTGGAGCCGGGGGTTCAGGGGCTATGTGATCGTGGCGCTCGTCGTGATCGCGGTGCGCGTCGCGCTGCGGACGGTCCTCGACGGCCAGTACGGCGAACACGTCCTGTTCCGGCTACCGGAACTCCCGTTGCCGGACGCAGCACAGGGCATCGAGATCGGTGGGCCGGTGTCGCTCGAAGGCTTGCTCGCGGCGTTCTACGACGGCCTCCGGCTGGCGACGTTGATCCTCTGCTTCGGCGCGGCGAACGTGCTCGCCAACCCGAAGCGGTTGCTCAAGTCGATGCCGAGCGGTCTGCACGAGATCGGTGTGTCGATCACAGTCGCGCTGTCGATGGCTCCGCAGCTCGTCGAGAGCGCGCGTCGCGTCCATCGCGCCCGAAGACTCCGCGGTGGCGACGCCTCGCGAAAGCACGTCATCCGCCAGGTCGCGATCCCGGTGATGACCGACGCGCTCGACCGTTCGCTCCTCCTCGCCGCTGCGATGGATGCACGCGGGCACGGTCGCACCGCGCACACCGACGCGCGGATGCGCGCGGTCAGCGGCGCGCTCGTGCTGTTCGGCATGTGCGGCGTCTGCGTCGGCGTCTACGGAGTCCTCGACGCCACCACACCCGCTGTGTTCGGCGCACCGATGCTGATCCTCGGCATGAGCGCGGCGATGTTCGGACTCGCCCTCGCCGGCCGTCGGGTGCACACGTCCCGATACCGCCCCGATCCCTGGCGTGCCGCCGAGTGCATCGTGGCCGCGTCCGGGATCGTGGCCGCGACAGGACTCTTCCTCGCGGGCCACCTCGATCCGGCCAACCTCAACCCGTCACTGCAACCGCTCGAGTGGCCGACCCTCGAGTTGCTGCCATTGCTCGCAATCCTCGCCGGCGCTCTCCCCGCATCGGTCGCGCCGCCGCCTCGGAGGACCGTGGTCCGCGACCCCAGTGGCGCGCGGGCAACGGAGATTGTGGCACCGAGTCCCGAGCGCACACTGACCGAGGTGGGGACGTGATCCGCATGGACATCGAGTCGTTCGCGCACACGGGCGCGTCGCGACCGGTGTTGCGCGACCTCCACCTCTCGATCGACGAGGGCCAGCTCTGCCTCGTCGTCGGTGCGACCGGGGTCGGGAAGTCGACGCTGCTCGGACTGGTGAACGGGCTCGTTCCCCACTTCACCGGTGGGCATCTCATCGGTGCGGTCGTCGTCGACGGCCGCGACACCCGCGAACACAAGCCCCGCGACATGGCCGACGTCGTGGGCTACGTCGGGCAGGACCCCGTCGCCGGCTTCGTCACCGACACCGTCGAGGAGGAGCTTGCCTACTCGATGGAGCAGCTCGGCTTGCCGCCCGACGTGATGCGGAAGCGAGTCGAGGAGACTCTCGACCTCCTCGGCATCGCCGATCTCCGCGATCGGCCGCTGCGCATGCTTTCGGGCGGACAGCAGCAGCGCGTCGCGATCGGAGCGGTGCTGACCGCGCATCCTGCCGTGCTCGTGCTCGACGAGCCCACGTCTGCGCTCGATCCGACGGCGGCCGAGGACGTGTTCGCCGCAATGACCCGGCTGGTGCATGACTTGGGCGTCACGGTGGTCGTCGCGGAGCACCGCCTCGAGCGCGTCGTGCACCATTGCGATCAGGCCATCTGGCTCCGCGGCGACGGGACGGCGCTGAGCGGCGCTCCCAAAAGAGTGCTGCCCGAGATCCCACTGGCACCGCCGGTGTTGCAGCTGGCCCGCGCGTTCGACTGGACGCCGGCGCCGCTCTCGGTACGCGACGCCCGCAGGGTTGCCGGGCCAGTACGCGACGCACTCGCGACGCGAGCGACGCCGACCAGGGGACGGATCCTGAGGACTCGCGCGGGGCGGCCGCTGCTGGGCGCGAGACGGATCACCGTGACGTACGGCGCGCTCGTGGCAGTCCGAGCGGTTGACGTCGACCTGCATGCCGGTGAAGTCGTCGCGTTGATGGGCCGCAACGGATCGGGCAAGTCCTCGCTGCTGTGGGCGCTGCAGGGGTCGGGACCGCGCACCGGCGGTGACGTGGACGTGGGCGGGGTCGACCCGGGAAGTCTCCGGTCGGGCGAGGCTCGCCGCCTCGTCGGACTCGTGCCGCAGTCGCCCTCGGACCTCCTGTACTTGCCGACGGTGGATGCGGAATGCACGCAAGCCGACGCTGATGCCGGCGCCGCGCTCGGCACCTGTCGCACGTTGCTCGAGCGGCTCGCCGGGGAGATCACTGACGACGCGCATCCGCGCGACCTCTCGGAGGGACAGCGACTCGCGCTCGTGCTCGCCGTTCAGCTCACACCGAGGCCGCCCGTGCTGCTGCTCGACGAGCCCACGCGCGGACTCGACCCGACTGCCAAGGAACGGTTCGCGACGATCGTCGCCGAGCTCGCGGCGGCCGGACACGCGGTCGTCATCGCCACCCACGACGTGGAGCTGGTTGCGAGCGTCGCCGATCGCGTCGTCGTGCTCGCGGACGGCGAGGTCGTGGCCGACGGACCGACGGCCGAGGTGGTGTGCGCCTCCCCCGCGTTCGCGCCGCAGGTCGCAAAGATCCTCTCCCCCGCACCGTGGCTCACCGTGCGCGAGGTCGTCGAGGCGCTCGCATGAGGCCGTCGGTGCTGCGCATCGGCGCGCGCCCTGCGGTGGCGATCGTGCTCGTGTCGATCGCCGGGTTGATGATGTTCGCCTGGCCGTTGCTGATCAGTGCGCCGTCCGGGTTGGCCCACAGCCGCGACGCGCCGTTCGTCTTCGCCGCGTTGCTTCCGTGCCTCATCGCTGTGCTGCTCTCAGAGATGACGAGCGGCCGCATGGACACGAAGGCGATCGCGATGCTCGGGGTCCTCGCGGCGGTTGGCGCGGCGCTCCGCCCGATGGGTGCCGGTACCGCCGGCCTCGAAACCGTGTTCTTCCTGCTCGTCCTCGGCGGCCGTGTGTACGGCCCGGGGTTCGGCTTCGTGTTGGGCTCGACGACGCTGTTCGCGTCCGCGCTGCTCACCGGCGGCATCGGGCCGTGGCTTCCGTTCCAGATGCTCGCGGCGTCGTGGGTCGGGCTGGGGGCCGGCCTGCTCCCGCCGGCACGCGGCCGCCGCGAGATCGCGATGCTCGCGGCATACGGCGCCGCGTCGGCGTTCGCCTTCGGCATGTTGCTCAACCTCTGGTTCTGGCCGTTCACCGTCGGCACCGACAGCCAGCTGTCCTACATCGCGGGCGCGCCGGTGCTCGAGAACCTGCACCGGTTCCTGCTCTTCACGCTGGCGACCTCCATGTGGGGATGGGACATGGGGCGAGCGATCACCAATGCCGTCGCGATCGTGCTGCTGGGCCCGGCCGTGCTGCTCGCGCTCCGTCGGGCCTCGCGGAGAGCGGCATTCAGCGCCCCGGTCACCTTCGAGGATGCGCCGGTTAGGCCTCGAACAGCTGCGCTTGCTCGGGGCGATGCACTCGCAGGCCGGGCCAGGGCAGATGGTCCATGAAGATCCACGTACGACGATGGATCGAGGTGGGGCCCCACGCGGCGAGCGCGGCCTTGTGCCGCGGACACGGGTAGCCCTTGTTGGCGTCGAAGTCGTAGCCGGGAAAGTGCTCGGCCTCGCTCCGCATCATGCGGTCGCGTGTCACCTTCGCCAGCACGGACGCCGTCGACACCGAGAGGCACGTGGCATCGGCCTTCACGATGCGACGGATCGTTGCCCCGGGAGCGGCGCGGGACACGAAGTCCCACTTGCCGTCGACGACGATCGCGTCGGGAATGACACCCAACCCGTCGATCGCCCGGCGCGCGGCGAGCCGCTGCGCGTCGGACATCCCGATCTCGTCGCACTCTGCCTGAGTGGCGTGCCCCACCGCCCACGTCAGGCACCATCCTGCGACTCGGCTGTAGAGGTGCTCGCGCTCCGGTTCGGTCAACGCCTTCGAGTCGCGCACCTTGTAGACCCGTCGATCCCGCGGGAGCACCGCCGCGCCGACCGACAGCGGACCGGCCCACGCGCCGCGCCCCACTTCGTCGACGCCGACGACCACGTCGTGGCCTTGATCCCAGAGCACACGCTCGACCCCGAGCGAGGGTGGCGGAGTCCGCATGACGCTCGCGCTCATTGCAGCGCCACCCCGGGCGAGCCCGCCACGACCGTGCCGATCGCGACGAACCCCGACGCCTCCGCAATTGGCCGTGCATCGGGCGACACCGCCGCGAGCAGGCCACCCGATGTCTGAGGATCGAAGCAGAGCGCTTCAAATGCCTCGGAGGCCCGGGAGTCGACGCGGCCCGCGAGGTGCTCGCGGTTGCGTGCGTCGCCGCCCGTTCGGATGCCCGCCTCCGCCGCGGCGAGCGCGCCGTCGTACAGCGGCAGCGACCCGGTGTCGAACTCGACCCGCGCTCCCGATCGCTCGGCCATCTCCCATCCGTGGCCGGCGAGCCCGAAGCCGGTTACATCGGTGACCGCGTGCACGACGTCACCCATCGCGCTCAACGCTTCCGCCGCGGCCCGGTTGAGCATGCGCATCCGCTCGATCGCGGCGCGCTTCTGGGTGTCGCTGCCACCGGCGAGCACGATGCCCGTGCCGAGGGGCTTCGACAGCATGAGCACGTCGCCGGGCCTCGCCCCTCCCTTCGTGAAGATGCGGTCCGGGTGGACGAGTCCCTGGACCGCCAAGCCGAAGATGGGCTCCTCCGACCGGATGGTGTGTCCGCCCGCGATGACTCCGCCGGCCTCGCGCACCTTTTCAGCGGCGGCCTCGAGGATCGCACTGATCGCCTCGACGGGCATGCGTTCGGGGAACGCCGAGATGTTCAACGCCATGACGACGCGCCCACCCATCGCGAAGACATCGCTGCACGCGTTCGCCGCGGCGATCGCGCCGAAGTCGCCGGGGTCATCGACGAGCGGAGGAAAGAAGTCGGTGGTCGACACCACGGCGAGGTCTTCGGTCACCTTGTAGACCGCGGCGTCGTCGAACGGCGCGAGGCCGACGAGCAACGCGGGATCGGCGTCCGACGCAAGCTCGCGGACGAGCGCCGACAACGGCGCCGCGCCCCACTTCGCCGCGCAGCCACCGCAGGCGGTCCACTCGGTGAGACGGATGTCGGTGGGGGCGTCGCGTCGGGTCACGGCAGCTTCGCGATCGTGGACTGCTCGGACGCCTCGACCTCGGTGGAGAGAAACGCGTCGAGGATCTCCGTCGCCACCGCGTCCGAGGTGAGGCGCAGCCCGAGTGCCAACACGTTTGCGTCGTTCCAGCGACGCGCGCCGCTCGCTGTGGCGGCGTCGGTGCACAGCGCGGCGCGCACACCGGATACCTTGTTCGCCGCAATGCTCACGCCGGTGCCTGTCCAGCAGCAAACGACACCGGCATCACAGCTCCCAGACCCGACGGCCTCGCCCACGAGACGACCGGCATCGGGCCACGGATCGCCCAGCGCCACGACGTCGACTTCGTGGCCACGGTCCGCGAGCAAGGTCACGATCGCGTCAGTCAACGGGGTCTGCTCGTCGGTCCCGAACGCCACGCGCACCGCCTCAAACTAGGACTCGACGAGGTGGGTACGGTGACGGCATGGCGCGAGGCGTGGCGATCGTCCCTCACACCCACTGGGATCGCGAGTGGTACTCGCCGTTCCAGTCGTTCCGGCTGCGGCTGGTGGAGGTGCTCGACGACCTCCTCCCCCGGCTCGAGGCCGACCCGTCCTATGCCCACTTCCTGCTCGATGGGCAGATGGCCGTGGTCGACGACTACCTCGCGGTCCGGCCCGAGGCCGAGGGTCGCCTCCGTCACCTCGCATCGAACGGCCGGCTCGCCATGGGGCCCTGGTATGTCCTCATGGACGAGTTCCTCGTCTCCGGCGAGACGATCGTGCGCGACCTCCAGCTCGGCCTCGAACGCGCCGCCCAGTTCGGGGGTGCGATGCCCGTCGGGTACCTCCCCGACATGTTCGGGCACATCGCCCAGATGCCCCAGCTCCTGCAGCAGTTCGGCTTCGACGACGCGGTGGTGTGGCGCGGAGTTCCGCTCGCCGTCGACCGAACCGCGTTCTGGTGGTCGAGCCCCGACGGCAGCACCGTGCGAGCCGAATACCTACCGAACGGCTACGGCAACGGTGCGGTGCTGCCCGACGACGGGAAAGCCCTGCTCGAGCGCATCTCCAGCTGGATCGACAGCCATCACGAGATCGTCCGCGACGCCCCCGTTCTGATCATGAACGGCTCCGATCACCTCGCGCCCCAAGCGTTTCTGGGGAGCGTCGTCGCCGAGGCGAACGCGGTGCAAGACGACCTCGCGCTCGAGGTCACGTCGCTCGCGGCGTACCTCGCGACGGCCCCGCGCCACGACCTGCCCCGGTGGCAGGGCGAGCTGCGCTCCGGTCCGCGCGCGAACCTGCTCATGGGAGTGGCGTCGAACCGCGCTGACGTGCGTCGCGCCGCGGCGGCGACCGAACGCAGCCTCGAACGGCTCGCCGAGCCGCTGTCGGCGCTGTTCCTCCCACCCGAGGCATGGCCCGGCGAGCTGCTCGACCAGGCGTGGCTCGAGGTCATCCGCAACGCTGCCCACGACTCGATCTGTGCGTGTTCGGTCGACGAAGTGTGTGACGCCGTGCTGCACCGCTACGCCGAGGCCCGGCAGATCGCCGAAGGACTCACCGGCCGTGCCGTACGAGCTCTCGGCAAGAACCTGCAACGGCACGGACCAGTTGCGCTGAACCCTTCCGCCCGGACCCGCAGCGGGCTCGTCACGATCACGGTCGAAGCCGATGCCGCCGGAGAGCACGGACAGGTGATCGGGCATCGCGGTGGCGAGCAGCTGCTGTGGAGCCTGCCCGCAGAGAACGCCGCCTCGGTGCTGCACGACGTCATCGAGTGGACGCGCGACCTCTACCACGTCGACGTCGAACGCCAAGACGACGGTTCGGTCGATGTGCGCGCGTACAGCTCGCCGGGCGCGCCCCGGCTCGTCACCCAACCGACGAAGGCGCGGATCGACGAGCTCGCAGCCGCGAACCCCAAAGCGACGTTCCGGTACCACGTGCATGAGCCGGCGCGCACGGTGATGCTCGCCCGAGTCACAGACGTCCCTGGCTTCGGCTGGCGACCGGTCGATCTCCAGCCTCTCGACGTACCCCCGGTCGTGGTCCACGACACCGTGCTGTCGACCCCGGCGCTCACCAACGGGTTGGTCTCGATCGAGGTCGACACCGCGACGGCGACGTTCGCGATCACCGATGCCGACGGTCAGTCGGCCAGCGGCCTCGGTCGGCTCGTCGACGACGGCGACGAGGGCGACACGTACAACTACTCACCGCCGGCGTTCGACTCCGTCGTCGACTGGGCCGACTCGTGCACCGTGATGACACTCGAGCAGGGACCGTTGCGCGGCGCGCTGCTGATGACCGCCCGCTACCACTGGCCCGAGTGCATCGAGGACGGCGAGCGCATCCGAGGACGCGACGTGACCGTCGCGACGCTCATCGAGCTGCGTGCGGGCGAACGGTTTGTCCGGATCACCGTCGAGCTCGACAACCAGTGCCGCGACCACCGCCTGCGGGCCTGGTTCCCTCTCGTCACGCCCGCTTCAGCTTCACGAGCCGAGTGCGCGTTCGCGGTGGTCGAGCGAGGGCTCGTGGCCGAGGGTGGGCCCACTGAGGTCGGATTGCCCACGTTCCCGTCGCGTCGGTTCGTCTCCGCGGGAGGTGTCACGATCGCGCACGAGGGCATCGTCGAGTACGAGCTCGTCGACATCCATGACGGCAGTGCGAGGGCTCTGGCGCTGACGCTGCTGCGGGCGACGGGCTTCCTCTCGCGGGGGCCGATGGCACTGCGCGCCCTCCCCGCGGGCCCCATCATCGAGATGGAGGGCTCACAGGTCCGTGGCGTCCACCGGTGGTCGTACGCGGTGGCTCTTGGCGATGTCGATCCCTACGCCCTCGTCGACGACGCGTCGCTCCCGATGCCCGTCGCGGTCGGTCAGGGCCGAGGCAACTGGAGCGACGTCGGTGACCTCCTCCGCGTCGACGGTGCCGAGGTGTCGGCGGTTCGGCGCGTAGGAGGGAGCCTCGAGGTGCGCGTGTTCAACCCGACATCAGATGAGGTGCGCGTCGATCTCGGGCACCGCGGCGGTTGGATCGTCGACCTGCGCGGCCGTCCGCAAGAGCCCGTCGAAGGTGGGTTCGCTCTCGGCCCGTGGAAGATCGCAACGATCAGATTGCGCTGAGGCCGAGCAGCGCCTCACCCGTGGGCTGCGTCGTCGACCAGCCGGGATCGAGGCGGGGGCGCGGAGCGTGACCGGAGCCCCGTCTCGCTCATCCAGCTCCCAGAGCACCGCGGGACGGGTGCCGTGCCATCGCACCGCGAACGACAGTCGACCAAAACGAGTCGGCACGTCGTGCGCTGCGATGTTCTCACCGTGCCACTCCTTCGCCGGAGAAGGAAGGAGAAGCAACTCACGTCCTCCGCCGGGTGCATGGGTGACGACCATCTGTCGCACAGTCGCAACGACGTCGGCAGGGTCAGACCGGTCGGCGTCGGGAGCGCAGAGCTTCGCCTGGTCGAGCAGCTGAGCGACGTCGCGAGCGGCTGTCAGGTCGCCGCCGGCAATCAAAAGGTCGAGCGCGTCGACGAGCGCGACCCCGTCCCTCGACGACATGCCGCTACGACACCTCGCGGCGATCGCCTGCGCGGCCCGACCTACCTGGTGCGCAGTCTCGCGAGCGAGTGAAGCGGTACCGAGGCGCACTCGCAGGCCGAGAGCGATGAGCATCGCCGCCGGTTCGACGTCCTCGACCAGCAGGAGCTGCGATCGGGCGAGGGCGTATCGATCGGGCCACGAGCCCGGCGCGTCGAGTCGCTCGGCCCCCTGGAGCAACGCGTGCCAGCCGGAGACCACTTGAGCGGCGCTCGGAGCACGATCCGGCCACGTGGTCGACGTGCCGGCGAAGGGCACCGCCACCCGCAGCACGCCGCGATGCGGCAGCGGGAATCGGGACGCTTCCGCCGGCGGCGCACCTGGCCCAGACGGTCCCGCAACCACCGTGGGTGGACGGGGGGAGATCAGCGTGTGCGCATGTGCTCCGCGCAGCAGGAACGCGATCGCGACGGGGGCCGGCGAGTCGTTCTCCACCTCGACCATCACGAGACCGTCGCGCTCGGCTATCGCGTAGACGCGCTGGCGCACGTCACCGCCGTCGACTCTCAACGCGGTCTCGAACACCGGGGTGCCGTCGCGCGCGGCGTGGCGCACCGCCACCTCCGCGCGGGGATCGCGCCAACGCTCTGCGCCCACCCACCAGTCCAACCGCCAAGAGCCGTCGGGGGCGCATACTGCCCCGCGCTCGTCGACCTCGGCCCACCCGGGCCGACCGAGCACGCCGACGGCCCCGCGGATCGGCATGGCGCGCACCATAGACTCGCCGCGGTGCGCGCCGCCGTGCTGGTGCCCGTCAAGAGCTTCCACCACGCGAAGGTGCGCTTGGCTTCCGCGCTCGACCCCGCGCGACGAGCCGCGCTTGCGCGTGAGATGGCCGTTGGCGTGCTCGCCGCGTCCCGACCGCTGCCGGTCTATGTGGTGTGCGACGACGAGGAGGTCGCGCGGTGGGCGTCGGCCGAGGGAGCCGAGGTGCTCTGGAGTCCGGAGCGCGGGTTGAACGGGGCGGTCGACGACGGCGTGAACGCGCTCGCGGCCGCCGGCATCGATCGCGTCGTCGTCGCCCACGCGGATCTGCCTCTCGCGATCGACGTTGCGTGGCCGGCACGCCACGATGGCGTCACGCTCGTGCCCGACCGTCACGACGATGGCACCAACGTGGCCTGCGTACCTGCGAACAGCGGGTTCCGGTTCGCGTATGGCCCCGGATCGTTCCGCCGCCATGGCGCCGAGGCGAGGCGCCTCGGCCTCCCGCTGCGCGTCGTGCGCGAGCCGACCCTCGGATGGGACGTCGACCTCCCTGCGGACCTCGACCACCCCGGCCTCGCCGCCACCCTGGCGCGACCGTGAGCCCGGACCGATGAGCGCGGCGCGATGAGCGACGAACCGGGACAACCCCCGCGTCATTCGGGGCGGGGCCGAGGTCTCAACCTGCCCGTGCCGTCAGCCGCACTCGCGATTGGCGCGCATCCTGACGATGTGGAGTTCGGTGCCGGGGGCACGCTCGCAAAGTGGGCCGCGGCGGGTTGCGTCATCCATCACGTGGTGTGCACAGACGGATCGAAGGGGACGTGGGATGTCACGGCCGACACGTCCGCGCTCGTCACGCGCCGTCAGGACGAACAGCGGGCGGCAGCGAAGGCCCTCGGGTCACGCGGCGAGGTCATCTTTCTCGGATGGACCGACGGAGAGCTCGACTCCGGCCTGGCCGAAAGAGCTCAGGTCGCCCGCTGGATCCGCGAGCTGCGACCCGACGTGGTCCTCGGCCATGACCCGTGGCGGCGCTACCGACTCCACCCGGATCACCGCCACGCCGGCCTGCTTGCCTGCGAGGGCATCGTCGCGGCACGAGACCCCCACTTCTTCCCGGAGCAGGGCGTGCCTCACCACCGTCCGACGCACCTTCTGCTGTGGGAGGCCGACGCCCCGAACCACGCGGAGGACGTGACGGCCTCACTCGAGGCGAAGCTGGCGGCGCTCGAATGCCACGCGAGCCAGTTCGAGTCGACGATGCATGCGAGCGGGCCGGACGAGCTCGAGAAGCTCGAGGCGTTCCGCTCGCGCGTGCGGCAGCGATTGGGCGAGCAAGGCCGGCGCGTCGGGGTCGCCTATGCGGAGTCGTTCACGCTCATCGATCGGCTGTGAACTGTCCCGGCCGCCGGCCTTCGCCCGGCGGACCGGCAAACGCCTGCGCGATCTCCATCCAGTCGGAGGCAAGCGGTCCCTCGACGACGAGCTCGGTGTCGGCGAGGTGCCTTCGTTGGGTTACGACCAAGCAGAAGTCGAGCGCGTCGCCACGTACGACATCGGTCGACGATTCGTTCCACTCCCACATCGCTCCGCTCGGAGCCACGAGCTCGACTCGCACCTCACCGGTCGGAACCTCGCGTGCGTTCGTCGCATAGCTGAACGGCCGGGCCCGCACCCCGATGTGCGCGACATGGCGCAATCGATCGGTGGCCGGACGGACCGCGCCGACCGCGTCGACCACGTCCTGACCGTGCGCCCACGTTTCCATGAGACGAGCAGTCGCGAACGACATCGCGCTCATCGGCGGGCCGTACCACGGCACACGGAGCTTGGGATCGACGACCGCAAGCTCATCGAGGAGTGCGGTGCGGCCCGCGCGCCATGCCGCAAGGAGCTCACCGGGTTGCTGCGCGCGCGCCTCGGCGAGTGTGGGGTCGCCGTCGTTCGAGCTCATGCCCGACAGCAGCGCCTCGACGGACGATGAGAACCTGTCGGGGTCGATGAGCGCCAGCAACGCGGAGCCGTCGAAATACGCGAGGTGACCGATCTGGTCCTGGACGGTCCATCCCGTCGCCGGAGTGGGACGTGCCCACTCAACTTCGGCGAGCGACGCCACGATCTCGTCGAGCGCCGCATGTTCCGCCGCGAGGTCCCGACAGATCGCTTCCACTCGCGCATCCTCGCGCGCGGTCAATGCTCAACACGCAGGCGAAGGAGCGGATGCACAAACGAGGGGCCCTTGCGGGCCCCTCGTGAGTGATTCGACCCGTCAGTGTCAGGGTCTACTTCTTCGCTGCAGGCCGCCTTCTTGCCGGGGCCTTGCGCTTGGCGGGAGCCTTGCGCTTCGCAGCTTTCTTCGCCGGCGCCTTCTTGGCGGGCGCCTTCCGCTTGGCCGGAGCCTTCCGCTTGGCCGGAGCCTTTCTCTTCGCGGCCTTCTTGGCCGGCGCCTTCTTCTTGGCAGCCGCCTTCTTGGCCGGAGCCTTCTTCCTAGCCGGGGCCTTCTTGGCCGGGGCCTTTCTCTTCGCAGCCTTTCGGGCCGGGGCCTTCTTCTTGGCCGGGGCCTTCCTCTTGACTGCCTTCTTGGCAGGGCTCACGGGTCTCCTCTCTTAGCTAACCGTTGAGCTTCTCTTTGAGTGCTTTACTCGCCGAGAACTTCATCGCCGTCGATGCGGCGATCTGGACCGGTTCTCCGGTCTGAGGGTTGCGACCAGTACGAGCCGCACGTTGGCTCGCACTGAAGTTTCCGAAGCTCGGCCATCCCACCTTGTCGCCGCGCTTTGCTGCGTCACCGACATAGTCGAAGAACGCGTCGAGAACTGTCTCGACATCGGCCTTTCGCATGTCGGTCGCCTTCGCAATGGCGTCGACGGTGTCGGCCTTGCTGACTGAAGCCACCGCTACCTCCTGGTCACAGCGCGTAGCGCCAGGGCAAATCAGAACCGAACTGAGCGCGAAGGTCAAGCATTTCCGCACATCACCACTCTCGCCGCATCATCTCGATACACCAGAGTCCGTGTCAGATTTCGTTGCATCCGCAACTATCTCGGTGGTTCAACCCCCGAAACGCGCCGCATAGCAACGAAAGTCAGCACACGCTGACCGATCCTGATCTGTGTCTCGGCGACGATCGCGTCAGGTCGCGAAGGCGCGAGACGCGTCCATTCACGGTCGCCTGGTCTGCGAATCCACGTGCCCGCGTCAGGTGCACGATCGGCCACGGTGACGTTCCACCCGTCGAGCACAACCTCGGCGTGCGTAGGAACGACGCCGTCTGCCTCCAGCAGCACGAGTGGACGGACGTCGCCGCGCGACAACGAGCTTGCGAGGTCGGGGTTCGACCCGATGAGGTACCCCGTGTCGAGCGCGTACGCAGACCCGTCGTCGAGCAACAGGAGTCCGAGCGAAGGCTGCGGACGGTCGACGAGACGAGCGGTGCCGTCGAGCAGTGACCGGCCGCAGTGACCGCAGTGACTCGCGGCCGGGTTGTTCAGGTGGCCGGCCGAGCAGCGGAGCGCGGCCACCAGGATCGCGTCGGGAGCGGGGATGGGATCGTCGAGCGACGTGGTCGCGACCGGGAGTGGCGAGGGAGCAACGACCGAGGGCGCCCGCCAGAGGGGTACGGACACGAAGCCGCCTTGGCTCTCACCGGGCTCGAGCGATGGGGCGCGTCCGGGCTCGACGTCATCCTCCGCTCCCGTGCCAGCCGCCGCCTCGGACGTCGTGGTGGCGCGACGACGTCCGGACTCGCCGGGAAGTCGATCGCGCTGGGTGAGCCGCAAGCCGCCACCCGGCACGACTCCGTCGTGGAGGTCGAGCCGAACGTCGCTGGCGGGCTCGGCCGAGCCGAGGGGAACCGCGACGAGCCAGTCGAATCCCTCGTCGACGAGAAGGTCGACCCATGTGTCGGGGTCAGGCCCGGCGTGACGGCTGACCTGTCCGCCCCGCGCGACGGTCACTTCGACCTCGCCGCACAACACGACCTCGACGCCTTCAGCGGATGTGGCGAGCACGCAGAACGACGGACTCGCGGGCATGCGCTCACCGAGGAGGGCGTCGAGCTGGTCGACGAGGATCGCGCCCGGCTCGTCGATGCGAGCGCTGCCCAACGCGCGACAGGTCGCCAGGAGCTGGTCGACCGCTGCACCGCTGCCGCCGGACAGCGCAAGCAGGGCCACCTCGCCGAAGCGCGCCACCAGCCCTTCGCCGGGCACCACGGTGAGCTGGAGATCGTCGAGGCGAACGGCGGGCGCGGCCACGGTGACGTTCAGGCGGCGAGCAACAGCGACCGCAGACGCGTCGCCAGTGCTTCCGCGGTCAAGGGACGTTCGACGGGATCATCCGCGACGCAATCCGCGATGATGCGCGCTTCTGCTGGCGCGAGCGATCCGCCGAGGCGAGCGGGAGCGACGATCACATGCCGCAGCGCCTCGGTCTCACCGACGTCGGGGACGACGCCGAACAGCGACTGGCCCGTCAGCAGCCGGTGAAGCGTCGCGCCGAGCGACCACACGTCGGAGGCGCGTGACGGCGCGGCCCCCAGGAGCACCGCGGGATCGGTGAGATCAACCGCGTCGCCAGCCCGCACGCCCGCTGTCGTACGGCCGGGATCGAGGACGCCGAGAAGTGACGCGTCCGCGAGCTTCGAACATCGCGCCCCGAGCAAGATGTTCGCCGGCGTGATGTTGGCGTGCGCGATGCCCGTCTCGTGCAGAGCATGCGCGCCGAGCGCCGCGTCCGCGACGGCTTGCATCACCTCGCGCCGGGCAATCGGACGCGCAGGTGCGTCGAGCGCTCCGCCCGGGACGAGCTCGGTGACAACTCCGATCGCGCGCTCGACCCTGACGACGTCGAGCGGTCGCGCGAGGTAGGGAGACAGGACGGAGGCGACGGTCGCGAGCCGATCGGAGGCTCGGGCGAAGTCGTCGTCGGAGACCTCACGATGAAGCACCTTCAGAACGACGTATTCGTCGCTCACGCCGAGGCGCAACGGGGGTTCGGCGAGAAACGAGCGCCCATGAGAGCCCTCGCCCAACCGCCGCACCAACAAGTAGTCGCCGAACCGCGCCATCGAGGCCTCGCCAGCCGGTCGGATCGGACGAAAGACGTGTGACCGGCTCCCCGAGAGAGGGTACCGCTCACGCTCGCGCGCTCAGTCGACAGGAGCGTCGAGCACGACCTGCTCAGCGGCATCGGTGACCCACACGCGAGCGGCGTCGTCGAGCGGGAGGGCCGCTGACATCTGCATGTGCCCGTCCCCGCGGAACGTCCCCGCCGCGACCCGGTCTCCGTCGGACGCGCTCGAGCCACAGCCAGTAGACGTCGTCGGCCTCGGCACCGAGGCCGTCGACATCCAGTGCGATCTGCGTGCCCCAGGCCGCCTCGGTGAGCTCGACGGTCGCGACCACACCCTGGGGCGCGGTCGAGAAAGCGACGATCTGCGCGTCGGGTCCGTCCGTCCGCGTCGAGAGCGCCAGAACTCCGGCCAACACAGCGGCAGCACCCGCGACTGCTGCGGCGGCGATGGCCATTCGGCGCCACCTCGCCGCCCGCGCATCGGACCGCCGGAGCTCCCTGACCGCGGAGACGACACTGGTACCCAACGCCTCGGGGGGGCCCGGAGAATCGGCGAGACGGTCGGGATCGACGAGTTGCAGCGCGCTGTGCCACGGGGGTCAGCTCCGCCAGCTCCTCGCGACAATGCGGGCAACCCTCGAGGTGGGCAGCGAGACCCGTCGCGCGCACGGGGTCGGGTCGTCCGGCCGCCATCGCGGCGAGCTCATTTCTCCAGTCGCGGCACGCGTCAGTCACCATCAACCCACCCCAGCTCCTCGAGCGCCAAGCGCAACGCTTTCAGGCCGTAGTACACGCGGCTCTTCACGGTGCCCACCGGCACGCCGAGCTCGGACGCGACCTCCCCATAGGGCCGGCCTCGCACATGCACCTCGACGAGGGCAACGCGATGCTCCGGCGTCACGTTGCGCAGCGCCTCCTCGACCTGCCACGCAGCGAGTGCCCGGTCGAATTCGTCGACGCCATCGGCCACCTCCGGCGCCCGGGTCGGGTCCGCGGAGAGCATCGGCCGCACCGCGCGCGCTCGAGCCATGTCGACGACCACGTTTCGGAGGATCGCGAAGAGCCAGGTGCGCAGAGACGCGACGAGGGGGTCGAACCGGTCCGCCGCCCGCCACGCCCGAACGAATGTCTCCTGTACGGCCTCCTCGGCCAGGGGCGCGTCACCGAGCGATCGGACCGCGGCGCGGTAGAGCTCGCCACCGTGCGCTCGATACGCGGCGGCAACTGCCGCTTCGTCGCCCAGCGCCAGCGGAACTCGACCCATCAACGCGAGGCTACGAATCTCGGCTCGGTTCGGTTCACGCAAATCGGTTGTGGCCGCTCCGACCGGATCGGACACTTGTCACATGCGCTCACCCCACTGGCCGCTGTTCGATCTCCGGATCACCACTCCGCGTCTGCAGCTGCGTCCACCGACCGACGAGGACCTCGCGGATCTGGCGCTGCTCGCGGCCGATGGCGTGCACGCGCCCGACTTCATGCCGTTCTCGATCCCGTGGACCGAGGGGGGGCCAGAGGTGGCCGCCCGGAACGTCCTCCAGTTCAACTGGCGGCTGCGAGCCGAGTGGAAGCCCGAAGACTGGCACCTGAACCTGGTGACGCTCGTCGAAGGCGAGGTCGTCGGCAACCAAGGGATCGCGGGGAAGAGCTTCGCAACGGTGAGGAGCGTCGGGACCGGCTCGTGGCTCGGACTTCGGCATCAAGGCCAGGGCATCGGCAAGGAGATGCGGGCCGCGGTGCTCCACTTCGCGTTCGCGGGCCTCGGAGCGCTCGAGGCCTTGAGCGGCGCCTGGGACGACAACAAGCCGTCGCTCGGGGTCAGCGCGGCGCTCGGCTACGAGCCGAACGGTGAGCACTTCGGCGCGCGCCTCGACGGCTCCGCCCGGTTGCTCGATCTGCGTCTTCCTCGGGCGGTCTGGGAAGAGCGGCGCCGCGACGACATCTGCATCGAAGGACTCGAGGGTTGTCTGGCCGAGTTCGGCATCACTGACTGACAGGCGGCGCGAGCGCGACGCGGATTTGATCGGCGACAGCCTCGGCCTCGCCCGCGGCGTACTTCCGGCGAGGCCAGAAGAAGCCGCGCAGACCGTCGCCGCGCCGCCGAGGCACGACGTGCACGTGGAGGTGGGGCACGCTCTGACTCACTCGGTTGTTCATCGCGACGAACGACCCGTCGGCCGCCATCGCCGACTCGACGGCCGCCGTGATGAGCTGCACGCGCTGGAAGAGGGGCGCGACCTGGTCGATCGGAAGGTCGGTGAGCGTCTCCACATGGTCTCGCGGGACGATCAGCACATGCCCGGGGAACACGGGTCGGCGGTCGAGGAACGCGAGAACGGTCGTGTCGTCGAACACCACCTCGGCCGGCTCGTCGCCCGCGACGATGGAACAGAAGACGCACCGGTCGGCACGAGTGGCGGGCATCGGGGCATCATGGCCCATGCCTCGCATCGCACCGCTCCCGATCGACGAGTGGGACGAGGAGCTGCAGCCCCTCGGCGTCACCGGGCTCACCGCCCCCGACGGCTCCCCGCTCAACATCTTCGCCACGCTCGCCAACCATCCGAAGCTCCTCAAGCGCTGGCTCGTCTTCGCGAACCATGTGCTCGCCAAGAGCACGCTCACCCCTCGTGACCGCGAGCTGCTGATCCTCCGTGCGGGCTGGAACAACCAGGCGCCCTATGAGTGGGGTCAGCACGTCGCCATCGCGTTGCGCAGCGACATCAGCCAGGAGGAGATCGACCGCGTTCCCGCGGGGCCCGACGCCCCCGGATGGGATTCGTTCGACGCCGCGCTGCTCCGCCTCGCCGACGAGCTGCATGCGAAGGGAAACGCCACAGACGCGACGTGGGCGACGCTTGCGGAGCGGTACTCGACGGAGCAGCTCATGGACGCGGTGTTTGCCGTAGGGCAGTACACGCTGGTCTCGTACGCGCTCAACGCGTTCGGCGTAGAGCGTGAGCCGGGCGTCGTGGGATTGCCGAGCCCGCCCACCTAGCCCGCTACGGTCGATCTGTGCGCGTCTCGTTGCTGGTCACCTGTCTGGTCGACCTCTTCGAGCCCGAGACGGGCGTCGACGCGGTGAGGGTGCTTCGAGCGGCGGGATGCGACGTCGACGTGCCGGCCGGACAGACGTGCTGCGGCCAGCCGGCATGGAACTCGGGCTTCGCCGACGAAGCGGCCAAGGTCGCTCGCACGACGCTCGACGCGTTGAGCGAGACCGACAGCGACGCCATCGTCGTGCCGGCGGGGTCATGCGCCGCCATGATCAGAGTCTTCTGGCCCGAGCTGTTCGAGGTCGTCGGCGATCACGAAGCGGCGGAACGCGCCCGCTCGGTCGCCGCGCGCACGAGAGAGCTGACCGAGCTGCTCGCCGAACGCGAGCTTCCTCCGATGAGCCTTCCCGAGGCGCGGACGGTCGCGTATCACCACTCGTGCCACATGCTGCGCGAGCTCCGCGGCCACGATCACCCCCTCGCGCTGCTCGATCGCGTGGAGGGGTGCGAAACGGTCGACTGGTCCGCGTGCGAGCGCTGCTGCGGGTTCGGCGGGCTCTTCAGCATGAAGCTCCCGGAGGTCTCGGTCGCCATGGCCGACGACAAGCTCTCGTCGCTCGCGGAGCAGCAGCCGGACCTCGTGGTCGGCGCTGACGGCTCCTGCCTCATGCACCTCCGCTCCCGCGCCTCGCATGAGGGCTCGCCCATCCAGACCCGGCACATCGCGCAGGTGCTTGCCGCCGCGCTCGAGGGCCGCGAGCCGTGACCGGTCACCAGCTCGTCGGCACGACACTCCGCGATCGCACCATCGAGGCGACGTCGAACGTGCGACTCCGCGGTGCGCTCGCTCGAGCGGTCGGCCGGTTCGCCAGCCACCGCGAGTCTGCGCTCGGCGTGATCGACGATCCGGACGGGCTGCGCGCCGCCGCCCGCGCCATCAAGGCCGACGTCGTCGGTCGGCTTCCCGAGCTGCTCGAGCAGTTCGCCGACAACGTCCTCGCCCACGGAGGGAAGGTCTGCTGGGCGGCAGATGCGAGCGAGGCGAACGCCTACATCGCTTCGGTCGCCGCCCGGATCGGTGCGCGCACCATCGTGAAGTCCAAGTCGATGGCGACGGAGGAGACCGGCCTGAACGAGGCGCTCGAAGCCGCGGGATGCCGCGTGGTCGAGACCGACCTGGGCGAGTGGATCATCCAGCTCGCGCACGAGACGCCCAGCCACATCATCGCCCCCGCGGTTCACAAGGACCGCTACCAGGTCGCAGAGCACCTGCAGGCCGAGGTGACCGACGGCCGCATCCTCGAGGCAGCGCCGGGCCCCCTCGCGGCGTTCGCCCGAGAGCAATTGCGCGCCGAGTTCCTTCGCGCCGACCTCGGCATCTCCGGCGCGAACTTCGGCGTCGCCGAGACCGGCTCGATCGTGCTCGTCACGAACGAGGGCAACGGTCGGCTGTGCACCTCGGTGCCGCGCGTGCACATCGCCGTCATGGGGATGGAGCGCCTCGTCGCCGACTGGGAGCAGCTCGACCTGTTCGTGAACCTGCTGGCGCGATCGGGCACGGGCCAGCACCTCTCCTCGTACACGAGCGTCATCACCGGTCCGCGGCGAGATGGCGAAGCCGATGGCCCCGACGAGATGCACGTCGTCATCCTCGACAACGGACGCAGCGACATCCTCGGCACCGAGTTCCAGGAGATCCTGTCGTGCATCAGGTGCGGCGCCTGCCTGAACGTGTGCCCCGTATACCGACAGATCGGCGGCCATGCGTACGGGTGGGTGTACAGCGGCCCCGTCGGCGCAGTGCTCACCCCACTGCTCGCGGGCGCGCACCATGAGGCCGCTGAGCTCGCCAACGCGTCGACGTTGTGCGGCGCGTGCATGGATGCCTGCCCGGTGAGCATCCCGCTGCAGGACCTGTTGCTCGCGCTGCGGAGACGCCGCGCTGCCGAGCGCGACGCGCGCCGAGCGTGCCGCCTGGAAGGCGTGGGCAAGCGCATGGTCGCAGCCCGCCCGATACCGGGCGTCGGTGAAGGCGATGAGCACCGGCCGAGGGCTGGCTCGGTTCGCGGCCCACGCACCCGGACTTGCTCGTTGGGCGGCGGGCCGCGACGCGCCCCAGCCGGCCGCGCGCACGTTCCACGAGCGCTGGCGCGACGGGACTGTGTGATGGACCGGACCGAAACCGGTGACCGTCGAGTCTTCCTGACGCGGCTGCGACGCCGGCTCGCCACGCCCGCTCCCGAGAACCCGGCCCATCCGCTTCCGCCTCTGCCCGCGGCCGTGCCCGAGGTGCACTCGCGTCATCTCGATCCCGACGACCTCATCGGGTCGTTCGAGCGTGCCGCCACCGCCGCGAGCGCGGAGGTACACCGAGTCGCCGGTAGCGCCCTGCCCGACGATCTGCTCGCCGACCTCGTGATGCGCTACGACATCCGCAGCGCTGTCGTGTCGGCCGAGCCCGAAGCAGCGGAGGTCGGGCGCGCGCTCGAGGCCCTCGGCGTGACGGTCGAGTCACTTTCGATCGAAGCCGCCGCCCGCGCTGACCTCGGCGTCACAAGCGCCACCTACGGCTTCGCGACGACGGGCTCGGTGGTGCAGGAGTCCGACGTCGCTGGCGGGCGCACGGCGAGCCTGTTGCCTCCTGTCCACCTGTGTGTGTTGCCAGTGGACCGTCTCGTGCCGTCCACCGCGGCGCTGCTGCGCACGTTGGGCGCACCCGGCCGGCTCCCGAGCAACCTCGTCGTGATCACCGGACCGAGCCGTTCCGGCGACATCGAGCAGATCATCACGCTCGGTGTTCACGGGCCGACCGCGCTCCACATCGCGCTGCTGGAAGCAGGCTCCTGAGTGGTTCAGGTCTAGGCTCTCCGGTTTCCGATCGTGCTGTGACCTGGGAGGAATTGGCGTGCGCAGAGTTGGAGCAGCCCTTGTTGCCGTGAGCCTGGCGTTCGCGTTGGCGGCATGCGGAGACGACGATGGCGGGGGCGGGAGCGACGCCGAGGGCGCGTTCGGTGAGTGCGAGATCCAGTCGGAGGTGGGCGAGCTCGGCGACGTCGAGCTCGTCAGCGACGGCGAGCTCACGGTCGCGACCAACCTGCCTGCGCCCGGGTTCTGGAACGGCGACGACCCCGGGAGCGTCAACGGCGGCTTCGAGTACTGCATGGCCGCCGAGATCGCGACCTCACTCGGTCTCGACGCGGTCGAGGTCGTCCAAGTCTCGTTCGACGCTCTGGTCGCCGGCCAAGCGGGCGACTTCGACATGGCCCTTTCGCAGGTCACGATCACCGAGGAGCGAGCCGAAGTCGTCGACTTCTCGGTCCCCTACTTCTCGTCCGACCAAGGTGTTCTCGTGAACGCCGGCACGACAGTCGGCACGATCGAGGAAGCCAAGGCGCTCAAGTGGGGTGTGCAGACCGCCACCACTGCCCAGATCTACCTCGAAGACGTCATCCAACCTGAGAGCGAAGTGGCTTCGTTCCAGGACACGCCGTCGATGTTCGCTGCGCTCACGTCCGGCCAGGTCGACGCTGTGATGCTCGACACCGCCATCGTGCTCGGGCAGGCCGCCGCGAGCGACGGCGCCCAAGAGGTCGTCGCCCAGTTCAGCACCGGCGAGGAGTATGGCGCGATCTACCAGAAGGGCTCGCCCAACGCCGCGGCACTCGACGCCATCATCACGACATTGGACGAGAACGGCGCGCTCGCTGCGCTCACCGAGAAGTGGCTGGCGCCGGTCTTCGGGGGCGACCCCAACGACATCCCGTTCATCACCCCGTAGCGACACCACCGAGAGCGGCACTGCCGCGAGGAGCGCGCTATGAGCTCCGCCCCGACGACTGACCTGATCGCGGGTGACCGACCCGATCCTCCGGGACGAGCGGCGCCCAAGGTCCGCACTTACCTGCTGGCGGCGATCCTGACCGTGCCGCTGTTCTTCCCGACCGCGATCCCCGCGATCGTGCACGCTGCGAAGGCCCGCGGGCACCGGCGCGACGGCGACATCCGAGCGGCGAGAGCACAGGCGGACGCGGCTCGTCAGTGGGTGTGGATGACCGTCGGCATCGGGCTCACGGTCTGGTTCTGCATTTTCGCCGTGCTCAGCATCTATCTGAACGACGGCGCGTTGCGGAAGGTCTTCTTCAACTGGGATGTGATCTCGGACAGCTGGGCCAGCATTCGTAAGGGGTTCTGGCTGAACATCAAGCTGTTCATGACCGCGGAAGTGCTCGTGCTCATCTGGGCGCTGTTCATCGCGATCCTGCGCGGTCTTCCCGGGCGCGCCGCCGGACCGATTCGCTTCCTCGCCGTCGCTTACATCGACCTGTTCCGAGCGCTGCCGGCCGTCATCGTCATCTACCTCATCGCGTTCGGCATCCCTCTCACCGATCTGCCGGTCGTCCGCGACCTCTCGCAGTTCTGGCTGTGCGTCATCGCACTCACGCTCGTGTACGGCGCGTACGTCGCCGAGGTCTATCGCGCCGGCATCGAGAGCATCCACTGGAGCCAGGCGGCCAGCGCGCGGTCGCTGGGCCTGTCCTACACCGAGACGATGCGGTTCGTGGTAGTCCCGCAAGCGGTGCGCCGCATCATCCCGCCCCTGCTCAACGACTTCATCGGCCTGCAGAAGGACACTGCGCTGGTCGGCTTCGTCGGCCTGCTCGACGCGTTCAACCGGGCCCGCATCATCGCGTCGAATCGCTTCAACCTGTCCGCGGTGACGGGTGTGGCGATCTCGTACATCGTGATCACGGTCCCCATGGCGATCGTGGTCGACCACCTCGTGAAGCGCGACCAACAACGGATGCGGGCCAACTCGTGAGCGCCTATCTCGAGGTCGAAGACGTCCACAAGCAATTCGGCGACAACGAGGTGCTCCGCGGCATCACGATGTCCGTGAACGAGCACGAGGTCGTGTGCCTCATCGGCGCCTCCGGGTCGGGGAAGTCGACGCTGCTCCGCTGCATCAACTTGCTCGAGACCGTCGACTCCGGGTCGATCACGATCAACGGTGACCGCATCACCGACGTTGGCGTCGATGTCGACGAAGTGCGCCGCGACGTCGGCATCGTCTTCCAGAGCTTCAACCTCTTCCCCCACATGACGGTGATGCGCAACATCACCCTCGCTCCGATGCGCGTGCTCGGGCACAGCAAGGTGTACGCGGAGACGGGCGCGATGACGCTCCTCGAGCGCATCGGGCTCGCCGACAAGCGCGACGAGTACCCCGACCGTCTCTCGGGAGGTCAGCAGCAGCGCGTCGCGATCGTCCGCGCGCTGGCGATGCAACCGCGGGTGCTGCTACTCGACGAGATCACGAGCGCGCTCGATCCCGAGCTCGTCGGCGAGGTGCTGAACATCGTGCGCGACCTCAAAGAGGATGGTCTGACGATGCTGCTGGCCACCCACGAGATGGGGTTCGCCCGTGAGGTCGCGAGCCGGGTCTGCTTCCTCGCCGACGGCATCGTGTGTGAGGAAGGTCCACCGGAACAGATCTTCAGCGAGCCGGCGACCCCGAGGCTGCAGGGCTTCCTCCGCCGCATCATCGAAGCCGGCCGGTTGTAGCGCTGCGCTTTCCTCGTCGCTGCTCTCCGCTCCGCTTCGATCGGCTCCTGCTCGCTTCGCTCGACAATCCGTACTTCGCGCACCCGAGCGGCGCACTGCGCCGCTCGCCCGTGTCCTCGTCGCCGCTCTCCGCTCCGCTTCGATCGGCTCCTGCTCGCTTCGCTCGACAATCCGTACTTCGCGCACCCGAGCGGCGCACTGCGCCGCTCGCCCCCATCCCCCAATCGCGGCTTGCGAGGCGGTTCAATGCGGGCACGACCTCTCGACGCCGTCCGCCCACCTGGTGACCGACCTTCTCGACCCGCAGGCCGCGATGGCCTGCACCTACGTGCTCGACACGTCGGTGCTCCTGGCCGATCCCGCGTCGGTGTTCCGGTTCGACGAGCACGAGGTGGTGCTCCCCCTCGTGGTCATTGCCGAGCTCGAGGCCAAGCGCGATCATCCCGAGCTCGGCTGGGCGGCCCGGCGGAGCCTGCGGCTGCTCGAGGATCTCCGAGCGAGGTATGGCTCACTCGTCCGCTCGATGCCGATCACGCCGCTCGGGGGCACATTCCGCGTCGAGATCAACCACATGGACGCAACCGGATTGCCGGCCGCGCTGATCTCCGACAACAACGACCACCGCATCCTCGCGGTGGCGAAGAATCTCGCAAACGAAGCGCGCCGCGTCGTGGTCGTGACCAAGGACCTGCCGCTTCGACTGAAGGCGAGCATCGTCGGCCTCGAAGCGGAGGAGTACCGCAACGAGCTTGCCGGCGATGCGACCTGGACCGGCTACACCGAGCTCGACGTCGAGAGCGAGATGATCGATCGGCTGTACGCGGAACGCGTCGTCGACGTCGCCGAGGCGCGTGATCTGCCGTGCCACACCGGCATCGCGCTGACCTCAGGTTCACAGTCGGCCCTCGGCCGTGTGCACGACGACAAGCGCGTGCACCTCGTCCGTGGAGATCGCTCGCTGTTCGACGTGCGCGGCCGCAGTGCCGAGCAGCGCGTGGCCATCGACCTCCTCGCGGATGCGAGCATTGGCATCGTCAGCCTCGGCGGGAACGCAGGCACCGGCAAGAGCGTGCTCGCCCTCGCCGCCGGCCTCGAAGCCGTGCTCGAGCAACGCTCACACAAACGCGTGCTCGTCTTCCGACCGCTGTTCGCGGTCGGCGGTCAGGAGCTCGGGTTCCTCCCCGGCTCCGAGACCGAAAAGATGGCGCCGTGGGCCGCTGCGGTCGGTGACGCCCTCGAGTCGATCGTCGGTCCGGAAGTCATCGAAGAGGTGTTCGTCCGCAACCTGGTCGAGGTGCTTCCCCTCACGCACATCCGAGGTCGCAGCCTCACCGACAGCTTCGTGATCATCGACGAGGCACAGAACCTCGAACGTGGTGTGCTCCTCACCGCGCTCAGCCGGCTCGGAGAGGGCAGCCGAGTCGTGCTCACCCACGACGTCGCCCAGCGCGACAACCTGCGCGTCGGCCGCCACGACGGCGTCGTCTCGGTGATCGACGCGTTGCGCGGCCATCCGATCTTCGCCCACATCACCTTGACGCGGTCCGAACGCAGCCCCGTTGCCGCCGTGATCACGCAGCTGCTCGACGCGCACCCAGAACGGGGCGACTGGGCTCAGCGGTAGCGCTCGACGAGCGGGTCGTACCGGTCGAGCACGCCGAGCACCTTGTCGGCACTCGCGGGCGGGAGCCACAGGATCACGCTCTCGGCGCCGGCCTCTTGGTAGTGGTCGAGCACCTCGGGATCCGGGCGCCCGCCGAACACTTGGAAGCGCAGACTCTGCGGATCGCGACCCGCGGCGGCGGAAACCTCGCGCAGCTCAGCGATGCGCTCGACGACGTTGCTCCGGCCCGAGATCGGCATCCAGCCATCGCAGTACTCGATGATGTGCCGGTAAGTCACCGGGCCGCCGGCGCCGCCCATCAGGATCGGCGGGTGGGGCTGCTGCACCGGCTTCGGCCATGACCAGCTCGGCTCGAACTTCACGAACTCGCCGTCGAAGCTGGCCTCCTCCTGCGTCCACAGCGCCTTCATCGCGAGCACCTTCTCCCGGACGACCGCGCGGCGCCGGGACGGATCGACGCCGTGGTGCTCCATCTCGTCCTCGTTCCAGCCGACTCCGATCCCGAAGAGGAACCGGCCACCCGAGATGAGGTCGAGCGTCGCGACCTCCTTGGCGAGCACGAGCGGGTCGTGCTGCGCGACCAGGCAGATGCCGGTGCCGAGCTGGAGCCGCTCAGTGACGGCCGCGGCGGCGCCGAGGGCGACGAACGGATCCAGCGTGTGGCTGTACTCCTGAGGCAGGTCGCCCCCGCCTGGCCACGGGGTGCGACGGCCAACTGGGATGTGGGTGTGCTCGGGGAACCAGAGTGACGCAAATCCCCGGCGCTCCGCTTCAGTCGCCAGCTGCACTGGGCCGATCGTGTAGTCAGTGGGAAACATCACGAGTCCGAGATCCATCAGTCGCTTTCTATCTGGCGGCGGGGCTCGGCGCGTCGGGTCCCTGTGTAGCCTCGGCCGTCCGCCCCATTGGGCGGTGACCACCCGCATCACGGGCACAGATCGGCCACGCATCCGTGAGTGACACCACGACCGACCTCGAGCGCCAGACGTCTGGTGCGACCATGCGCCTCATCGTCGAGTTCGTGCGTGCGCGCGCCGGCGATCGGGGCGTGCGTCGCTTGCTGCAGCTCGCCGGCGAGCAGCGGACCGAGCGCCAGGTCTGTGACGAGCGCCTTTGGAGCACCTACGGGCAGAAGATCGCGCTGTTCGAGGCGGCGGCGGTCGTCCTCGACGATCCCGTGGTCGCGCGCCACGTCGGCGAAGCGTCCCTGGCTCTGGGCGTCGGCGCGTCGACGAAGGCCCTCCTGCGCAGCCTCGGCTCGCCGGCGATGGTGCTGCGCAACCTGCCGAGGATCACCGGCAAGTTCTCCAGCGTCGCGATCATGGAAGCCCTCGAGATCGAGCGATCGCGGGCCCTGATCGCGTATCACGTGCTGCCGGTCGTCGAGCCACACCGCGCCGACTGCCAGTACAACATCGGGCTGCTCTCGCAGATCGGCCCGCTGTTCGGGCTGAGCCGGTCCTCGGTGGTGCAGTACGGCTGCCAGGCGGAAGGCGACCGGCGCTGCATCTACGAGGTCAGTTGGGTCGGCAAGGCACCGGCGCAGCGCGGACGGCGGCGCAAGGCGTCGGTGCTCGCCGCGCAACTCGCGGATCTCAATGCGACGTTCGACCAGGTGCTGTCGACGGCGGCCGATCTCGTCTCCGACGACGATGTGGACACCGTTCTCTCGCGCATCACGAACCGCGCAGCCGTCGCGGCGCACGCCCCGCAGTTCGTCCTCGCCGTGCGCCCGACCGAGCATGACCCACTCCGGGTCCATCACATCGGCCTCACGGATGACGAAGTGGCGCTCCTGGTGCCGCTGCTGACCGCCCGACTGCCCCCCGACGACGATCCGAGACTGCTCGTGGTCGAGGTGGCTTCGTCACGCCGCCGGTATGGCCGGTTGGCGGCCCGCTACCCCGAGTCGCACGGCTTCCTCGACGACGAGCGCCGCATGTTGTCGGTCTACGCGCGCCATGCCGCGGCCGCGCTCGACGCCGCCACCGCGCTCGACGAAGTACGCGACCAGCGCAGGCACCTCGTGGAGCTGCTCGAGCTGTCGCGATCGCTCGCGGCCGCGCGCGAGGTGCCCCAAGTCGCGGACCAGGTGGCCGTCGCCGTCACCACTGTCGTCGGCGCCAGCCGCGCCGCCGTGTTCTCGGCCGACTCGACCTCCACGACGTTCACGCTCCGCGCCACCCACGGATGGGACCGCGGCGCGCGACGGGCCCGGCCATTGCGCCTGCGCGTCATCGACAATCCAGAGATCGCCGAGGTGCTCCGGCACGGCGCCCCTCGCCGCATCGACCGCGAGACCGCCGGGACACGCAGCCGCCGGCTCCTGCGGGCCACGGGGCTGCAGAGCGCGCTCCTCGCCCCGATCGTCACGAGCGACCGAACCGTCGGAGTGCTCATCGCCGGCTGGACGGGGGAAGAGGACCGCGACGGCTCGCTCGACCCGCGGCTCCACGAGGCGTTGGCCGGGGTCGCCGATCAGGCGGGCATCGCGTTGGAACGCGCTGAGCTGCTCGAACAGGTCCGCCATCAGGCGCTGCACGACTCGCTCACCGACCTGCCGAACGCATCACTTGTACGCGACCGCGCCGAGCGAGCGCTCGCCAGCCTCAGTCGCCACCCCGGTAGGCGGACCGGCATGCTGTTCATCGACCTCGACCGGTTCAAGTCCGTGAACGACGACCACGGCCATGCCGCCGGCGACGCCGTGCTCCGCGAGGTCGCCCACCGGCTCGCTGGGTCGGTGCGCGCTGGCGACACCGTCGGGCGGCTCGGCGGCGACGAGTTCGTCGTCTTGCTGCCAGACCTGTCCGGCCCGGGCAACGCGTACGCCGTAGCCGGCAAGGTGCTCGAGCGGCTGCGGGTGCCGATCGAGGTCGAAGGCAAGCCGACGATGGTGACGGCAAGCGTGGGTGTTGCCGTCGCGCCCGACGACGGCATGGACTACGAGGCGCTGCTCGCCCGCGCCGACGCGAGCATGTACCGAGCGAAGGAATCGGGCCGCAACACGGTGCGGGGCACCGGCGCCGGCTCGGCCCCCTGAGCTCCGTGCCCGAGGCGGAGTCAAGTCAGGCGGGGATCACTCGCTTCATCGTGTCGATCATCTCGACCGCCGTGGCGCCGGGCGTGAGCACTGCCGCGACGCCAGCGTCGAGCAGCTTCGCCACGTCGGCGGCGGGGATGATGCCGCCGACGATGACGGGGATGTCGAGCCCGACTTCGCGCAGCTTCGCGACCACCTTGGGGACGAGCGTCATGTGCGCACCCGACAGCATCGACAGCCCGACGGCGTCGACGTCCTCGTCGATCGCGGCAGCCGCGACAGTGTCGGGTGTCTGGAACAGCCCGGTGTAGATCACCTCGTACCCCGCGTCGCGCAGGATGCGCGCGACCACCTTCACACCCCGGTCGTGCCCATCCAGGCCGACCTTGGCCACCAGAACGCGATGGGTCATCGCTTGCTGTAGTCGTAGAAGCCGCGGCCGGCCTTGCGTCCGAGAAGCCCCGCTTCGACCATGCGCGACAGCAAGGGCGGAGGCGCGTAGAGCGGCTCCTTGAACTCGGCGTAGAGCGACTCGGCCACCGCCATCGTCGTGTCGAGACCGATGAGGTCGGCGAGGTGCAGTGGGCCCATCGGGTGCGCGCAGCCCTCCACCATCCCGGTGTCGATGTCCTCCGCTGTCGCGAAGCCCGACTCGAGCATGCGAATCGCCGAAAGCAGGTACGGGATGAGGAGCGCGTTGACGATGAAGCCCGCACGGTCCTGCGACCTCACGACGCGCTTGCCGAGCTGGTCGGTCGCGAACGCCTCGGCCTGTTCGGTCGTCGCTGGCGCGGTGAGCAACGAGGTCACGACCTCGACGAGGTTGAGCACCGGCACGGGGTTGAAGAAGTGGATGCCCACCACGGACTCGGGCCGGCCTGTTGCCATCCCCAGCTTCATGATCGGGATCGAGGACGTGTTCGACGCCAGCACCGCGCTGTCCGACTCGACAACCTTGTCGAGGAGGCCGAACACCTCAGCCTTCAGCTCTTCTGACTCGACGACCGCCTCGATGACCATGTCCCGATCGCTGAGCTCTCCGTAGTCGGTCGTCACCCGAATGTGCTGAAGGGTCGCGTCGCGGCCCGCGTCGTCGAGCTTGCCGGCGCGGGTTGCACGGTCCAGGGAGGTGTTGATGCGGGCCAACCCGGCCTCCGCGGCCTCGGGCGACGCTTCCCGCACCACGACATCGAGCCCGGCCCGGGCGCACACCTCGGCAATGCCCGATCCCATGAGCCCGCAACCGACCACGCCGACCCGTTCGATCACCATGCGCCGCAGTCTCGCATTGCCCGCGCGTGCAGGTCGCCGCGACACGTCGCGGCCTAGCCTTCGCCTGTGGAGAAGTGGCGCCGACAGATCGCGCAAGCTCCCGACGGACGGCCCGACTTCCCACTGCGTCCCGGCCCCGTGTCCAACGGCGAGTTCGTGCCCCCTCCCCCCTCGGCGGAGGACGCTCGCGTCGCAGCGGCGATCCTCGACAGAGTCGAGCGGGCCGCGCGGCGCACGAACATCGACCGGCGCCGGTTTCTCCAGTCGAGCGCTGGGGTCGCCGCGTCCTTGGCCGTGTTCAACGCCTGCGGAGGCGGCCGCGGCGCCGCCCCAACCACGACGCTCGGATCGACGACTCGAGCATCGCCAATCTCTCGCCCGACGACGACGCGCGGTGGGTCCTTCGTCGTGCCCGAGCCCGAAGACGTCGTCGCTTGCAACCAGGCGTTGGCCGGCGACGAGTTCATCTTCGACGTGCATACACACCACGTCGTCCCCGACGGGCCGTGGCGGCAGAGCGCGCTTCGAATCGCGGACATGATCGAGGGGCTGGTGCCAGCCGGCTGCAGCGAAGCCGACCCCCTTCGCTGTCTCGACCGCACCGCGTACCTGCACGACATGTTCCTCGCGTCCGACACGACCATCACCCTGCTGTCGGACGTGCCGAACTCTGGCCCGGCCGACGCCCCGCTTCCGTGGGAGCAGAAGCGCGAGACCCGCCGCCTGGCTGCGACGCTCGCTGCGCCGGGAGCTGCCCGGGTGTTGTTGCACGACGTCATCGCGCCGAACTTCGGTGACCTCGCCATGCGCCTGGCCGAGATGGAGCTCTCGGCCGGCTCCGGTGACCTGTCGGCGTTCAAGGTGTACACCGCGTGGGGACCGGGGCGGCAGGGCTTCGCGCTCGACGACCCGGCCATCGGGATCCCGGTCGTCGAGAAGGCAAACGAGCTCGGCGTGAAGATCATCTGTGCCCACAAGGGCTTGCCGCTGCTCGAGTTCGATCGAGCCTTCAACGGGCCGCGGGACATGGTGGCGCTCTCTCGTCTCTATCCCGACATGCGCTTCGTCGTCTATCACGGCGCGTACGAGCTGCAGACGACCGAGGGCCCGTACGACCCGACAGCGACGGTCGGCATCGATTCGCTCGTCCGCGCTCTGGAGGACCACGGAGTCGGACCGAACGAGAACGTCTATGCCGAGATCGGCACCACCTGGCGTGAGGTGCTCGCCCACCCCGACGAGGCCGCTCACGCGATCGGCAAACTCCTCAGATCCGTCGGCGAGGACCGGGTCCTCTGGGGCACCGATGGCATCTGGTACGGCTCCCCGCAGCCTCAAATCATGGCGTTCAGGGCGTTTCAGATATCCGCCGAGTACCAGGAGCGCTACGGCTACCCGGCGCTCACCGACGAGCTCAAGCGAAAGATCTTCGGGCTCAACGCGGCAGCACTATTCGGGATCGACCCCGCGGCTGTCCGATGCGCGTTGGACGCCGACGGCCTGGCCGGAGTGAGGATTGAACAGGCCGCGCTGGTGGCCGACGGCGCGATCCCGGCCCCATGGCACGCACGCGGACCGCTCACCCGGCGCGAGACGCTCTCCTGGATCGCCCATCTCCGAGAGCCATGGCGACCGTGAACCCGGGTCACCGGTCGTCGGGCGTCACCACTCAGATCGAGGGGACCTCGATGTGGCGGCCGAAGACGCCGGCGAGGGTGGACATGATCTCGCCGAGCGTCGCGTAGGTCTTCACCGCGTCGATGATCGTGGGCATGAGGTTGACCTCGGGCTGAGCGGCCTCGGCGGCGAGGCGGCCCAGGGCCGCCGTGACAGCGGCCTCGTCACGGCTGTCCTTCACGGCAGCCAGGCGCTTGATCTGTCGCTCCTCGTCCTCGCCAGTGATCTCGAGGAGATCGTCGAGCTGTTCGTCGTTGCCCTCGGTGAACCGGTTCACGCCGACCACGATCCGGCGCCCCTCGTTGAACTTGCGTTCCAGGCGATAGGCGGACTCGGCGAGCTCGCCCTGGAACCAGTTCTCTTCGATGCCGCGGATCGCGCCCTCGAGCATCGAGCCCTCACCGAGCTCGTCGATGTGGGCGAAGATCACCTCGGCCTGACGCTCCATCTCGTCGGTGAGCTCCTCGATGAAATAGGAGCCCCCGAGCGGGTCCGCGACGTGCGCCACGTTCGTCTCGTACGCGAGCACCTGCTGGGTTCGCAGCGCGATGCGGGCCGCCCGCTCGGTCGGCAGCGCGAGCGCTTCGTCCATCGAGTTCGTGTGCAGGCTCTGGGTGCCGCCGAGCACCCCGGCGAGCGCCTCGATCGCTGTGCGCACGATGTTGACCTCGGGCTGCTGCGCGGTGAGCGACACGCCGGCGGTCTGAGTGTGGAACCGCAGCTGCATCGACCGCTCGCTCTGCGCGCCATACCGGTCGCGCAGCCACCGCGCCCAGATGCGCCGCGCCGCGCGGTACTTCGCGATCTCCTCGAAGAAGTCGATGTGCGCGTTGAAGAAGAACGACAGCCGCGGCGCGAACGCGTCCACTGCCAGCCCCGCTGCCAGCGCCTGCTCGACATACGCGAAGCCGTTGGCCAACGTGAACGCGAGCTCCTGCGCGGCTGTCGAACCCGCTTCGCGGATGTGGTACCCCGAGATCGAGATCGAGTGCCATCGGGGCATCTCCGCTGCAGTGAACGCGATCACGTCGCGCACCAGCCGCATCGAGGGCCGCGGTGGGAACACGAATTCCTTCTGCGCCTGGTACTCCTTCAAGATGTCGTTCTGCAGCGTGCCTCCGAGCAACGCCCGCGGCGTGCCTGCCATCTCTGCCTGCGCCACGTACATCGCCAAGATCACCGCGGCGGGCGAGTTGATCGTCATCGACGTCGTGATCGTGTCGAGATCGATGCCGCGGTAGAGATCCTCCATGTCGGCGAGCGTGTCGACCGCCACGCCGCAGCGCCCCACCTCACCGTCCGACAGGGGATCGTCAGAGTCCAGACCCATCAGCGTCGGCATGTCGAACGCCGTCGACAAGCCGTCTCCGCCCGCCTGCAAGATCTGACGGAACCGCCAGTTCGTGTCGTCGGCCGTGCCGAACCCCGCGAACATCCGCATCGTCCACAGCTTCGAGCGATACATCGACGGATACGGACCACGCGTATACGGGTACTGGCCGGGGAACTCAGCGTCCGCCGGGCCATACACCGGCTCGAGCGGGATGCCCGACATCGTCTCGAAATCGGCGTCGCGATGGGACGCCGCATCGAAGGCCGCCTGCCACTCGTCACGTCGGCTGTCCGGGCGTGCGCTCACCAACGACCCTCCCCGCAGGAAATGTGTGCTCGTAGTGTACGAGCCGCCCTTCACCGAAAGGACGGCCATGACGACGTTCGACCTCGCCCAAGTCGATCACCTGCTCTCGACCACGCGGGCAGTGCGCAAACGGCTCGATCTCAGCCGTCCCGTCCCCCGCGAGCTCGTCCTCGACTGCATCCGAGTCGCCACGCAGGCGCCGACCGGCGGCAACGTGCAGCGGTGGCGGTGGCTCGTGGTCGACGACGCGGACAAGCGCGCCGCGCTGGCCGACATGTACCGGCGCTCGTACGCGCCGTACATCGCCGAGCGCGAGCGAGCCATGCAGGGAGCCGGCGGGGTCGACGACGCGACCCGCAAGATCGTGGACTCCTCGACGTACCTCGCCGAGCACCTGCACGAGGTGCCGGTGCACGTGATCCCGTGCGCGCTCGATCGCCTACCGGCGGGGATGCCGCAAGGACAAGTCGCCGGGTTCTACGGCTCGATCCTCCCTGCGGTGTGGTCGCTGCAGCTCGCCTTGCGAGCGCGGGGCTTGGGCTCCGCGTGGACGACGTTGCACCTCGCGTACGAGGACGAGGCGTGCGAGCTACTCGGCATCCCCACGACCGTCACGCAGGTCGCGCTCATCCCCGTCGCGTACTACACCGGCACGGACTTCAAGCCGGCGCCCCGACGTCCGGTCGAGGAGGTCACCTACTACAACGCCTGGCGACAGCGCGACTGAGGTTCACGCCTCGTCGCGCGTCGCCGTGCGGTAGTCGCCGAACGTCGAGTCACGCGCATCGAGCGCCGGCTTGACGCCGCGGGCGAGCTCGGCCATGTATTCGCGCGACGACCGCTGATGGAAGCCGAGCGCGTTGAGCTCCGCGGTCGCCTTGATGCCGTCGCGAATTCCCATGACTTCCATCGCACGATGCACGACGCGCTTGTTCAGCGCCTGCAGGTCCGGTGGCACCTTCGCCACGCGCTCGGCCATCTCGAGCACCGCGTTGTCGAGCTCGTCGGCGGGGAAGGCTCGGTTGGCGAAGCCGGCAGCCACGGCGTCCGCGCCGCTCATCGAGTCGCCGGTGAGCATCGCTTCCATCGCTCGTCGCATGCCCAGCAGCCACGGGTGCCAGGCCATGTCGGGGGCGGACATCAGGCGCACGGGCGGATAGCCGATCTGCGCGTCGGCGGCGACGTAGACGAGATCGCAGGCTGACGCCAGCTCGGTGCCGCCCGCGAGACAGAAGCCGTGGACCTGCGCGATCAGCGGCGTCGCCATGTCCCACATCTCGAACCATCCGTGGACGACGTGGCGAGCCCAGGCGCCGTCGGCCCGGGAGATCGGCCAGGGCAACGGCTCAGCGGGGTCTTGAGCGAGGTCGTAGCCGGCCGAGAAGCACGAACCCGCGCCTCGGATCACCACGACGTGGACGCCGCGATCCGCGTCGGCGTCTCTCAGGGCGGTGAACAGCTCGCCGCGGAGCGCATTCGAGAGCGCGTTGCGCTTGTGGGGACGATTGAGGGTGAGCCGGCGCACCGTGGGACGCGGGTCGTCGACCAACACCAGCGGTTCGGCGACACCGGATTCGGCAGCACGGCGCTCGGCCATGCGCGCGGAGCGTATCGGGAGGGCGCGCCGACCTTCACGGGAACGCAATGGACCCGGCGCTAACGTTCCGCCCGTCGTACCGCGGGAGAGACCTGCCGGCGCGAGACATGAGGAGCGGGACATGTCGACGAACGACCCAACACAGCCCGAGGTCCCGACCCCGCCGCCACCACCTCCACCGCCGCCGCCTCCCCCTCCGCCCCCCGCCAGCCCGACGCCGCCCGGCCAAGCGCCCCCCGCCCCCACCCCGACGCGGCCTCCGGCCCCGCCCACTGGTCCGATCGGCGGGAGCAGCCCGCCCACGGATCCGACCTCGTACACCGCGACTCCCCCGCCCTCGGGTGGAGGCGGAGGCAAGAAGGTCGGGCTGATCGTCGGCGCCATCGTCGTTGTCGCCGCGCTCGTGGTCGGGGGTCTCGTCGTGTTCGGCGGCGACGACGAGAACGGCGCAAGCCCGGCCACCACCGGCGCCGACGGCACGAGCACCGAGACGACGGTCGCCGGCAGCGGTCAAGCCGTCGCCGCCGTCGACGAGGCGTCCGGCGCGGTCATCCGCATCGAGACCGACGGCACGATCCGCGACCCCGAGTTCGGCCAGACGAGCAACGCCGGTGCGGGCAGCGGCTTCATCATCGACCCGTCAGGCATCGCGGTGACGAACAACCACGTCGTCACCGGCGCCGCGACCCTCGACGTGTTCGTCGGCGGATCGGCCGAGCCGGTCTCGGCCCGCGTGCTCGGCGTCTCCGAGTGCTCCGACCTCGCCGTCATCGATCTCGAGGGCGAGGGATATCCGTTCCTCAATTGGTTCGACGACGAGATCCGGCCGGGCATCGACGTGTTCGCGGCCGGCTTCCCGCTCGACGATCCCGAGTTCACGCTGACGAAGGGCATCGTCTCGAAGGCGAGCGCGGACGACATCTCACCGAGCTCCAACATCGACCATGTGATCGAGCACGACGCGAACATCCAGCCCGGCAACTCGGGCGGACCCCTCATCACTGAGGACGCGCTTGTCGTCGGCGTGAACTACGCCGGCTTCGACTTCGCCGGCACGGGAACCGAGCAGTTCTTCGCGATCGCGTCCGACACGGCACAGCCGATCGTCGCGCAGCTGCAGGAGGGCGAGAACGTGGACTCGCTCGGCATCAACGGCACGGCGGTGAGCGACGAGGAGTCGGGCACATTCGGTCTCTGGGTGAACGCCGTCGACGCCGGTTCGCCAGCGTCGAACCTCGGCCTCGAGCCCGGCGACATCATCACGAGGATGGCCGGCGTCGATGTCGGTCTCGACGGCACCATGAAGGACTACTGCGACATCCTGCGCACGAAGGGCCAGGACGCGGCGATCGGCGTCGAGGTGCTGAGGTTCGACACCTCCGAGGTGCTCAGGGGCGAGTTCAACGGTCAAGAGCTCGAGCTCGCGTTCTCGTTCGCCGATGAGCTCGGCGAGACCGGCGACACCTACGAGAACTTCTCGATCGTGACCGACGACTCGAACACCATTCAGGTCGAGGTGCCCGATGAATGGGCCGACGTCCGCGGCGAGGCGCAGGAGATCGCCGGTGTGCTCGCCCCATCGATCCAGGCGAGCCCCGATGTCGATGCGTTCATCAACACGTTCGACGTGCCGGGCATGGAGTTCGTGCTCAGCGACCAGTTCACGTCGGCCGACTTCGAATCGATCATGGACGCGATCGGTCCGTCGGAGCTGTGCACGAGCGCGGGACGTGAGGACTATGAAGATCCGCTCTTCACGGGCCGCTTCGAGGTCTGGGAGTCCTGTCAGGGCACGGATGCCTCGTACATCGTGGTGGTGGCAGCCGAGGAAGACTCGACGGAAGTGGCGATCGTGACGGTCCAGGCGATCGACGACCGCGACTTCGACGCGCTCGACCGCATCCTCGCGACGTTCAGCACGACATCGACCGTCCTCGAGCCGGGGGACTGACCCGGAGACGATGGTTTTCGTCAGCGGCCGGTTGCTCGTAGCCGCGCCAACGCTGGCCGATCCGAGCTTCGCCCGCACTGTCGTGCTCATGTTGGCGCACGGCGAGGAAGGCGCGCTCGGCCTCGTGCTGAACCGCCCGAGCGAGATCGACGTCGAGGTCGTGCTGACCGACGAGTGGCACGCAGCGGCGGCCGCACCACCGACGCTGTTCTTCGGTGGTCCCGTCGCGACCGAGTCGGTGATCGGGCTGGCCCGGGTGCACGGGCTCGGCGACGGCATCGGGTTCAGCGCCTCGACCGAGACGCTCGGCACGGTCGACCTCGAGCTCTCACCGAGCGCGATCGCCGGCGGCATCGAGGTCGCCCGGATCTTCGCCGGCCATGCAGGTTGGGGGCCCGGCCAGCTCGAAGGCGAGCTCCAAGTGCCAGGGTGGATCGTCGTGGACGCCCTCGACGACGATCCTTTCACCGACGACCCCGACGGTCTGTGGCGCCGTGTTCTTGGCCGTCAACCGGGCCGGCTGGGCTGGCTCGCCAACTTCCCTGATTCTCTCCAGTCGAACTGAAGCGTCGCCGTCCTCCGCTGTGCTTCGGCCGGCTCCTGCTCGCTGCGCTCGGCAATCGGTGCTGCGCGCACCCGGCGGCGCATTGCGCCGCCCCATCCGTTCCACGTCGCCGGGCTTCGGCCGGCTCCTGCTCGCTGCGCTCGGCAATCGGTGCTGCGCGCACCCGAGCGGCGCACTGCGCCGCTCATCCCGTCCAGACCATCACCGACCGCGCGCGGGCACGACGGTACGGTCGATCGGCAGTGCGCGTCGTCTCTCTTGTCGCAGGAACGCTGATGATCGCCCTCGCGACGGTCGACACGATCGGGACGCTGGTCGCGACTCGCATCCGCACTCGCCGGTGGTGGCCCACCGCTCTGCTGTACCGCTACTCATGGGCGCCCTGGCGCGCGGCGGCCAAGCGCATCGAGGACGAGGACGACCGGGAGTCCTTCCTCTCGATCTACGGCCCGTTGTCGCTCCTCATGCTGCTCGTGTTCTGGGCCACCATGCAGGTGGTGGGATGGGGTCTCGTGTGGTGGGGCATGCGCAACGGCATTCCCACCCTCGACTCCCTTCTGGAGTCCGTCTACTACTCAGGCGTCGCGTTCTTCACGATCGGGTTCGGCGACGTGGTGCCCGTCGCGAGCGTGCCGAGGATCCTGGTGGTTGTCGAAGGCTTCTTCGGCGTCGCGACGATGGCACTGCTCATCGGCTTCCTGCCCACCTTGTTCGCCGCGTACAGCACGCGGGAGGAGCTCGTGTCGACGCTGGACGATCTATCCGGCGATCGAGTCACGCCAATCGGAATGCTCGACGTCTACACCCGCGATGGCGACGCCGGCGAGCTCTACTCGCAGTTCGAGCGATGGGAAGCGTGGACCGCGAGCGTGCTCGAGAGCCACTCCAGCTATCCCATGCTGATGTTGTTCAGATCGAAGCAGCTGGGGCAGTCGTGGATCGCGGCCATGGTCATCGTCACCGAGACCGCGGCGCTGTGCATCTCCATCATCGACGCGCCGCCTGATCCCCGCGCGCTCCGGCTCTGCCGTCGAACCGCCCAAACCGTCGCTCGCCTCACGAGCGCACTCGTCGAGGAGGGCATCCCAGTCGACACGGAACGTTTGGCGCTGCCCGAGGAGCGCCTGCAGGCGATCTACGACAAGTTCGGCGAGCGCGGCTTCCCGCGGCGTCCCTACGCCGAGGCGGTGGAGCGCCTCGACCTCTGGCACCAGGCGTACATCCCCGAGCTCGAGGCGCTGATCCGGCGGCTCCTCATCCCGCGTGAGTTCCGCCTGCCGCCGGCCGTCGCCACCCTCTCCAACGATTGAGCCCCAGCGTCAGAGGATGCCGGCGATGGCGTCGGCGAGCTGCGCGAGGCTGCGCACCTCGAAGACGCCCGTGCACGTTTGCCGGTAGAGCGGAAGGGCGGAGTCGTCGGTGCCCCACTCGTCGGCGGGCTCGGGGTTGAACCAGTAGACGCGGCGCACGCGCTGGCAGATCTCTCGAAACGTGCCGACGCCGGCGGGCCGATAGTTGGTGCGTCCGTCGCCGGCGACGATCACGGTCGTACCCGGCCGCAACGCGGCGGCCTGCTTGTCGAGGAAGCGGCGAAACGCGCCCTCGTAGTCACTGTGTCCGTCCTCGGCGATCACACCCGGCAACGTGACGAGCAACCGTGGATCGAGATGCACCTCCGCGGTCTGCAACACCTTGGTCACCTCGGCGACGCCGTCGACGAAGACAAACGAGCGCAAGCCCGAAAGCTCGGTCTGCAAGGCGTGCAAGAGCAGCAACGTGAAGTGCGCGAACTCGGCAACTGAACCGGAGATGTCGCAAAGCACCACCACGTCGGGCTTGCCCGGGCGCCGGCGCCGGTAGGTGACGTCCATCGGCACGCCGCCTGAGTCGAGCGAGCGCCGAATCGTGCGGCGCATGTCGGGGCGGCCGCGCTGGTGCCGCCGTCGCTGTTGACTCACGCGACTCGCGAGCTTCCGCGCGAGGGGACGCACCGCTTGGCGCATCTGTCGCAGCTCCGTCGTCGACGCCGCGAGGACGTCGACATCCTCCAGCCGTCGGGGCGCTAGGAGCCCCGACCCCGCGGCACCGCGCGGTCCATCGCGCAACCGTCCCCGGATCTCCTCGGCGAGCAGTCGCCGGTACTGCTCCAGACGCCGCGCCAGGTCGTCCTGCAGCCGGCGCAACGCGGCGGCATCCCCGGCGCCTGCCGACGCGCGCGCCTCTGCCATCGCCGCGACCAGGAGGTTGCCGAGGTCAAGCGCTCTGAGCACGCGATGGAGGAAGTAGCGCTCGCCGCCCTTCGCCGACTCCATGCCGCCGTACAGGTCGACCGCGCCGACAGCGAGAAGGCGGAGCTCGTCGAGGTTGCCGTCGCGGAGCGCCTCCAGCAACGAGGGACCGAGCTCGGCGGCCGCGATCCCCACACTTCCGGGGACTTTTGTGTCCGGAGCTTCTTCGGGACGATCCCGACGGTGAGCGGGGTCGACAGCGAGCCGCCGAGGGAAGTGCTCGTCGAACAGCGACGCGAACACCGCGAGATCCTCCGGGCGCTTGATCAGCGTGGCCTGCATAGCCGTGCGCAAGGCGTCGCGGTCGATGAGATCGACGTGGCGCATCGCGGCGGCGGCGTCGAGCACCTCGCCCAGCGACACGTCGACACCGCCCTCTCGCAGTCCTGCGAACAGGCGAAGCAGCATCGCGAGGATGGCGTCGCCTGCGGAGGTCACCGCTTGCTCAGGCGCACGTTGATCGAGGAAACGGTCTCGAGCAGCGCGTCGAGCATCGGACCACGGAGCTCGTCGAGGCTCACGCGGCCTGCGTGAGTCGAGACGTTGATCGCCGCGATGGCTCGCCCCGAGCGTTCGCGCAGCGGCGCCGCGATCGAGCGAACCCCGTCTTCGAGCTCTTGGTCGACGAGTGCCCACCCCTGGTCGCGGACTCGCCTGATGACGTCGGCCAGGCGGCGAGGCTCGACCTGCGTCTTCTCCGTCCGACGGGAGATCTCCATCGCGGACAGCCGGGCAATCAGCTCGTCGTCGGGAAGGTCCGCGAGCAGCACCCTCCCCATCGAGGTGATGGCGGCCGGAAGCCGCGACCCGAGTGACAGCGCGATCGTCATGATGCGCTTCGTGGGCACGCGGGCGATGTAGACGATCTCGTCGCCGTCGAGCACCGACGCCGACACTGACTCGTTGCAGCGTTCGGACAGCTCCTCCATGTCCGGCTGCACGAGATCGGGCAGCTTGCACGAGGAGATGTAGGCGTAACCGAGGTCGAGCACGAGCGGCGTGAGCTCGAAAAGCCGGCCGTCGTTGCGCATGTATCCGAGCCGCTCGAACGTCAGCAGCAACCGGCGCGACGTCGCCCGGGTGAGACCCGTGAGACGCCCGACTTCGGAGAGCGTCAGCTGCGGGTGCTCGGCGGAGAAGCACCGGAGCACCGAGAGCCCGCGCTCCAGCGACTGGACGAAGTCGTGGTCGCGCTCGGCAACCGGCTCTGCCTCCGTTGACACCAATTCCAGCCCCCGCGTAGAGTGTTCTACCATCGCACAACTGTACGCAATCCGCACTTGCGGAGGCAAGAGGCGTGCGCTTGGCGGAAAAGCCATGATCGGACGCGACACGTGTACGTGGACGAAGAGATCGGGGGCGACGTGTCGTACACGACGGAATTCGGATCGATGGACAGCTTCCGCAAGGGCTTCATCGACATCATCGACGACGACGCGAAGCACTACGCGTTCTCCAACATGTTCGAAGTCGCGAGCGCGTCCAAGCCCTACGAGAAGATCGCGCTCGGCAAGAACATGCAGTACGTGCTCGAGGTGCTGCGGGCGGAGGGCACCTCGGAGTGGCGCACCTGCGCGCACGACGAGTTCGCGCTCGTGATGGACGGCACCATCGTCGTCGATCTCGTGAAGCTCGACACGCCGATTCGTCCCGACGGCGCGGAAGGCTCGGTGGCTCTCGAGGGCGAACCCGTCGGATCGCGCATGGGTCGCATTACCGCCAGCCGAGGCCACATGGCCCTGCTCCCTGCCCACTCCGCCTACCGCTTCTCCACCGAGCGGCCCGGAGTCATCCTGCTTCAGACCGTCTTCGGCCCCGACACCGTCGAGCGCTGGGACGAGATCTGCCTGTCCTAGCCCTCGCCATAGTCCCGCACCGTGATCCGTCCCCCTGTCAGGAGGCGACCATGACCTTGACCGACAAGAGCGCGTTCGAGACCGGCGATGCGAACGAGCATGGCTACAAGACCTTCACGATCGGCGGCTTCACGTTCTCTCGCGACGAGTTCTTCGCGCATGTGTCGTGGCCGACTGGTCGCCACGTGCTCAGCGTCGACACGTTTCTCCGTGCATTGCAGCGAGACGTGGCGTGGGACTTCTTCTATGGCACCGTGAACTTCGACAGCGTGATCGGCACGGTCAACCACTACGGCACGGTCGACTTGTTCGCCGGCCGGTACAACGAGGCCTACCGCAGAGCCGAACTCGATCATGTCGAGAACTTCGACACGCCGATGCTCCGCGAAGCGTTCAAGTCGATGCTCGATGACTGGACGAACGCCAGCTACGACCCGTTCGCGAGCCCGGCCGAAACGGGCAAGCCGTTCGGCGTGAAGGACGGCTTCAACACCGAGGCGGTCACCCGGCGTCGCATCGCCGCGGCACGAATGGTCGGTGTGCCGGGCGACGAGCAGATCCGTTCCGACGAGATGGGCTTCCCCATCAACCGGATGTTCGCCGACGTCGGCCAGGAGGAGCCGGTCGTCGAGGCCGAGCCCGGGTTCGAGAGCGAAGTCGCCGCGTTCAACCTGTTCGCGTACTTGTCGCGCTCGAACGTCACCTGGAACCCGTCGGTCGTCAGCGTGTGCAAGGACAGCCTCTACTGCCCCACGACGGAGGAGTACATCCTTCCTGTGTTCCACGGGAACGACCGGGTCGAGTGGTTCGTGCAGCTGTCCGACGAGATCATCTGGGACGTGCAGGACCGCGACACGGGCTCCCCGCGGGCCAAGGTCGTCATGCGCGCGGGCGATGTCGCCGCCATGCCTGCCGACATCCGTCACCAGGGCTACTCGCCGAAGCGTTCGATGCTGCTCGTGTGGGAGAACAACTCCAGTGAGCTGCCCGAGCTCATCGCCACCGGTCGCGCGCCGCAGTACCCCGTCGACTTCTGAGCCGGCACACGTGCCCCACGCCGCCATCGTCAGCCTGCGCGAGGCCGTCGCAGACCACATCCACGACGGGGACACGGTCGCTTTCGAGGGCTTCACCCACCTCATCCCGCATGCGGCTGGCCACGAGGTCATCCGCCAGGGGCGCCGCGACCTGACCCTCGTGCGGATGACGCCCGACGTCGTGTACGACCAGCTCATCGGCACCGGATGCGCGCAGAAGATGGTGTTCTCGTGGGGAGGCAACCCGGGGGTCGGATCACTGCATCGCTTCCGCGACGCGGTCGAGCACGGCTGGCCGCGTCCCCTGGCGATCGAGGAGCACAGCCATGCTGGGATGGCGGCGCGCTACGTCGCAGGCGCGTCGGGTCTTCCGTTCGGCGTGCTCCGTGGCTACGTGGGCACCGACCTCATGGCGCACACCCCCACGATCGCTCCGATTCAATGCCCGTTCACGGGCGAGACCCTCACTGCGGTGCTCGCCATCGAGCTCGATGTCGCGGTGATCCATGCGCAGCAGGCCGACCGTCAGGGCAACGTGCAGCTGTGGGGGCTCGTCGGGGTGCAGAAGGAAGCCGTGCTCGCAGCGCGACGTTCGATCGTGACGGTCGAGGAGATCGTCGACGAGCTCGAGCCCCGACCGAACGCGGTGGTGCTGCCGTCGTGGGTGGTGTCGGCGGTCTGCCACGTGCCGGGCGGCGCCCATCCCAGCTTCGCGATGGGTTACTCGGAGCGTGACAACGACTTCTACCGCTTGTGGGACGAGGTCTCGCGCGACCGCGATCGCTTTGTCGACTGGATCGACACGCACGTCCGCGGCACGGCCGACTTCGAGGAGTACTGCCGCAGCGCCGGCATCCGCCAGGGAGCTGGTCGTGTCTGACTCGTGGAGCGCCGACGACCTGATGATCGTGAATGCCGCGCGTCAGCTTTGCGACGAGACCGTGTGCTTCGTCGGCATCGGGCTGCCCTCGACCGCGGCAAACCTGGCCCGTCGAACGCACGCGACGCAATGCACACTGATCTATGAATCTGGATGCATCGGTTCGAAGCCCACCCGGCTGCCACTTTCGATCGGCGACGGCGACCTCGCCGACACCGCGGACTCGGTGGTGTCAGTGCCCGAGATCTTCGCCTACTGGCTGCAGGCCGGACGGGTCGACGTCGGGTTCCTCGGCGCGGCACAGCTCGACCGGTTCGGCAACATCAACTCGACGGTCATCGGCCCGTACGAGCAGCCCCAGACACGTCTTCCCGGCGCCGGCGGCGCGCCCGAGATCGCCGCGTCCGCCGGGGAAGTCATCGTGATCGTGCGCCAAGGGCCGCGCACATTCGTCGAGCGGTGCGACTTCCGCACATCGGTTGGCTTCGGCGACGGCGCCGGCGATCGCGCCAGGCTCGGTCTCCGCGGCCAGGGTCCGCAGATCGTGATCACGGACCTGGGCATCCTCCGGCCCGATCCCGCGACTGGTGAGCTCGTGCAGACCGCGCTGCATCCGGGCGTCACCGTCGAGCAGGCCATCGCCGCGACGGGTTGGCCGCTCCGCGTCGCGGATGCGATCGCCGTCACGGACCCACCGACTTCAAGCGAGCTCGCGGCGCTCGCTGCGCTCAGGGCGGCGTGAAGCCCTTCACGTACGACGCCATCGCCGGACGGACGGTCTTCGCGGCGGGCGCACTCAGTCGAGTCGGCGACGAGCTCGCCCGTCTCGGCGCGGCGCGCGTGTTCCTCATCGTCGACGGCCAGGCGAAGGAGTTCGGCGACACGCTCGCGGAGGAGCTCGGCCCGCTCGTCGTCGCCCGCTGGCACGACGTCGTCCAGCACGTACCGTTCGAGCTCGCCGAACGGGCTCGAACCGCCGTCACCGAGGTCTCGGCCGACACCGTCGTGTGCCTGGGTGGTGGCTCGTCGACCGGCCTTGCGAAGGCGATCGCGCTGACCCACGACCTCCCGATTCTCGCGGTGCCAACCACCTACGCGGGCAGCGAGCAGACGCCGATCTACGGACTCACCGACGCGTGCCACAAGCAGACGGGCCGCGACCTGAAGGTTGTGCCGAAGGTCGTGATCTACGACCCCGCGCTCACGATCGGCCTACCACCACAGGTGACAGGACCAAGCGCGTTCAACGCGTTGGCTCACTGTGTGGAAGCGCTGTATGCAACAGGATGCAACCCAGTCACGACTGCCATGGCGCTCGAGGGAGTGCGGGCGATCCGGGGGTCACTCCCCCGCGTGATGGACGTGCCGGATGACCTCGACGCTCGCGGAGATGTGCTCTACGGCGCGTACCTCGCCGGCATCGCGCTCGGCACGACGTCGACCGGTCTGCACCACAAGCTGTGCCACGTGCTGGGTGGCAGGTTCAACCTCGTGCACGCCGACACACATTCGATCGTGTTGCCCCACGCGGTTGCGTTCAACGCGCCTGCGCTGCCCGACGAGATGGCCCGACTCGAGGATGCGCTCGGTGCGGCACCGGGCGACGCGGCTGGCGCACTCCACGACCTCGCGCTCGAGAGCCACGTGCCGACGCGGTTGAGCGAGCTCGGGTTGAGGGCGAGCGACCTCGACGAAGCCGCCGAGGCCGCCGCCGTCGAGATCACGGTCAATCCGGTCCCGGTGACGGTCGAAAGCCTCGCCCGTTTGCTGCGCGATGCGTACGAGGGAACGAGGCCGGCCGCGCGTCAGTGACCGACTTCGAACGAGAAGTCGATCGGGAGGTGCGGGGCCGTGGGTGGTTCAGTGATCGTCGCGGCATGGGCGGCTACCGCCTCGACCCCCATCACGCGGAGGATGCCCTCGACGATGTTCCGTTCGTCCTCGGGACGGTGCAGCCCTTCGAGGATGTCGCGCCCACCCGCGGCCATCAGCCAGCAGAGCTGACTCCATGCGAGGTCCTTGTTCGCGTCGATCAGCACGTACTGACGAGCGGCTACGGCGCGGTCGATGTCACGCAGACCGAAGGGAGCGAACCCGATGCGCATCCGATCGACGAGCAGATCCAGCCGAGCGACCCACCACCGATAGACGGGATTCGTCGTCATCTCTCGGATGACGAACCGCACTGAGTTGGCCACGATGCGAACCGCGTCGACCTCGCGCAGCTCTTGCGTGATCAGGTCGTTGCGTTCGCCCACGTTGTGGATCATGCAATCCAAGACGTCTTGGGCCAGCGCCTCCTTGCTCGAGGCGTAGTTGTAGAACGTTCCGAAGCCGACGTCTGCCGCGTCGGTGATCTGTTGGATCGTCGTGGCGTCGACTCCCTGCCGCGACATCAGCTCGTACGCGACCTCCCGCAAACGCAGACGCGTCGAACGCTGGCGTAGCTCGGTTCGGGTGAGCCGGGTCGTCGCCACAGCCACACGGTACCCCGGGATCCGACCTGACATCAGTCTTGACTGTCCATCGAAAACGATGAATCATCACCTGATTGCGCTGGCCGCGAGGGGGAGGACCTCATGACCGTCGTCGACGCCCGGGCCGGAGCCGACCTCATCGCGAGGACCCGAGCGCTCATCCCCGAGCTGAGCAGCCGGGCCGAGCAGACCGCGGCCGACCGCCGCGTGCCCATCGAGAACATCCGACTCTTGCAAGGGGCCGGCTCATTCAAGACGGTCCAGGCCCGGCGTAACGGCGGCTACGGGCTCGGGATGCGCGCCCACCTCGACACGATCTCGGCCCTCGCCGAGGGTTGCGGCTCGACCGCCTGGGTCGCCGGAGTCGTCCACGCGCACTCGTGGTTGCTGTCGCACTTCCCCGGCGAGGCCCAGGACGACATCTACGGAAGCAATCCGGACGCCGTCGTCGCCGCGGTGATCGGGCCGCGCGGCAAGGCGACGCGTCGCTCCGACGGCAGCTTCACGCTGACGGGCTTCTGGCCGTTCGCGTCGGGCAACGAAGTCGCCGATTGGCTCTTGCTCGGCGCAGTGGTGCACGACGAGAGCGGCGCGGTCGTCGACGAAGGCGACTTCGCGGTGCCGGCCTCCATTGTCGAGCGCAAGGACGACTGGTTCGTCAACGGCCTGACCGGCACAGGCTCGTGCTCGGTGACCGTCGAGAACCTCGAGATCCCCGCGCATCGTTTCCTCTCCCTCCCCGGGTTGATCATGGGATCGAGCCCGGGAATGGACCTGCACGAAGGATGGACGCACAAATGCGCCCCGGTGCCGGTGCTCGCGCTCGCGCTCACCGGTGGCGCAGTGGGCATCGCACAACAGGCGCTGCGCGACTTTCCGGCGCTGGTGAAGGGGAAGATCATCGCCTACACCGCGGATGATCAGTACTCCCATCCCCTCACGCACATGCAGGCCGCGGAGGCCGCGATGTGCATCCACGAGGGGACGCTCGTCCTCTACAGCTGCGCCGACGAGATCGACGCGGCGGCGAGCGAGGGCCGCGAGCTCGATCTCCTCACGCGGGCGCGGATGCGCCTCGACTGTGCCGAGGGGGTACGGCGCTGCCTCGACGGGGTCGAGGTCCTGTTTCACGCGAGCGGCTCGTCGGGCATCCGCCTCACGAGCCCTCTCACGCGCGCTGTCGCCGACCTCCGCGCCATCAATCAGCACGGATTGCTGAACCTCGAGATGAACCGCGAGCTCTACGGCCGAGTGCTGCTCGGGCTCGAGCAGAACACGCCCCTCATCTGAGCTGGGTCACCTGACCGCGGCGATGCGTCGATCGGCGTCGTCGGCGAGGTCGTGCAGCGCCCGACGGCAATCGCCGGTGAAGACCGGGCCGTGCATGAGAGCCAGCGTCGCGGCGTCGAGCGCGGCCAGGCCGCGGATGATCGAGCCGGTCGCTGGATGGAGCGACATCGACGCGAACGCGTCTTCCGCCTCGATCGCAGGACCGACGATGTCGTCGGTGGTCGCCGGTGCGTAGTTGCCATACTGGCTGAAGAGGTCGCCGCAGAACAGCGTGCGCGTCGCATGGTCGAACAGAACCCCCGCCTCCCACGCGTGAGGGACGTGCGGCGTGTCGATCCACTCGAGCTGATGTCCCCCGGTCTCGAGCTTCGCGCCCGGCGTAAGGGCGAGGGGAGGGCGGTCGGCCAGGTCGCCGATGCTCACCATGCATCCGATCGCACCCTGCACGACCGTCGCGTCGGGCGCGGCGGCGAGCCACTCGTTCATCGAGCCGCACTCGTCGGCCTCGACGTGGCCGAACCCGATCCACCGCAATGAGTGAAGGGGAATCAGATGCGCCACAGCGGCGGAGACATCGGGGAACAAGCCCCGCATGCCGGTGTGGAAGAGCAGCGGTTCGTCGCCGGTGACCAAGTACTGGTTCACCGCGAAGTCCATGTCCGGCAGATATGTCATGAGCTGATAGATGCCGTCGCCGACCTCGGCAATCCGCGTCTCCATCAGCGAGCCTCGCCGTTCGTTGCTTCGATGAGCCACGCCGAGCTCGCGAGGAGCACGCCATCTGGCGTCTCATTCGCCTCGAGCACCTTCCGGAGCGCCGCCAGCGCGGCCGTCCGTGTGTCCTCGTCCAGATCGTGGGTCAGCCCGCGAGTGATGCCGAAGGTCGCCAAGAACGAGTAGGCGTCGTCCGCATCGCGCCCGAAGCACATCGGCTCGTCGACCCCGGAGAAGCGAACCTTGCGGTACCCCGCCGCCTCGAGACGCCCTCTCGCGATGTCCGGATCGGCGAGACTGAACGGGCCTTGCACTCCGGGCGGAGGCGTCGGCAGATCGCGCCCGGCAGCGAGGGCACTGCGGATCTCGACGAGCCATGCGTTCTCCAACAGGTCTCGCCACGCGAGCATCGCGAGGGACCCACCAGGCCGCAGCCCTCGGCGGATGTTGGCGAACGCCGCGACCGGATCAGCAAAGAACATCCCGCCGAAGCTGCTGGTGGCAACGTCGTACGCCGACTCGACGAAGGGATGCACCTGCGCGTCGACCTGCTCGAAGTGCACGTGATCGAGTCCCTCAGCGGCCGCGACGGAACGTGCGCGGGCGAGCATGCGCGACGAGAGATCGACGCCGAGCACAGATCCCTCGGTGGCGATTCGACCGGCTTCGATGCTCATGACCCCTGTGCCACACCCGATGTCGAGCACGGTGCTGTGCGCCCCGAGATCCAGGGCGGCGAGCAGTGTCCGCCCATACGTGGCATTGGTCGCCTCGTACCGCTCGGCGTTGTCGGCCCAGTGGTCGCCTTCAGGCCCGTCCCAGAGCGCCAGCATCTCCGCGTTCGCCGACATGACCGCCTCCTTGTCGCGAGCAACGTATACTCTATTTTGGAGTAAATCAATGGCCAACGACCTCACGACCACCTCGTACGCCATCCTCGGGCTGCTCTCGCTTCGAAGCTGGACGAGCTATGAGCTCGCCGAGCAGATGCAACGCGCCCTTGGGCTCTTCTGGCCGCGCGCGGAGAGCGGCATCTACCGCGAACCGAAGAAGCTCGAGGAGCACGGGCTGGCCCGCAGCACGACGGAGTATGTCGGCGAGCGAGCGCGTACTCGCTACACCATCACGGCCAAAGGGCGGCGGGCGCTTGCCGACTGGGTTCCGACGACGGGCAGAGGGCCTGTCGTCGAGTTCGAGCAGCTCGTCAAGGTCTTCTTCGCCGAGCAAGCGACGAAGGCCGATCTGCTTGCGACGCTCAATGGCGTGCGTGCGTGGGTCGAGGACCAAGCGGTTGCGACGGCCGGCATCCCGGACGAGTACCTCGAGGGACGCGGCGGGTATCCCGCGCGGTTGCCATGGCTCATCCTCGCCGGGAAGTTCCTCGACGACGTGCAGCAGCTGGTCGACCGATGGGCGGCGTGGGCGACGGAGGTCGTCGAGTCGTGGCCGGACGACCTCACGCGGGCGGAGCCGGACCTCGAAGCGCTACGAAGCATGGCGGACCACCAAGAGGCGCTGCTCGCTCGCGTCCAGGCGCGCTCAGAGGACGTCAGCCAACAGCCGTGATCGCGGCTTCGATCTCGGCGAGGTCGCTCGGCTCGACGAAGTCGCGCGGCACGGGCGGGCCCCACGCGTACAGCGCCTTGTCCGGCTCCCACTGGCGCGCTTCCCACTCGGCGGCCGCCGGGATCTGGTCGAGGTCGGCGAAGTACTCCGCGTAGTTCCCCGCGGGGTCGCGGAAGTACCAGAAGAGGTTCGATCCGAGGAAGTGTCGGCCGAGCCCCCATACGTTGCGGGTCGGGTCGGTCGCGAGCAGATTGTGGGCTCCCTTGCCGATCTCGTCGAGGTCGTTCACCTGCCACGAGGAATGGTGGAAGAACGGCACCGGTGAGCTGATGAGGCCGACGTTGTGATGGTCCTCGGAGCAGCGGAGGAAGGCGATGATGCCGGGCGAGCTGTCGGTGAGCTTGAACCCGAGCACGTCGGTGAGAAATCCCATGCTCGCGTCGAGGTCCGGCGTCGTGTACAGGACATGACCCAACCGCCGCGGCTGCGCCGGCCCGACGTCGAAGATCGCCGGCGCCCGCTCCCCCGGACGGGGCGTGTTCCCCGGCGAGTTCATCAGCGGACTCTCATGCGGCTTCGAGTGGATCGGCTCACGCACAGTGACGCGGGCCCGGATGCCGACTACCGGCTCGGCGAGCGAGATCCCGCCATCAACTTCGTCGGTGACGTCGACGCCGGTTCGTGACGCTGCGGCCCTCACGCGCTCCACGTCGTCGGGGTCGGCTGCGCTGAGCGCGAACTCGACGAGCTGACGGTAGGGACGCTCGACGATCCGCAGCTGCTCTCCACCGTCGGCGGACGCGAACACTCCCGGACTCGTCTCGGCCAACCCGAACTGCTCGTAGAACGCACGCGTCTCGTCGACCCGAGGAACTCCGAGCGTCATCTCGGCCAAGCCCTGCAGCGCCATTGCGGCCCTCCTTCGACGGAGTGTTTGTGCGCTATGTAAACACGGTTTCGATATCGCTTCAGAATGATGAATGTGTGGTTCAATGCGGCGACTCGGGACCACAAGGGGGAGAGTGGATGGACGAGAACGAGAGCGGGTCCGCGCGACCGATCTACACCCGCCGCCGCGTGCTGATCGTCGGGAGCGGCGCGGCCATGGCTGCGGTCCTCGCAGCGTGTGGTGGAGACGACAGCGAGGCATCGAGCACGACAGGCGGCGGTGCGGGCACGACGGGCGGAGCCGGAACGACAGGGGCTGGCACCACCGCGGCAGCCGGGGGGGCAGGCGCCAACGCCGCGGTATTCGGCGGTGGTGGCGGTGACGGCACGATCAAGATCGGGTTCACCGCGCCGCTCACCGGTCCGCTCGCGGGCTTCGGCGCAGCGAACGAATACATCCTCGCCGGCATCAACGAGCTCATCGCCGACGGCCTGATGATCGGGGATCAGTCGTACACCGTCGAGATCATCGAGCGTGACGTGGAGTCGAACTCGGACACCGCCGCGACTCGGGCGAGCGAGCTGATTCTCGACGACGGCGTCGACATGATGCTCGCGATCGCCACACCCGAGATGATCAACCCGGTCGCCGACCAGTGCGAGGCCAACGGTGTGCCGTGCCTCTCGACACTCGCTCCTTGGCAGCCCTACTTCTTCCCGCGTGGCGGGGATCCTGCGGTCGGGTTCGAGTGGACGTATCACTTCTTCTGGGGCGCCGAGCAGCTCGTCGGCGTCTTCGTCGAGATCTGGGATGCCTCGGAGACGAACAAGGTGGTCGGCCTCCTGTGCCCGAACGATCCCGACGGCAACGCGCTCGCCGACCCCGACACAGGCTTTCCTGCCGGTGCCGCGGCGGCTGGTTACACGGTCGTCGATCCCGGACGGTTCCAGGTGCTGTCCGACGACTTCTCGGCGATCATCGGTCAGTTCAAGGAGGAGAACGTCGAGGTCGTCGTCGGCATCCCGCTGCCTCCAGACTTCGCCACGTTCTGGACGCAAGCCGCGCAGCAGGATTTCCATCCCGAAGGTCGTGACGATGGCGAAGGCGATCCTGTTCCCCGAGGCGGTCGAAGCGCTCGGAGATCTCGGCAACGGCCTCGCGACCGAGATCTGGTGGACACCGGGCCATCCGTTCACGAGCTCGCTCACTGGCGTCAGCGCGCAGGAGCTCGCCGACGAGTACACCGCATCCACGGGCAACCAGTGGACGCAGTTCCTCGGCTTCGCTCACGCGCTGTTCGAGGAGGCCTTCGACGTGCTCGCTCGCGCGGGGAGCACCGACAAGGCCGCGATCGCGGCGGCTGCCGGGGCCACCACCCTCGACACGATCGTCGGACCGTTGCAATACGGCACCGAGGGGCTCCCGAAGAACATCTCCAAGACGTCGCTCGTGGGTGGCCAATGGCAGGAGACCGACGGCGGAGAGTTCGAGTTCGATCTCGTCGTCACCAACAACAAGCTCTCGCCGGAGATCCCCTTGACCGGCGACCTCCAGCCACTCGCCTAGACCACTCCTCGTGGCGACTCTGCTCGAGGTCGTCGACATCTCCAAGCGGTTCGGCGGCGTCCACGTCATCGAGGATTTCAACGTTCCATGTTGCCGAGGGAGAAGCCCTCGGCATCGTGGGACCGAACGGTGCGGGCAAGACGACGCTGCTGAACCTGATCGCCGGCGACCTGCGTCCCGACCGCGGCACGATCCTCCTCGAGGGCGTCGACATCACGCGGCAGCCCGCGCACACACGGTGTCGGCGGGGCATCGGACGCACGTCCCAGATCCCCAGGCCGTTCGAGGGCCTCACGGTGTTCGAGAACGTGCTGATCGGCAGCACGTTCGGCGCAGGTGGGCGGGTCTTGGGGACGGCCGACGCGGCCGCCGTCGACGCGCTCGAGACGACGGGCATGGCGGACAAGGCAAACGTGGTCGCGGGCACATTGACCTTGCTCCAACGCAAGCGGCTCGAGCTGGCGCGAGCGCTGGCGACGCAACCGAACGTGCTCCTGCTCGACGAGATCGCCGGCGGGCTCACCGAGGCGGAGATCCTCGAGCTCGTCGACGCTCATCGAGAGGCATCCGCTCAACCGGCGTGGCGATCGTCTGGATCGAGCACATCGTCCACGCGTTGCTCCGCGTGGTCGACCGGATGATGGCGATGAACACCGGACGCAAGCTGATCGAGGGAGATCCCCATGAAGTGATGTCCTCTTCCGCGGTCCGGGCGGTGTACCTCGGCGAGGAGTTCGGCGAGGTCGCGCCGTGAGCGACACGCTGCTCGACATCGAGGCACTCGAGGTGTCCTACGGCGACTTCCAGGCTCTCTTCGGGATCGACCTCCACGTCGCCCCCGCAGAGACGGTGTCGATCATCGGGGCGAACGGTGCCGGCAAGTCGACGCTGCTCAAGACGATCGTCGGTCTCGTGCCGATCGGGTCGGGGACGATCACTTACGCCGGCACGTCCCTGGCCGCGTTGTCCGCCCCGCGGCGCGTCGAGCAGGGGATCTCACTGGTGCCCGAGGGGCGGCGGATCTTCCCGTCGTTGACGGTGGAGGAGAACCTGGCAGTCGGGTCGTTCTCGAAGCGGAAGGGACCTTGGGACAGGAAGCGAGTGGTCGGCGCCTTCCCGCTGCTCGGCCCGTTGCTCAAGCGCAACAGCGCGGCACTGTCGGGTGGCGAGCAGCAGGCGCTCGCCATCGGCCGCGCGCTCATGTCGAACCCGGATCTCGTCCTCCTCGACGAGGTGTCGCTCGGCCTGGCGCCGATCGTCGTGAAGCAGGTGTACCAAGCGATCCCGGCGATCAAGGAGCAAGGAACGACGGTCCTGCTCGTCGAGCAGGACGTGAACCAGGCGCTCGCGGTTGCCGATCGGTTCTACTGCCTGCTCGAAGGCCGGGTGTCGCTGGCCGGGCTGCCCACCGACGTCAGCAAGGAGCAGATCACCGAGGGCTACTTCGGCCTCGATCGGGGGCACGCGCAAAGCGACATCGTGATCTGGGCCAACGCGATCGTGCAGGGCATCTTGCTCGGCGGCCTCTACGCGCTCTTCGCGACCGGTCTCTCGCTGGCGTTCGGCGCCATGCGATTCGTGAACCTCGCGCACGGCGATCTCGCAATCCTCGCGGCGTTCGTGATGCTGTCGCTCTCGAGCACGATGAGCATCAATCCGCTGTACGCGCTGGTGTTCGTCATCCCGCTCGCATTCGGGACCGGCTACGTGCTGCAACGGGTGATCTTCGACCGCGTGATCGGCGTCGACCCCGCGTTTCAGATCGTCGCGACGTTCGGTCTCGCCATCGTCATCCAGCAGGGGCTCTATCAGCACTACACCGCCGACACCCGCGGGCTCGACGTAGGCGCTCTCGAGACATCGAGCATCAAGGTGAACGACACGATCAGCATCGGATGGCTTCCCCTGATCACGCTCCTCTGCGCGATTGCGGTGCTCGCCGGCCTCGCGCTGTTCATGAAGCGCACGCGCCTCGGCCGGGCGTTTCGCGCCACGTCCGACGATCCGGATGCCGCGCGGATCATGGGCATCCACGTGGAACGCATCTTCGCGGTGGCCATGGCGCTCGCTGTCGCGACCGTGGCCCTCGCCGGGGTGTTGGCGGGGGCTCGCTCCTCGTTCGACCCATTCCTCGGACCGCAACGGCTGATCTTCGCGTTCGAGGCGGTCGTGATCGGCGGCCTCGGGTCGCTGTGGGGCACGCTGATCGGCGCCATCATCCTCGGCGTCTCCCAGTCGATCGGCCGGCAGATCGATCCGCAGTGGGGCGAGCTCGCAGGCCACCTCGTGTTCCTGACGGTGCTCGTGTTCCGGCCGACGGGCCTCTTCGGGAAGGGACAGCTCCGTTGAGCGACTTCCGCGTGATCCGCGGGTCGGCGGCCAGCCGCACGTTCGGCGTCGTCGCGGTCGTGGTCGTCGGCGTGATGGCGCTGATGCCCTCGTGGGGCGATGCATCACTGCAACGCAAGATGGTCGAGCTCTTGACTCTCTTGTCGCTCGCGCAGATGTGGAACCTGCTCGCGGGGTTCGCCGGCGTGGTCTCCGTGGGCCAGCAGGCGTTCGTCGGTCTCGGCGCCTACTCGATGGTCGCGCTCGTCAACGTCCACAACCAGAACCTGTACATCTCGGTGCCGATCAGCGCGCTGATCACCGCGCTGATCGCGATACCCCTCGGCTTCGTGGCGTTCCGGCTTCGCGGCAGCTACTTCGCGATCGGCACGTGGGTGCTCGCAGAGATGATCAGCCTCATCGTCATCCAGCAAACGGCGTTGGGAGCCGGCAACGGCGTGTCGCTCGATGTCGCGGGCTACGACCTGCAGGCGCGGCAGGACGCGACCTACTGGCTCGCGCTGATCGCAGGAGTCGGCTCGGTGCTGCTCGCCTATCTGATCTTGCGATCGCGGCTCGGTCTCCAGATGCAGGCGATCCGTGACAACGAAGCCGGAGCGCGCGGGCTCGGTGCGAACGTGTACCGCACTCGCTTCATCATCTGGGTCGTCGCCGCGTTCTGGACCGCGTTCGTGGGTGCGGTCTTCTACATGTCACAGCTGCGTGTGCAGCCCAGAGAGGCCTTCAGCGTGGTGCAGTGGACTGCGCCGATCATCTTCATCGTGGTGATCGGCGGCATCGGCACACTCGAGGGCCCGATCATCGGCGCGATCCTCTACTACTTCCTCCGCGAGTACTTCAACGACCAGGAGACCGCGTATCTGATCGGGAGCGGTGTCGTCGCAATGGTGGTGGCGCTGTGGCTGCAGCCTGGGCTCTGGGGCAAGGCGCGAAGGTGGATCGGAGCGGATCTGTTCCCGCTTCGCCGACGACTCGTGCGCCAAACGCCGGAAGAGCAGGACCGCCCGAAGGACCATGTCGTAACGTGACCACGATGCTCACCGACGCCCTCGTGCTCGACGGGGTCCGCACGCCGATCGGAAAGGTGGGGGGCGCCCTCTCGGGCGTGCGACCCGACGACCTCGCCGCAACGGCGGTGAAGGGCCTGCTCGAGCGTCATCCCGATCTGGATCCCGCGACGATCGAGGAGGTGTACTTCGGCGACGCGAACGGCGCCGGCGAAGACAACCGCAACGTCGCGCGGATGGCGGTGCTACTCGCCGGGCTGCCGGTGTCGATCGCGGGGGCAACCGTGAACCGCTTGTGTGGTTCAGGACTCGAAGCGGTGAGCGACGCGAGCCGGGCCGTTGCCGTCGGCGAGGCCGACCTCATCATCGCCGGCGGGGTCGAGTCGATGACGCGTGCGCCCTGGGTGCTGCCGAAGCCGTCGCGCGCGTTCCCGACACCCACGAACAGCTCTGGAACTCCGCGCTCGGCTGGCGGATGGTGAACCCGAAGATGCCGTCGCAGTGGACGGTGGCGCTCGGCGAGGGCGCCGAGATCCTCGCCGACGAATTCTCGATCACGCGGGAGGAGCAAGACCTGTTCGCGCTCGGGTCGCACGAGCGCGCCGCCAAGGCGTGGGCCGCGGGCGCGTTCGACGCCGAATCGATCCCGGTCCCGGGCGTCGACTTGGCACGCGACGAGTGCATCCGTGAGGACACGACACTCGAGAAGCTCGCCACGTTGAAGCCCGCGTTTCGGGAAGGTGGCACCGTCACACCGGGCAACTCGTCGCCGATGAACGACGGCGCAGCCGCGTTGCTGCTCGCCTCGCCGGCCGGTGCCGAGCGCGCCGGACTCGAGCCGATGGCCCGCATCGTGAGCCGAGCAACGAGCGGTGTCGAGCCGCAGCGCTACGGCATCGGCCCGGTCACCGCCGCACTCACCGCCTTGCAGCGGGCCGATCTGAAGTGGGACGACGTCGCGTCGGTGGAGCTGAACGAGGCGTTCGCGGCACAGAGCCTCGCGTGCTTGCGGGGCTGGCCCGATCTCGATCCCGCTCGGGTGAACCCGCTCGGTGGCGCGATCGCGATCGGCCATCCGCTCGGATGCTCGGGCGCCCGCATCCTCACGACCCTCGTGCACCACCTGGCTGCGACCGGCGGCCGCTACGGCGTCGCCGCGATGTGCATCGGCGTCGGCCAAGGCATCGCGGTGGTCGTCGAGAACCTCCGCTGACGTTTGACCCCTCGCTTTGCCGAACGCTTGAGCGCCAGAAGTCCTATATGGACCACTGGCGCTCAAGCGCGGGATTAGGAGGGCGGCTCAGGTCGACGGCTTGATGTTCTGGTTCCTGCGGAAGAAGTTCATCGGGTCGTACCGATCCTTCAGTGCAACGAGCCGCTCGTAGTTCGGCCCGTACGCGTGCTGGACCCGGTCGGCGCTCTCCTCTGACGCCCAGTTGAGGTACACGCCGCCAGAGAGGTGCGGCGCCAGGGCGTCGTAGAACGCACGGCTCCACGCGATCTGTTCCTCGTTCTCCGCGGGGTCCTCCCAGATGTTGTCGATCGACACGTTGAAGACCGCGTCGCGGCCGCAGTAGGCGGTGTCGGTCTCGCCGATTCGGCCCATCGCGCCGCCGAGCAACAGCACCATCACCTGGCAGTGGGGCGACATCACGGTCGGCGCATGGGTCGCGAGCACTTCGATGGCGTCCTCGGTGAGCTCACGGAGGTTGCCCGCCTTCCAGTAGTTCTGCCGCCCCGAGGGCATGTCCTCGTCTTGCATCGACTGGGCAACGACATAGGGCACGGTCATCCCCATCGCGAACAATGGCGCGGGCGCCGCATCGAAGGGCGCGAACGCTCGCTTGGCCGCGGCCTCGTCGCCTCCGAGGTACCCGAGCAGCAGAGCCGTGACGAACTGGCCGTGCAGCTGCTCGGGGAACATCTCGCTGTGAGGCACGGTCATCGCGACCGCGCCACCAACGCAGTCCTCGGCCAGAGCGGGCGCACACGCGCCGAACAAGCGGAGGACGTCACCAAGGGCGGCCGCGTCGTAGAACCGCATCTCGAAGTACACATCGGAGATCTCGTGGAGCCGGTACTCGAAGCTCGTGACGATGCCGAAGTTCCCGCCACCGCCGCGCAGCCCCCACATCAGCTCGCTGTTCTCCGTGTCGTTGGCACGCACCACAGAGCCGTCGGCGAGCACGACCTCGGCGGCGACGAGGTTGTCGCACGACAAGCCGTGCTTGCGGGTCAGCCACCCGATGCCCCCGTTGAGCGTGAGGCCGCCAACGCCGGTCACCGAGATGAAGCCAAGCGGCGTCGCGAGCCCGTGCTCCTGGGTCGCGGCGTCGAGCTCGCCGAGCAGCACACCCGGCTGCACCCGGGCGATTCGCCGATCGGGATCTACGTCGACGTGCTTCATGAGGGAGAGATCGATCACGATCCCCCCCTCGCACGCCGAGAAGCCGGCGATGCTGTGTCCTCCCGCGCGGACGGCCACCTCCAGGCCCGCCGCCGCGGGCGAACTTCACCGCCGCGACGACATCCTCGGTGTTGCGGCACTGGACGATCAGGGCGGGGTGCCGGTCGAACATGGCGTTGTAGACCTGGCGGGCCTCGTCGTACGTGGCATCGCCAGGGCGGAGAAGGTTCCCCGAGAACCCCGCCGCGAGCAGCTCGGTCGTATCGGTGTCGATCGTGGTCATGCCGCCATGATGAGGGAGGTGCCCCTCGGGAACATCACGCGCCTGCGCCATCCTCGCGGGCGACCCGCGTGGCGAGCTCAGCACGGGTGGAGACGCCGAGCTTGGCGTAGATATGGCGAAGATGGCTGTCGACGGTGTGACGGGAGATGAACAGCTGCTCGCCCACCTGCGCGTTCGTCAGCCCTTCGGCGGCGAGGGCGGCGACCCGCGCCTCGGTCGCAGTGAGGGCCGCCCACCCGGTAGCGGGCCGCTTTCGCTCGCCCCGGCCCCGGGCCGCGTAGTCGCACGCGTCTTCGAGGGAGAGTGCCGCACCCTCGGCTCGCGCCCGATCCCTCTCGTCGGCACCCAGGGCGGCCTCGACCGCGGAGTCGGCCCGGGTGACCTCCTGCTCCGCGGTTGGGGAGCGGTACGCGTACCCCGTCGCTTGCCGCAACGCGTCCGCGGCCCCGAGGAGCCGGGCCGCCTCTGCGTAGCTCTCTCGATCCGCCGCACAACCACCGAGCACCTCGAGGGCGTCGATGACACCGCGCTTGTGCAGCATGGACCGGCTGAGACGCAGCGCTTCGTGAGCGTGCGCTTCCGCATCCTCGCCCTGCTGCTCCCGTCGGTCGATGGCGGCCAGCGTGATCAGGGCTCGCACTCGGTCGGACGGTGCTCCGCCCTCCGCAGTCGCGTCGAGGACCGTGGCGACCTCCTCCCGGGCGCGGGCGAGGTCACCCAGCGCCGTGAACGCCTCGGCCTTGGTCGCATGATGGAGGGCCTTCAGCTCAGGATGGGCTTGCGACAGGTGCGACAACGCCTCGTCGGACACTGCGATCGCGCTCGGGGCGTCGCCCTCCGCGATGGCGAATGCCGCGATGCCGTGCATCACCCACGCCCAGTTCAACGGTCCCAGGTCGAGCACGACAACCTCGAGCTCGGCAGCGGTCGCGCCTGCCTCCTCGAGCCTTCCCTGTGCGACGCGCAGAAGGGTCCGGACCCATAGCCCCATCCCCAACGTCATCCGGTCTCCCGCCGCACGGGCGTAGCCGATCGACTCCTCGACCGGTCCGTCTGCACGGTCGAGATCGCCCAGCACGGTGTGACACAGCCCCAACCCGAGGATCGCCCAACGCCGGAAGTGCTCGACGGGCGACGGACCGGCGAGCGCCGCCTCGAACTGGTCGCGCGCTTCGGCCGGTCGTCCCGCGAGCGCCATGTACTGGCCGACGCCGTACTCCATCGAGAAGCGCGCGCCGTCGGCGCCGACGGCGCGTGCCGCTGCGATGCCCTCCTGGTAGACGGGCGTCGCGGCGTCGAGCCCATCTCGGAACGCGACGGTGAACGCGTACTCGGCCAGCGCCCACAGAGCGCCGACCTCGTCGCCCGACGCGCGGTAGAGGGGCACGGCCTCGCCGAGATGCCGATGTGACGATTCGAGGTCACCGACGAATTGGTCGGTGATGCCGAGCTGATAGACGGCAGAAGCACGGAAGGGTGAATCGTCGGGCGCATGCGCCAAAGCCTCTACGAGCCATCGATGGTGCTCGGTCGAGCCCCCGATGCGAGTCCAGGTGTTGCCCGCACCGCATGTGAGCGCGATCAGCGCGGCGCCATCGCCGTCGTCGAGCGCGGAGTTGAGGGCGGCGCGGATGTTGTCCATCTCCGCGATGACGCGCGCGTTCCACTCCGCTTGGTTCGGCCCTTCCTCCTCGGCCGAGGCGCGCTCGAGCAACGCCTGGTAGTGCGACCGGTGCCGGAGCGCGACGTCCGATCGTTCGCCGGACTCGTCGAGGCGCTCGGCGCCGTACTCACGAATCGTTTCCAGCATGCGGTACCGAACGACGCCACCTCGGTCGTCCACGATCACGAGCGACTTGTCGACAAGGGAACCCACGAGATCGGTGACGTCGATGGCGTCGATCCGATCGTCGGCGACGACGACCTGCGCCGCAGCGAGATCGAAGCCGCCCGAGAAGATCGACAACCGGCGCAGCGCCGCCCGCTCGTCGTCGGTGAGCAGGTCGTAGCTCCAGTCGACCGAGCCCCGCAGCGTCTGCTGGCGCGGCATCAGAGTCCGGGCGCCTGTCGACAGCAGCCGGAACCGATCCGACAGCCCCTCGCAGATCTGTTGGGGGCTCAGCGCGCGAATGCGGGCGGCCGCGAGCTCGAGCGCGAGCGGCATGCCGTCGAGGCGTTGGCAGATCTCTCCGATCGCCGCGGCATTCTCGTCGGTGGGAGCGAAGCCGGGACGGGCCTTGGCCGCGCGGTCAACGAACAGCTCCAACGCTTCGGTGTCGATCGACAGGCTTGGAACCGTGAACGTGACCTCGCCGGCGACTCCGAGCTGCTCGCGGGACGTCGCCAGAATCGAGAGCGTCGGCGATCCGGACAACAGGTCCGACGCGACGTTCGCCGCAGCCGCGACGACATGCTCGCAGTTGTCCAGAACGAGCAAGGCGGTGCGTCCGGCGAGCGCACTCTGGATCGTTTCGATCGGGGACCGTCCGGGCTGCTCGCGGCCGCCGATCGCCGCCAACACGGTTCGCGCGACGAGGTCTGAATCGTCGATCGGGGCGAGCTCCACGAACCACAGCCCCGTCGGGGAAGTCGTTCACTGCCCGCGAGGCCACCTCGACGGACAGCCGGGTCTTGCCGCATCCGCCGACGCCGAGGACGCTCACGATGCGGTTCGTCCGCATCAGCGTCAGCACGGCGTCGATCTCGCGTTCACGGCCGATGAACGACGTGAGCTGCACCGGGAGGTTGCCGAGCGCGGCACGACCGGACAGCAGGGGTCGGGTTCGACGGCGCGAGGTCGGGGTGTCGAAGCTGATGCACCCGCTCGGGGCGGTCGATGTCTTTGAGGTGGTGGACTCCCATGTCGTCGAGCCACGCGCCAGCCGGCAAGTGATCGACGACGAGATCGCCGGTGGCCTGCGAGAGCAGCGGTCTGACCACCGTGGGCGATGGATCGAAGACGCGCACACCGGATGATCGTGGGGCCCTCGTACCGTTCGCCGTCGCGCGTCTGCACCTCGCCGGTGTGCAGCGCCAGGCGAACGCTGAACGGCCACGACTCTCGGCCCCACTCCAGCTGGAGCTCGAGCGCGCAGGCGACGGCGTCAGTGGCGAGCGGCGAACGCGGCGACGAAGCTGTCGCCCTCGCCCTGCTCGATCGGGAGAACGCCGCGGTGGCGCGGACAGCGGCTGCGACGACCTCGCTGAACCGGGCCATTGCGGCGCGTCATGTCGCCGGGCTCGACTCCCACAGACGCGTCGAGCCCTCGATGTCGCCGAGCAGGAGCGTCACCGTTCCTGTCGGCACCTGCTGACCCGCCTTGGCCTCCCCCATCGCTCCAGAAGTGTGGTCGATCGCCGCCTCCCTGCCGCAGCGTTTGGACGCGCGGTCCTAACGGGACGCGACAGGCCCGAACATCACACGTCTGCGCCATCCTGACGGGCCACCCGCGTGGCGAGCTCGGCCCGGGTGGAGACGCCGAGCTTCGCGTAGATGTGCCGCAGATGACTGTCCACGGTGTGTCGGGACATGAACAGCTGCTCGCCGACCTGGGCGTTCGTCTGCCCTTCGGCGGCAAGGGCCGCCACCTGCGCCTCCGTCGCGGTCAGCGCCGCCCACCCGGTCGCCGGCCGTTTGCGCTTGCCCCGGCCGCGCGCTGCGTAATCGCACGCGTCTTCCAAGGAGAGCGCTTCCCCTTCCGCCCACGCTCGGTCTCGCTCCTCGGCACTCAACGCGGCGTCGAGCGCGACGACGCTCTCGGCGAGCGGACCCTGCGCCAGGGGCGAGCGGTACTGGTAGCCCGTGGCCCGTCGTAAGGCGTCCGCGGCCCCGAGGAGGCGGGCGGCCTCGCCAAAGCTCTGCGCGTCGACCGCACACATCCCCAACACTTCGAGCGCATCGACCACTCCGCGCTTGTGCCCCATCGGCCGGCCGAGTCTCAGGACCTCATGCGCATGGTCCTCGGCGTCGTCGGCCCGCCCTTCCCGGCGCTCGATGTGGGCGAGGGTGACGAGGGCTCGCACTCGGTCGGACGGAGCCCGGTCCGAGGCCGTCGCGTCGACCACAACCGCAAGATCCTTTCGCGCGCCACCGAGATCACCGATGGAGGCAAGCGCCTCCCCCTTCGTCGCGTAGTAGCACGCGAGCAGCTCCGGCCGTGCCGGGCGCGTGGAGAATTGCCTCCTCGCACAGCCTGATCGCGGCCGTGGCTGTCGCCGTCCGCAATGGCGACCTCGCGCGACAGTGTCCGTCACCGACGCCCACCAGTTCAACCGGCCGAGGTCGAGCACCACGGTTTCGAGCTCCGCTGCGCTCGTCCGTGCCTCGGCGAGCCGACCTTCGGCCACACGCAGGTGGGTGAGCACCCACAAGCCCATCCCCAGGGTCATCCGGTCCCCCGTGGCTCGGGCGTAGGCGAGCGATGTCGTCCACCGGCCAGCACTCGCACTGATCGAGATCGCCGAGCGTCGCGTCGCTCAGCGCCAAAAAGAGCGACGCCCAGTGCCGGAGGTGCTCTACGGGCGACTGGGCTCGCGAGCACGATCTCGAGCTGCTGGCGCGCTTGCGCCGCTCGCCCGGTCATGACCATGAAATGGCCGAGCTGAGACCTCCATGTAGACCCGGGGGGCGTCGGCGCCGATCGCTCGCGCTCGGTCGATCCCGTCCTCCAGGAGCGGCATCGCGGCGTCGAGCCCGTCTCGGAACGCAACGGTGAACGCGTAGTCCGCCAGCGGCCACAGGGCACCGACCTCGTCGCCCGACGCCCGGTAGAGCGGCACCGCTTCGCCGAGATGCCGATGTGACGATTCCAGGTCACCAACGAACTGGTCGGCGATGCCGAGGTGATAGACGGCAGAAGCGCGGAACGGAGAATCGTCGGGAGCCCGCGCCAACGCCTCCACGAGCCACCGATGGTGCTCAGTCGACCTACCCATCAAGGTCCAGGTGTTTCCCGCACCGCACGTGAGCGCGATCAGTGCCGCGCCATCGCCGTCCTCGAGTGCGGAGTTGAGAGCGGCACGGATGTTGTCCATCTCGGCGATGACGCGTGCCCGCCACTCCGCTTGGTCCGGGCCTTCCTCCTCGGCCGAGGCCCGCTCGAGCAACGTTCTGGTAGTGCGACCGGTGCCGCCGCGCGACGTCAGCGCGTTCGCCGGCTTCGTCGAGGCGTTCGGCGCCGTACTCGCGAATCGTCTCGAGCATCCGGTACCGAACGAAGCGGCCACGATCGTCGACGATGACGAGCGACTTGTCGACAAGGGAACCCACGAGATCGGTGACGTCGATGGCTTCGATCCGATCGTCGGCGACAACTACCTGCGCCGCATCGAGATCCATACCGCCCGAGAACACCGACAACCGGCGCAGCGCGGCCCGCTCGTCGTCGGTGAGCAGGTCGTAGCTCCAGTCGACCGAGCCCCGAAGCGTCTGTTGGCGCGGCGTCAAAGTCCGGGCGCCCGTCGACAGCAGCCGGAACCGATCCGAGAGTCCCTCGCAGATCTGTTGTGGGCTCAGCGAGCGGATCCGCGCGGCCGCTAGCTCGAGCGCGAGCGGCATGCCGTCGAGGCGTTGGCAGATCTCTCCGATCGCCGCCGCGTTCTCGGCGGTCCGAGCGAAGCCGGGACGGGCCTTGGCCGCCCGATCAACGAACAGCTCCAACGCTTCGGTGTCGATCGACAGGCTGGGAACCGTGAACGTGACCTCGCCGGCGACGCCGAGCTGCTCGCGCGAGGTCGCCAGGATCGACAGCGTCGGCAGCCGGGCGAGCAGCTCCGACGCGACGGTCGCCGCGGCCGCGACGACGTGCTCGCAGTTGTCCAGGACGAGCAAGGCGGTGCGTCCGGCGAGCGCCCTCTGGATTGTCTCGATCGGTGACCGTCCGGGCTGCTCGCGACCGCCGATCGCCGCCAACACGGTCTGCGCGACGAGGTCTGAGTCGTCGATCGGGGCGAGCGCCACGAACCACACGCCGTCGGGGAAGTCGTGCACTGCCCGCGAGGCCACCTCCACGGACAGCCGGGTCTTGCCGCATCCGCCAACGCCGAGCACGCTCACGATGCGGTTCGTCTGCATCAACTCCAGTACGGCGTCGATCTCGCGTTCGCGGCCGATGAAGGAGGTGAGCTGTCCGGGAAGGTTCGCGAGCGTCGCGTCGGCAGAGCGCAGCGGCCTCTCGTTGAGGAGCAGATCAGGGTGACGAAGCTGATGGACCCGCTCGGGACGCTCGATGTCTTTGAGGTGGTGGACTCCCATGTCGTCGAGCCACGCGCCTGCCGGCATGTGATCGACGACGAGATCGCAGGTCGCCTGGGAGAGCAGCGTCTGACCACCGTGGGCGATGGCGCGAAGACGCGCACACCGGATGATCGTGGGGCCCTCGTACCGGTCGCCGTCGCGCGTCTGCACCTCACCGGTGTGCAGCGCCAGGCGAACGCGGAATGGCCACGACTCTCGGCCCCACTCCAGCTGGAGCTCGAGTGCGCAGGCCACGGCGTCGGTTGCGAGTGCGAACGCGGCGACGAAGCTGTCGCCTTCCCCTTGCTCGATCGGGAGGACGCCTCGGTGGCGAGGGACACTTGGCTGACAGCACTTCGGTGAAGCGGGCCATGGCGGCCGTCATGTCGTCCGGCCGCGTCTCCCACAGGCGCGTCGAACCCTCGATGTCGCCGAGCACGAGCGTGACCGTTCCTGTCGGGACCCGCTGACCGCCGTTGGCTCTGCCACCTACTGCTCCCTCACCCCGTCGCGTCTACGCGACGGGGACTGCTGCTCCCCGCATGATCGCGCTGCGCACGCGATCCAGGTCGATGTCGAGCTTCACATCGTCGACGACCACTCTGAACGACACCTGGTCGCCGATGCGGTGTGCGTCGACAAGCCTCATGCCCGGGAGGCAGCGGCGGCAGCTCGATCTCACGGACGATGCGCACCCATCGGGGCAATCGCACGCCTTTGTCGCCGTAGCCGACGGCACTCACCTCGACCTCGAGCTTTCCGTCCGCGACCGCGCCCGTGCCTCCCACGCGGAATGGACGGTCTCGATGCACCGCCCGCATCGCACCGGCTTCGTCGAGATCCACGGTCCACCCGGTGTCGTTCGTCGCCGAGCCAAGCCAGGGCGTCGATCAGCTGCCGCGGCCCTCGATCTCCACGGGTTGTGCGGTGAGCGTCGCTGTCAGTCCGGGGGTGATCCGCAGCTGCCGCGCCCGCACGACCACCTCCTCGAGGTGATGGCCTCGCCACTCGACGTCGCTGAGGACGGCGTGGGCGCGCTGATCGCTCGACGGCCCGGACACCCGCAGCGCGTCGAGCACGCCCGACACCTCGTCGCCGTGCACCGTCACCGTGAGCCGCCGCCCGGCGAAGCGGGCGAGCAGGCCGTCGATCATGTCGCCGAGAAGCCGCTCCGGCGTTGGTGGTGCGGATGCCCACATTGAAGTCGCCTCGACCCACTGGTCGAGCCAGCTCTTCGCGTCACGTGCGCCACGCGTCCAGACGCCCGACCGTCCCGATCGGATCGAGCGGGTCGATCGGCGAGGTCACGGCCGCGTCTTCACGAGTTGTCAACGAGCGCGGCGATCTCGACGAAGTCGACGGTGGGCCGGACGCCGTAGAGGGCGGTAACGCGCTCGACGAGTGCGTCGTCGAAAAACGCACGGGCGGCGTCCTCCGAATCCCACACGTAGACGTTGGTCGCCCGGGCGTTGCTCTCGTCGAGAGTGAACACCTTCGAGCGAAGCCCGGCCATTCCTTCGAAGCGCGGAGCCGAGTCGGAAGCGATCTTGAGGATCCGCTCCCGATCCGCGCCGCTGTCGTACTGAAAGGTGACGATCACGCCGATCATCGCAACGTCCTCAGCCGCCCGGCGCCCATCGGGGAGGGCGCTTCTCGCGGAAGGCGGCGATTCCCTCGGCCGCCTGAGGCGACTCGAACAGCGCGGTGGAGATCGCCTCCGCGTGGCGGAGCCCGTCGCCAACGCTCATCGCCGGCAGGTCGACCAAGCAGGCGACGAGTCGCGGCCACGGCGTTGGGCTCGGTCAACCGGACGGCCTCGGCGACCCGCTCGGTCGCCGCGTCGAGCTCCTCGGGCTCCACCGCGATCGTGACCAGACCCGCGTCGACCGCGGCCTGCGCGTCGAAGACCTCCCCCGTGAGCATGTAGCGGCTCGCCGCTCGCGCGGGCATGCGGCGTTGACAGAGGACGGCGATGATCGCCGGAGCGACACCGATGCGCACCTCGCTGAACGCGAACGTGGCCGTCGTCGGTGCGATGACGATGTCGGCGGCCGCAACCAGGCCCGTGCCGCCGGCGCGGACGTGTCCGTTGAGCCGCGCGATCACAGTCTTCGGGTAGTGCCAGAGCTGCTCGAGGATCTCGACGAACGGCACGGATCGGACACCCGGCGCGGTCGCGCCCGAGAGGTCGGCACCCGCGCAGAACGTGTTGCCGGTGCCCGTGAGCACGATGCCGCGGACGTCGTCGTCAGCCGCCGCCGTTCGAAGGTGCCCGTCGAGCTCCGCGAGCAGCTGTTGCGAGAGCGCGTTGCGGTTGTGCGGGGAGTCGAGCGTGATCGTCCCGATCAAGTTGTCGATCTCGAGATGGACGAGCTCGGCGTCGGTCACTGGCTGTCGGCCTCCGTCTCGCGCAGCTCGCGGCGAAGCAGCTTGCCCGTCGCGGTGCGCGGCAGCTCGTCGACGAACACCACCTCGCGCGGCACCTTGAACCGAGCGAGCTGCCCGCGCACGTGATCCCGCAGCTCCTGCTCGGACACGGTGGCACCCTCGGCTCGCACCACGTAGGCGCGCAACCGCTGGCCGAACTCCTCGTCGGGCACGCCGATCACGGCCACGTCCGCGACGCCGTCGTGACGCTGCAACACGTCCTCGACCTCGCCGGGGAAGACGTTCTCGCCGCCCGAGACGATCATGTCGTCCTCGCGCCCATCGATCATGAGTCGGCCGGACGCATCGAAATGGCCCACGTCGCCCGTGGACAGCATCCCCCGCCGCTCCTCCTTGCCCCCTCCGCCGGTGTAGCCGTCGAAGCGAAGGTCACTGCCCACGAACACACGGCCGGTGGTGCCGGTCGGCACCGACCGTCCCGCGCCGTCGAGCACCTGCACGCGTGTCGCGAGCACCGGTCGGCCGACCGTCTCGGGCTGCGCCTTCAGATCGGCGGGAGTCGCAACCGTCGCGATCGACACTTCCGTCGACCCGTACGCGTTGTAGAGGACGGGGCCGAAGCGGTCGAGAGTCCGCAGGGTCAGCGGCGCGCCGAGGGCAGACCCACTCGAGGCGATGATCCGAAGTGATGGCGTCGGGTGCTCGGCAAAGACGCGGTCGTCGAGCGCCAACATGCGGTGGAGCATCACGGGCACGACGATGAGCGCGTCGGCCCGAGTGCGGGCAACGAGTGCGAGCGTGGCCTCCGGATCGAATCGGGACGCGAGCACCACCGTCCCCGAGAGCCCGAGCGTCATGAACGCCCCCGCGAGGCCCCAGGAGTGAAACAGAGGCGGCGCGACCACGACGGTCTGTCCTACGCGAAACGGGATGCGCTCCAGCAGACCAGCCCCACTCGCTCCCCCGCCGACGCCGCCGCCAAGCGACGCTCGCACCGCTCCCTTGGGCCGGCCGGTCGTGCCCGAAGTGAGGATGACCGTGCGCCCTGTTCGTCGAGGAGGCGTGGGGTCGCTCGTCGAAGACGCTGCTGCGAACGCCGCGAGTGCGAGGCTGTCGAACCGTTGGATCGGAAGGTCGGCGACGAGCTCGGCGAGCTCACGATCGTGCAGTACCACGTCGATGCCTTCGGACTCCACCACTCCTGCGACCTGCGGCGCCGCGTGCTCGGTGTTGAGGAAGACAGTGCTCGCACCGACCTTCGCCGCGGCAACCACCGACGAGATGAAGCGGTAGGAGTTGCGGTGGAGGATGCCGACGGTCGCCCCCGACGTGACGCCCTCGCCCAGGAGGCCGTGCGCGACGGCGTTCGTCTCGGCCCACAGCTCGGCGTAGGTGTGGGAGCCGTGCTCGTCGACGATCGCAGTGCGGTCGGGATACCGAGCCGATGCCGCCGCCATGAGGCCGGCCACGCTCTGCCCCCACCGGCCGAACGCAACCGCGGCGCGGGCGAGGCGATCGGGTCGCTCGGGGATGACGAGACCAGCCCGAGCGACAGTCGCGGCCAAGCGGAGCTGGTCCAGCGCAGTCGTGGGCGCAACCTACCCGTTCGTCTCGTGAGGGCAGCCCGCGGACTTGTGGCAGCCCCAACGGGATTCGAACCCGTGCCGCCACCTTGAGAGGGTGGTGTCCTAGGCCACTAGACGATGGGGCCGTGCAAGTGGAAGGTAGATCCTACAGCGGCCGCCATGTGCTGGATCCGGCGAGTCAGCGGTAGCCGGTCGTGTCGGCGGGCTTGCCCGGGTCTTGCACCTCGACGAGGTAGCGCCATGCGTCCGGACGGCTGCCGTCCACGTCCGTGAAGCCGTAGATCTGCGCGAGCTGCCCGCTCGACAACGACTGGCCGTTCCACCGCGCGACCTCGGGATCTTGCGCGAGGGCGGCGACCGCCCGGCCGACGAACCGTGGCGACTCCGAGATCGCGAAATGCGGGTGAGACCTTCGTCGCGTCGAACCAGTTCTCCTCCGTCACGCCGTACGCGTCGAGCATCGCCTCGGATCTCAGCCAGCCCGGCGTGAGCGACACCGCGGTGCATCCGTGGGGCTCGAGCTCGTGACCAAGAGCGAACGCCATGCGCAACACCGCGCTCTTCACCAGGTCGTAGAAGAACGACACCCGGTAGGTCGCGTCGTTGTACTCGGTGGTGCCGTCGTTCACCTCGACCACGAGACCACCCGGGGTCTGGATGAGCAGCGGCAGCGCAAAGTGACTCGTGATCGCGTGCGTGTCGATGCCAAGGCGCAAGCGTGCGCAACCCGATGTCGAGCGACGACTCCCACACTGACTTGTCCCACTCCATCGTGGTCGCGCCCCAGATGTCGTTGACGAGGATGTGCAGCGCGCCCTGGTCGCGCCGGATGCGATCGACAAGTGTGGACACCTGCTCGGGCACGAGATGGTCGACGCGGATCGGGATCCCCTTGCCACCGGCGGCATCGACAAGCTCGGCCGTCTCCTCGATCGTCTCGGGCCGCTTCATCTCGGACTGCTGAGTGCGAGTGGTTCTGCCGGTCACGTACACGGTTGCGCCCGCCGCCCCGAGCTCCACGGCGATGCCCCGGCCCGCCGCTCGTGTCCCGCCTGCGACCAATGCGACCTTCCCAGCCAACGAACCGTCCACGGTCGGAACATACCCACATGCCGACGCCGAGGAACTTGACCGCCAGCGCGCCCTTTCGGGCGCGCTGGAGCGTCGAGACGGGTCCGGGGCTACGCCGCGGTGACTGGACTGGCGAGGATCGCGTCCATCTGGCCCATCGCCGCCTTGAGCCCTTCCTCCATGCCCATCTCGGCCAGCTGTTCCATCGCCTCGACTGACGGGAAGCGCGACTCGATGGTCATGACCGTGCCGCCACCGCTTCGCTCGGTCAGCGTGACGATCGAGGTCGTCACCGGCATCTTGTCGTTCGGCGTGCCGCTGTCGTCGGCGAACCCGTCGTTGAACTCCAGCCGCCGCGGCGCTTGGACCGAAGTCACCTCCCACCAACCGTGGTACTTGTCGCCCTCGGGGCTGGTCATGAAGTACGCTGACCCGACCGCCCGGCTGCGAGGTCGTGATCGACGACGGTCGCGGGGTAGGTCGGCGGTCCCCACCAGCGTTCGAGCTGGCGCGGGTCGGCCCACAGCTGCCACGACCGCTCCACGGTCGCGTCGAGCTCGGCGGTGACGGTCATCGTCAGGGCCTTCGGATCTTTCTGGACGCTCTTCACAGTCATCGCTTGAGTCCTTCCTCTTGGTCCTCGGCGAGGATCTCGCCGATGCGGTGGATACGGCCTTGCCAGACCGCTTCCAGCTCTTCGAGCAACCGATAGGCCTTGCGGATCGTCTCGACGTTGCCGCTGACGAGCTGTTCGCGGCCCTTTCGCTTCTTGACCACCAGCCCGGCCTCCTCCAGCACGGCGACGTGCTTCTGCACCGCGGCGAAGCTCACCGGGTAGCGACGCGCCAGAGCGGACACGTTGTGCTCGCCCTCGAGCGTGCACACGACGATGTCGCGGCGGGTGGCGTCGGCGAGGGCGTGGAACACGCGGTCGGCCCGCTCTTCGGAGAGAAGATCTACAACCATTTGGTTGTAGATTACCTCGACCCCGCCGATCGGGCAACCCCGAAAAGCAGAAGGCCCAGGTCGCAATTGACCTGGGCCTCACTCACATCACTGAAGCTCGGGGGGGAGGACTCGAACCCCCAATGACAGGGCCAGAACCTGCTGTGTTGCCGATTACACCACCCCCGAAGGGCTCGGGCATCGTAGCCGCTGACCGTGCCGATTCCCTTGGCGCCGCAGGGGCTCTGACACCCGAACGCGCCAAGAAATCAGCTGAGGCGCTGTCGCTGTCAGCTGTCGAGGCGGAGGAGGCGGCGGTAGCCGATCACGCGGCCGACCGCGACGGCGCCGGTCTCGCGCACCATCTGCTTCACCTGCGCGCCGCCGCTGATCGGGCTCGTGCGGGTCGGCGACACGTGCGCGTTCAGGCCGAGCTCGTCGGCGATGCCCCCGATGCGAAGCGCGTGGAACGGATCGGAGACCAGGATCACCTCCGACAGCCCGCGCTCGCGCAGAATGCGCGCTGCGGCGGCGAGCGACTCCCACGAGTTCGTGCCCTGCACCTCACGCAGGATCTGCGCGTCGGGCACGCCGCGCTCCAACAGATAGTTCGCGGACGCGGTCGCCTCTGTGAAGCGATCACCCGGCCGCTTCCCACCTGTCACCACGATGATCGGAGCGAGCCCGTCTTCCCAGAGCTCGAAGGCATGGTCGAGCCGCGCTTCGAGCACCGGTGACGGACGGCCGTCGTACTGCGCCGCTCCCAACACCACGATCGCGTCGGATTGGGTCGCTCCGTCGTGACGGGACGCCATCCACACCTGCGCGAACGTGACCCCGACATAGAGCAGCAAGAACCCGCCGACCGCGACGAGGCCGATCGCGATTCCCCGCCCCCACCGCCGGCGCGGCGCGCGCACGACGGGCACCTCGACCGTATCGTCCGGCCGCTCGACGTCGAACGGCACCGGGCGCACCGGTGCGGTCGGCTCAGACACGCGCCCGCGCGGCCCGGAGCCGGGCCAGTGTGCGCTCGCGGCCGAGCACCACGAGCGACTCGAACAACGGTGGACCGACGGTGCGACCCGTCGTGGCGACGCGCACGGGCGCTTGCGCCTTGCCGAGCTTCAGCCCGACGCCCTCCCCCACCATCTCGAGCGCCGCCTTGAGCGTGTCGGCATCCCACGGGGCATCGGCGTACGCCTTGATCGCGCCGTCGAGCATGACCGGCGCCGTGTCGGTGTTCATCACCTTGTCCCACGACGCGGGGTCGATCGCGGGTTCCTCCAGGAAGATGAAATCCACCATCGCGGGAACTTCGATGAGCCGGGTGACACGGGTCTGCACGAGGGGCGCCATCGCCTCGAAGGCCCCTCGATCGAACTGCTCGGGAGGCCACGACGCGTGGGGTGCGACGAGCCAGGGCTGGCTCCGCTCCACGAACTCATCCACCGACATCGCTCGGATGTACTCACCGTTGAATGCCTCGAGCTTCTTGACGTCGAAGTACGCCGGGGAGGAGTGCACGTCCTCCAGGCGCCACAGCCGGGCGAGCTCGTCGAAGGGCATGATCTCCTGGTCTCCGGGCGGCGCCCACCCCAGCAGCATCAGGAAGTTCTGCATCGTCTCGGGCAAGTACCCCTCGTCGCGATACAGCTCGAGCGCGACGGGGTCGCGACGCTTCGACAGCTTCTGCCGCTTCTCGTTGACGAGCAGCGGCACGTGCGCGAACACGGGCAGCTCGCCGCCGTCGAGCGCGCCCCAGAGCAAGGTCGCCTTCGGGGTGTTGGGCAGGTGCTCCTCGGCCCGGATGACATGGCTGATCCCCATGTCGATGTCGTCGACGACGTTCGCCAAGAGGAACATCGCCCTGCCGTTGCCCCGCACGAGGACGAAGTCCTCGATGAGCGCGTTCTCGAACTCGGGCTCGCCCCGAATCAGGTCGACGACGGTCGTCGCCCCCTCGCGTGGCGTGCGAAAGCGCAGCGCCCGGCCCTCGCCGGGACCGAGACCCCGGTCGCGACAGAACCCGTCGTATCCGGGCCGAGCTGCACCCTTCGTCCGGGCGTCCACGACCTCACGCGTGCAGTCGCAGTAGTACGCGTTGCCGCCGGTGAAGAGGCGCGTGGCCGCCGCGCTCGTACAGGTGCGTGCGCTGGCTCTGGAAGTACGGACCCTCGTCCCAGTCAACGCCGATCCAGCGCAGCGCGCTCTGGATGCCGTCGATCCACTCGTCGCGGTTGCGCTCGGTGTCGGTGTCCTCGATGCGCAGCACGAACGTGCCGCCGTGCTGACGCGCGTAGATCCAGTTGTACAGAGCGGTCTTGGCTCCGCCGACGTGGAAGTAACCCGTCGGAGACGGCGCAAACCGCACGCGCGGGGCGCTCGGGGTCACGTCCCGAGGCTACTGGCACCCGCCGAGACCCCTTGGGGCGCCACCGTGGATTCGTGGCAAAGTTCCTCGCATGGCAGCAAAGAAGAGCCCCTCGAAAGGCGAGTCTCCGTCTCGAGCTGATCGACGCGAGGATCAAGGAGCTCGGCGACTGGCGGGGCAAGACGCTCGCTCGGATACGCACCTTGATCAAGCAAGCAGACCCTGACGTCGTCGAGGAGTGGAAGTGGCGAGGCGTCCCGACGTGGTACCACGACGGCATCATCTGCACCGGCGAGACCTACAAGGACAAGGTGAAGATCACCTTCGCCAAGGGCGCCTCACTGGAGGACCCGTCGGGCCTGTTCAACTCGAGTCTCGATGGCAACGTCAGGCGCGCCATCGACATCTCCGAGGGCGAGAAGCTCGACGAGAAGGCGCTGAAGGCCCTCGTCCGCGCCGCCATTGCGCTGAACGAATCCAAAGCGCGCCGCTAGCGCCACCTGACCGATCTCCTCGAGCATGGATAGCGTGCGGAGATGCCTGCCGTCCTCGTTCACGGAGTTCCGGAAACCCCTGCCCTCTGGGATGGCGTCAGAAGCCATCTCTCACGCAAAGACATCATCACGCCCGCCCTTCCCGGCTTCACCGGTGACCGTCCCGATGGCTGGGGCGCGACGATGGACGACTACGCCGCCTGGCTCATCGCCGAGCTCGAGGCCGTCGGCGAGCCGGTCGACCTCGTCGGGCACGACTGGGGCGGCGGCTTCACCGTGCGCCTCGTGAGCCTGCGTCCCGATCTCGTGCGCTCGTGGGTGAGCGATGCCGCCGGGCTCGGCGATGTCGACTTCGAATGGCACGACTTCGCCAAGATCTGGCAGACGCCCGGCGAGGGCGAGGCGTTCTGGGAGGGGATGCTCGCGGTGAGCCCGACCGACCGCTCCGGTGCGCTCACTGCGTCCGGTGTGCCCGAGGCGGAGGCGATCAAGGCCGCCGAGGCGATCACGCCGGCGATGGCGGCGTGCATCCTCGACCTCTACCGCTCCGCAACAAAGGTGAACGAGGCCTGGGGCCCGGAGTTCGTCGACATCCCGAAGCCGGGGATGGTGATCGTCCCGAGCGACGACGCGTTCCTCAACGCCGATGGCGCTCGCCGCTCGGCCAAGCGGGCCGGCGCGCGGATCGAGGAGCTAGATGGGGTCGGTCATTGGTGGATGCTCCAGGACCCGGCTCGCGGGGCCCGCGTCCTCGAGCAGTTCTGGTCCAGCGTCTGAGCCGGGGGCGGCGCGCTCTGGCGCATCACGACCCGCCGCAACGACTAGCGCAACCGCGGGTGCCTGGATCGCGGCGCCGGTGAGCAACGCGGCTTTGAGCGAAACGATCGTGCCGATCGCGCCGATCGCCGGCCCACCGACGACCTGACCGATCGCGTCGGCCTGGCCCATCGCTGACAGCGCCGTCGCCCGCACCTCCGGCTCGATGAGCGGGATGACCCACGCGCCGTAGAACGGCCGCTGCAGCGACCGCGCCCGTTCGTACAGGAGAAAACCGATCGTCGCGACCGCGAACCCGCCGGCGAGACCGAAGATCGCGAGACCGACCACTTGCACCGCCATCAGCGCCGCGACGACCCGGGTGAGCGTTGCCTCGCTGGTGATCTCCTTCACGCGGCGGCGTGCGACAGTCGACAGCAGCACGCCGAGGATCAACGACACGACGTTCAAGATCCCGAACCACGTGAGGTCCGACCAACCGCCGAACGAAGGGAAGTGCACCTCCTTCAGGTACTTCGCCTCCCACAAGCGGTCGAACGGCTCGCTGGCCGCGCCAGCGAGCATCGCCGCGAACATCAGGAGCACGAGTGTGCGACTGCGGCGGATCGCGCCGAAGCCGTCTCGCGCGGTCGTCTTGAGCGCAGTCCAGGTCTCCCGTTCGCTCGGCGGAACGCGCGTGAACCCGGTCTCAGGCATCACGAAGATCAGCCACACACCGAGCGCGATCTGCAGCACCCCGCCGACAACGATGGGCACCCACAGCTCGATGTGCCCGAGCGAGATCGAGATGACGATGCCGGCGAGGGCGGCGAGCTGCCCGAGCTGCTGGGCCCGCAGAAACGTGCCCGTGAGCTTGTCCTCGCCGATCTCGCCCGCGAGCCATGCCTCCGTCGCACCACTCGTGAACGTGTACGTGATGCCCCACAGGATCTGCGCCGCCATGATCGTGCCGACGTGGGGATATGCCCCCTCGAGCAGGAACGCGAAGCCCATCCCGATGTTGCCGATGATCACCGAAAGCCGGCGGCTGTAGACATCGGCGACGATGCCAGTAGGGATCTCGAAGATGAAGACCGCCGCCTCCATCAACGTGCCGATGACCACGAGCTCGAACGGGTTGAAGCCCGCGGACTCGATGCGATACAGCGCGGTGATCGTGAAGACGACCGTGGCGAGGAGCGCGCCACCGGCCGAGATCACGAGATAGACGGACCGCGCGCTACGCACGGGCGACGAGCCTCACACGCTGGCACCCCAAGACGGGGCTATTTCAGTCGAGCTCGATGAAGATGCACTCGCCGGGACAGTCGAGGGCGGCGTGGACGACGGAACGCTCGTTGCGAATGTCGACGAGGGCCAGGCTGCCGCCGCTGCCGGGGTCGTTGCCGACCCATTCACCCTGGCGGACGTACGCAATGCCGTCCTCGAGCTGCACGAACACATCGGGACAGTGGTCGAGGCACAGACCGTCGCCGGTGCAGAGGTCCTGGTCGATCCACACCCGCACGGTCGGCAGGCTATCCCGGCGCGGAGCCGGCCCAGCTTCCGTAGAGGTCGGCGTAGCGCCCGCCGAGCGCGAGCAGCTCGTCGTGCGAGCCCAGCTCGACGAGCGCGTGTTGGTCGACGACCCCCACGCGGTCAGCGCGCTCCGCGGTGGACAATCGATGGGCGATCACCACAACCGTCCGTCCGGCCATGAGGCGGTCCATCGCCCGCTCGACCATCGCCTCCGTGCCCGGATCGAGGCTCGACGTCGCCTCGTCGAGAACCAGCACCGCGGGATCGGCGAGCGCGGCCCGGGCGAGCGAGACGAGCTGACGTTCCCCGGCGGAGAGGCGGCTGCCCCGCTCGCGCACCTCGGTGTCGAAGCCCTCGGGAAGCAGGCCGAACCGCTCGTCAGCTCCCACGACCGCGAGTGCGGCGTCGACGTCGGCATCGGACGCGCCGGCCCGTGCGATGCGGACGTTCTCACGAATCGTCCCGCTGAACAGAAACCCTTCCTGCGGCACGACGACGATGCGATCGCGGAGCGAGGCCAGGGTCGCGTCACGGAGATCGACCCCGCCGAACGAGATCGTCCCGAGCTGCGGGTCGTACATCCGGGCGACGAGCTTCGCGAGCGTCGACTTTCCCGCGCCGGTCGGCCCGACCAGTGCGAGCCGCTCCCCTGGTGCGATCGTGATATCCACCTCTCGCAGGACCCATCCGTCGTCCACAGGCTCGCCCGCGCCGTAGGTGAACGACACGTCGGACACGTGGACCTCGCCACGGGGCGGCAAGTCGACGGCTCCCCTGCGCTCGCCGACCTGGGGCTTCGTGTCGAGCAGACCGAACAGCTTGTTGAGCGACGCTCCCGACGCCTGCACGGTGTTGAACAGCTGGCTCAGCTGCTGCACGGGCTCGAACAGGTTGGTGAGAAGCAACACGAATGCCACGACTGTGCCGAGCGACACCTCGCCCTGATGTACCAACCAACCGCCGATGCCGACGACGGCGGCCGTGGTGGCGACACCGGCAAACTCGACGAGCGGCAGGTACCAGACCGAGATGCGGACGGAATCCATGTGTGCGTCGTAGAGCGATTGATTGCTCTCGGCGAAGCGCTCACCGACAGCCTGCTCGCGAGCGAACGCTTGGATGACCCGGACGCCCGTGATGCCCTCTTGCAGCGTCGACAGGTTGTGGCCGATGCGGTCTCGGATGGTGAGGTACGCCTTGTTCGAGTCGCGCTGGAACTTCACCGACGCCACCACGACGATCGGGACAGCCACCATGCACACCAGGGTGAGCTGCCACGAGAGCGCAAGCAGCAGCCCGAACGTGAGCACGAGCAGCAACCCGTTCGAGACGAACTGGAGCAGGCCGAACTGGACGAGCTCGGCCATCGAGTCGATGTCGGACGTCATACGCGACACGAGCACGCCCGCCTTCTCCTTCTCGAAGAAGCCGAGCGACAACGACTGCAGGTGATCGAACACGCGCACCCGCAGGTCGCGCAGGAAGCCTTCACCGATGCGACCGATCGACATGATCTGGAGCCGGGCCACGACGTAGGCGACGACGGCTACGGCGAGGTAGGCGACGATCGCCGTGTTGAGCGGGCCGACTTCGCCCTCCGACAACCCGTTGTCGATCGCGTACCGCACAATGAGTGGTCCAGCCACGACGGTAACCGTCCACACCACAACGAGCAGACCGGCGATGATCACGGGCCCCTTGTACGGGCGGAGCATGTGGCCCACTCGAGTCAGCAGACGGCGCGTCTCGTCACGATCGAGACGGTCTTCCTCCGAGACGGCACCTCCACCCCACATGTCAGGCGCCTCCGACGGCGGTTGCCCAGCGCTCGTCCTCGCCCGCGGCCAGCACCGCCCGGTAGCGCTCGCTCTCGCCGAGCAGCGCGTCATGGGTGCCCTCGGCGACGACCCGCCCCCGATCGAGCAAGACAACCCGATCGGCGAGCGCCACGGTGGCTGGACGATGCGCGATGACGATCGTGGTCCGTCCTCGCATCACTTCCGCCAACGCGTCCCGGATCTCGTGCTCCTTCGTGGGGTCGACGGCACTCGTGGCGTCGTCGAGGATGAGCACGCGGGGGTCGGCAAGAATCGCTCGCGCGATGGCGATGCGTTGCCGCTGACCTCCCGAGAGCGAGAACCCGCGCTCCCCGATGAGCGACTCGTAGCCGTAGGGCAGGTCGGTGACGAACTCGTGCGCGCCGGCGAGCCGGGCGGCCCGCTCGACCGCCGCGTCCGGCGCGTCAGGATCCGCGAACACGATGTTGGCGCGCACCGTGTCGTTGAACAGGAACGTGTCCTCGAAGACGATGCCTACCGCGCGTCGCAAGTCGTGAACCCGGAGGTCGCGCACGTCGACGCCGTCGATGCAGACGCGCCCCGAGTCGACGTCGTAGAAGCGCGGGATCAGGCGGGCAACCGTCGTTTTGCCGGAGCCGGTCGCGCCAACGAGCGCCACCGAGGCGCCGGGCTCGACCACCAGGTCGAGGTCGTCAAGTACCGATCCGCCTCCGGCCGCGTAGCCGAATGACACTGATTCGAACCGCACCTCACCGAGCGCGCCGGCTCGCGCTTGTGCGGTCGGCAGCCTGCGCGGCTGCGGGTGGTCCACGATCTGCGGATCGGTGCCGAGCACCTCGGCGACGCGTCCCGCCGCAGCGGCGGCGCGTTGGCCCTGCGCGACGATTTGGCCGGTCATCCGCAACGGCCAGATGAGCAGCGCCACGTACGCGTTGAACGCGACGAGCTGTCCGACTGTGAGCTCGCCGTCGATCACGAGGTGGCCTCCGTAGGCGAGCACGGCCAGCAGCCCAAGGTTCGGCAAGAGGTCCATGACGGGCATGTAGCGGGCCCGTACGCGCGTGGCGTCGATCGACCGTTCGTAGACGTCTCCAGCCTCGAGCGCGGAGGCGCTGCGCCTGCACGCCCTCGCTGCCGAAGCCCTTCACGACGCGGATGCCCGACACCGTCTCCTCGACGACGGTCGCAAGCTCGGCGGACTCGGCCTGGATCGCCATCACTGATGGGAAGAGCCGCCCCGAGAATCGGCGGGCGAGCACGTTCACGAGCGGAAGGGGACCGAGGGCCAGCAATGCCAGCAACGGGTTGATGCTGAACATGATCACGCTGGCCGCGAGCACGGTTGCCGCGTTGGAGACGGTGATCGGGATCATCACCACGAACGCCTGGACCTGCTGCAGGTCGGTGTTCGCCCGACTCATCAGCTGTCCGGTCTGCACGTCGTCGTGGAACGCGAAGTGCAGCCGTTGCAAGTGGGCGAAGATCCGGTCGCGGAGCGCCGCCTCGCACCAGCGGGCCTCGCGGAACGGCGAACCAGCGCCGCAGCCCGCTGCAGATGCTCGACAGCACGCCGGCGAGAAGGATCGCGAGCGACCAGCGCAGGAGGGCGCCCTCCGTGTCGGCCTCGATGCCTCGATCGATCGCCAGCGCCACGAGGGCTGGCACTGCCACCTTGCTGATCGTGGCCGTGAGCCCGGCCACCACGCCTACGGTCAGACCCCGCCGTTGCCGCCGAAGCTGGGTGCCTATGAGGTGCCAGCCCGCCCGGCTGGCCGGGATGGCCTTCGGCGGGATGTCTTTCGGCGATCTGCGTTCCACAGCGTTTCCGCACGTCCCAACGACTCTTGACCGGCGGGTCAACTTAGTGCCCAACGAGGCGCTACAGCGAGCGGTTTGCCGTGCCGATGCTGCATGGGAGAACGATCTTCGAAGGTGGGCTGTGCGCGTTGACGAACTGGTAGTCGGGAGCAACGGGCAGGTCCTTCGCATCGGCTTCCACGACCGGATGACGGTGCTCAGCGGGTTCGACCCCGCGGAGCGCGAAGGCTTGACCGACACCTTGCAGCGCGCCGCCATCGGGGCCGTGCCGGGCGCCCATCTCACCTATTTCGATGTCCTCGGACGCCGAGTGGTCATCAGCCACGATGCCGGCGGCCCCCATGTGCACGTCGAGGACATTGGCGGGTCGCTCGGTGCGCTCCCCACCCCGGATATCAGTGAGCTGCGCCGGCCCGCCATCATCGGCGCGGGCGACATCGGCCTCGCGCCAAGGGTGCGGCCCGGTGAGGAGTCGCCCGAGCTCATCGAGGCGCGTGGGCTGCTCGCCACCCTCGAAGAGGAGATGGCGATCGCCCGGCTCGCCGAGAAGAAGGCGGAAGCGGCCGAGACCGAGCTCGCCGATGTGGAGTCGCGACTGCGCGCCGCGGAGCAAGGGGCGGCGCGGCGCCGGTACGCGCGGGTGTTGTCCCAGCTCGAAGAGGTGAGAGCGGAGGCCGACGTACTTCGCGGTAGTGGTGTGGCGGAGGAGCACGACCGACGGATGCTCCGCAGCGGCGCGGAGCTCCAGAAGGTCGCCGGGATGTGGGCCGACGTACGCAAGATCCGGGACGACCGGCTCGCCGCGTTCGGCAGCCGTCCCCGGCTCGACGCGGAAACCGTGCGGTGGGCCCGAACGGTTCCGGAGGAGGCACCGGCCGATCTCCAACGGCTCGTCGAGGAAGTCGAGGACGCCGAGCAGCTCCGCAACGAGTATTCGGCCCGACTGTTCGAAGCGTCCGCGTCGAAGCTCCCCGAGCCGAGCCACCCAGCGGTGGTCGACCTCGCTCGAGCCGATCAGCCGACGTTGTGGTACGCGCACCGCGGCGTGCTCGATGCCCGCATCCGGCTCGATGCCGAACAGCTCGCGCTCGGGGGCATGGGGAACTCGGCCGACGTCGAGGCGATCGTGCAGGAGATCGACGCGAGCCAGATCCGCGTCGAGCAGGCGTCACGGCGCAGCCGCCGCCTGTTTCTCGCCGGGATCGCGGTGTGCGGCATCGCCGGCGTGACAGCGATCGCGAGCGTGGGCGCCTTCCCCCTCCTCGCCGCCGTGGCGCTGATCGCGACGTTCGCTGCCCTTGCCGTCGCCCTCCTGCTCCCGCAGCGCCGGATCCGCATCGCCGAGCGCGCTGCCGCGGAGGCGCTCGCGAAGGTCGACGCGACGAGCTACCTGCAGTTCCAGCTGCGCCGGCTCGACGCCGTGCTCGACCCCGGGTCGAAGGACCGGCTCGAGGAAGCCGTGGCCGCGCACCGCTCCGCGTCCATGCGCTGGCACGAGATCGCCGGTGGCATCAGCCCCGAGCGCGCCGAAGAGCTCGAGACCGAGGTGCGCAAGTACGCCGACGCCCTCAGCCGCCTCGGCGGAGCGGCCAACGAGATCGAGGCGCTCCGCACCGAGTTGAGCTCGGCAACGACGCGCGCCGAGATCGCGCGGCGGCGGCTGCTCGAGGCGTGCCGTCCCTATGGCGCCGAGGATCCCGGCGCGGCGATGGAGCAGGTGCGCCTGCGCATTGCCACTGGCCGCGTCGGTCGGATGCAGTGGGACCTCGAAGAGGCCGAGCGGGCGCTTGCCGCGCTCGAGGCGCAGGCGGAGACCTTGTGCGACTCGGTCGGGGTCCCTCCGAGCATGGACATCGCCATTCGGCTCATCACGGCGCAGGACGAAGTCGCCGCCGCGGAGCGCCGCACGAAGGCACGCACCTCGACGCGACCGGCGCACGAGGTCGAGGCCGATCTCGCCCGGCTCGAGCAAGAGGAGCGTTCGACTCGTTCTACCGAATGGGGCGACCTCTCCCCCGAAGATCTCGTCGAACCCAACGTGACCGAGCTGCTCCGCAAGCACGAAGCGCTCGTCGGTCTCGTCGCACAGGAACGGGCCAAGGTTCCCGACGTCTCTCAGCTCACCGATCGCCATGCCGCGGTCGCCCGCCGTGTGACCTCGTTGGAGGAGGGATCGGGGATGAGCGAGTCGGTGGTCGTGGACACCAATGAGCTGCACGAGCGGTTGCTCGGTCGCCTCGCCCGTGCCCGCCATGCCGCGCCCGACGGTGGCCCGCTGCCCGCGATCCTCGACGAGCCGTTCATCGACGTGCCGGCCGGCCACAAGTGGGATCTGCTCGACATGGTCGAGCGGCTCTCCGAGGGAAGCCAGATCATCTATCTCACCGACGATCCCTACGTCGCCGCATGGGCGAAGCGCCGCAGCGACATCGGCGCGGTCAAGCTGCTCGCCGCGTCGACCTGAGGGTCAGGCGATCTCCCGCAGTCGGGCAGTGACGGCCTTGCCGTCGGCCTTCCCCTTCGTCGCTCGCATGACCTCGCCGACGAAGAACCCCGTGAGCTTGCCGCGGGCCTTGTCGTCTCCCTCCCGGTAGCGCTGCCATTCGTCCGGGTGCGCGGCGATGATCTCGTCGACGACCGAGTCGAGCGCGCCGGTGTCCATCGCCTCGAAGCCCATCGCGTTTGCGGTGGCCGCCGGATCGGTGCCGCGATTCTCGACGAGGTCCGCGAGCACAGCCTTGGCCTGGGTCGCGGTGAGTTCCCCGGCGACCTCCATGCGCGTGAGCGCGGCGAATGCGGCAGGAGCGAGCGCGGAAGCTCCCTCGACGGCGAGGTTGTGCTCGACGTGGGTGAGCACCCGGGCCTTGTCGCCCCCGGCGGCGATGGCGGCTGCGGCGAGCGCGTCGAGATCGCGCTCCACGGCGACGGCAACCGCGCCACTCGTGGCATCGACGCCGGCGAGGGCGGCGAGATCGGCGCGGCGGTCCGCGGGAAGGCGGGGCAGGGACGCACGCGCGGCGTCGATCCACTCGGCATCCGGTGCGAGCGGGACGAGGTCGGGCTCGGGGAAGTAGCGGTAGTCGTCGGCCTCTTCCTTCGACCGCAGCGTGTGCGTACGGCCCTCGTCCTCGTTCCAGTGACGCGTCTGTTGGATGATCCGCTCCCCGGCTTCGAGCAGCTCGATCTGCCGCTTCGCCTCGTACTCGATGGCGCGGCCGAGCGATCGGATCGAGTTGAGGTTCTTGATCTCGCAGCGTGTGCCGAACGCGTCAGTGCCAACCGGCCGCATCGACACGTTGGCGTCGACGCGCATCGATCCCTCTTCCATCTTGGCGTCACTCGCGCCCGTCGCGAGCAGGATCGCTCGCAGCTCGTTGGCGTACGCGCGTGCATCCTCGGCCGAGCGAAGGTCGGGACGGCTCACGATCTCGACGAGAGGCACGCCGGCACGGTTGTAGTCGACGAGGGACCCGCCGGCTCCGTGGATGCGACCCGACGCGCCGAGGTGGGTCGACTTGCCCGTGTCCTCCTCCATGTGAGCGCGCTCGATGCCCACCCGAGCGCCCGACGGAAGGTCGAGGTAGCCGTCGACGTTCACCGGCTGGTCGTACTGGCTGACCTGATAGTCCTTCGGCATGTCTGGGTAGAAGTAGTTCTTCCGGTGGAAGATCGACGGCACCACCGTGCAGTGCAGCGCCTGGCCGAGCTGGATCGCGAGATCGACTGCGCTCCGGTTGAGCACGGGCAGCGAGCCCGGCAGCCCGAGACACACCGGGCAGATGTTCGTGTTCGGTTCGTCCCCGAAGTGGTTCGGGCAGCCGCAGAACAGCTTCGTCGTGGTCGCCAGCTCGACGTGCACCTCGAGCCCGATCACCGTCTCCCACTCGGTCATGCGAGCCCCGATTCGAGCGCCGCGGCGGCCCGGAACATGGTCGCTTCGCCGAGCGCGGGCGCCATCACCTGGATGCCGACGGGCAGGCCGTCGTCGCCGCTGCCGAACGGCACGGTGATCGCGGCGTGGCCGGCGAGGTTCGTCGGGATGGTGCACACGTCGGACAGGTACATCGTGAGCGGGTCGGCGGTCTTCGCACCGATCTCGAACGCGGTGGTGGGCGACGTGGGCGACAGCAACAGATCGAACCGCTCGTACGCCGACGCGAAATCCCGCGCGATCAGGGTTCGCACCTTCTGCGCCTTCCCGTAGTACGCGTCGTAGTAGCCCGCGGACAGGGCGTAGGTGCCGAGCATGATGCGGCGCTTCACCTCCTCACCGAAGCCGGCGGTACGAGTCGCGGCGTTCATCGCGGCGACGTCGGCGCCATCGACGCGCAGGCCGTACCGCACCCCGTCGTAGCGCGCGAGGTTGCTCGACGCCTCGGCCGGTGCGATCAGGTAGTAGGCGGTGAGCCCGTATGTGAACGACGGCATCGAGACGGTGTCGATCACCGCCCCGGCCTTCTCGAGGGTGATCGCCGCCACGTCGAGCCGCGACAACACATCGGAGGAGATGCCGTTGCGGAGCTCGGACACCATCCCGATGCGAAGGCCGTCCACTCCGTCGTTCAGCGTGCGGCTCACCCGGACCGCTTCGCGCGGGATCGACGTGGAGTCCATCGGATCGTGGCCGCTGATGATGTCCAGAGCGAGCGCGGCATCCGCGACCGTCGCGCCGAATGGACCGATCTGGTCGAGGCTCGACGCGAACGCGACGAGCCCGTAGCGGGAGACGAGCCCGTAGGTCGGCTTCACGCCGACCACGCCACAGAACGATGCAGGAAGGCGGATCGAGCCGCCGGTGTCAGATCCGAGAGCGAGCGCAGCGAAGTTCGCCGCGACCGCGGCCGCACTGCCACCAGACGACCCTCCCGCCACTCGGGTGGTGTTGTGCGGGTTCGCGGTGGGCCCGAACGCCGAGTTCTCCGTCGACGAGCCCATCGCGAACTCGTCGAGGTTGGTCTTCCCTACCGGGATTGCGCCGGCCGCGACGAGCCGCTCGACCACCGTCGCCGTGTACGGCGGGCGCCAACCCTCGAGGATGCGCGATGAGCACGTCGTCGGGATGCCGCGCGTGCAGAGGTTGTCCTTCAGCGCGACCGGCACACCCGAGAGCGGACCAGGGTCGTCACCTGCGGCGACACGCCGATCGATCTCGTCGGCGGCCGCTCGGGCTTCGTCGACCGTGACGAGGTTGAACGCGTGGAGCTCTCCGTCGCGCTCGGCGATGCGGGCGAGATGCTCGTCGATGACCTCACGCGCCTTGTGTCGCCCGGCCCTGACCTCCGCGGCGATCTCGATCGCGGTCACGGCGCCTCACCCAAGATCGGCGGAACCGCGAAGCGATTGCTCTCCGCGGCCGGCGCCGCCGCCAGCACTTCGTCGCGGTCGAGGCACGGCCGCACTACGTCCTCGCGCAGCACGTTGCTGAGCGGCACGGGATGCGTCATGGGCTCGACACCGTCGAGGTCGAGCGCTTCCACATCCTGCGCGTGATCGAGGATGTCCGCGAGCTGATGGGTGTACCGATCGAGCTCGTCGGCGGTCAGATTGAGGCGCGCCAGGCGCGCGACATGCGCGACCTGCTCAGTGGAGATGCGCTCGGACACGGGTTGTCATGCTAGGCGGGCCCGACGATCGTTCCGCCGAGCAAATCGACGCCGGGCAGGTGTGCTCGGCTACGCCTTGGTCCAGTCCTGGACGGGGAGGAACTGCGGCGGGCGCTTCTCGACGAAGCTCGCAACACCTTCCTTGAAGTCGGACTCGCGGAGCGATTGCGCCATGAGCCCTTCGGCTTCGCTCGACGCCTCCGCGAGCGACTGCGCGAGCGCCGTCCAGACCTGGCGCTTCATCACGGCCATCGACGACGGCGACGAGTTCGCGGCCAGGTCGTGCGCGTAGGCCAGTGTCTCGTCGAGCAGCGCCTCGGGCGCGACCACTCGATTGACGAGGCCGAGCTCGGAGGCCTCCTCGGCGAGGAACACACGACCCGAGAGCAGCAAGTCCATCGCCCGCGCCGGACCGACCAGGCGAGGCAGAACCCACGAGATGCCATGCTCGGCGACGAGGCCGCGCCGGGCGAACGCGGTGGTGAACTTGGCGCCTGCCGCGGCGAAGCGGATGTCGCACATGAGCGCGTGAACGAGGCCGATGCCGGCACACGCACCGTTGATCGCAGCGAGCACCGGCTTCGACAACGTCGTCGCGTGGTACTGCTCGTAGTGCTTGCCGGGCGCGGCGCTACCGGTGCCGCCGCGGTTGCCGATGCCCTGCAGCATGTCCATGTCGGCGCCTGCGCAGAACCCCTTCCCCGCGCCCGTGACGACGATGGCGCGCACGTCCGGATCGGCCGCGGCCTCGTCGAGCAATGTGAAGTACCGGCTAGCGAGCTCGCCGGTCCATGCGTTGAGGCGGTCGGGGCGGTTCAGCGTCAAGAGCCGAATGGCGCCCCGGTCTTCGGAGAGGACAACGTCGTCAGCCATGCGCCGACGCTACTGCGCGGCCGCCTCCTCGGCCTCGGGCTCGTCGGATGCCGACTGCTCCTCCGGCGACGACTCGTCCGGTTCACCGTCCGGTTCACCGTCCTGCTCACCAGGCGGCGCCGGCTCGTGGAAGTTCATCGCGACGAGGATCCCCACCGAGAGCAGGAACATCCCCGCGCTGACCCATTCGTTGACGCGCAGGCCCCAGATCAACGAGGCCTCGTCGATGCGGAGGCGCTCGATGAAGAAGCGCACGAACGTGTAACCGGCCACGTACATCCAAAACAGGCTTCCGGGCCGAAGCCGGTCGCCCCATCGCTTGCCGATGAAGATCAGCGCGCCGCACAGGAAGAGACACCACAGCGACTCATAGAGGAAGGTCGGGTGGAACGTCTCGAATTGGGAGTAGCCGTCGGGCCGGTGCGAAGGATCGATCTGCAGTCCCCACGGCAGGTCGGTCGGACGGCCGAACAGCTCCTGGTTGAACCAATTGCCCAACCGACCGATCGCCTGCGCGAGCGGAAGCGCGGGAGCGATCGCATCGGCGAGCGGCCCCAAGGGCATGCGGCGCCGGCGCGCGACCCACACGGCGCCGGCAGCGCCAAGTGCGATCGCGCCCCAGATGCCGAGCCCGCCCTGCCAGATGTACAGCGCCTTCCACGGCTCGTCGGTGAAGCGCTGCCAGTCGGTGATGACGTGGTACAGCCGCGCTCCGACGATGCCGCACGGCACCGCGACGATCGCGATCGCCGACATGTCGTCCTCGCGTCCACCCGCGGCGATCCACCGGCGGTTGGCCAACCAGACCGCCGCGACGACACCGAGGGCGATCATCAGCCCGTAGGCGCGGAGCTGCAGTCCCCCGATGTGGATCGCGTTCGAGTCGGGGCTCGGGATCGAACCCAACACGGACGCCGCGAGCACCGTCACCATCGCTCTCGACGCTACGCGGCCGAGCCGCTCAGCCCGCTGTCACCTTGCGCCCGAACTCGACCGCCTGCTGCTGGATCAACTCGGCGTCGTAGTCGACCGTCGCCACGTGGTAGCTGCGCTCCAAGGTGACGCGCTCGACGGGGCCGCTCACGGCGGCGGCCAGCAAGTCCGACGCCGCCGGGTCGACGACGTGATCCTGCGGGCTCGTCATGATCAGGACTGGGCACGTGATGCCGCCGAGCTTGCTGCCGAGCTCGTCGAGCACGCCAACGAGTGAGAGCAGGGGCTTCAGCGGCGTCGACTCGTACGCGGACTCGACGACGCCAGGCTTCGCGATGTCGCTTCCGATGCCGGGCATCACGAGCTCACCCTCATTGACCATGCCCTTCACCATCTCGACCACTTCGGGCTGCTGCGGTGCGACCGCGGCATTGATCGGGACGATGCCGGCGATCTCCGGATGGCGCGTGGCCAACCACACGGTGAGCGTGCCGCCCATCGAGAGTCCGGCTACGACGACCTTGCCCGCGCGCGCGGCAAGCCGTTGGTAGGCGGCCTCGGCCTCGGCCGACCAGTCCTCCCACGACGTCGTCAACATGTCCTCGACGGTGGTGCCGTGACCGGGCAGCCGCGGCAGCTCGACCGCGAAACCTGCGGCCGCGAACGCCTCGGCCACCGGACGCATCGAAGTCGGATTGCCTGTGAACCCGTGGATGCACAACGCGCCCGGTGCACCAGGGCCGCTTCCGTCGGTTGACCACGGCTCGGCGCCGGGCAGGATCTCCGGCGTGTCGATGTCGGGCATGGGCTCTCCTACTTGGAACGGTCCTACTTGTACGGGTCGTTGGAGGAGAGCGGCTCTTCCCACCACTCCTGCGGGTAGCCCGCTTCCTCCCACTCGGGGAACGGGTAGATGCAGTCGACCGGACAGGCGGGAAGGCACTTGTCGCAGCCCGAGCAGAGCTCCGGGATGATCACGACGTCGACGCCGTGGTTGAAGATCGCGCCGAACTGGGTCGGGCAATGACGGAGACACGCGTCGCAGTTGATGCACTCCGACATCTCGATGCGGAGGGGATAGTTCTTCCACTTGGGGTTGCGGGTCCGCGTTTCGACGCGTTCGACCCGAGAACCAACGGCCACGACGCCCGACTCTACCTGGCCACCGTCATTGACCCGCCGGTCAGGATGCTGGTGGACTGAGGGCCGTGAGCACGCCTCGACGCCTCACCGACCAGGGTCGGGAGCGCAAGCAACAGCTCCTCGACCAGGCGGCTGACCTGTTCTCGCGCCGTGGGTACGCGGACACACGCGTCGTCGACATCTGCGAGGCGGCGGGCGTTGCGAAGGGCCTCTTCTACTGGTACTTCGAGAACAAGGAAGCGCTGTTCGGCGAGCTCGTCACCAGCATGAGGCTCCGACTCCGGCGGGCGCAGTCGGATGCGATGGATCCGACCACCGATCCGCTGGTCCGCCTCCGTCAGGGTGCGGAGGCGTCGCTTCGCTTCATGGCCGGGCATGCGCCCTTCTTCGCACTGCTCGAGGTGGAGAACCGCAACCAGACCTGGACCGAGCTGATGCGCGAGGGCACCGAGATCCACGCGCACGACGTGGCCGCGCTCATCCGCGAAGGAATCGAGCTCGGTCTCGTGCGCGACGACGATCCCGACCTGATGGCGTACGGCGTCGTTGGTGTCGTGTCGACCTACAGCCACTTCCAGCGCACGGGGCGGTTGCGGGCGACGCCCGACGAGATCGCCGACGTCGTCGGTCGCTTCGTGGTGCGGAGCCTGGCCGCCGATGACGAGATCGCTCGGCGTGCGGAAGGCCCAGCCCCGCCCGTGCCCACCGCGAGCGCGCTGGGCTAGCGTGCCGCCGGACCGACCCTGACGACCACAAGGAGCCAGCACAGTGGGACACGAGTTCCTGAGCGACGACTGGATCAATGCCGCGAAGGCGATCCGCGACAAGTACGCGAGCGAGATCACGACGAAGCCTCCGGCGATCAAGATGAACCAGGTCATCACCGAGACGCCGAGCGGCGAGGACATCAAGATGTTCCTCGACACCTCGTCCGGCGAGATGGTGATGGACAAGGGTGAGCTGCCCGACGCCGACGTCACGATCACGCTGCCTTACGACGTGGCCAAGAAGCAGATGGTCGATCAGGACCAGGCCGCCGCGATGCAGGCATTCATGAGCGGCAAGGTCAAGGTGCAGGGCGACATGATGAAGCTGATGGGCATGCAGAGCATGGGCGCCGACCCCGTCACCGGGAAGATCAACGACGAGATCAAGGAGATGACCGCTTAGGTCAGCGTGACACCGGCGTCAGCGCCCCTCGGCGGATCACCAGCGCGCAGACTGCGCCGAGCGCCGCGACACCGGCGCCGACGAGATAGGCGTCGCTGTACGACGCGATCAGTCCAACGGCCTCCTCGCGCGACGCCTGCACGGTCTGCATGATCTGAATACCGGCGACCACACCCACCTGCGCGGCGAGCTGCTGCGTCGCGCCCGCGACGCCGAAGTCGGCCTCGTCGACGGTGTTGGCGATCGTCGCTGCCATCGAAGGCGAGGACGCGCCGAGGCCCATGCCCGACAGCACCATCGCGAAGATGATGTACGCGTAGCCCGTGTCGAGATCGACTCCTGAGAGCACGACCATCGATGCCGAGATCAGCAGCGATCCGCCGATGCCCATCCCCCTTATTCCGACGCGTGCAGCCAAGTACCCCGCGGCCGGGCCGGTGAGGGCGAACGCGAGCGGTCTGAAGATGGAGAGCAGGCCCGTCTTGGTGGTGCCGTAGCCGAGGCCGTCGGCGAGCAGGAGGGGCGTGAGGATGAAGCCGCCCATGTACGCGAAGTTCGTGAAGAACTGCACGGCGATCGGGCCCGCGAAGTTGCGGTCGCGGAAGTAGTCGAGCTTCAGCAGCGGATCCCTTGCCCGGCGCTCGTACGCGATGAAGGCCGCCATCGCGAAGGGACACATCAGCAACGACACGACGACCACCGTGTTCGACCATCCCCACGCGGCGCCTCGGTTGAGGCCGAACAGCAGGCTGGTCACCGACAGGGCCAGCAGGCCAGCGCCCGCGAGATCGAACCGCACCCCCTTTTGGCGCTCCGTCTCCGGCAGAAGCGCCAGCGCGACCAGGAAGCCGGCGAGGCACAGCGGCACCTGCGCGGCGAAGATCCACCGCCAGCCGAACGCCTCGACGATCGGGGCACCGACGACGACACCGAGCACCGGCCCGCCGGCGTTCGCGAACGACCAGTACCCGAGCGCTTTGACGCGCTGCTCGGGCTCGAAGACCCGGTTGAGCATGGCCATCGATGCGGGTCCGGTTGCCGCGCCGATCCCGGCGCCGAGCACGCGGAACAGGATGAGCGTGGGCGCGCTCCACGCCAGCGCGGTGAAGCCGGCGAAGATGCCCGCGCCCGCGATGCCGATGAGGTAGAGCTTCTTGTAACCGAAGAGGTCGCCGGCCTTGCCGAGCGTCGGGCCGACGATGCCGTACGCGAGCAGCGGGCCCGTGATCACCCACGCCAACGTGGCCTGGCTCGCGTCGAGGTCGCCGGCGATCGTCGGGATCGACACCGCGAGCAACGTCACGGTGAACCCCACCGTGAACAAGCCGAACAGCGCGGTCGAGAGGACCAGCCAGGGGTACCGGTCGCTCGCCTCGACCTTGCGCACGAGCTTGTGGCGAAGGAGAAGCGGCCACGGGACGACGTTGACCTCGTCGAGGCCCGGCGCCTCGATGACGAGATCGCCCCGTCCCTTGCCCGCGGGATGCAGCTCGCGCGGGGTCGGGTCCGTCCTCGTCATCGACCGCCGACCCTAACGTAGGGTCCGATCGTGGCGACCGGGGACGAGCGGCTCAACCGGCGGTACTGGGAGACCACAAGTGCCGAGTATCAAGCCGAGCACGCGGCCGAGCTCGAAGCGGCCCCGCTCGCGTGGGGCACGTGGCGCATCCCCGAGCAGACCGTCGGCGCGCTCGGCGATCTTCGTGATCTCGACGTGCTCGAGCTGGGGTGCGGCGGCGGCCAGTGGTCGGTCGCGCTCGCTTCTCGTGAGGTGCGGGTCATGGCGCTCGACTTCTCGTCCGGCCAGCTCGCGTACGCCACGAAGCTCGCGACGCACCACCGCGTCGACGTGCCGTTCATCCAAGCGAGCGCCGAGGCGATCCCATTCGCCGACGGGTCGTTCGACCTCGTGTTCTGCGATCACGGCGCAATGACGTTCGCGGCACCCGAACGGTCGGTCCCCGAGGTGTCCCGCATCCTGCGCCCAGAGGGGCGCTTGATCTTCTGCAACTCGACGCCTTTGCGCGCGATGTGTCTCGACTCCGAGTGGCAGCTGACGACGACGCTGCACCGGCCCGCGTTCGGGATGCGACGCCTCACCGACGGTGAGTCGGTCGACTTCGTGCTCTCCCACGGCGAGTGGATCCGCCTCCTCCGGTCCTCGGACTTGCTCCTCGACGACCTCATCGAGCTGCAGCCGCCTCCGGGGGCAACGACCACCTATCCGTGGTATTCGTCGTACGAATGGGCCAGCCAATGGCCGGCGGAGGAGATCTGGATCGCGCAGAAGCGGTGAGCCGAGCGGAGGCCAGCATGGAGGACACCGTGGCGGAGCAACACGAGATGGAGGACGGGTGGCTCCCGTCGACCCCCGAGGACGACACTCTGCTTCGGCAGTACGTGCTCGCCTTTGCCGATCGGGTCGAACACGACGCTCTAGCGATGGGACAGCCGGTTCTTCGTAACGAGCTCGCCGTAATGGCGAACACCGCCATCCCCTTCGCGCTCGCCAACTCCGTCGCGCTGGTGCGGCCGCTCCGAGTTGAGGAATGGCCCGAGCTCGTCGGCGCGGCGACTCGCCTCTACGGGCCGAAGCCCTTCACGATCTGGAGCGCATGGCCGACTCCCGACCTGCGCCCACGCGGACTCCGCCTCGGTGGCCATCCGCCGTTCATGATGCGCCCGACCGGCCCGTCCAGCACCGCAGGTCCTGCTGACCTCGCGATCCACCGCGTCACCGATGCCGCAGGCATGCAGCAGTTCGCCGAGACGTTCGCGAGGTGCTACCCGGTGCCAGAGCTCGCCGCGCTCGAGGCTGGCGCGTGGGTTGACGAGCGCGTACTTCATGACGACAGCTGCTGGTTCGTGGGAAGCGTCGACGGGCGCCCTGTGGCGACCGGCGCGGCATCGTGCACGCGGGGCGTGAACATGGTCGAGTTCATCAGCGTCGACGCGACGCTGCGAGGACGAGGTTTCGGCGCGGCGATCACATGGGCGGCGACGCTCGCCCAGCCGGACCTCCCGGCTGTGCTCATCGCGAGCGACGACGGACGGCCTGTGTACGAGCGCATGGGCTACGCGACGATCTGTCGATTCACGCTCTGGATGGGACCGGGCGCCGATGGCTGAATACGAGTGGATCCACGAGATCCAAGCGGTCGACTGGGACGAGCTGAGCGACCTCTACCGCGTCGCGCCGCTCGGCATCAAGCCGCCCGACGCGCTGCGCACAGTCTTCGGCAACAGCATGTTCCGCTGCTTCGCCTACGCCGACGGCCGGCTCGTCGGCGCCGGGACGTGCGCTCGCGGACGGCCTCGACTGCGCGTACATCGCCGACGTCGCCGTACATCCCGACGAGCAGGGCCAAGGTCTCGGCAAGGAGATCATCCGCCGGCTCGTCGAGCAGGCGGGCGGGCACAAGAAGATCATCCTGTACGCGAACCCGGGCAAGGAGGGCTTCTATCTCAAGCTCGGGTTCCTCCCGATGAAGACCGCAATGGGGATGTGGCACGACCAGGCCGCCGCCATCGCCGCCGGCGTCCTCGACGGCTCAGACGAAGCAGCGCTCTAGGCCTTCAACTGGCGGCGCAGTGCGCCGCTGGGTGCGCGAAGCACCGATTGTCGAGCGAAGCGAGCAGGAGCCGTGCGGCGAGCACGGCGACGTGGACTAAAGGGCGTCGGGCACCCAGTTGCCGTGGAAGCCGAATGGCACCCGCTGCGGCAAGTGCACGGTCGCCACGGGCTCACCCGTGAAGTCCTGCGCATGCAGGATCACGAGGTCGCTGCGATCCGTCGTCGAGTCGTAGACGAGCGTCATCACGTACCCGTCGTCCTCGGCTGAGTCCGCGGTTGCAGGGATGAACACCGGCTCCGCGGCGTGGCGCTGTGCTCCGTAGTCGTGGACCTCGCTGCTCCCGTCGCGCAGGTCGTGCTTCACGTTGCCCGCGCCGAGCAGGCCGGGAAGTGTCGCGACCGTGTAGCCGAACCGGTAGGGCTTGCCGACGAGCCGCTCGTCGTGACGAGGGAACTCCTGCCCGCGGTCATCGAGGCGCTCCTCGACGACCTTGCCGTTCGACAGGTCGAGCGTCCAACGATCAAGCGTGGGCGTGCCTTCGTCGGGGCCGAGGAGCTGGTCGGCGAACATCCGGGGATGGCGCACGGCGTCGAACACCACGCGGTCGCCGTCGTCGAAGGTGTTCATCGGGTGGAAGACGTAGCAGGGGTCGATCTCGAACCACTTGACGTCGCTGTTGCCGCCCGATCGGGGCAGCACGCCGATGCGCGCCGGATACGAGGGATCCCACTTGTAGGGGAAGGCTCCCGACATCGCGAGATCGAGGTTGAACACGCAGGGAAGGTCCAGCACGATCACGTGCCCCGACGAGAGGCCCATGTCGTGCAACATCGGCGCACCGGTGGTCTCGATGGGTACCACCTTCGTGACCTTCCCGGAGGCGTCGACGACGATGTACTGCACCTGATTGCCGAGGCCCCACCAGTAGCAGACCGCATGCAGCTCGCCAGTGTCCGGGTCGCGCTTCGGATGCGCGGTGTATCCATTCGGCAACGTGCCGTCGAAGTCGCCACGCGTCACCGTGTCGAGCTCGTAGCTCATCTCGATCGGACGACCGCCCGCCTCGACGATGGCAAGCGTCTTGCCCGCGTGTCCGATCACGTTGGTGTTCGCCGCGAAGTCCATGTCGGCGTGGATGGCCCCGCCGGGGTCCGGCACGCCGAGCGCGGCTGGCACTCCGCCGGCGCGGACCCAACGGTTGCGATACCACTCGGCCTTGCCGTCGAGCAGCCGGACGCCGTGCACCATCCCGTCGCCCGTGAACCAGTGATAGGTCGCCGGATCGACTGGTCCGACGGGGTTGGGTCCGTTCCGGAGGTAGCGCCCCCGCAACGTCTCGGGGATCCTGCCGGTCACCGGCAGATCGAGCGCCGTCACCTCGTCGGTGACAGGAGCGAAGTTGCCTTCCAGGTATGCGCTGCCGACCACGGTCATCGCTGACCTCCACATCTGCTCAGTCTTGACTGCTCGGTCTCGGACGGTCCGAACCGGAGTATTAGCAGCCTCGCGCCGATCCGCGCCGGGGTCAAGGTCTCAGCTGTGTGACGTCGGCCATGACCGTCCGCCGTTTCTCTTGGCGCGTTCGGGTCTCTGATACCCGCTGGCGCCAAGAAAACCGGCCCGGGCTACTCCGCGGGGGCGGCCAGCTTGCTGAGCTCGGACTGCAGGCCGGCGACCGTCCAGCGCTCGTCCTGCTCGACGCCGTCGCCCATCTTCCACGACTGGAACTTCTTCACCTGGCCGCCCTGGACGAAGAACGTCTCGCCCGTGAACGGGCAGTCTGCGGTGGCGAGGTACGCGACGAGGGGCGAGATGTTCGCCGGATCCCAGATGTCGAACGAACCGGGATCGTCGGGGGCCTTGATGATGTCGCCGAGACCGGGCGTCGCTTCGGTGAGACGCGTGCGCGCTGCCGGCGCGATGCAGTTCACCTTCACGCCGTAGCGCGAAAGCTCCTTTGCGGCGATCTGCGTGAACGTCGCAATGCCCGACTTCGCGGCGCCGTAGTTCGTCTGGCCGGGGTTGGACAGCAGACCCGACGTCGACGACGTGTTGATCACGTTCGCGTGCACGGTCTCGCCCGCCTTCACCTTCTCGCGCCAGTACGCCGCGGCCCAGCGCGTGGGCACGAAGTGGCCCTTGAGATGCACGGCCACAACGGCGTCCCACTCCTCCTCGGTCATGTTCACGAGGACGCGGTCACGCAGGATGCCCGCGTTGTTGACGAGGATGTCGAGCTGGCCGAACGCCTCGACCGCGGCGTTCACCATGCGTTGGCCGCCTTCCCAGCTCGCGACGTTGTCGGCGTTGGCGACCGCTTCGCCACCCATCTTCTCGATCTCGTGCACGACTTGCTCAGCCGGCGTGCGATCGTCGCCCGTGCCGTCGGGGTTGCCACCGAGGTCGTTGACGACGACCTTCGCACCCTCAGCCGCAAAGAGCAGCGCGTGCTCGCGGCCGATGCCGCGACCCGCGCCCGTGATGATGGCGACGCGTCCATCGAGAGCGCCCATGGATGACTCCCCTCACTCGAGTGTGCGGGGGCACGCTAGGCGTCGGCCGCCGTAACTCGCTAACCGAGGGACTCGCTAACCGAGGTAGATGTCGACCGCGCTGCCCCGCTTCACCTGCGCGCCCTCGCCGGGGTTCGTGGAGATGGGCGTTCCGCGCGCCGGCCCGTAGAGCTGGCCGGGCGTCAGCCCCGCCGCCTCGATCGCGCCGATCGCCTCCTGGAGCGACAGGCCGGAGATCGACGGCACTGCCACGAGGTCGGGTCCCTTCGAGACCTGGACGGTGACGACGTCGTCGCGTTCGACGCTCGCGCCCGCTCCTGGGACGGTGCCGACGACCTCGCCGGCCGGCACGGTGTCGCTGAAGACCTCTTCCTTTTGCGCCTGCAGCTGGACGCCCGCGAGGGCGGCCGCCGCGTTGTCGTAGCTGCCGCCCACCTGGGGCACGACGCGCGGCGCGGGCCCCTTCGACACCACGAGGTTCACAGGATTGCCCTTCGGGATCTCCTGTCCGGCAGGCTCCCAGCTGATCACGAAGTGCGCCGGAACCGCCTCGTCGTTGACCTCCGTGACGGTGCCGACGACGAGCCCCTGCGCGGCAAGCGCTTCTCCCGCCTGGCCGTCACTCATGCCGGTGAGGTCGGGGACACCCACGGGAGTGGGGCCGAGCGACACCACCAACGTGAACGTCCCGCCCTCCTTCAGCTGTTCGCCGGGAGGGGGATCCTGCGACAGGACCACACCTGCGACCGAGGCGTCGTCGTACGCGGTCTGGCGGTCGATCTTCCATCCGAACTCGCCGACCGCGGCGAGCGCCTGTTGCTCCTCCATCCCGGTCACCGCCGGCACGTCATGCTTCGGCACGCGGGCCTGCGTTGCCGCGTAGACGGCGGCGCCACCACCGACGAGCAGCACGAGCGCGGTGAGCAGCAGCAGCAACCGACGGCGCCAGCGATGGCGAGGCTTCGGATCCTCCATGCGAACCGGCGCGACGTTGGCCCGCTCGACGTCGAACGGTTCGGGAGTCTGCGAACCGGCGACGGCTGTTGCCATCGTCGACCCCGCCGACTTCATCGTCGTGAGATCGAGAAGGTCGCCCGTCGACGGCTTCTGCGGCACGAGAGGGAACGGCGCGGGGCGGGGGAGCCGCTCCGCAGTGCCCACGAGCGCACGTCCCAGCTCAGCAGCGTCGTAGCGCTCGAGAGGATCGGGGCGGCCGGCACGCTCGACGACCGACCGCAGCGGACCCATCGAGTCGGGGACCGGAAGCAGCGCGTCGATCCGAGACATCAGCGTCGACACCGTGGTGTCGGACGAGAACGGCACCTTCCCCGTGACCGACTCGATCAGCACGAGCGCGAGCGAGTACACGTCGGACTTGCCGTCGACCGCCTTGCCTTGCGCCTGCTCGGGCGAGGCGTAGCGCGCGGTGCCGAGCACGACACCCGACGGCTCGGTCCACGCGGCTTCGGCGATGGCTCGCGCCAAGCCGAAGTCGGCGATGCGCAGACGCCCCTCCTCGTCAAAGAGGAGGTTCGCAGGCTTGATGTCGCGGTGGACGAACCCCCGTCGATGCGCGTACTCGAGCCCTCGCGCCGCCTCGAGCCCGAGCACGAGGGCCTGCGACGGGTTCAGCAGCCGGCCCGAGTCGAGCATCGAGCGGAGACTGCCGCCGCCGAGGTACTCGAGCACGAGGTAGGGGCCGTAGTCGGAGAGGTCTTCCTCCTCGCCCCAGTCGTAGACGGCCATCACGTTGGGATGGCTGAGGGCCGCCGCGGCCCGCGCCTCGGCGCGGAAGCGCTTCAAGAAGGTGGGGTCACCCGACAGCGCTGGATGCAACACCTTGACGGCCACTTGCCGCCGCAGCTGCACGTCGTCAGCCAGGTAGACCTGCGCGGACGCGCCGGCACCGACGGGAGCAACGAGCCGGTAGCGACCACCGAGCACGCGGCCGACATGATCGGCCATGCGCGAGACGACCATCAGGCGCCCATCAGGCACGATCCGCGCGCGTCGACCGACGATGCGAGTGCACCGACAAACGGTAACCGCTGGGTTCGCGGCTATCGCGGCACCCACACAACGCAGCGGCGGGGCGCGATGGGGGTTCCGCGGTGGCCGTCAGGCAAGATCTCGACATGCAATGGCGCCGGTTGGGGCTCGCCGCGGTGATCGCCGTGGCATTGGTCGCCATCGTCGCTGGTTTCATGCAGGCCGAAACGGGCGACGACTCCGTCACCGTCGTGGACCCGGGTGTGGAGGTGCTCGTACCCAAGCCCGGCGACATCGTGCTGCGCCAGTCGCAGGTGGGCGTCGATCTCGCGCCCGGCTACCAGGGCACCCTCGATATCGACAGCGTGCCCATGCCCGAGGATCAGCTCACGCTCAACGACGCGCTCAACCAGGTGTTCTTCCAACCCGGACCGGGGAAGGAGGTCGAGGAGTTCACCCCTGGGCGCCACTGCGTCACCGCCCACTTCTTCCCCACGATCGAAGGAGCCGAGTTCGCCCGCACCTTCAGCTGGTGCTTCAACGTCAGCTGACCGGCGCAGCTTTCAGGTGGCGGCCGAAGAACTCGAGGATGATCTCGAGTCGCAGCAGTCGGTGCTTCGGCGCACCCGACCGCGACAGCTCATGACCCTCGCCTGGGAAGCGCACGAACTCGACGTCGCGCCCGAGCTGACGCAGCCGTGTGTACAGATCCTCGGCTTGCTCGATCGGGCAGCGCCAGTCGTTCTCGCTGTGAACGATGAGGAGTGGCGTCGTGATCCGGTCGGCGTAGGTGACCGGTGACATCCGCAGGAGCTCCTCGGTGTCTTCCATCGCGGTCACGCCCGCGTACTGCACGTTGAACCACCAGCCGATGTCGGATGTGTGGGTCATCGTCGCCACGTTGTTGACCGCCCGTTCGGAGCACGCGGCCGCGAACCGGTCGGTCTGCGTGACGAGCCATGAGGTCAGATACCCGCCGTACGAGCCGCCGAGCACACCGACGCGATCGGGGTCGAGGTACGGGTAGCGCGCCAGCGCGGCGTCCAGCGCGCTCAGCACGTCCGTGGTGTCGATGCCGCCCCACCCGGTGCCCGGCTCGCGCTCGTACTTCGGTCCGAGGATCGCTCGTCCCCAAGGCGTGCCATAGCCGGAGGACCCCCGCGGGTTGCAATACACGACGCCGTACCCCGCGCCCGCCTGCACCTGGAACTCGTCGAAGAAGGAGTAGCCGTACTGGGTGTAGGGACCTCCGTGGATGTTGAGGAGCACGGGGTACTGCCCCGACTCGTCGACTTCGAGCGGTGGGATGAACCAGGCCTCGACGTCGCTGCCGTCACTCGCGGTGGTCGGCACCTTCTCGGGCGCGCTGGTCGGAAACGGAATCGGGAACGACGCCAGCTCGCGCTCCTCGTCGCCGTCGACACCCCGCACCAGCACACGGAGAGGGCCAGTGGCCAGCGATTCCGTGAACGCGATCACGCCCGCGTGGACGTGGACGCCCGTCACAACGCGATCGCCGGTGAGCACGCCTGTGTCGGGCGCGGCGTACAGGTGCGTGCCCCCGCGATCCTCGATCGTGAACCAGATGCGTCCGCTGTCGAACTGCGCGCCCATCGGCGCGAGGATCGACCTTCCTCGGTCGATGTCGGGCGCTACCGCTTCGGTCGCCGCGGTCGCGAGATCGAACATGACGAGGTCGGCGTTGCGGACCGGGTCGCGCGGGTCCGAGCGGTAGACGGCAACGTGCGTGCCGGACGGAGCCAGAGTGGGCTGCGACCACGACTCGGTGCCGTCGGTGAGGCGAGTCGGTGTGCTGCCGTCGAGCCGCACCATCCAGAGGTCGACGACTCGATCGAGGTCCGCGGTTTCGTGGGGCCCGTGCGGGATCACGATCGCGTCGCTCTCGTTCGTCCACGCGAACGCGGGAGCCACATCGTGGCCACCGGTGAGAAGGACACGGTGCTCGTTCATCCCCATCGCCTCCACGACGAACAGCGAACGAGGACGATCGACGATCCAGCCGACGTTGTCGTACTTCCAGCCGAGGTGGGTGATGCGCCGAGGAGGGCGATCGGCATCGCGAGTGGGCGCGTACTGCGCCTCGTCGCGCAGCCGCGCGACGAACGCGATCGATGCTCCATCGGGAGACCACTCGAGGGCTTCGATCTCCTCGGGCAACGAGGCGACGACCCGCGACTCGCCGCCCACTCCGCCGATCGGCAGCACCAGCAGCTGCGAGCCGCTCTCCTCGCGGTGGCTCGTGAACGCGAGCGAGCGGCCGTCGGGTGACCATCGCGCGTGTCCGTCGCGCGCCGCTCCGGCGGTGAGCGGCTGCGCCGGCGCCGAGCCGTCGACCGGGGCGAGCCACACCTGCGACTTGCCGTTGTTCGCGGCGAGATCGACCGTGGCGACCGTGAACGCGAACATGTCGCGCATCCGGCGAGAGCCGTGGTTCGCCGGGCACGACGACCCGGCTGATGTCAGTGGGTTGCACGGCGGGCGACAGTACCGGTCAGGGAACCGTCAGGGACGCGGCACGCCGAGATTGTCGACCGCCAGCCCGAGCGCCACGCCCAGGGGTCGCAGGGTCGTGTCCTCGCCGACGCCACCGACCAGCGCGAAGTACACCGCGTCCTGCGCCGGACTGAGGTCGAACGGGGCATCGAGCAGCAGGGCGAGCCGGACCATGGCGATGGCGTCGTGCACGGCACCCGGCGATCTGTTTGCGACCGCCACGTGCACCGAGTGCACGGTTGCTTCGCCGAGCGCGTCGATCACTGCGGGCGTCGCCAGCGAGAGCCCTTGCACCTTCGCCTGCTCTGCAAGCTCGCGCGCCGCGGTGTAGGTCACCGGTTCGAATCCCCCGGCCAGCGCGACGAGCGCCGCCTCGAGCTGGCGGGCGGTCGCCATCTCGACCGGCAGCTTCAGCTCAGGGGGAAGCGGGTAGCTCGCGAGAGCGAGCGCTTCGAACACGTCGGCGGCGTCGATGACGAGCCGCTCGAAGGCCACATCGAAGCGGTCGACAAGGGTCTGCGCGGTGGACCGCAACACCTGCTCGGCCGCATCGGGAAGCGCAGAGTCGAGGCTGAACTCCTCGCCTCCGAGGTCGGCGGGGGCGAGGTCCTCGATCATGCGACGCACGAGCGCGGTCACGCGCTCCCCGTCCCTGAAGGCGCCGGCGAAGGTTGCGAGCAATGCGTCGTCGTGGGCGACATCACCGGCCGGCCGGCTCGCGCCCGCGATCTCGAGTGCACCCATGCGCAGCGCGGCATAGATGTGCTCGTGGCGACGCCCCGTGCGGCGGTGCCGGAGCTCGACCCGTCCGCAGCACATCTCTACCGAACCGCGATCACCGCGGTCGTGCCTGTGCACGCGCACGTGGTAGCCGCCGAGCTCGACCGGTGGATCGCGCCGTTCGAGCAGGTCCATCATCGCGAGATGGGCGACGACCCGGGCCGCGTCGACTCGGCTCGGCTCGACGCGTCGAAGCCAGATGTCGCGGGCCGTCCCCTCCTCAGGATCGTTGCTCACCGCGTTCGACAGCACGTCGAGCAGCTCGTTGCGACCGAAGGGCTCACCGACCTCGTCGAGGAGGTCAGCCGCCCGGGCGGCGTAGCGCATCACCTGAACGGTCTCGAGACCGGCGACGTCGTTGAAGAACCAGCCGCAGGACGTGTACATGAGCATGAGGTGCCGTTGCGCCTCGAGGAGTGTGAGGGCCTGGACGAGCGCCTCGTGGGAGTCACCCTTCACCCACCGGCTGGCGAAGTCCGAGACGGTGGTCGCGCCGAGCACGACCGACACGTATTCGTCTCGTGCGCTCCACGGGTCGACGAGAACTTCCGCGCCGCGGCGTTCGAACACTTCTGCTCCGTGATTGCGTATCCGATCGAACGCTTCGCGTAGCGGCGTGCGCCAGCGCTGGTTCCATCCCGGGCCGCCACCGGTGTGGCACCCGCAGTCCTCACGCCACCGCGCCACGCCGTGCATGCACGACCAAGCGCTTTCTCGGATCGCGACCTCATGCTCGAGCTGGGTGCTCGGTGATCAGATCGGCGAGCACGCCGATGGTGAGACCCCGTCGCGGTGCCTCGACGGCGAGGGCGTACGCGATCGTGCGGTCGCCCCACTTGTGATGGTGACCGAATGTCTCGCCGTCGGTCGCGAGGCATACGAGCCCGGCGTGACCCGCACCTTCGAGCTGAGCCTCGGCCCGCTCGACGAGCACGCCACTCGACAAAGTGCCGAGACCGAATGCCGCGTCGTGGGAGAGCGGACCGTCGTAGAAGACGATGGTCACACCCCGGCCGCTGCCGTCGTGGTGGCACCACCGGTACAGCCGGCGCGTGTCGATGGTGGCGTCGTCGGCCGGTTGCCAGGCATCGTCACCATGGCCGAGGGGCCGCCACCTCAAGGCCTGGGACGGCGCCAGGATCGTGAAGCCCACGTCTTCCTCGGCCAGGACCGCAAGCACGTCGTCATTGACCGCGGTCTCGGGCAGCCACATGCCCTCGGCGCGCCGGCCGAACCGGTGCGCGAAGTCAGCGAGGCCCCAGCGGACCTGGGTCACGATGTCTCGACGGGTCGCCAGCGGCAGGATCATGTGGCTGTACCCCTGCGCGATCGCGCCACGACCCTCGCCGGCGTCACGCGCGATGACCGAGTAGAGGTCAGGGTGATGCTGTTCGAGCCATGACAGCAGGGTGGGGCCGAAGTTGAACGACAGCAGCGCGTAGTTGTCGACGACGCCGACCAACGCACCGTGCTCGTCGAGCACGCGGGCGGAGGCGTTGGCGCGATAACACTCGGCCGTGATGCGTTCGTTCCAGTCGTGGAACGGCGCCGCCGATGCCTCGACCGGCACGGTCTCGGTCCACGGGTTCTCGCGGGGGGGTTGGTAGAAGTGCCCGTGGACGACCAAACGCCGCGCGCTCACGATTCGGTCGATCCCGCGAACCACACCACTGCCAAGGGCGGCAGAGAGATCAAGGCGGAGTCGCCGAAGCCGTGCCACGCGACCCTCTCGGTGTCGAAGCCCTTCGACCCCCCATAGCCGGAGCCCCCGAACCACGTCGCGTTCGTGTCGAGCAGCGTGGTCCAGTGCCCGGGGAAGGGCACGCCGAGGCGATACCCCTCGCGTGGGACCGGCGTGAAGTTCGCGACGCATGCGACTGCCCGACGGCCGTCGCCGGAATACCGCACGAAGCTGTAGATGCTGTGCTCGCTGTCGTCGGCATCGAGCCAACGGAAGCCGGCCGGGTCGCGGTCACGCTCCCACAAAGCCGGCTCGGCGAGCAGCACGTGATTGAGCTGACGCACCAGGTCCCGGACCCCGGCGTGCTCCGGCCGGTCGAGCAGATGCCAGTCGAGGCTGCGGTCGTGGTGCCACTCGCGGTCCTGCGCGATCTCACTTCCCATGAACAGCAGCTTGCGACCGGGGTACGCCCACATCCATCCGTAGAGCGCACGCAGGTTGGCGAACTTCTGCCACTTGTCGCCGGCCATCTTGTCGATGAGCGGACCCTTGCCGTGCACGACCTCGTCGTGAGAAAGCGGCAACACGAAGTTCTCCGTGTACGCGTAGAGCAAGCCGAACGTCAGGTTGCGGTGGTGGTGCTTGCGATGCACGGGATCGTGGCGCAAGTAGTCGAGCGTGTCGTGCATCCACCCCATGTTCCACTTGTGCGTGAACCCGAGGCCGTCGTGGTGCACGGGCGCCGTCACGGCCGGCCACGAGGTCGACTCCTCGGCGACCGTCAGCACTCCGGGGTGCGCGCCGTGCAGCGTGACGTTGAGATCTCGGATGAACTGCAGCGCGCCGAGGTTCTCCCGTCCCCCCCTCTCGTTCGGAACCCATTGCCCGGGTTGACGCGAGTAGTCGAGATAGATCATCGAGGCGACCGCGTCGACACGGAGTCCGTCGACGTGGAACTCGTCGACCCAATACAACGCGTTGGCGACGAGGAAGTTGCGTACCTCGTTCCGCGCGTAGTTGAAGACGAACGTGCCCCAGTCTGGATGCTCACCGAGGCGAGGGTCGAGATGCTCGTACAGCGCGGAGCCATCGAACCGTCCGAGCGCCCAGGCGTCGCGGGGGAAGTGCGCGGGCACCCAGTCGATGATCACGCCGATGCCGCGCTGATGGAGGTGGTCGACGAACCACCGGAAGTCATCGGGGGTGCCGTACCGCGCGGTTGGCGCGTAGTAGCTCGACACTTGGTACCCCCATGAGCCCCCGAACGGGTGCTCGGCGATGGGGAGCAGCTCGACGTGCGTGAAGCCGAGGTCGATGACGTGATCGGCGAGCAGCGGTGCGATCTCCCGGTACCCGAGCCCTGGTCGCCACGATCCGAGATGGACTTCGTAGATGGTCAGCGGCGCCCGCACCGGGTCGTCGCGGAGCCGATGGTCGATCCACACGCCGTCGCCCCATACGTGGCTCGACGTCGTGATGATGCTGGCGGCGCCGGGAGGCAACTCGGCGGCGCGGGCGAGCGGATCGGCCTTCAACGCGACACGCCCATCGGAGCCGTTCACCTCGAACTTGTAGTGGTGCTCCGGCCCGGCACCGGGCACGAAGAGCTCCCAAACACCCGACGATCCCAGCAGCCGCATCGGATGCGCTCGTCCGTTCCAGCCGTTGAAGTCGCCAACCACCCGCACCGATCGTGCCGCGGGCGCCCACACCGCGAACGCGGTGCCGTCGACGCCCTCATGGCGACGGGCGTGGGCGCCGAGCGCATCCCAGAGGCGCCGGTGGGTGCCCTCGCCGATCAGGTGCAGGTCGACGTCGCCGAGGGTCGGCCAGAAGCGATACGGGTCGTCCGCGACAGCGACCGATCCCGCGGGATCAGTGACCTCTATCCGGTACGCGCCAGGATCGGCCGCGAGCTCGACGACGAAGATCCCCTCGTCGCGCACGCGCACCATCTCGAGCCGAGCCAGGTCGCTGAGCAAGGCACAGGCCTCTGCGTCGGGCCGCCAGACCCGCACCACCCAACCGGTGTCAGCGCGGTGTGGCCCGAGCACGTCGTGGGGCGAACGGTGCTCGCCGGCGACAATTCGCGCGAGCTCGGCGGCGAGGTCGGGGGCTCGGAGCACCCCCGAAGCATCCCACGATGCCCGGGTAAGGTCGGGCGCTCATGCGCGTCGCGATGGTCAGCTGGGAGTACCCACCGCTCGTCGTCGGCGGCCTTGCCGCCCACGTCCACGGACTCGCAACCGCAATGGCCCGGGCCGGCCACGAAGTGGTCGTGCTCACTCGCGCCCACCCGTACGCGCCCGACGACGCCGAGCTCGAGGGGGTCCGCGTCCTGCGCGCCCACGTCGATCTGCCGTGGGTGCCGGCCGACAACCCGCTGGCGCAAGTGATCTCCGGCAACCACCAGCTCGCGCAGCTCGGTGCGGCGATCCTGCCGTGGCAGGCCGACGTCGTGCACGCGCACGACTGGCTCGGCGCTTGGGCGGGCGACACCCTGCGGGAGGCCTACAAGGTGCCGTTCGTCGCGACAGTGCACGCGACCGAGCTCGGGCGCCATCAAGGTCACCTCACGAGCTCGACTTCCGAGGCGATCAACGCCGCCGAGTGGTGGCTGACCTACCAGGCCCACCGAGTGATCTGCTGCTCGGGCTTCATGGTCGAGGAGGTCGTGCGCTCGTTCCAGCTTCCCCGCGACAAGATCGTGATGGTCCCGAACGGGGTCGACCCGACTCGCTTCGCCGCGCTGGACGTGGTCCGCGCCGGCAGTGAAGCGCCGCTCCTCGTCTCGTGGGGTCGCCTCGAGTACGAGAAGGGCTTCCAAACGTTGATTGGCGCCGTAGCGAGGCTGCTCAGTCGTCGGCCGAACCTTCGCTGCGCGATCGTCGGCCGAGGCACGTACTCCGAGGAGCTGCGCGGCGTCGCACGAGGGCTGGGTGTCGAGGGCGCGGTGCAGTTCGCGGGGTTCGTGAGCGACGAGGAGCTCGTGAGGCTTCTGAACGAAGCGACCTGCGCGGTGATCCCGTCGCTCTACGAGCCGTTCGGCATCGTGGCGCTCGAAGCGGTCTCGGCGGGCGCGCCTCTCATCGCCGCGGAGAGCGGAGGATTGCGTGAGGTGCTGAGCGGCACCGATGCCGGACTGCTGTTCCCGCCCGGCAACGCTGACGCGCTCGCGGCCGCCGTCGATCGGATGCTCACCGAACCCGGCCTCCCCGCGAAGTGCCAGGCCGCGGGAAGCGAGCTCGTGCGCACCCGCTACTCGTGGGACGCGATCGCCGCCTCGACGATCGAGCTGTACGAGGAGGCCGGCGCGCGCAGCAAGAAGAAGGCGAAAAAGACGAAGAGTGTGACGTGAAGGGGCTGACGTGAAGGGTTCGGCATGAAGGCGCTCCGCAGCTTCACGGTCCGGGCGAGCCTGCCCGAGGCACTCGGGCCCCTCGAGCGGCTCGCGCTCAACCTGCGCTGGTCGTGGGACCAGGAGACGCGGGACCTGTTCCGCTGGGTGGATCCCGATCTCTGGGAGGCGACCCACCGAGACCCGGTCGCGGTCATCGCATCGGTCGACCGCGACCGCCTCCAAGCGCTCACCGAGGATCCGGGCTTCATGCGCTTCCTCGTCGACACGGACGACGAGCTCGCTCGCTCCCTCACCAACGACCGGTGGTTCCAGCTGAAGGGACCGTCGCCCCTCCGTCTCGTCGGCTACTTCTCGCCGGAGTTCGGCATCAGCGAGGCCCTCCCCCAATACTCGGGTGGCCTCGGCGTGCTCGCCGGCGATCACCTGAAGGCGTCGAGCGATCTCGGCCTTCCCCTCGTGGGTGTCGGCTTGCTCTACCGCCACGGCTACTTCCGTCAGAGCCTGTCGCACGACGGCTGGCAACAGGAGCGCTATCCCGACCTCGACCCGTACGCGATGGCGATCACACTCTGCGAAGGCGTGCGCGTCAGCGTCGAGCTCGCCGGGCGCACGCTCCACGCGCAGGTGTGGCGGGCCGACGTGGGACGCACGCCGCTGTACCTCCTCGACTCCGACATCGACGACAACGAACCCGACATCCGCGAGGTCACCGACCGCCTCTACGGCGGCGACGTCGAACACCGGCTGCAGCAGGAGATCCTCCTCGGCATGGGAGGCGTCCGGATGCTCGATGGGGTCGGCCTCGGCGTGCAGGTGTTCCACACGAACGAAGGGCACGCCGGGTTCCTCGGCCTCGAACGGCTGCATCGGTTGATGACGAAGGACGGTCTCACGTTCCCCGAAGCAGTGGAGGCCGTGCGAGCTTCGTGCATCTTCACGACGCACACGCCGGTGCCCGCGGGCATCGACCGCTTCCCGAAGGAGCTGATGGCGAAGTACTTCAGCGGCTGGGCGGCCGAGTGCGGCGTCCCGCTCGACACGCTGCTGGCGCTCGGTCACCGGGCGGATGAGCCTGACGAACGGTTCAACATGGCGGTGATGGGTCTGCGCCTAGCCGCCCGCTCCAACGCGGTCGCCAAGCTGCACGGTTCGGTCAGCCGGCAGATGTTTGCCGGCATGTGGCCCGATGTGCCCGTCGCGGAGACACCGATCACCTCGATCACCAACGGGGTGCACGCGCCGACCTGGACCGCGCCCGAGTTCACCGAGATCTTCAGCCGTCACGTGAGCCCCGGCTGGACCGAGGCGCTCGCGAGTGACTGGGAGCGCATCGACGATGTGGGCGACGACGAGCTGTGGCGGGCGCGCGAGCACCGCCGAGGCCGGCTGACCTGGTACGTGCGGCAACGGTTGCTCGCGGCAGGCTTGGCGCGCGGGCTGTCCCCGTCCGAGGTGGAGTGGAGCGACAGCGTGCTCGACCCGAAGGCGCTGACCATCGGCTTCGCCCGGCGCTTCGCGACCTACAAACGGGCGACGTTGCTGCTCTCGCAGCCGGACCGGCTGCGAGACCTGTTGCTGTCGACCGATCAGCCGGTCCAGTTCGTGTTCGCGGGCAAGGCGCACCCCGCCGACGACCTCGGAAAGGCGCTGATTCGAGATCTGGTCCACTTCGGCTCCGACCCCATCGTGCGCCATCGGTTCGTGTTCGTGGACGACTACGACATCGCGTTGGCTCGGCACATGTACCAGGGCTGCGACGTGTGGTTGAACAACCCCCGCCGTCCTCAGGAAGCCTGTGGCACCAGCGGGATGAAGGCGGCGATGAACGGCGCGCTCAACTGCTCGATCCTCGACGGCTGGTGGGACGAGTGCTTCGACGGCACGAACGGCTGGGCGATCACGTCGGCCGAGGGCGAAGCGGATCTCGCCAAGCGCGATGAGATCGAGGCGAACAGCTTGTTCGAGCTGCTCGAGCGCCAGATCGTGCCGCTCTTCTACCAACGCAACGAGGGACCGACGCCGCGAGGGTGGGTGCGACGCATGAAGGCGTCGCTGCGGACGCTGTGCCCCCAGGTCACCGCGGCCCGCATGGTGCGGGACTACACGACCCAGCTGTACGAGCCCACAGCCGCCCACGCCGATCGCATCAACACCGACGACTTCGCCGCCGCGAAGGCGCTCGCGACCTGGAAGGCGCGCGTGCTCGAGGCCTGGCACGGGGTGCATGTCGTTACCGTCGAGTCCGACGTGAGCTCGGCCGACCTCGGCGCGACCCGTCAGGTCGACGCGACCGTGGGCCTCGGCGAGCTCGCGCCCGACGACGTCACCGTGCAGCTGCTGCACGGCCCGGTGGGCCAGGGCGACGAGCTGGTCGACCCCGCGGTCGTACCGATGACCCTCGTCGAGCAGTCACCCGCCGGCGTGCGCTATCACGGCGAGCTGCAGCCGGACTCAGCGGGCCGCTACGGCTTCACCGTCCGGGTGCTGCCCGCGCATCCCGACCTCGCCCAGCCCGTCGAGCTCGGCCGCATCGCCTGGGCCTAGTAATCCTCTTCCTCGTCGCCGCTCTCCGCTGCGCTTCGATCGGCTCCTGCTCGCTTCGCTCGACAATCGCTGCTTCGCGCACCCCGGCGGCGCACTGCGCCGCCCTCCCGTCACGTCGCCGCTCTCCGCTGCGCTTCGATCGGCTCCTGCTCGCTTCGCTCGACAATCGGTGCTTCGCGCACCCCGGCGGCGCACTGCGCCGCCGAGAGCGCCTTCATCTCACGCGTACTGGCGGAGGAAGTCGAGTAGTGGGCCGTTGACCTGATCGGCGTGGGTGAGGTTCGCGGCGTGCGCGCCGCCTTCGACCTCGACGAACGCGACGCAGTTGCCGAGACCGTCGCGGAGCGCCTTGGCCTGCTCCATCGAGATGGCGGTGTCGGCGGTGCCGTGCGCGATGAACGCCGGACAGGTGATCTCACCGATCCGGTCCGTGATGTCGTCTCGGGTGAAGAGGCACTCGGATGGCTGCAGGAACAGCTCCTTCGGCCGCTCTCGCCATTTGGCGATCCACTTCGGGTTCTCGTCGGGGTCGGCGATGATGATGTTCGCGACGATGTTGACGACTTCGTCGATGGGGCCAACCGAGAGCCAGGTCTCCTGCAGCTGGCGATAGCCCGCCATCACATCCTCACCCTCCTTCCCCGACTGCGTGTCGAGGAGGACAAGCGCCTTCACCCGATCGGGCGCGGTGAGCGCGGCTCGCATCGAGAGGAAACCGCCCTGGCTCATCCCGCCGACGACAGCGCGGTCGATGCCGAGGTGCGTGAGCAGTCCGAGGCAGTCGTCGGCCGAATCCCAGTAGGTGAAGGGCTTGTCGTCGAACTCCGTCAGGCCGAACCCCCGCTCGTCCCAGGTGATCACTCGGAACTCGGGCGCGAGTGCTGCAACCTGCGGGGCGAACATCTCGTGGTCCATGAGGAACCCGTGGCCGAGTATCACCGGCGCGCCGTCTCCTCCGGAGTCCTCGTAGTAGATGCGTTGGCCGTTGACGTCTGCGTATGCCATCGATGCTCCCTTTCTGAGTGACTCTGCTCAGTGACCGGTGAACGTGGCCTTGCCGGGGCCGCTCTCCAGGAACGACTTCACGCCGACCTGAGAATCCTCGGTTCGGAACACCTCGACGAAGCACTCCTGCTCGAGCTGGAGCCCATCGACGAGCGGCAAGTCAAGGCCCTCGTCGATGGCGCGCTTCGCGAGTGCATGCGCGGCAAGCGCACCGCGAGCGAACTCGGCGGCGCGCTCGATGGCCCGATCGTGGAGTGCTTCCGGCGCCACGACCTCGTCGGCGAGGCCGATGCGCAGCGCCTCTTCAGCGTCGACCTGCCGCCCCGTGAGGATGATCTCCTTCGCGCGCGACACGCCGACCAGGCGAGCGAGACGTTGCGTGCCACCCCCACCGGGGATGATGCCGAGGAGGATCTCGGGCTGGCCGAACTTGGCCTTCTCCGACACGATCCGCAGGTCGCACGCGAGCGCGACCTCACAGCCTCCGCCGAGCGCGTAGCCCGACACCGCCGCAATCGTCATGCGCGGAATCGCTGCGAGCGCGTTGAGCGTCGCGACGAAGTGCCCACCGAGCACCGCAGCCTCGTGCGGCCCGCCGAACTCCGAGATGTCGGCGCCCGCGGCGAAGACCCGATCACCTCCGGTCACCACCACGGCGCCGGGCGGGTCGGCGGTGAGCGCCTCTGCGGCTGCTTTCAGCTGCGCGAGCAACGCGCTCGAGAGTGCGTTGACCTTGGGGTTGTCGAGGGTGACGACGGCGACGCCGTCATCGCGTCGCTCGACGCGAACGAGCACGGGTTCGTCGGCCATGGCCGCGGACCATAGCCCGACGCCTCATCCGACGGTCACGGAAGCGCATCGAGCAACTGCTCCGCCGCCGACCACGGATCGGTCCGCCGGGCGAGCACATCGGCGTACAGCTCCTCATACGTGGTGCCGGTCAGGAGGTCGCGTGCGCGCTCCTGCAGGCTACGCACCACGATCTCGTCGAGCTCGCGGGCGAGCCGCTGTTCGCGTCGCTTCTCGAGCTCACTGCTCGCCTCGAGGTGGGCCCGGTGTGAGAGGACTGCGTCCCACAGCTCGGTCATGCCCTCGTTGCGGGAGGCGACGGTAGCGATGATCGGCGGCCGCCAGTCGCCGAGCTCGGAGAGGTCGAGCATCTGCTCGAGGTCGCGACGCGTCTCGGCCACGCCGTTTCGGTCGGCCTTGTTGATCACGAACACCTCGCCGATCTCCAGCAAGCCCGCCTTGTTCGCCTGCACAGCATCGCCCCACCCTGGATTCACGACGACCAGTGTCGTGTCGGCCTCGCCGGCGATCTCGACCTCGACCTGGCCGACGCCAACGGTCTCCACGAGCACCCACGGCTTGCCCACCGCGTCGAGCACCCGGATCGCCTGCGGTGCCGCGAGAGCGAGACCACCGAGATGACCCCGCGTCGCCATCGATCGGATGAAGACGCCGGGGTCGGTGGCGTGATCTTGCATGCGCACGCGGTCGCCGAGGATCGCGCCACCGGAGAACGGCGACGACGGGTCGACGGCCAGGACCGCGACCGAGACGTGGTCCGCGCGCAACAGGGAGATGAGCTGGCTGGTGAGCGTCGACTTCCCGGAACCGGGGGCGCCGGTCAGACCGACGGTGTAGGCGTGCCCACCGAGAGGATGGCTGAGGCGCCCGACCTCGCGGGCAAGTGGCCCGCCCTGCTCGACGAGCGAGAGCAGCCGGGCCAGCGCGCCGCGGTCGCCGTTGCGGGCGGCATCGAGAAGCTCGGCAGGGTCATGGCGGCGCACGGCGCCCGCACCCTAACGAGTCAGGTCCAGCTATTCGGCGACGACGGACGTGACGCCCTCGACCCGGTCTTTCATGATTCGCTCGATGCCCGCCTTGAGCGTCGCCGTGCTGGCCGGGCAGGTGCCGCACGCACCCAGCAGGCTCACCGTGACGACGCCCGTCTCCTCATCGACGTCGCGCAGGAACATGTCGCCGCCATCGGCCTGCAACGCCGGCCGGATCGCTTCGATCGTCTGCTCGACCTGTTGACGCACGCGCGAAGACCCTTCAAAGAGGAACTGACAGTCTGCCAAACCCCGCGACCGGCCCCGTTGTTCCCTACTAGTGCCCTCGCTGCTCTCCGCTTCACTTCAAGCGGCGGCGCAGTGCGCCGCCGGGTGCGCGAAGCACCGATTGTCGAGCGCAGCGAGCAGGCGGCGATCGAAGCGGAGCGGAGAGCGGCGCCGAGGAAGGTACGGAGAGCAGCGAGGGAACTAGTCGATGCGTTCGATGGAGGCCCCGACGCCCTGAAGCTTGCCCACCAGATCCTCGTAGCCGCGATCGATGTGATGCAGCCCTGAGACCTCGGTCTCGCCCTCGGCGATCAACCCGGCTACCACGAGCGCGGCTCCGGCCCGGATGTCGGGTGCGCGCACCGGCGCCCCGGAGAGCCGGGCCTTTCCGCGCACGACGGCATGGTGGGCGTCGGTGCGGATGTCGGCTCCCATCCGGGCCAGTTCGTCGACGTAGCGGAAGCGTCCTGCGAACAGGTTCTCGGTCACGATGCCCACGCCATCTGCGATCGCGAGCATCACCGTGAACAGCGGCTTGTAGTCGGTCGCGACGCCGGGATAGGGCAGCGTCGACACGTCGACTGATCGGAGCTGCGCCGGGCCACGCGCCCAGATCCCGTCGATCGTCGGAGTCGCGGTGACGCCCATCTCTCCGAGCTTGCGGAGGTACATCTCCATGTGGTCGGCGCGGGCGTTCCGCAGCACGACCTCGCCCCCGGTGACCGCGACCGCGGCGAGGTATGTCGCCGCCTCCACCCGGTCGGGGATCGTCTCGTGCGTCGCGGCTCGCAACCCGTCGGGGGTGCCCTCGACCACGATCGTCGCGGTTCCGGCACCGTCGATCTGCGCGCCCATCGCGGTCAGGAACGCGACCAGGTCGCCGATCTCGGGCTCGCGGGCGGCGTTGTCGATGACCGTCGTTCCCTTGGCGACGACCGCGGCCATCACGATGTTCTCGGTCGCGCCCACGCTCGGAAACTCGAGCGTGATCGACGCGCCACGCAGCCCGTCGGCCGATCCGCGCACGTAGCCGTGCTCGAGCTCGAACGTGGCGCCCATCGCTTCGAGGCCCGACAGATGCATGTCGATCGGTCGGGAACCGAAGTCGTCGCCGCCGGGGAGCGCCACGCGGGCGCGGCCCACTCGTGTGAGCAACGGCCCCAAGACGGCGGTGGACGCGCGCATGCGCTCGACCAAGTGGTACGGCGCCTCAGGATGCAGCTCGTCGGGCGTACGCAACGTCATCGTCGTGCCGTCGCGAACGACCTCGACGCCGATCGCACCGAGCAGCTCGGTCATCGTCGCGACGTCAGTGATCTGCGGCACGTTCGTGATCACGTGTTCGCCCGGTGCGAGAAGGGTTGCCGCCATCAGCTTCAGCGCAGAGTTCTTCGCGCCCGAGATGACGACTTCGCCCATGAGCGGCCCGCTCGGCCGCACCAGGACTCGATCCATGCCGTCAGTATGCTCGACCCCCGTCGGCACTCCCTGCCAACGGACCAGGAGCATCGGAGCCGGTGGCCCGCATCGTCAACCGCTATGCCGACCCGCCGCCCGAGCTGCGAACCGAGCTGCGAACCCCGCGCGACGACATCGTGCACGAGCTGCGTGAGGCCGACGGCTGGTTCTCCTATGCCGGTGGGCCGTTCGTGTCGTACCAACGCACCGTCACCGACGAGCCAGACGGCGCGGTCACCGAGGTCGTCGAGTACGAGCTGGCGGTGCCGTACTTCGGGTTCGTCTTCGCGCCCCTCGTGCGGCACACCTTGCGGCAGCCGGCCGGGGACAAGGCGCCGTGGTGGGCGCCGCCCGAACGCCTCGACGCTCGGGCCGCGACTGCGCTCGGCGTGCTCTCTGCCGTCGGGCTCATCGTCGGCTACCTCAACACGCTCCTGACGCAGACGATCGCGTTCGCCGCTGACGAGTTCGGCTCGACCGACCGCTCGCAGGGGGTCTCGCTGGCGCTCGTGCGCTGTGGCGTGCTGCTCGCGCTCGTCATCGGAGGGATCGCGGATCGCCGCGGACGACGACGGCTCATCATCGGGCTATCGGTAGCGGCCCCGATCGTCGCCGCGACCGGAGCGTTGGCGCCCTCGCTGCCGTGGCTCACGGCGTCGCAGGCGATCGCGCGCCCGCTCGCCATGGCGCTCGGCATCCTCATCGCCGTTGTCGCGATGGAGGAGATGCCCGCCGGCTCGCGTGCCGTACGCGGTGAGCTTGTTGGCGATGGCAACGGCGCTCGGGGCCGGGGCATGTGTGGCTTCGCTCCCCCTCGCCGATCTCGGCGTCGGAGGCTGGCGACTGGTCTATGTCGTCCCGCTACTCGGCCTTCTCCTCGTGCCGGGCGTGAGCCGGCGGTTGCAGGAGAGCCGGCGCTTCGAGGCGCCCCACGCCGACGCCGGCTTCGCAGGGCACCTCGGACGGTTCTGGCTCCTTGCGATCTCCGGGATGTTGCTGAACCTGTTCGTCGCGCCCGCCTCCGCTTTCCAGAACCGGTACCTCAAGAACGAGCGCGGCTTCTCCGCAAGCCGCATCTCCGCCTTCACCCTGCTGACCAACACGCCGGGCGGCATCGGGATCATCGTCGGCGGACGGCTGGCCGATTTCCGCGGTCGGCGCATCGTCGGATCGATCGCGCTGTTCGGCGGGACCATCTGCACGGTGTGGTTCTTCGTCGCCCAGGGCTGGACGATGTGGCTTGCCTCCGCGATCGGGGCGATCGTCGGCGCAGCTTCGGTTCCCGCGCTCGGCGTCTACAGCGCGGAGCTCTTCCCCACCTCACTTCGCGGGAAGGCAAACGCCGCGATCACCGTGCTCGCGCTCATCGGGAGCGGCGTCGGTCTCATCGCGGCAGGGGCCATGTCGGATCGGTGGGACCAATTCGCACCGGGGATGGCGTTGCTCGCGCTCGGCCCGATGGTGGTGTGCATCCTCGTCCTGAAGCTCTATCCGGAGACGGCGCGCCGCGAGCTCGAGGAGCTCAACCCGGAGGACGCCGTCGCCCCAACCCCTTGATCCACCGCGCGACGACCTCGGCGATCTCCGCGTCCTTGCCCTTCAGATCGTGGCGGGCGCCGTCGATCCAGACATGCTCGACGGGACCGGGGATCATGGCCGTCGCCGCCTCGAGCTCCGCAGGGGTCCCGAACTGATCGCGGGTGCCCGACACGAACAAGCAGGGCATCGTGAGCTTCGGCAGGTGCTCGACGCGAAGCTGTTCGGGCTTGCCGGGCGGGTGCAGCGGATAGCAGATGAGGACGAGCCCGGCGGCGGGGAGACCGTCGGCAACTGCCATCGAGCAGATGCGTCCCCCCATCGACCTCCCCCCGAGCACGAGTCGGTTCGCGCGGATGCGCTTGCCTGCGACGAGAGTTGACGCCTCGTCGACGACTGACTGCAGAAGCACGGGGGGCCGATCGGGCGAGGACCGTCCGGCCTTGCGGTAAGGGAAGTCGGCCCGCACGACGGGAAGCGGCGCGACCTCGCGCTCGATCGCGACGAGCGATCCGTGGTTTCGGTTGCTTCCCGCTCCGGGGAACAACAGCACTGCGCCGGCGGTCGCGGTCATCCCAGCAGGATCCGCCGCGCTTCGGTGAGGTCGAGGATGCGCTGGCCCGCATCGTCCGCGGAACCGCCATGGTCGGGATGCACCTCGCGCAGTCGCGCGCGGAAGTGCGCGATGACGGCCTGGCGATCGGGTGAGTCGGCGGCGATGCCGAGCACCTCGAGCGCCCAGGCGACGGGGTCAGCGAACGCCCGCGCCGACCACGCCCGCGCTCCCCCGACGCCGGACAGGTAGCTGACGAACGACGGCCCGAGCGGCCCGGTCCATCGCATCGCTTTGTGCAGCACCGTTGCGATCGAGTGGCGCGCGACCGGGGGGACCATCGCGGCGGCATACACCGCACCGAGGATCTGCTGCGCGGCCGATCCCTTCGTGTCGAAGTCGAAGTCGATCGCCTCGCCGACCCCGAGGAGCCGGTGGTGGCTGCTCGACAGGCCCACCCGGTCGGTCTGGAACCGATGACGGAGCCGGGGTTGGACGATGCGGCGACCGTGTTCGAGCTCGTTGATCAAGCGATGCAGGTCGTGATGGAGCTCGGGATCGAGGTCGTCCATGTGAGCGGCGACCACACCGCCGAGCAGGATGCCGCCGAAGCCGGGCGCCGGATCGGTCGGCAGCATGCTCTCGCCGAGCGCCAGGCGACGAGTGGGTGAGAACGGCCGCGAATGCCAGACGACGAGCTCGGCGAGGAGCATCCCACTCACACGTAGGGGCGCAGCAGTGACCGCAGTGCCGTCGCGCTCTCGACGACCTTCCCGCTCTCCTCGGCACTGAGCCGCTCGCGCAGCTCGGTGGCGTGGTCGACGACCGCCTTCCACGTCGCCGGCGCCAACCCGTACGGCACGCCGACCTCCGTTGCGAGCTCCGCGGCCTTCACCAGGCCTTCCGTGCCGTCCTCGTCAGACGGATCGTGCATCAGCCGATCGGCGGCGAGGAACAGCTCGGACAGCGCGTCTTGCGCCGCGTCGTCGGCACCCTCGTCCTCGGTGATCTCCTCGAGCGCGTCGGGATACTCGATCGCGTCGAGGATCTTCTCGACCGCATCCTCGTCGTCGGCGGACACGACGAGCGCGTCCGAGGCGTCCCAGACGAACGGCACGCCCGCCTCCAGCAGGGCCTCTCCGAGCTTGTGCCGGTCGTCGACGCTCCAGGCCTCGAGCTCGTAGACGAGCTGGTCGCCGTCAAGGCCGGCCTGTTCGGCGCTGGCTGCTCCCGCGACGCCTCCCTGTTCGATGGCGTCGACGAGCGCATCGACGCGGCTCTCGTCGTCGACGTGCACGACGAGATCGGCCGCCTCCCACGCGTGTCCGATGCCGTCGGCACCGAGCAAGGACTCGAGCAGTGTGCGCCGGGCCGGCGTCCATTCGGCGAGCTCGTAGACGAGTTGCTCGTCGTCGGGCAGGTCGAGCACCGACGGTCCGGCGTCCAACAACGCGACGCCACAGTCGGCACACCGTGTCACCCACGCGAGGTATTGGGCGCCGCACGCCGGGCAGATGCGCGAGCTCATCGTCGCCACCTCAGCACATGCCGGCGCAGGAAGTCTTCGGTGCGCTCGAGCTCGTCCCGCACGGTCTCGGGCCGACCCCACCCGTGCCCTTCGCCCTCGTAGAGGTGCAGCTCCACCGTGCGCCCGAGTCCCCGCAACTTGTCGGCGATCGCTTGCGACTGCGCCGGCGGCACCACGACGTCGTCGGTGCCCTGCAGGATCAGCAGCGGAGCGGTGATCTTGTCCACCACCGCGACCGGCGAACGATCCCGGTAGCGATCGACGGCGCCCGGCAGCGGCCCGACGATCGAGTGGAGATAGTGCTTCTCGAAGCGGTGGGTCGTCTCGTCGAGCTCGAGGAGGTCGGCGACGCCGAACAGATCGACTCCCGCGGCACACAAGTCGGGATGATGGGCGAGAACGTTCAGGACGGTGAAGCCACCGGCCGATCCGCCCATCACCACCATGCGACGCGGGTCCGCCCAACCGCGATGCGCAGCAGCGCGCAGTCCCGCGGCCACGTCAGCGGTGTCGAGGTCGCCCCAGCGTTCGCGCATCGCCTGCAGGAACGCACGCCCGTGGCCGCTCGAACCTCGGTGGTCCGGCACGAGCACCGCGTAGCCACGATCGAGCCAGTAGAGCCAGCGGGCGTTGAACGCGACGCCACTCTGCGAGCTGGGACCGCCATGAACCGAGCAGACGAGCGGCGGCGGGTCGCTGCCAGTGGCCGAGACCGTCGGACGGTAGAGCCGGCCGAACACGACGGCGCCGTCCTCACCATCCCACTCGACCAGCTCCGGCTCCACCATCTCCGCGGACTCGAAGCCGGCGACCGGGCCGCGTGCGATCTGGGCGCGCTGCCACTGCACGTCGTACACGACGATCTCGGTAGGCGTGCGAGCTCCGCTTCTCAGCGCGGCGAGCCGCTCGCCCTGCCAGCTCGAGCGCGCCGTGCACCCCTCTCGCGACTTCCTCGACGCTGCCCGTCGCCACGTCGGCGACGCACAACCGGCCGAACCCGCCCTCGTTGCGGTTGAAGGCGATGCGGTTGCCGTCCGGCGACCACGCGAACGACCGCTGACCCGGGCCCCACGAGGGGTCGCCGTGCTCGAACGGCTCGGAGAGCACGGGCTTCGCGTTGAAGTCGCGGTCGAACACCCACAGGTTGAGGAATCCGTCCACGTCGGTGAGGAACGCGGCGAGCGCACCGCCCGGGGCGAACCGGACCTGCTGGGCTTGCGCGTCAGGCGCCGAGAACGCACGCAGGATCTCGCCGCTGCCGTCGCTGCGTCGAGCCGCTATCTCGCTCGTGTCCCAGGGCATGTCGGGAACGCTCCACTGCTGCCACGCCACCCACTGCGAGTCGGTGGTGAACGTGGGGTCGAAGCAGAAATCCGCGTCACCGGACAGACGGCGTGGCCAGGTGCCGTCGTCGGCGAGTGTGGCAACGACGACGTGATGGCTGTCGGCCACGCACGCGACCATCGTGCCGTCGGGCGACACCGCGGGCGCCGAGACCGGGCCGGCGGGCAACGGCTCGACGACGCACCGGGGCGGTCCGCCATCGACCGACGCAACCCAGAGCCCACCGTCGGTTGCCGCGTAGACGAGGCCGCTGTTGTCGGGGAGCCAGTCGAACGCACCTCCGCCGTAGGCAGCTGAGGGCCGCGGCGGCGGTTCCGAAGTCACCACCACCTCTGCGCCGCCGGTTGTGGGCACGAGGACGAGGTGGCCTCGGCCGGAGATCGTCGTGACGAACGCGACGAGCGAACCGTCAGGCGAGAGGCGAGGTTCGGCGAGCGTTCGGCCATACGCACACATCGCGGCCGTCACCCGGGGTGCCACGGCGCGGACGCTACCCGGTACGTTGTCCGCTCGTGGCCGCCGTTCCGCAGACCCCCGACCGCAACCTGGCGATGGAGCTCGTGCGGGTCACGGAAGCAGCGGCGATGGCGGCATCGCGGTGGATGGGTCGCGGCGACAAGAACGGCGCTGACGGTGCCGCCGTCGAGGCCATGCGCATCGTGCTGCCCTCGGTGCCGATGGACGGCATCGTCGTCATCGGCGAGGGCGAGAAGGACGAAGCGCCGATGCTCTACAACGGCGAGCGCATCGGTGACGGCTCGCCGCCGCACACCGACATCGCGGTCGACCCGCTCGAGGGAACGACACCGACCGCGCAGGGCCGCGGCAATGCCCTCTCGGTCATCGGCGTGAGTGAGCGGGGCACGATGTTCAACCCCGGCCCGTGCGTCTACATGGAGAAGCTCGCGGTCGGCCCCGAGGCCGCCGGAGTGATCGACCCGCTGGCACCGGCGACGGCGAACCTCGAAGCGGTCGCGAAGGCGAAAGGGGAATCGGTCCGCGACATCACAGCCGTGATCCTCGATCGGGATCGTCACGCCGATCTCATCCGTGAGGTGCGCGCCGCTGGTGCGCGAGTCCGGCTCATCCAGGACGGCGATGTGGCGGGGGCGATGTCGACGGCGTGGCCCGACACCGGCGCGGACATCTTGTTCGGCGTGGGCGGCTCACCGGAGGGGGTGCTGGCGGCGTGCGCCCTGAAATGCATGGGTGGCGTGCTCTACGGCAAGCTCTGGCCCCGCAACGACGAGGAACGGCGGGCGGCGCTCGACGCCGGCTACGACCTCGACGCGATCCTCGGCATCGACGACCTCGTCCGTGGTGACAACTGCTTCTTCGCGGCCACGGGCGTCACCGACGGCGACCTGCTGAAGGGCGTCCACTACGACGCCGGCGGGGCGACGACGCACTCGTTGGTCATGCGCTCGAAGTCGGGCACGGTGCGCGAGGTCCGGGCCCGCCACCGCATGGACAAGCTCCGCCAGTTCGCCTCCGTCGAATACGGCTGACCCAGACCCCGGGTTTGGACGTCAGAGGTCCTATGAGGACCGCTGATGTCCAATCTGGATGATGCCGGTGAGGCGGCGCACCAGCGCGCGGGGAAGGATGCTGGTCGCGCTGACGAGCGCCTTGTTCGGGAGGCCGGGCACTGAAACCGCCCGACGCGCGGCAGTGTCTGCGAGTCCGATCGCAGCGACGTCGTCAGCGGTCATCCACGCGAACTCCGGAGTGGTCCGCGTGCGGCCGGTCGGGTTGCTCACCGACTGGAACTCTGTCCGCGTGAGCCCGGGGCAGAGCGCGGTCGCGGAGATACCGGTGCCACGCAGCTCCTCGTGCAGTCCCTCGGTGAAGCTCGTGACGAACGCCTTCGTCGCCGCGTACACCGCGAGATTCGGCGCGGGCTGAAAGCCGACGACCGACGACACGTTGCAGATCCAGCCCCGGTCGCGTGCGACCATCCCTCCGAGCGCGGCGCGGGTCAGCGCGACCACCGCCATCACGTTGAGCCCGATCTCTCGCTGCACACGCTCCGGATCCGCGTCCGCGAAGCGACCGGAGGTGCCGAATCCCGCGTTGTTCACGAGCAGGTCGACGTCGCGCGCACGTTCCGCGACGTGTGCGAGATCGTGTTCGGCGACGAGGTCGGCTCGCAGCACCTCGATGGTCCCCGGCGGCAACTCGTCCGCGAGCGCCTGCAATCTCTCCTCGCGTCGGGCGACCGCGATGACCTGCACGCGGTCTGCAGCGAGCCGACGGGCCATCGCTTCGCCGATGCCGCTCGACGCGCCCGTGACCAGCGCGGTGCGCCAACGACCACCGTTCACAGGTCTCTCACCAGAACCCCGTCGGCGTCGCGCCAGCCTCGGGCTCGGAGGAAGTCGCTCGTCGTAGGCGCCACCGCGGCAACCAGGCGATCGGCGCCCCGCGCCCGGCCCCACGTCTCGAGCTCGGCGAGCAATCGCCGCCCGACACCGAGTCCCCGCTCGGCTTCCTCGACTCGCAACCACGCCACTCGCAGCGACGACCCATCGGTCCATCCGGTGAGCTCCCCGACGACGGAGCCGTCGCGCCGAGCCGTCAGCGCGAACCCGGTGCCGGTCGACGCGGTGATCTCGAGCTCGATGCCGCCGCGACCCGACACCGATCGCCCGCCGAGCGCGGCGTCCGCGATCGGTCGCCATCGACGCACCTCGTCAGGATCGCGGTGCTCTTGCAGCAGGTGCACGTGGGTGAGCGTGACCGTCGCCGTGTAGTCAGCCAACGCCTCGACTGCCGCGGCGAGGCGGGCGTCGGACAGGTCCGTCCCGATCGTCACGTGAGGCACGAACGGCCAGACCGCGTCGCGACCGAGCGGCCCCGTCCGCACGGCCGAGCGCAGCGCCGACAGCCCACCGAGGTCACCTTCGACGGCGAGGTAGAGCACCGGCGAATCGGGAGCGAACGACGCCGCCGGACCCAGCGTGAACGTGAGGGGGCGGGATTCGGCAGCCGCCCCACGCAGGATTCGGTGCACCGCGTCGACGTCGTCGTCGCGCACGTTGATGGGCTCCACGAGCGTGATGTGCGGATCGACCCGATCGAGCGACCCGTCGCTGCACGCCCGTCGCAGGCCGTTGATCTCGGCGGCCGGCGGGTCGGAGATCAGCAACGCGGCAGCCAGTCGGAGCTTCACCACCGTCCAAGTGTGACCGACGCCACTGACGACCGGTGCGCTCCGCTACATCGCAAACACGGGCACCGGCGCATGCTGCACCCACTTCAAGGTGGCGGGATCGAGAGCGGGAGGTGCGGCGGGCACCTTCCGCTCTTCCCTTTTCCGACTCAGTGGATGGCGGTGGTGGGAGTGGCGCCGGCGGCCGTGAGGCGCACGTCGGCCATCTTCAGCGCGGCCTCGGCCTCGTCATCCGCCCCTTGGCGCAGGAGCGCCTCGGCCTCGTCGCGAGCCCGCCGGGCGGCGGCGACGTCGATCGTGCTGGCAAGCTCCGCGGCGTCGGACAGGATCGAGACGCGATCGTGGTTCACCTCGACGAAACCGCCGAACACGGCGACGCGCAGCTCGGTGCCATCCTCCTCGATGACCCGCACCAGTCCGGGCTCGAGCACACCCAAAAAGGACGTGTGTCCCGTCAGGAACGCGATGTCGCCTCCACCCGCGGTGCGCGCCACGACCATCGAGGCGTCGCCGCTGTAGAGCACCTGCTCCGGCGAGACGAGCTCGACCTTCAGCGTCACGCTTGATCCTGCAGCTGCTTGGACTTCGCGAGCACGGAGTCGACGTTGCCGACGTTCAGGAACGCCTGCTCGGGCACCTCGTCGAGCTCGCCGTCGACCAGCGCCTCGAACGACTGGACCGTCTCCTCGATCGGCACGTAGATGCCGGGGATCGAGGTGAACACCTCGGCGACGAAGAACGGCTGGGACAGGAAGCGCTGGATCTTGCGGGCGCGGTTCACCGTCACGCGGTCTTCTTCCGACAGCTCGTCGATGCCGAGGATGGCGATGATGTCCTGCAGCTCCTTGAACCGCTGCAGCACCTCCTGCACGCGGCGGGCGACGTCGTAGTGCCGGTCACCGACCACCTCGGGACGCAGCAGCGTCGACGACGACGCCAGCGGGTCCACCGCGGGGTAGATGCCGAGCGCCGCGATCTGGCGGGAGAGCTCGGTGGTGGCGTCGAGGTGCGTGAACGTCGTGAACGGCGCGGGGTCGGTGTAGTCGTCCGCGGGGACGTACACGGCCTGCAGCGAGGTGATCGAACGCCCTCGGGTCGAGGTGATGCGCTCCTGCAGCTCGCCCATCTCGTCGGCGAGCGTCGGCTGGTAGCCCACCGCCGACGGCATGCGGCCGAGCAGGGTCGACACCTCCGAGCCGGCCTGCACGAACCGGAAGATGTTGTCGATGAAGAGCAGCACATCCTGGTTCTTCACGTCGCGGAAGTACTCGGCCATCGTGAGCGCGGAGAGCGCGACGCGCAGGCGTACGCCGGGCGGCTCGTCCATCTGACCGAACACGAGGGCGGTCTTGTCGATGACGCCCGACTCCGCCATCTCGATGCGCAGGTCGGTGCCCTCACGCGTGCGCTCCCCCACTCCGGCAAACACGGACACACCGCCATGCTGCTTGGCGATGCGGTTGATCATCTCGGTGATCAACACGGTCTTGCCGACGCCGGCGCCTCCGAACAGGCCGATCTTGCCGCCCTGGAGATAGGGGGTGAGGAGGTCGATGACCTTGATGCCGGTCTCGAACATCGTCGCCCGAGGCTCGAGCTGGTCGAACGGCGGCGGGTCACGGTGGATGTCCCACCGCTCGAGGTCGGCGACCACCGACGCGTCCACGTCGAGTGGCTCACCGATGACGTTGAAGATGTGACCGAGCACCCCGTCGCCGACCGGGACCGTGATGCCGCGGCCCGTGTTCACGACGACCGCTCCGCGGGTCAGGCCGTCGGTCGGCTTCAGGCACACCGCCCTGACCCGGCCCTGACCGAGCTGCTGCGCGACCTCGGCAGTGACCACGACAGACTCGCCGCCCACGTCGATCGTCATCTGGACCGCGTGGTTGATCTCGGGGATGGCGTCGTGGGGGAACTCGATGTCGACGACCGGTCCGGCGATCGCGACGACCCGGCCCTCCTTCAGCTTCGTTTCGTTGTCGGTCATGGTCATGACGGCAGGCTCCTACGAAAGGGGGGTCGGAAGTTCGAGCTCGATGTGAACGTGGTGTTCGGCGACCTCGTCGGACTTCAGGGCCTCGGCGCCGCCGACGATCTCCATGATCTCGGTCGTGATCGCGTCCTGGCGGGCTCGGTTCATGATGCGAGAGAGGCTGATGATGAGATCTTCGGCGTTGTCGGTCGCGGCCTTCATGGCGCGCTGGCGGGCGGCTTGCTCGGAGGCGGCGGCGTTGAGCAACGCCGCGTAGATACGAGCCTCGACATAGCGGGGCAGGAGGCTGTCGAGGATCGCGTCGGGCGCGGGCTCGAACTCGTACGCGGCCTGCGGGCCCTCGTGTCCCTCGGGCGCGCTCGGCTTGGCGTCGCCGCCTTCGACGACGGCACGATCGAGTGGGATGAGTGGGCGGATCAGCACCTCTTGGACCCCGGCGCTGATGAAGCGGGTGTAGATGATCTCGACGCGGTCCAGTGCGCCCTCGGCGTACTTCTCCATGACGGTCGCCGCGATCGCCTTGGCGTCGGCGTAGGTGGGGCGCTCGGAGAACCCAGTGAACGACGCTTCGGTGTCGTAACCCCGAAAGCGGAAGTACGTCTCCGCCTTGCGACCGACGAGCACGAGCCCGTAGCCCTTGCCCTCCTGGACGGTGCGCTTCACCTCACCCTCGGCGGCGCGGAGCACCGACGAGTTGTAGCCACCGCACAAGCCGCGGTCGGCGACGAGCACGAGGTAGCCCTCCTTGCGGATCTCGGGCCGGGACTCGAGGAGCGGGCTCTTGACCTCGGAGCCCGCCGCCGATGCGATGTCCTTCACGACCTCGGTGATCTGGTCGCTGTACGGAACGGCGGCCCGCACCCGTTCCTGGGCGCGAGCGATGCGGCTGGCGGCGATGAGCTCCATGGCGCGCGTGATCTTCTTGGTCGCCTGGACCGTCTTGATGCGGCGCCTGAGGATGCGCTCCTGACCACCAGCCATACGGCTACTCCGTCGCCAGCGTCTTGTCGGACTCGGCCTCGCCGAGGCCCTCGGCGTCGGTGGCGAGCGGATCGGCGATGACGGCGTCTGCGCCGAGCACCGCGAAGTCGTTCTTGAACGCGGCCACTGCGTCGCGCACACCGTCGGGAAGCGTGCCCTTGGTGCGGATCTCGTCGAGCATCGCGCCGTGGCGGGTGTGGAAGACCTCGAGCAGCTCTTGCTCGAAGCGCTTCACCTCGTTGACCGGCAGGTCGTCGAGATAGCCGTTCGTACCGGCGAAGATGCTGACGACCTGGTCCTCGACCGCCATCGGAGAGTTCAGGTTCTGCTTCAGCAGCTCGACCAAGCGGTAGCCGCGCTCGAGCTGCGCCTTCGACACCGCGTCGAGCTCAGAGCCGAACGTGGCAAAGGCCTCGAGGTCGCGGAACTGCGCCAGGTCGATCTTCAGCGTGCCGGCCACCGCCTTCATCGCCTTGATCTGCGCGTTGCCGCCCACGCGGGACACCGAGATGCCGACATCGACTGCCGGCCGCACGCCCGACTTGAACAGGTCGTCGATCAGGTAGATCTGGCCGTCGGTGATCGAGATGACGTTCGTCGGGATGTACGCCGAGACGTCGCCGCCCTTCGTCTCGATGATCGGCAGTGCGGTCAGCGAGCCGGCACCGCGCTCGTCGTTCAGCTTCGCGGCGCGCTCGAGCAGGCGGCTGTGCAGGTAGAAGACGTCGCCGGGGTACGCCTCGCGTCCCGGCGGACGGCGTAGCAGCAGCGACAGCTGCCGATAGGCCTCGGCCTGCTTCGACAAGTCGTCGTACACGACGAGCGCGTGCTCGCCGTTCTCCATCCAGTGCTGACCCATCGCGCACCCCGCGTACGGAGCGAGGTACTTGAACGGCGCCGGGTCGGAGGCGGGCGCCACGACGACCACCGTGTAGTCCATCGCGCCGCGGGCGGCGAGCGTCGCGACGGTCTGCGCCACCGTCGAGCCCTTCTGCCCGATCGCGACGTAGATGCACTTCACCCCCTGGCCCTTCTGGTTCAGGATCGTGTCGATCGCGACCGTCGTCTTGCCGGTCTTGCGGTCGCCGATGATCAGCTCGCGCTGACCCCGGCCGATCGGCGTCATCGCGTCGATGGCCTTGATGCCGGTCTGCATCGGCTCGTGCACGGGCTTGCGACCCATGATCGAGGGCGCCTGGATCTCGAGACGGCGGTCGATCGGATCGACGAGCGGCCCCCGGCCGTCGATCGGCTCACCGAGCGCGTTGACCACCCGTCCGAGGAGACCGTCGCCGACGGGGACGGAGAGGATGCGCCCGGTGGCCTTGACGGTCTGGCCTTCCTCGACTCCCTCGGTCGCGCCGAGCACAACGGCGCCGATCGACTCCTCGTCGAGGTTGAGCGCGAGGCCGAGCGAGCCGTCCTCGAACTCGAGCAGCTCGTTCACACCCGCCTTCGGCAGCCCGGAGACATAGGCGATGCCGTCGCCGACCTCGGTCACGCGGCCCACCGTCTTGGTCTCGACCGCGGGGTCGAAGCCTTCGAGGTGCTTGCGCAGCGCGGTGACGATGTCGTCGGTGTTGATCGTGAGCTCTGCCATGGAGGTCCTTTTCTCGTCTCTACAACAACGACTTCAGCTGGCTGAGGCGGTCGCGCACGGTGCCGTCGATGACCGTGTCGCCCACTGATGCGACAAGGCCACCGAGCACCGCCGGGTCGACGACGACGTGCAGCTGCACTTTCTTGCCCGTCGCGTTGCTGAGCGCGTCGGCCAGCCGAGCTTCCTGATCCTCGGTGAGCGGGATCGCCGAGCGGACCTCGGCGACGACGAGCTGCTTCTCGGCGGCCGCGCGCTCGACGAGCTGGTCGATGATCGCCGGCAGATCGCGAGCCGCGGCCCGCCCCGACCACGAAGCTGACGAGCGACGCTGTGACCGGTGACGCTTTGCCGCCGAGGAGCTCCTCGACGATGGCTTCGCGCCGTCCGGCCGGGATCGCCTCGTCGATGAGGACGTTGCGCAGCTCGTCGCTGCCCTCGAGGGTGCGCGCGAACCGAAACAGCTCGTCCTCGACCTCGTCGAGCGAGCCCTCGGCCCGGGCGACCTCGAACAGCGCCGTGGCGTAGCCCTCGATGCGATCCTTCGCCGTCACGCCCGTGACCCGACCTGCTCGATGTAGTTCTCGACGAGCTGTGTCTGGGTCGCCGAGTCGAGGTTGCGCTGGACAACGACCTCGGCGGCACCGATCGCGAGGCGGGCGACCTCGGACCGCAGGTCGGCAACGGCTTGCGCCTTCGACGACTCGATGTCCGCGGCGGCACGCTCGCGCATGGAGGCGAGCTCGCCCTGCAGCGCGGCCTCACGCTCACGCTTGAGGGCATCGGCCTGCTGCCGAGCCTCCTCGACGATGCGAGCGGCCTCGTTCTTCGCGTCCGCGAGCTGGGCCCGGTACTGCTCGAGCGTCGACTCGGACTGCGACTTGGCTGCGTCCGCGTCTTCGACACTCTTTCGGATGCGGTCGGACCGCGCGTCCATGCCCTTCTTGATGCCGGGATAGGCGAACTTCCACATGAGGAAGAGCAGGACGACGAAGGAGATGATGCCCCAGATCAGCTCGTTGGTCGCCGGCAAGATCGGCGACGGTGCCTCTTGGCAGTCGTCGACGGAGCCACCGTCCTCGAGGATCTCGATGCACTCCTCCTCAGCGTGGCCGGCCGGCTCACGCAAGCCGGCGGCCGCGGCCGCACCGGTGAACGCGAAGCACGCCAACGCCGCGACGACCGTCGCGATCAGCAGCTTTCGAATGCGCACTGAGGTCTCCTAGCCCGAGATGATGAACGCGAGGACGAACCCGAAGAGGGCCAGTGCCTCGGTGAAGGCGATGCCGAGGAACATGGTGGTGCGCACCGCCCCGGCCGACTCGGGCTGACGGGCCATGGCCGTGATGGCGCTGGCGACGACGAGGCCGATGCCGATGCCGGGGCCGATGGCGGCGCCGCCATAGACGATGCCTCGGCCGACGGCCGTGAGGCCCGCCTCGAGCTCGCCCGGGTCCTGTTGCGCAAGGACGTGAAGCACTGTGTCTCCTTAGGTGAGGTCCGTGGACCGTTTCTCTTTGTCAGTGGTCGGGGTGCATCGAGCTGCCGATGTACACCGCAGTGAGGATCGTGAAGATGAACGCCTGCAGGAAGCACACGAGCACTTCGAAGGCGGTGAGTGCGATCAGCAGGCCGAGTGAGAACGGCCAGATGACGATGAGCAGCGGAGAGGCTCCAGAGCGACGCCGTGATGACGGCGAAGCTCGTCAGCAGGAGGTGGCCGGCGAGCATGTTGGCGAAGAGTCGAACGGCCTGCGACAGCGGCCGGACGATCAGGACCTGCACGAGCTCGATCGGCGACACCAGGAAGTAGAGGGGCCAGGGCACGCCAGGCGGGAACATCGCGTTCTTGAAGTAGCCCCAGGGGCCCTGCTTCGCGATGCCGACGACGAGGTAGATGACCCACACCAGCAGGGCCATGAACATCGGCAGTGCAATGCGTGCGTTCACCGGCATCTGCGCGCCGGGGACGATGCCCCAGATGTTGAGGGCGAAGATGAACGTGAACAAGCGTGAACAGGAACGGCGCGAACTTCATGCCGTCGGGGCCGATCGTCTCGAGGACGATGCCGTTGTGCACGAAGTCGACGGCCGACTCGGCGACGTTCTGCACGCCCTTCGGGACGAGCGCCTTCTTGCGGCTGCCCGCGTACATGATCCCGAACACCAACGCGACCGACACCCACATCAGGACGACGACCTTGTTGATGCCGAGCGGTCCCGACGGCCACTCGATCACGTGGCTGATCGGCGGGAACTCGATCGCGAGGACGTGGATCACTGGGCGAACGTCTCCTTGTTGCCAGGGACGGGGTCAGGGACGGTGAAGGGGGGGTCAGGGACGGAAACGGCGAGCGAGGTAGCGACGTGGTGGCACTCCCAAGCCAGGAGCCCCAGCTGCGTGATGAGCAGCGCGACCGCAAGCGTGTGCAGATCGACCCACGACTGGTCCTTCACGAGCACCACGACGAGCGTCACGAGGAGCATGCGGAGCAGGAACCCGCCGAGCGCCGCGACCATGAGCATGTTCGCCGAGGTGCGGGCGCCCCAGGTGTAGAGCGCCGCCGCGAAGACCAAGTTCACCACGACGATGCCAACGGCGAGCAGGGCCGACCAGGCGCCGTCGCCGCCCCGGATGATCAGCGCACCGAAGACGATCAGCGGTGCCAACGGCACCGCTCGGGTGATCATGTGGAACGCGAGGTCCTTCTCGACAGCGGGGCCCGCGGGAGTGGCGGTGGCAGTCATCGCGTGACCTCCGGGCCGTGTTCGTTCTGGGGCTCGGCGGCTCGGGAGATTGGCCTCGTGCGCTCGCATGTCGGCGCTGTACTGCATGAACATCTTCCAGATCACGTAGACCAGGGTGAGGACGAAGAGCGCGATCGCGAACACTGGCCAGGTGCCGAGCCAACGGTCGAGCAGCGACCCCAGAAACCCCATGATCGCCGGGGTCAGCGACAGCTCGACCGCCCGGGACATCGCATCCCCGAATCCGTTGTTGAGCTCGCGTCGCGCTCGATCTCCACGGGTTTCCTGTCTGGAAAAGGTGCCTTCGCGACACCTTGTGAATGTTTTCCCAATGTACCCCGGGGGGCTTCAGGTGCGCAACCCCCGGGCTTCGAAGCCGAGCTTCACAGCAGGGCTTTGCAGTCCGGGGTCGCAGCCTGGTCGGCGCACGCTAGCCGCGGACCGTTCAGTCGACCTTGGCCCTGCGCACTCCTGGGTGGAACAGCATGTACAGCGCGAGGCCGAGCGCCGCGACGCCGAACGGGACGATCGCGTCGCCCTCCCGCGCGAACGTCGGATAGAGGACGAACCCCGACAAGATCACCGTCCACGTCCAGAGGATGAACACGCTGCGCCGATGGCCGTGGCCGAGGCGCATCAGCCGGTGATGCAGGTGGTCCTTGTCGGCGGTCGCCACCCCCGCTCGACGCGTGGCGCGGCGAATGATCGCGAACAACGTGTCCAGGATCGGCACCCCGAGGATGAAGAGCGGGATGAACAACGGAGCGAAGAAGAAGTAGGTCTGGCCGCTGAACGGCTCGCTCGCTCGCCCGCCGACGACGATCGTCGACGCGGCCATCAGCAACCCGAGTAGGAGAGCGCCGCAGTCGCCCATGAAGATGCGCGGCGGGATGGAAGTTGTGCGGGAGGAAGCCCACGCACATGCCGAGCACGATGACCGAGACCATCGGCGAGATGCTTCCCGCTGCGAGCAATCCCGCGTCGTTGAGCCGCTGCGCGTACAGGAAGAACGCGCCAGCCGCGATCGCAACTGTGCCCGCAGCGAGGCCGTCGAGACCGTCGATGAGGTTCACCGCATTCGCCATGCCGACGACCCAGAGCACCGTGACCAGAGGCGCCAGGTCGGGTGACAGCAACACGAGCCCGAAAAACGGGATGCGGAAGTAGAACATCGTGATGCCGAGCAGCGACATCACGCCTCCGGCCAGCACCATCCCCGAGACCTTTGCCGGGCGCGGACCACTCGTAGAGGTCGTCGAGCAGTCCCACCGTGAAGATGATCGCCGCGCCGAGCACGACGCCGAGCGGCTCGGACGACGACGTGAACACGAGACGGAACGCATCGAGGCGCCATGCCACCAACATCGCGAGCAGGAACGCCGCGAACATCGCGACGCCACCGAGCGTCGCGGTGGGCGCGTCGTGCACCCTGCGCTCGTCGGGCGCGACCACAGCGCCGAACTTGATCGCGAAGTAGCGCACGAGCGGCGTGAGCACGAACGTGGCGATGGCGGCAACGCCACCGATGATGAGGTAGGCGCCCAGGCCCGGCATCGAACGGCCAGCCTAGGCCGGGTGGAGCTAGCGGCCGGGGCCGCTGAGCTCGGGATACGGCACGAACTTCGAGCAGAGCGCGACGACTTCGTCGCGGACGCTCGCCTGTTCCGCCTCGTCGTCACGATGTCGCAGTGAACGAGCGATGAGCTCCGCGATGCGGGCCATCTCGGGCTCTTTCATGCCCTGCGTCGTCACCGCGGGGGTGCCGATGCGCACGCCGCTCGTGACGAAGGGAGACCGCGGGTCGTCGGGGATCGTGTTCTTGTTGAGCGTGATGCCGGCCCGGTCGAGCACCTCTTGCGCGATCTTGCCGGTGAGCTCGGCGTCGAACGTGCGCAGGTCGACGAGCAGCAAGTGGTTGTCGGTGCCTCCCGACACCAAGCGGAAGCCTTCGGCGGCGAGCGCCGCGGCGAGAGCCTGCGCGTTGCGCACGATCTGCTCCGCGTAGGCACGGAAGCTGGGGTCGGCGGCCTCGTGGAAGGCGACGGCCTTGGCTGCGATCACGTGCTCGAGCGGCCCTCCCTGAAGTCCGGGGAACACCGCCTTGTCGATCGGCGTTCCGTAGTCCGACGTCGACACGATGCATCCGCCCCGGGGCCCACGCAGCGTCTTGTGCGTCGTGAAGGTGACGACGTCGGAGTGGGGCACCGGGTTGGGGTGCACCCCGCCCACGATGAGGCCGGCGATGTGGGCCGCGTCGAAGAGGAAGAGCGCGCCGACCTCGTCAGCGATCTCGCGGAACGGCACCGGATCGATGATGCGGGGATACGCGGTCGCACCGGTCACGATCAGCTTGGGGCGTTCGGCACGGGCAAGATCGCGGACCTGGTCGAGGTCGATGCGTTCGTCGGACGGCGTGAGGCCGTACGAGACGAAGCGAAAGAGCCGGCCGCTCGCGTTCACCGGTGAGCCGTGCGTGAGGTGGCCGCCCTGGTCGAGGCGCAACCCCATCACGGTGTCGCCGGGCTGCAGCAGCGCGAGGTAGGCGGCGAGGTTCGCGTTCGCCCCAGAGTGGGGCTGGACATTCGCCGCCTCGGCGCCGAAAAGGGCCTTCACGCGGTCGATTGCGATGTCCTCGACCTCGTCGATGATGCGATTGCCGCCGTAGTAACGCTTGCCCGGATATCCCTCGGAGTACTTGTTGGTCAGCACCGAGCCGTTGGCTGCGAGCACGGCGGGCGAGGCGAAGTTCTCGGAGGCGATGAGCTGCAGCGTCGTGTTCTGCCGCTCGAGCTCGCGGTCGAGCATCGAGAACAGCTCGTCGTCACGGGATGAGGGCCAGGGCACGCCGGCGATTGTACCGAGGCGCAGTGGGACTCCCAGGGAGTTGCGGCTTCAGAGGTTTGGTCGACCGCAGGCGCCGGGGGAGCGCAGGTGAACACGAGGGTAAGGTCCCCACCGTGTGCTGCGACGGAGATCACAGCGCCGAGGCACTCCCGGTCGCGGTCGCCGAGTCACTCATGGAGTACCGGGCCGCGCTGGATCACTTCGGTCCGACGTGGCGGGAGTCGGAGACCACCCCGTACCATCCCGTCACGCGGCTCGCGCCCGTGCCCGCGATCGTCGCAGAGATCGGCGGCTCGCTCTCGGACGACATCACGATGGTCGACTGGCTCCGTGGGGCACGCGCGGTGCTGGACGGGAAGGCGCGCTATCCCGGAACGATCGTGCTCCGGATCGATGACGATGGGCATCAATGCGACGTCGTGGGGCCCCGTCGGGCCCTGCCGGGCACCACGGTTCGATGGGATGTGCTCATCGACTCGCGGCGGAACGCGCCGGCGATCGTCAGCACCAACGGCCTCGCTCACCAGGTTCCGCCCGGCGGCGCGGCAGTTGCCCAGCTGAGGCTCACCGCTGGCAACACGCACGGTTCGTTGCGAATCGATCGCGAGGCGATCGATGTCGATCGCCTGTTGACCGTCGTGCCGGCGGGCGAGTTGACGGTGACGAGCGATCGAGTGATCCGCTGGTCCGTCGTCGACGAGCAGAACGACGGATGGTTCCCCGAGGGTGCGCTGCAGAAGTGGGACAACCACAACCGACCCTACTTCCACGCCCGAAGGGCGAGGTTGGCTGTTCCAGCTGGCACAACGTTGACTGTCACGGCCGGTGCCGGCCTCGAGTTCGAGCGAACGAGGGCGACGGTCACTGTCGACGCGGGTGGTCGCGCCGACGTCGAGCTGACGCCTCAACGACGAATCGACCCCGCAGCCGACGGCTGGTTCGGCGGCGACATGCACGTCCACATGAACTACTCCGGTGAGCAGGTCTGCAGTCCGCACCATGCGGCGCTGATGCAATGTGGCGAAGGACTCCACGTCGCGAATCTCGTCGCTGGCAACCTTGCCACGTCGCGAATCATGGACGAGGGGGCCTTCCGGACCTGGGTGGGAACGACGGTCCCGTGGAGCAACGAGCACCACCTCGCCGCGATGGGCGTCGAGTATCGCAACGACCTCCTCGGCCACTTCCACGCCTTTGGCCCACGGGCCGCGCCGAGCCGGTTCTGCACCGGACACCTGGCCTCGGACCATCCGGTCGACCACCCGGCCAACGCTGTGGCCGCGGCGGAACTTCAGGATCTCGGAGCGACTATCGGTTACTGCCATCCGATCTTCTCGCTGACGGACGACGACAGCTCGCCCGCGGCCGTGTTCCACGGCATGGTCCGCTCCATGGAGGCTCGGGAGCTCGTCGCCGACGCGGCGCTCGGACTGGTCGACGGCGTCGATTTGATCTCTCCCGCTGACAGCCGCGGCTCCGCGATCCTCTACCGCCGACTTCTCGGAGCGGGCATCCCGTTGGCCGCGACGGCCGGCACTGATGTGTTCCTCTCGTTTCGCAACGCCATCACCTTCAGCAACCCGATGGGCTTCGGTCGGGTCTACGCGAAGGTGGAAGGTGAGTTGTCCGTTCACTCGTTCCAGCACGCGATTCGCGACGGCCGCACGACCGTCACCAACGGGCCTTGGCTCGACTTCCACCTCGAGGCCAACGGACGAAGCGGCGAGATCGGTGATCGCATCGACCTCACGGCCCCGCAACGAGTGACGGTGATCGTTTCCGTCTCGGGAGTCGGTGCCGACACCGTCGAGATCAGGACCGGCGAGGGTGTGGCCGCGAGCTTCGATGTGCCGGCCGAGGGCGGACGCTTTCAAGCTGAGGTGGAGATCGCCGAGCCGACATTTGTCGTGGCGGTCGCGACTGGTCCGATGAGTCCCGACATCTTGGGCTGGTACGCCTACGCCCACACGAGCCCCATCTACGTCGATATCCTCGGGGTTCGGGTCGCAAGGGCCGAGGATGCATTGTGGTGCCTCGACTGGCTGGACGAGTTCGAGTCGCTCGTCCGCCGTGCCGGACGCTTCGACGAAGATCGCCAACTCCGTGACATCGTCGAGGTCATCGACGAGGCACGCGAGTACTACCGGCCCTTGCTCCCCTAGTCGCCGCGGACGCGAGCAAGTCGAGGATGCGGTGCCCGATCGAGGCATCGAAATGACGACGATCCGCGCAGTCTCTTAGTGTCCGGGCATGGCCCTCGATCCTCGAACGCCGGTAGTCGTCGGTGCCGGTCAGTACCTCCACCGCGCCGAAGGCATCGACGACGCGCTCCAGCCCGTCGACCTGATGGTCGAGGCCGTCCGGGCGGCCGCTGACGACGCCGGGACAACGAAGGTGATCTCGGGCGCGCAGTCGTGGCGCACCGTGATGCTGCTCTCGTGGCGGTATCGAGACCCGTCAGCCCTCGTCGCCGCGCGCCTCGGCGTCCAACCGAGGGAGACCGTCTACACCACCGCGGGGGGCAACACTCCGCAGTCGCTCGTCAATGCGACCGCGGCCGAGATCCAGTCAGGTGACCTCGACTGCGCGGTGCTGATGGGGGGCGAGGCGTGGCGCACGCGCATGCGGGCGCGGCGGGCCGAGGCCACCCTCATGTGGGACAAGCAGGCCGATGAGGTCGTCCCAACGCGCGTCTTCGGTGCCGAGATGAGCATGAGCCATCCGTACGAGCTCGCCCGCGGCGTCGTGATGCCGGTGCAGGTGTATCCGATGTTCGAGACCGCGCTCCGGGCTGAGCGCGGCGAGTCGGTCGACGCGCACCAGGTGCGCGCCTCCGAGCTGTGGGCACGGTTCAGCGCGGTCGCGGCCGACAACCCGTACGCCTGGGTGCGCGACCAGAAGTCCGCGGAGGAGATCCGCACACCATCGCCCTCCAACCGGATGATCGGCATGCCGTATCCCAAGCTCATGAACTCGAACAACGACGTCGACATGGCGGCCGCGCTCATCCTGTGCTCGGTCGAGAAGGCGCGAGAGCTCGGCGTGGCCGAGGACCGGTGGGTGTTCCTGCACTCGGGGACCGATGCGCACGACACCGAGTTCGTGTCGAACCGCGCCGACCTCCACTCCTCCCCCGCGATCCGCACCGCCGGACGGCAAGCGATGGATCTCGCCGACAAGGGTCCCGACGACTTCGCGCACGTCGATCTCTACTCGTGCTTCCCCTCGGCGGTGCAGATCGGCGCCGAGGAGCTCGGCTTCGGGCTGGATCGCGACCTGACCGTCACCGGTGGGCTGTGCTTCGCGGGCGGACCGTGGAACAACTACGTCACGCACTCGATCGCAACGATGGTCGAGAGAGTGAGAGACGATCCCGGCTCCTTCGGCTTCGTCAGCGCAAACGGTGGCTACGTGACGAAGCATGCGTTCGGTGTGTATTCGACGACTCCGCCCGCCGACGGATTGCGTACGGCGCATCCGCAGGACGAGGTCGACGCGCTGCCGTCACGCGGGCTCGCCGAGGACTGGCAAGGCGAGGCGACCGTCGAGGGCTACACGGTGATGCACGACCGCGACGGCAATCCCGAGACCGCGTTCGCCGCGTGCCTTCTGGCGGACGGGCGTCGCACGTGGGCCGTTGGCCACGATGCGGGCATCGCGCACACGATGACCGAGGGTGAGTGGGTCGGCCAGAAGGTGCGCATCGGCCCCGAGGCCGAGCTCGTCGCCTGACTTCCGGCTGGTGATCAGACGCCCGTGCCGGGCATCACTGCCTTGGTCGTCGACTGGAAGGCGGTCGGGAACAGCTGATCGGAGCCGGGCATCGCGGCGAGCACTGACGCGAGGACTGCAGCATGGCGAGCTTCGACGCCGCCGACGCTCATGATCGCGACGTTGAGTGACGGATCGGCGAACGTTCCGACGTTCGCCTGGTAGGTCTGCGCGGCCACCTGCTCGAGCTCGAGCGCGAACGCGATGATGCCCATCTCGTCCTTCAGCCCATCGATCGTCGGCTTCAACGCGTCGAGCAGCGCCGGGTTGGCCTCGGCGAAGGGCTCGCCGCCCGCAGCGGTCGTCGCGCCCTGGAACAGACCCGAGTGCTCTTTGTGCTGCGCCTGGAAGAGCTTCGCGGCATCACCGACAGCGGCCGTCGTGACGAGGCCCGAGTCGATGGCCGTCTGGTAGGCCGCGACGGCGAGTTCCTCGATCGACGAGGCAGTGCGCAGGATGACGATGTCGCCCGACATCCCCGACACTGCGGTCGTGCCCGCGGCGCCGGGAGCCGCGGTCGTGCCCGCGGCGGCTGTCGTGGCCGCCGAGCCGCTTGTGTCGCTGTCGTCGCCACATGCAGCGAGCACGGCAACACTCGCGACGGTGATTCCGCCGATCTTGAACAGGCCGCGACGATTCAGCCCGCCGAGCAGCAGTCCCGACTTGTCCTTCGTCGAGAGCGGTGATCCCTCACTGAAGATGCGGGCGAGCGCGTCGCGCATGGGCGACACGGAGGCTTCGTGCTCCTCCTGGATCTCGCGCGCCTCACGGCGCAGCTCGTCTTGGGGGATGGTCATGGCGCGTCCTTTCGTGCGATCCGGGCTGGGGTGTCACGGCAGCGGGTAGTCCGACGGCTTGACCGCCGCGTCTGCCGTCTCGAAGCCGGGGATGTAGTCAGTCGGAGGAAGGCCGAGGACCTGCCCGAGCACGACCGCGTGCTGGGATTCGATCGGGAGGATCGAGGCGGTGAGCTGCAGCGCTTCGACCGAGGTGAGCGCGCCGAGGGCGAACATGTATGTCGCCGCCGCGGCGTTCTCGAGGTCATAGGCGATCCGGAGCAGGGCAGCTTGGTCCGCGGCCCCCGTCAGCTGCGGGCCCACGGCTTCGAGGAGCTTCGCGTTGGGCATCCCCGTCGCCGCGCTGCCAGCGGCGGCGCCGAATGCGGCGCCGTGCTCCGTGTGGTGCGAGGCGAACAGCATCGCCGCCGACCCAACGGCGGCGTCGGTGACCTTCCCGCTCGCGGCCGCGGCCTTGTACGCCTCGACCGCGGCGAGCTCGACGCTCTCGGCGAATGCGGCCACGCCAGCGTCACCCGCCTGCGCGTAGACGGGTGAGAGCAGGCGACCGACGGGCAGTACCGACGTGCCGATGGTGATCACCGCCCCGCCGACGCCAGCGCGCTTGAGGAACGAGCGACGGGAGTGGCCCATGAGCCGTCGACCTTTGCCGTGGTGCAGCTCTCGGATGTCGTCGCCCATCGAGTCCATGCCGGACCGGTGCTGGTCGTCGACCTCTCGCATCAGGTACCGGAGCTCTCGCTCACTGATCTCCACGGTGTGCTCCTTTGCCGTTAGGGGGGAACGGTCACGCGACCGTGATGGACGCCTTCATCGAGTTGTGGATGCCGCAGAAGTACGCGTAAGTGCCGGGGCCGTCGAAGGTGAACGTGAACGTGCCGCCGGGTGCGATCTGCTCGCTCTGCACCACACCGTCCTGCGAGATGACCGAGTGGGCGAACCCATCGCTGTTCGTCCAGGTCACTGTCGTGCCGGCGGCGACGGAGAGCTCCTTCGGCCCGAACGCGAAGTCCTGGATCGCGACCTCGGACGCGGTCTCGGTCCTCGGTGCCGTGCCGGACGGCCCGACGTTCGACGGTGCAGCGCTGGCAGGTTGCGGCTCGCGTGACCACGCGGCGCCGAGTGCGACGGCGACGACCACCGAAACGACAGCGGCGAGCAGCGCCAACGTGCCTCCAGTCGCGCGCTCGTGGCTCGGGTTCGGACGTTCCACGGCAAGCGACGCGAGGAGGACGGCGATCGCGCCGATCTCGGCGAGGAGTGCGATCGAGGCTTGCGGCGACGGGTTCAATCCAGATTCGGTGAAGCCGAAGATCCCGTCACCGGTGCGACTGAGCGCAAACGCGACGAGAGTGCCGGCCGCGATCGCGACTCCGGCAAGGCGCACGAGCGTGTCTCGACGCAAGAACAGCAACGCCGCGACGGCGACCGACGCAGCGGCGTTCAGAAGAAACGACCGCCCGAGGTTCTCGTTCGGGAAGTCGCGATAGCCATCGAAGTACAGCTGCAGGTGAACCAGCCCACCGACGAGCAGCAGCACGGCGCCGAAGTAGCGCAGAAACGGTGACGACCTCACGGCGCCTACTACGACGCCACGCGACCTCCCGGATGAACTAGGCCCCAGAGAACCAGCCCCCGGAGAACCAGCCCCGTCAGGCCTGCATCACGACTTCGAACTCGAGCAGGGCGGCACCGTGGGAGACCGGAGATGGACGGCCGGCGTCGCCGGCGGCCTGCGCGTGACCACGAGTGAACGAGTCACTCGACACCCATCTCTGGAAGTCATCTTCCGAGGCCCAGCGTGTGTAGACGAAGTACCGCGACTCGCCGTTGGTGGGACGCAGCAGCTCGAAGCCCTCGAACCCCGGCATCTTCTCGACTTCGCCCACCCGGGCGGCAAACCGCTTCTCGAGCTCCGCGCCCATCCCCTCGGGCACCGTGATGGCGTTGATCTTCACGACGGACATGTTCCGCAGCGTCGCGCGCAACTAGCGTCCCCGTCCATGCGAGCCGCGACGATGCGCAATTGGACGCTCGATGTGCGCGACATCCCCGATCCGGTGCCCGGTTCCGGGCAGGTCCTCGTGCGCACGAGGGCCTGTGGGATCTGCGGATCTGACCTTCACATGCTCAAGCACGGAGCCGCGATGGCCGCCCTCGGCGAGGAGCTCCGGAAGCACGCGCCGCCCGAACCCATCGAGACGGTGCGGATGGAGGCCGACCGCGACGTCGTCATGGGCCACGAGTTCTGCGGCGAGGTCGTGGAGCTGGGGCCCGACTGCGCGAACCTCAAGTCGGGCGACCTCGTCGTCTCCATTCCCGTCGCATTCGACGCGGCTGGGCTGCACACCATCGGTTATTCGAACGAGTATCCCGGCGGCTACGCGGAGCTCATGGTGCTGAGCGACCTCGCCGCTATGAAGGTGCCAAACGGCCTCGATCACCGACGCGCCGCCCTCACCGAGCCGCTCGCCGTCGGCATCCACACGGTCGCGAAGTCAAAGATCGTCTCGGGCGACGCGGCCGTCGTGCTCGGATGCGGCCCAGTCGGGCTCGCGGTCATCGACGACCTCGCCCGACGGGGCATCGAGCCCATCGTCGCGTCGGACTTCTCCCCCGCTCGCCGCGCGCTCGCCGCGCAGGTGGGCGCGCACGAAGTCGTGGACCCGAGCAACGAGCGTCCGATCGATGCGTGGAGGCGGGTCGACGGCGCGAAGCCGCTCGTGATCTTCGAGGCGGTCGGGGTGCCGGGCATGATCGACCAGGCGATGCTGATGGCGCCGCGTGATGCCCGCATCCTCGTCGTCGGCGTGTGCATGGAGGAGGACCGCATTCGTCCGATGGCGGGCATCGGCCGTGAGCTGAACGTGCAGTTCGCGCTCGGCTACGACCCGACGGAGTTCGCAGGTGCACTGCAGGCACTGGCCGAGGGCACGACGCGCTATCCCGACATCGTGACGGGTTCGGTCGGTGTCGACGGTGTGCCTCAGGCGTTCACGGATCTCGGCAATCCCGAGGCCCACGCGAAGATCCTCGTGGAGCCCTAGACCGACGCGGTCGGGTCCTCATGGCCGACACGTTCCCCCGCCAGTACGCCCGGACCCGCAGGCTGACTCTCGGCGAGCCGCGGAACTTCACGATCTCGCCCGATGGCAAGCGGGTCGTCTTCCTTCGTTCGGGCGCCGGCGACGACCCCGCAAACGGGCTCTGGGTCTACGGCGTGGACAAGGACGAGGAAGTGCACGTGGTCGACGCCGCCGACCTCCTCGAGCAGGACGAGGAGGCCCTGCCGCCGCAGGAGCGCGCTCGGCGCGAACGGGTCCGCGAGCAGGCCGGCGGCATCGTCGCGTACGCCACCGACGCCGAGACGACGATGGCGGCGTTCGCACTCGCAGGCCGTCTCTTCACGGTCCACCTCACCACGGGCGGCGTGCACGAGGTGCCGACCGAGGGTCCGGTGTTCGACCCCCGGCCGGATCCAACCGGCCGGCGAGTCGCGTACGTGAGCGGACGCTCCCTGCGCATCGCGGACCTCGACGGCACCACCCGCATCGTCGAGGACGACGACCCGAACGTCTCGTGGGGCTCGGCTGAGTTCATCGCCGCCGAGGAGATGGATCGCCACCGCGGCTACTGGTGGGCGCCAGACGGTGAGCGAGTCGCGGCGTGTCGAGTCGACATCGGCAAGGTCGCTCGCTGGCACCTCACCGATCCCGCTGAACCTTCCACCGAACCGGTCGAGCTCGTCTATCCCGCGGCGGGTACGGCGAACGCGGATGTCGCACTCGCAGTCATCGGCCTCGACGGCGACACGAAGTATCTCGGCTGGGATCGCGAGACCTACCCGTACTTGGTCACCGTGACGTGGAAGCCCGACTCACCCCTCACGTTCCTCGTGCAGTCACGCGATCAACGGATGACGCAGGTGCTCGCGGCGGACCCGGCAACGCTTGCCACCCGCGTGGTGAGCGAGGACCGTGACGACGCGTGGGTCGAGATCGTCCCGGGCGCGCCCGACTGGCTCGGCGAGCGACTCGTCACTGCGGGTGACCGCGACGGTGCCCGCCGGCTGCTGATCGACGACAAGCCCGTCACGCCCGTGGATCTGCAGCTGCGCAGCATCGTCGCGGTGGGCGACGACGATGTGGTGATCACCGCGAACGACCTCGCCGAGCCGACGGAACAGCACGTGCTGCGGGTGCACCCGGGGGGGAGGACGACGAAGATCACCACCCTCTCCGGTGTGCACACGGCCGTCGCCGCGGGCGGCACCGTGGTGCTTCGTAGCGCAACGCTCGCGACCGGTCCGACCACAACGGTGCAAACAGCCGGGGGGCGGACGAGCACGATCGGCTCTCGTGCCGAAGTGCCCCTCGTCGAGCCCGCGCCTGAGATCGAAGCCGTCGGACCCCGCGGGCTGTGGACCGCGTTGTTGCTTCCCCGGTATCGCGAGCCCGACAAGCGCTACCCCGTGCTGCTCGATCCCTACGGGGGACCTCATCATCAAACAGTCGTGCGGGCGCGCAGCGCGTTCCTGTCCGCCCAGTGGCTCGCTGACCAAGGGTTCGCGGTGCTCTCGATCGACGGGCGCGGCACGCCCGGACGAGGCAGCACGTGGGAGCGGGCCGTGCACCTCGACCTCGCCGGACCCGTGCTCGAGGATCAGGTCGACGCCCTGCACCTCGTCGCGGCATCGCATCCGGAGATGGATCTCGAACGCGTCGCGATCCGCGGTTGGTCGTTCGGTGGCTACCTCGCCGCGCTCGCCGTGCTCAGGCGGCCCGACGTGTTCCATGCCGCGATCGCGGGCGCACCGGTGACCGAGTGGCGCCTCTATGACACGCACTACACCGAGCGCTACCTCGGCGACCCGAACACGCAGCCCGAGGTGTACGACCGCTGCAGCGTGCTGAGCGCCGCGAAGGGTCTGCGCCGTCCGCTGCTGCTGATCCACGGGCTCGCCGACGACAACGTCGTGGCCGCCCACACCTTGCAGCTGTCGCGCGCGCTGCTCGAAGCCGGCCGTCCCCACAACGTGCTGCCGCTCTCAGGGGTGTCCCACATGACTCCGCAGGAAGTCGTCGCCGAGAACCTTTTGCACCTCCAAGTCGCGTTCCTCCGCCAGTCCCTCGGCATCCCCCTCGCCTGACCCCACCCCAGCGTTCTCGCGCGAGTAACCGGCCAGAAGTGGCCGGTTACTCGAACAGGAAACCTCAAGATCCGTCAAGGGCGGGCGACGAGGATGCGGTCGCGTCCGGCGAGGTCGGGGCGCACGTCGACGACGTTGAAGCCGGCGGCGCGAGCGAGCGCGACGGCAGCGGGGCCCTGGGTGTCGCCGATCTCGAGCACGAGCGCGCCGCCGGGCGCCAGCCACGACGGTGCGTGCGCAACGAGGTGCTCGATGGCCTCGAGGCCACTGGCACCGGAGATCAGCGCGGCGACAGGCTCCCAGTCGGCGACCTCGGGCGGGAGTGCGGAGCCGGCCGCAATGTACGGCGGGTTCGACACGATCAGGTCGAACATGCCTCGAGCGTCATCAGGCAGCGCGACGAACCACGAGCCCTGGCGCATCGTCACCCGCGCGCCGGCACGGCCGATGCCGGCGAGGTTGGCACGGGCGACGTCGAGCGCGTCCTCCGACGCGTCGGTCGCCCACACGTCCACCCGGCCGAGCGGCAGCTCGTACGCGAGCGAGAGCGCGATGGCACCGGATCCCGTGCCGAGGTCGGCCGCGAGCAACGACTCCTTCTCGTCGAGCATGTCGCGCGCAAGGCCCAAAGCCGACTCGACGACTTGCTCGGTCTCCGGTCGGGGGATGAGCGTCCGCGCGTCGACCCACAGGTCGAGCCGCCGGAACGCCCACGAACCGAGGACGTACTGCAGGGGCTCACCCCTGGCTCGCCGCTCGACCATGGCCTCGAAGTGAGCGCGTGCAACTTTGGTTGGTGTCGCGGAGAGGTCGCCACCCGACGCCTGCTCGCCGATCCACCGAGCTTCTTGCGCCGATCCGAGACGGTTCGCCGCCGCGCCGACGAGCACCGTCCATGGCGCGTTCTCAGCCAGAGGTGCCTGCCAGCTGACGGGCTCGCTCGTCGGCGACCAGCGCATCGACGAGCTCGTCGAGCTCACCGGCGAGCACCCGATCGAGCTTGTACAACGTCATCCCGATGCGGTGATCGGTGACGCGGTTGTCCTTGAAGTTGTACGTGCGGATCTTCTCGGACCGACCACCGCCGCCGACCTGGCTGCGCCGCGCGTCGCTGAGCTCAGCAGAGTGCCGGTCCTGCTCGAGCTTGAGCAGCCGTGCTCGCAACACCTGCAACGCGCGCGCCCGGTTCTGGATCTGACTCTTCTCGTCCTGCATCGACACCACGAGACCCGTCGGCTTGTGAGTGATCCGCACGGCCGAGTCCGTCGTGTTGACCGACTGTCCTCCCGGGCCCGACGAGCGGTACACGTCGACGACGAGATCGTTCGGGTCGATGTCGACTTCGACTTCTTCCGCCTCGGGCAGCACCGTGACGGTCGCGGACGACGTGTGGATGCGACCTTGGCTTTCCGTGACCGGCACCCGCTGCACCCGGTGCGGGCCGCCCTCATGTTTCATGCGGCTCCACACGCCGTCCCCCTTCACGAGGAACGTGACCTCGTTGTACCCACCCATGTCAGAGGAGTCGGCGCCCAGCACCTCGAGCTTCCACCCGACGCGCGCCGCATAGCCCTGATACATGCCAAAGAGGTCCCGTGCGAACAAGTTCGCCTCTTCCCCGCCTTCGGCGCCGCGGATCTCGACGATGACGTTCTTGTCGTCGTTCGGATCTTTGGGCAGGAGCAGCACCCGGAGCTCCTCCTCCAGACGCACGAGGTCGGCCTCGGCCTCCGTCACCTCGAGTCGCATCGCCTCGCGGTCCTCGCCCGTCGCCTCGGCGAGCATCTCCTTCGCGGCTTCGAGATCCTCGGTCCGGCTGCGGTAGGCGCGGTAGCGAGACACGACCGCGCCGAGGTCCTTGTGCCGCTTCGAGGCGCGCCGGAGCTGCGCGGGATCGGCGAGCACTGCCGGGTCGCTCAGCTCTGCTTCGACGGCGGCGAACTCGTCCTCGAGAGCAGCTAGGCGTTCGAGCACACGACGAGGCTACGGCCCGAGGTCGACCGTGACGATCTCAGCCGGGTCGACCAGGCGATCGGCCAGGCGCCTGGTGGCGGGATGCGCGTCGCGTGCGGGCATCGCGAGCACGAGGCGTGCCTCGGCATCGGTAGCGAGCCTTGCATCCGCAGCGAAGGGGACGAGGTCGAGATCGATGCCAACGGAGCACACCACGACGATCGGGTCGCCCGCGACGTCATGGCCGTAGGCGACCGCCGGACCGGGGGCATTCCGATCCTCGACGGCAATCGGTGGTGCGACACCGGCGAGCTCCGTCGCGCCCACCGTCGCCGGTGTCTGCAGCACTCGATCGCGCAACAGCTTCCCCTGCGCCTGCCGGCCGAGCCCGTGCGGTGGCGCGCCCGGAGCGCGATGTGCGCGCACCGACGAGACGAGTCCTTCCAGCGCCGACACCGGCGGCACCGCGCCGTACACCATCTCGTTGGCTTCACGGTCGTGGTTGCCGAGACCAGCAAGCAGTCGCGGACTCCCATCCGGATCAATGACGGCGCGCAGCACCTCGAGGCCCGCGACCTCACCGGCGAGCACCCCATGCTCGAAGACAGGATCGGCGCCGGCCTCGCGGATCAGCTCGACGAGCGCGTCGAACTCCGCGGGCAACGCGGTGGCGGTCTCCAGTGCGATCGGAGTAGCCGGCACGAGGGCGCGCCCGTCGGCCACCCACACGAGCGGCGGATCCAGGAACAACGCCGCCCGGCGAGCGAGGACACCAGCCGTCGCCGCATCGGCGGCAATGACCTGGACCCTGCTCGTGCCCCGTTGCTCGGCCCATGCCATCGCCGGCCCGAGCGCCCGCGTGCCTGAGTCCTCGGCGAGCACCCATGCGGTGTCGTCATGAACGAGAGCGGCTCCGCCGGCAACGGGCGTCGCCCGCTCGACAGGGGCACCGAGATGATCAGTGACGAGCGCGGAGAGCTTGACGACGAAGAGGGCGTCGCGCTGCTGCACCTCCACGGCCCGACCGGGCGAGTCGTCGGCTACTTCTTGGCGGACTTGCGCTTGCCGTAGCGGCGCTCGAAGCGCTCGACGCGGCCACCGGAGTCGACGAGCTTCTGCTTGCCGGTGAAGAACGGGTGGCACTCGTTGCAGAGCTCGACGTGAAGGTCCTTCACCGTGGCCCGGGTTTCGAAGGTGTTGCCGCACGAGCAACGCACGGTCGTCAGCTCGTAGGTGGGATGGATATCAGCCTTCATCGCTCGTGCTCCCTAGAGGCTTGGGGACGGTCCAGTGTAGAAGGGGACGGCGGGTGCTCCACCTTCGCCAGCTACATCGACGGCGCCTTGGCGATCTCGGCCAGGAAGTCGTCGTTCGACTTGAACGTCTTGATGCGGTCGGTCAGCAGCTCGAGGCCGGCGCCGCCGCCGCCCTCACCGAGACCCGAAAGCACCCGGCGTAGCTTCCAGACCTGCTGCAGCTGGTTGCGGGCAAAGAGCAGCTCCTCGTGGCGGGTCGAGGAAGCATCGACGTCGATCGCCGGGTAGATCCGGCGCTCGGAAAGCTTGCGGTCGAGCCGCAGCTCCATGTTGCCGGTGCCCTTGAACTCCTCGAAGATCACCTCGTCCATGCGCGAACCGGTCTCGACGAGCGCGGTCGCGAGGATCGTGAGCGAACCGCCCTCCTCGATGTTGCGAGCGGCACCGAAGAACTTCTTCGGCGGATACAACGCGCCGGTGTCGATGCCACCGGACATGATGCGCCCGGTCGCCGGTGCGGCGAGGTTGTACGCGCGGGCGAGCCGAGTGATGCCGTCGAGGATGACGACGACATCGCCGCCCGCCTCGACCAAACGCTTCGCCCGCTCGATCGCGAGCTCCGCGACCATCGTGTGCTCGTCGGACGGCCGGTCGAAGGTGGAGGCCACGACCTCGCCCTTCACCCAGCGCCGCATGTCGGTGACCTCTTCGGGTCGCTCGTCGACTTGCAGCACCATCAGGTGCACTTCCGGGTTGTTCGTCTCGATCGACCGGCAGATCTGCTTGATGATCGTGGTCTTGCCCGCCTTGGGCGGCGACACGATCAGGCCGCGCTGGCCCTTCCCGATCGGCGAGATCAGGTCGATGATGCGCGCCGTCATGTTGCTCGGGTCGCTCTCGACCTCGAGGCGCAGCATCTCGTCGGGGAACAGCGGCGTGAGGTCCTCGAAGCGGGGCCGCTGACGCGCCGCTTCGGGATCGGCCCCGTTCACAGTGTCGATGCGAAGCAGCGCGGGGTTGCGCTCGTTTCGTCCGGCGGGACGGCTCGCACCGGTGATGTGGTCGCCCTTGCGCAGGCCGAACTGGCGCGCCTGCTTCACCGACACGTACACGTCGTCACGGCTCGGGAGGTAGCCGCTGATGCGCAGGAAGCCGTAGCCCTCGTCACGCAGGTCGAGCAACCCGGCGACCTCGATGGGCTCGCCGAGGAACGGCTGCTCCTCGCCGCTGCCCTGGCGCTCGCCTTGGCGGTCGCTGCCCTGGCGATCGCCGCTCTGACGGTCGCCGCTCTGGCGGTCGCCGCCCTGACGGTCGCCGCCCTGACGGTCGCGGTCACGGTCGCGGCCGCGACGGCGGCGGCGCCGGTTGCCGGGCTCACCCTGGTTGTCCCCGCCGCCCCGGTTCTGGTCGCGGTCGCGATCTCCTCGATCGCGGTCCCGCTCGCGGGCAGGGGCCGTGTCGGTCGCGGTCGCTTGAGCGCCCTCGCCGTCGCCGGCGTCGGAGGTGGCGCCGGCGTCCTCGCCGAGCGCGACTTCCCACTCGGCCGGCGGCTCCTCGGGTTCGCCCGCGGCATCACCGTTCACCTCAGGTTCGGACACTGTTGCCGACGCCGTTGCCTTGCTCGACGCCGAGCGGCTGGTGGACCGACCGGACGCCGGCTTCGTGGCCGGCTCCGCGGCGTCGGACCGCGCGGGGGCCGCGCCGGTCTGCTCCAGGATTCGGTCGACGATCTCAGCCTTCTTCGTCCGGGACCCGGCCTTCACACCGAGCACCTCCGCGATCCTCAAAAGCGCGTCGCGGTCTTTTCCTTCGAGTACCGAGCGTTCCAGAGCCTCGGATGACTCCACGCTCATGGGCACCTTCTTTCGTGGGATCCGGCGAGCGTCGACTGAGTCGGCCGCCGAGAATGCTGTGGTCCCTTGGAGAGGTGGTGCTGGAAAATCGACCACCCCCGAAACACCTGGCACAGGAACGTGCGAGAGGTTGCCCCCAAAGGCTTCGGGCGGGTTCCAACCGACCGCTCTACGCTCCGCCGAAGAGAGGTCGAGCCGGTGAGGCTGGAAGACCGGAGAACCGGTCGGAACCACTCTACACCCGGGTCAAGCCGTACTGCTACCTAGCCCAGTCGGTAATCACAGGCGGATAGGAGCCCCTGCGGAGAGACTGCAGCCATGTCGCTCGTCATCGGAGCGCGGGGGTTGGAGAAGTCGTTCCGGGGGACACAAGCCGTCGCCGGGATCGACCTCGCCGTCGCGCCCGGCGAGCGGGTGGCGCTGCTCGGCCCGAACGGCGCCGGCAAGACGACGACGCTGCTGATGCTCCTCGGCATCATCACCCCCGACGAGGGCTCGGTCGAGCTGCTCGGTCACTCACTCCCTCACGAGCGGAGCAAGGCGATGGAGCACGTGGGGTTCGCGGCGGGATACCTCCCGCTGCCGTCTCGCATGAAGGTGTACGAGGTGCTCGCGCTGTTCGCCGACCTCTACGGCATGGACGACCGCGACGCTCGCATCGCGGAGGGTCTCGACCAGTTCGGCATCAGCCACCTCGCCGACGCGAAGGCCGACGAGCTGTCCTCGGGGCAGCGGACGCTGGTCGGAATCGTGAAGTCGGTGCTGCACAAGCCGTCGTTGTTGGTGCTCGACGAGCCCACGGCCTCACTCGATCCGGATGTCGCGCGGCGGGTCCGCACCGGCCTGCGCGCGATCTCCGAGCAGCAGGGCACCGCGCTGCTCGTCACGAGCCACGACATGGTCGAGGTCGAGCGCATGTGCGATCGCGTGGTGTTCGTCGCGAAGGGTCGCATCGTCGCCGACGGGTCGGTCGCGGAGATCACCGCCGAGCACGGGCACGAGTCGCTCGAGGAGATGTTCATCCACTTGGCCTCCGAACATCGGGCCTCCGAACATCGAGCCATGGGGGTCGACTTGTGACACGACTGAGCTGGCGTCGCATCAAGACGATCTCGCGCCGGCACACGATCGTGTTCAAGCGCAGCCCCCACCGCTGGTTCGACGTCGCCGCGCCGGCCATCGACTCGATTCTGTTCGGCTCGCTCGCGGTGGTGCTTTCGAAGAGCACGCCAGGCGACGACACGACGGTGCCGATGGTGCTCACCGGGCTGCTCCTGTTCCACATCCTCTTCGCGTCGAACCTCGCGCTCTCCACGGGGTTTCTCGAAGAGACGTGGTCGCGCAGCCTTCTCAACCTGATGGTCACGCCGTTGCGCGAGACGGAGTACCTGCTCGGCACCGCGTTGTTCGGTCTCAGCAAGGTGTTCATCGGAATGGTCTTCGTGGCCTGCACGGCGCTGTTCTTCTACGCGTTCGACATCACGCCGCTCGCGGTCGAGCTCATTCCGAGCGCGCTGATCCTCCTGTTCATGGGCTGGGTGCTGGCGCTGTTCGTGATCGGCCTGGTGCTGCGCTTCGGCGCCGGCGCAGAGGTCCTGGCCTGGGCTTTGGCATTCCTGCTCTGGCCGCTGTCGGGCGCCTTCTACGCCGTCGACGCCCTCCCCGGACTGCTCGAGCCGATCGCCCGAATCCTCCCGACGACTCACGCGTTCAACGCCTCGCGGGCGGTGGTCGCCGGCGACCCGATCCCGTGGGACGAGATCGCCATCGCCGCCGTGGGGTCGATCGTGCTGGCCGGGCTCGCGCTGTGGTGGGTGCGGTCGATGCTCGAGATGTTCCGTCAGCGGGGCTACGTCACCCGCTACTCGTGAGCCGCGCTGCGATATACGCCTCGACCGCCGCCAGGTCGGCGGGCAGTGAGTCCAATCGCTCGGGCAGGTCCATCAAGCCGGCGAGCTGATCGGGTATCGCTGGACGCACACCGATCGCGCGCTCGACGGCATCCGGGAACTTCGCCGGATGGGCGGTAGCGAGCGCGACCACGGGGATGTCGGGATCACGGCGGGTCTGCCGCGCCGCCGACAAACCGACCGCCGTGTGCGGATCGACGACGATGCCTGACTCGGCGTGCACACGCGCGATCTCGCGGAGTGTCTCGTCCTCGTCGCACCGAGCAGCATCGAATGTCGCGCGCAGCTGCTCGGTCTGATCGGCCTCGAGCGACAAGCTTCCGCGTGACCGGAACAGCCCCATCTGCTCAGCGGTCATGCCACCATCCCGTCCGTTCAGCTCGAACAGCAGGCGTTCGAAGTTCGACGACACCTGGATGTCCATGCTGGGACTCATCGTCGGCACGACCTCGGTGACCTTCATCGTCCCGGTATCCACAACGCGGGTGAGGATGTCGTTGCGATTCGACCCGATGATCAGCCGGTCGATCGGCAAGCCCATCTCCTTGGCAACCCATCCCGAGAACACGTTCCCGAAGTTGCCGGTGGGTACCGCGAACGACACCGGCCTCGTCGTAGTCGCGCCGAGCGCGAGCGCGGAGGTGACGTAGTAGACGACCTGCGGAACGACTCGGCCCCAGTTGATCGAGTTGGCGGCACCGAGACGGAAGCGATCCCGAAACGGCGCGTCCGCGAACAGCGCCTTCACCATGTCCTGACAGTCGTCGAAGGTGCCCGCGAGCGCGACGTTGTGGACGTTCGACGCTGTCACCGTCGTCATCTGCCGGCGCTGTACCTCCGACACGCGGCCCTCCGGGTGGAACACGAAGATGTCGATGTTCGGCCGGTCGCGACAGGCCTCGATCGCGGCAGAGCCCGTGTCGCCAGAGGTTGCGAGCACGATCGCGACGCGCTGTCCGCGCCGTTCGAGCTCGGCATCGAGCAGGCGGGCGAGCAGCTGCAGCGCGACGTCCTTGAACGCGAGCGTCGGGCCGTGGAACAGCTCGAGCAGCCAGGTGTTCGGGGCGAGCTCGACGAGGGGGCACACCGCCGGGTGGTCGAATGTCGCGTAGGCCTCGACCGACGCGGTCGCGAGCTCACTGCGGCTGACCCCGTCGACATACGGCCAGATGACCTCGGTCGCGGTGTCCGCGTAAGGCGCTTCGGCCGAAACCGATGGCAGCGCCGGCCAAGCCGCCGGCACGTAGAGACCGCCGTCGGACGCGAGCCCGGTGAGCATGACGTCGACAAAGTCGAGAACGGGTGCGGCGCCGCGGGTGCTGACGTACTTCACGGCTCGTACTTCACGGCTCGTACTTCACGGCTCGTTGCTGATGACGCGGAGGATGCCGCCGACCTGCTTGACCACTTCGAGATGGCGCAGGTCGGAGAGCGTCGCCTGCACGTCGGCCTCGCGGGCCGTGTGGGTGATGAACACGAGGCGGGCGTCGTCGCCCAGGCCCTCCTGCTCAGCAGTGCGAATCGACACGCCGTGGTCCGCGAACGCCCCGGTGACTGCGTGCAGCACGCCCGGACGATCGGCGACTTCGAGCGGGATGTAGTACTCCGCGCTCGTCTCGTCGATCGGCAGCATCGGAGCTCGATCGAACATCCCGATCGACGCGTGGGTGCCCTTGCGAAGGTTGCTCGCCGCGTCAATGACGTCGCCGAGCACCGCACTCGCCGTCGGGCGTCCGCCGGCGCCCCGCCCGTAGAACATCAACGAGCCGACCGCATCCCCCTCGACGAAGACCGCGTTGTAGCTGTCGCGCACGGAGGCGAGCGGGTGGCTCGCGGGAAGCATCGTCGGGTGCACCCGCACGGCAAGAGACCTATCGTCATAGCGCTCGGCGATGGCGAGCAGCTTCACGACGTAGCCGAGGCGCTTCGCTGCGGCGATGTCGTCCGCGGTGATCTGGCTGATGCCTTCGTGGTAGACGTCGCCGGCTACGACCCGGACGCCGAACGCGATCGAGGCGATGATCGCCGCCTTCGCTCCGGCGTCGTAGCCCTCGACGTCAGCGGTCGGATCGCGCTCCGCGAAGCCGAGGCCCTGCGCTTCGGCGAGGGCATCGCCGTAGGACGCGCCCGCCTCGCTCATCCTCGTGAGGATGTAGTTGGTGGTGCCGTTCACGATGCCGAGGATGCGGCGCACCGGCTCGCCCGCCAATGACTCGCGCAGCGCGCGGATCAACGGAATGCCTCCGGCCACTGCGGCCTCGAACAGCAGATCGCAGCCCGCCGCATCCGCGGCACCGAAGATCTCCGTTCCGACGTTCGCCAGCAGCTCCTTGTTCGCCGTCACGACCGGCTTGCCGTTCTTCAGCGCAGTGAGGATCAGCTCGCGCGCCGGCTCGATGCCGCCGATCACTTCGACGATCAGGTCGATAGTGGGATCGTCGACGACCTCCGCCGCATCACGCGTGAGGAGACCCTCGTTGATCGGCACGGCCCGCTCGCGTGACAGGTTGCGGACGGCGATGCGGGCGACGTGGAGCGACAAACCGGTGCGGGCTTCGATGGCGGCGGCCCGCTCGCCGATCAGACCGACGAGGGGACCACCGACGTGGCCGCAGCCGAGGATGCCGATGCGAACGGTCGCACTCATCGCTCGCTCACGGTACCGGGCGCGCGCGGCACGGCCGGTGGCTTTGCGTCAGTGAAGATGATTGCGGAGGTGCGCGACGCTGCGCGCGAACGCGAGCTGACTCGCCGACGCGTCATAGACCTCGGGCCGGCTGTCGTTGAAGAACGCGTGATCGGCGCCCGGATACACGTACATGACCACGTTCTTGCCCAGGTTCCTCAGCTTCACTTCGAGCTCGGCCACCTGCTCGGGCGAGGCGAACGCGTCGTTCTCCGCGTAGTGACCCTCGACCGCGGCGTCGAGCTTGGTCCAGTCCGGCTGCGCTTCGGGCCACGGGATCACGCCGTAGAACGGGCAGGCCGCCTTCACCTTGTCGGGCCGCTGGCACGCGAGCACCAACGTGAGCCCGCCGCCCATGCAGAAGCCGACCACGCCGACGTTCGAGGTCGAGCCGCGCGAGGCGACTTCGTCGACTGCGCCGCTCAGGTCCTTCGCGGCCTGCGCCATGCTCAGCGCCATCATGAACTTGCCGGCCTCATCGGGCTCGCTCGCGGCCTTGCCGCGATACAGGTCCGGAGCCAGGGCGACGAACCCCTCCTTGGCGAATCGGTTGGCGACGTCCTTGATGTGCGGCACGAGTCCCCACCACTCCTGAATGACGATGATGCCGGGCCCCGAGCCCGACGCCGGGGTCGCCAGATACCCCGGACAAGTGCCGCCGTTGCTGGGGAACTCGATCATCTCGCCCATGAGCGCGACCATAGCGACATGCACACAACAGGGCTCCACCACGTCGCCATCAGCGTGAAGGAGATCGAGCCTGCGGTTCGGTTCTACGCGGACGTCATGGGGCTCGCGCAGATCGAGCGTCCCGACTTCGGGTTTCCCGGCGCGTGGTTCCAAGCCGGCGGCAATCAGATTCATCTCATGGAGATGCCCGACGCCGAACCCGACCCGCGCCAGCACTACGCGCTGCGCGTCGACGACCTCGATGCGGCGGTCGCGGCGATCGAGGCCGCGGGCGGGCGCGTGTCACGCGCTCCCGACGTTGCCGGTGCGGGACGGCAGGCGTTCGTGCGCGACCCGTCCGGCAACCGCATCGAGCTCAATCAACCGAGCTGACGCTCACGGCAACAGCCGATCGTGAGCGAGGAGGGTGGCGAGGAGGGCACCTGCCCGTTCGCCGCTGGCGCGACCGACGGCGAGCACCTCGTCGTGATGGAGCGGGCCGCCGAGGCCCGCGGCGCGGTTCGTCACCAACGACAGACCGAGCACCTCGACGCCGAGCGCGTGCGCGGCGATCGCCTCGAGCACGGTCGACATCCCGACGAGGTCACCGCCGAGCGTCCGGAACGCGCGGATCTCCGCAGGCGTCTCGTAGTTCGGCCCCCAGTAGCCGACGTATACGCCCTCGGGCAGTGACGGATCGATGCCGCGACACAGCGTGCGCAGCCGCGACGAGTAGAGATCGGTAAGGTCGACGAACTGCGCACCTTCGAGCGGCGACACAGCCGTCATGTTGATGTGGTCGCGTATCACCACGATCTGTCCGGGCGGCATCGCGTCCACCATGGACCCGCAAGCGTTCGTGAGCACGACGACACGACACCCGGCGGCCACCGCGGTGCGCACCGCGTGGGCGACAGCTTGCACGTCGCGCTGCTCATACAGGTGGTGCCTCCCGACGAACGCCAGGACACGCCGGTCGCCCAACCGGATCGAGAGCACCCGTCCGGCATGACCCTCGGCGGTGGGGGGCGCAAACCCAGGAAGGTCGGTGACGCTGACATCGGCCGTTGCCGCGGGCAGGCGGTCGAGCGCTGCGCTCCACCCCGAGCCGAGCACCACGGCCACGTCGTGCGGCCCGAGCGCCGCTGCGGCCTCCTCGGAGAGGTTCAGTACCTGCCCCCGAGCTTGGTGTGGTCCCACGACACGACCTTGTCGACCTCGATGCGCACACCGACACGCTTCGCGGCCTGCGCCTCGACGAACGGCCGCGCCGCATCGGGATCAGCGCCGGTGTGTCGCTGGGAGGTGCTGAGTCCGATCGCGATGATCTGCTCGGGATCGGTGATGATCGTGCCTCGACCGACGAGCTCGACACCGCGCAGCTGCGCGTACTCATCCCCGGTCTCGATGAGGCACGTGATGCGCGGGTCGCGTTTGAGGTTGACGATCTTCTGTGACTTTCCGAACGTCCAGAACGCGGGATCCTCGCCGAGAAAGCCGTACCACATCGCAACCAGGTGAGGTTGGCCATCCGCGCCGATCGTGGCGACGTTCATCGTGTGCGTGTCGTGGACGAACGCGTGGACTTCGTCGGGCGTCATGCGGATGAGCTCGCGTCGTGACGGCATGGACGGCGACCCTATTCCGTCAAGCGCCAGTCAAGCGTTGGCCGAGCGGTAGAGCTCGGGCGCGACGGGGCAGTCGATCCGGCGAAGTGCGTCGGCGACCGCGCATGCGCCGGAGGGCCGCACGATCACGTCGACCAGGTCGACCGGAACGATGTCGTCGTCGGCCTCCCACGGCATGTCGTCCTCGAGCCGGCGCACCAGCGCATCCCACATGCGCGCCGGCAGGAGGCGGCCGATGCCGGCCACGACCCAGACGGGGATCTGCGCGTGGCGCGCGACTGCCGCGGCGGCGCGCGATCCCGCGACGCCGACGAACCCCGTGGGGCCGAATGCCGAGGCCTCGAGGACGACGAGATCGCTGTCGGCCACTGCTGCTCCGAGCCCCGACATCGGCACGTCGATCGCATCCACATCCGAGCGCTGGAGACGCCGCACCAAACCTGAACCCTCGCCGAGCGCGTCGATGACGAGGACATCGAGGTCGCCTCGTCGCGGCAACGCCTCGCCCACCTGCTCGGGCCAGCCGAGCACGGCCACTGTCGCCTCGTCCGGAATCGCGTGGGCGAGCTCGCTCGGCGTGCAGTCGTCCGCGATCTCGTCGGCAGCGCGCCAGGCCTCCGCCACCGGGTCTTCGGCCGTCAGCACGCGGGCCGACAGCCACCACAGCGGGCCCGACGCGGGGTGGCGGTCGATGATGCGGCGACAGGCGGTGACCAGCCCCGGAGGGTCGAAGCCGAGGGACGCGAGCGCGCCGGCCGTCTCCCGCACCAGGAGTCCGTGATCGGCCCCCGAAGCGCGTGCCACATAGCGCAAGCGCTCGATGGGGTGCATCGAAGCAACGCTACCCCTCGGTGCATCCGGCCCGAAGAGGCCGGGGCACAAGCGAGTGCCGCGCAGGCGCTACCTTCTGCCGCCGTGGCGCTCGACCCTCCCGGCGATCTGCAGCTCGCGCCACTCGAAGGCCCCGCGCGCACCGTCCGCGAGTGGCTCACGAACTTCCACCTGCTTCTCGTCGCCGTCGACCCCTACACGAGCGAGAGCGCGTGGGTGCTCGACACCGCGAACCGGATCATGGCGGTGTTCTCCGAGGCCGACTGCCGCATGGCCTGGCTCGTGGCCAGCGACGCCGAGGGGGCTCGAACCTTCCTCGGGCCGTTGAGCCGGCAGTTCCTCACGTTCACGGATCCGGATCGGGCGGCGATCAAGGCCATGCAGATCGAGCGGCTGCCCGCTCTCGTGTGGTTGAAGACGGACCTCACGATCGGGGGCGCCGCCGAAGGGTGGGACCCCGCCGAGTGGAGGGCCGTGTGCGACAGCCTCGCCGAGGTCATGAGCTGGAAGGCCCCGCAGATCCCCGAGCGCACCGACCCGGCCGCGTTCGCGGGCACACCCGCGGCCGGCTGAGCTATTTCGCCAATCCGCCCTTCGTCATGGCCATGAGGTCGAGCGCGGCGTCGGCGTGCGCAGGGCTCAGCAACTTCTCTTCGACGACGATGTCGCGAATCGTGCGGCCTTCGGCCTGCGATCGCTTCACGACGTGCGCCGCGGCCTCGTAGCCGATCAAGGGGTTCAGCGCGGTGGCCAGCGCCGGCGAAGACGCCGCGTACCGGTAGCACCGTTCCTCGTCGGCCTCGATGCCGTGGATGCACTTCGTCGCGAAGACACGTGAGACGGCGGCGAGGAGGCGGATCGACTCGAGCAGGTTGCGAGCGATGACGGGCAACATCACATTCAGCTCGAAGTTGCCGATCGCTCCGGACCATGCGACTGCGGCGTCGTTGCCGATCACCTGCGCCACGACTTGCTGCACGGCCTCGGCGACGACCGGGTTCACCTTCCCCGGCATGATCGACGAACCCGGCTGCAGATCGGGGATGTGGATCTCGGCGAGCCCGGCGTTCGGTCCACTGCCCATCCAGCGGATGTCGACTGCGATCTTGTTGAGCGACACCGCAATGACGCGACAAACGCCCGAAGCTTCCACGAGCGCATCACGAGCGCCCTGCGCCTCGAAATGATCGCGGGCTTCGGTGAGGGGGAGGTCCATGTCGGCCGCGAGCTTGGCGATGGCGCGCTTCGCGAAGCCGCGAGGGCAGTTGATGCCGGTGCCCACTGCGGTTCCGCCCAGTGCCAGCTCGCCGATCCGAGGGAGCGCCGCCTGCACCCGCTCGATCCCGTTCTCGATCGCCTGCGCGTACCCACCGAACTCCTGGCCGAGGGTGACAGGCGTCGCGTCCATGAGATGGGTCCGCCCCGCCTTCACGACCGACTTGAACCGACGCTGCTGCCGGCGCAGCTCCTTCGCGAGGGCCTCGAGTGCGGGGATGAGGTCGACCTTGAGCTCGCGGGTGGCGGCGAGGTGGATCGCCGACGGAAACACGTCGTTCGACGACTGCGACGCGTTCACCTCGTCGTTGGGGTGCACAGGGCGGCCCAGGCGCTGCGACGCGAGGTTCGCGATGACCTCGTTCATGTTCATGTTCGACGACGTGCCCGAGCCGGTCTGGAAGACGTCGACCCGGAAGTGCTTGTCGTGCTCACCCCGCGCCACCGAAGCCGCGGCGTCGTGAATCGCCTCGGCCACGTCCTTGGGGAGGATCTTGAGCTGTCCGTTGACCGTCGCGGCGACGCCCTTGATCGACGCAAGAGCGCCGATGAGCGCTCGCTCGATGCTGTCTCCGGAGATCGGGAAGTTCTCGATCGCCCGTTGGGTCTGCGCGCCCCACAACGCGTCAACCGGAACCCGAACGTGGCCCATCGAGTCGTGCTCAGTGCGGTAGGTCGTCGTCATACGCGGACCCTACGCCTGTACCTTTCAACACGGTGAGCGACGACTTCGTCTACCAGGACATGCTCCCGGCGGGGCATCACGACGACACGCCGTACCGCCTCTTGACGACCGACGGTGTCTCGACGAGCAGGGCCGGTGGACGCGAGCTCCTCGAGGTGGATCCCGCCGTGCTCACCTTGCTCACGGCCGAGGCGATGCGCGACATGTCCCACTTCCTGCGGCCCGGGCATCTCGCGCAGCTCCGCGCGATCCTCGATGACCCCGAGGCGTCGCCCAACGACAGATTCGTCGCGCTGGAGCTGCTGCAGAACGCCTCGGTCGCGGCGGGCGGCGTGCTGCCGTCATGCCAGGACACGGGCACTGCGATCGTCGTCGGCAAGAAGGGCGAGCTCGTCGTCACCGGCGGCGGCGACGAGGCCGCGATCGCCCGCGGCGTCTACGACACGTTCCTCACGTCGAACTTGCGGTACTCGCAGATGGCGCCGCTCGACATGTACCGCGAGGTCAACACGGGCAACAACCTGCCCGCGCAGATCGAGCTCTACGCGACCGAGGGTGACGAATACGAGTTTCTCTTCATGGCGAAGGGCGGCGGCTCGGCGAACAAGAGCTTCCTGTTCCAGGAGACCCGGGCGCTGCTGAACGAGGCCAGCCTCATGCGCTTCCTTGACGAGAAGCTGCGCGCGATCGGCACATCAGCCTGCCCTCCGTATCACCTCGCCATCGTCGTCGGGGGCACGTCCGCTGAGTACGCGCTGAAGGTCGCGAAATACGCGTCGGCGCGCTATCTCGACGACTTGCCCTCCGGGGGCAACAACCTTGGCGTCGGGTTTCGCGATCACCAGGTCGAGCAGCAGGTGCTCGAGCTGACGCGGGGCTTCGGCATCGGCGCGCAGTTCGGCGGCAAGTACTTCTGTCACGACGTGCGGGTCGTGCGGCTGCCGCGCCACGGCGCCTCCTGTCCGGTGGCGATCGCGGTGTCGTGTTCCGCGGATCGTCAGGCCCTCGGCAAGATCACGCGTCATGGCGTCTTCCTCGAGGAGCTCGAGCGCGATCCCGCCCACTTCCTTCCCGAGGTCACGGACGAGGACCTTCACGGAGTCGGCATTCCCATCGATCTGTCGCTGCCGATGGACGAGATCCGCTCGACGCTCTCGCGGTACCCGGTGAAGACGCGGCTCTCACTGACCGGCCCGATGGTCGTCGCGCGCGACATCGCTCACGCCAAGATCAAAGAGCGCCTCGACGCCGGCGAGGCGATGCCCGACTACATGCGGGACCACATGGTCTATTACGCGGGCCCGGCAAAGACGCCTGAGGGACTCGCGTCGGGCTCGTTCGGCCCGACCACCGCAGGCCGCATGGACTCCTACGTCGATCAGTTCCAATCGCAGGGCGGTGGCTACGTGATGCTCGCGAAGGGCAACCGGTCGAAGGCGGTGACCGACGCGTGCAAGAGGCACGGGGGCTTCTACCTCGGCTCGATCGGCGGCCCCGCCGCACGGCTGGCCAAGGAATGCATCACAAAGGTCGAGGTGCTCGAGTACGAGGAGCTGGGGATGGAGGCGGTGTGGAGGATCGAGGTGGTGGACTTCCCGGCGTTCATCGTGGTCGACGACAAGGGCAACGACTTCTACGAGGACGTCTCGCGGCCGGTCACGTTGTCAGTCAAGTCGTAGTCGCGGTCGCCTTCGCCGCCTCGCTGCTCGCCGCCTGCGGTGACGACGCCGAGGTCAAGCCGCCGGCGAAGAAGGACTTCCTCATCCAGGTCAACGCGATCTGCGACGAGAGCCAGAAGCTGCTCGCCGCGGCGGCGTTCGAGCTCGGCGACGCACCCACGGTCGACGAGATCAACGAGTTCGTCCGGTCGACGTTCGTGCCCGCCGTGCGGGACGAGATCGCGCAGATCCGCACGGTCGGCTTCCCGGTCGGTGATGAGAATCGACTGAACGGGATGCTCTTTCAAATGGAGGCGCTGCTCGACGACCTCGACGCGGATCCGGAGGAGGTGTTCGACCGGCCCGAGGACCCGTTCGGGGACGTCAACCAGAGTCTCGACGAGTACGGCCTGACCGTGTGCGGATCCGGAGTGCCGGCGGCGAACTGATGTGCTACAAATAGCACATGAAGACTGTCGGCATCCGGGAGCTCCGCCAACGGGCGAGCGAGCTGCTCAGGCTCGTCGAGCAAGGCGAGACGATCGAGATCACCGACCGGGGGCGGCGGGTCGCGCTGCTCACGCCGTTTCCCGAAGGCAGTCCTCTGGAGCGCTTGCGGGCGGCGGGCGACGTCGACGAGGCGCTCGGCCCGATTGACGAGCTCCCGCCCCCGCTCCCGCCGCGAGGCGACGTCGCCCCGTCGGAGGTCCTCACGCGCCTTCGCCGCGACGAGACCTGATGGCGGGCGTCTACCTCGACTCCTCGGCCATCGTGAAGCTCGCGACACATGAGCTGGAATCGGCCGAGCTTCGCCGCTACCTCCGCCGCCGACAACCCCACGTCTCGAGTGCGCTCGCACGTACCGAGGTCTTGCGGGCTCTGGCCTATGAGGGCGAGATGGGCATCGAGCGGGGACGACTCGTGTTGGGGCACGTCGACCTCATCCGGCTGAACGACCGGATCCTCAGCTCGGCCGGCATGCTGCGTCCCGCGGAGATCCGGTCACTCGATGCGATCCACCTCGCGACCGCGAGCAGCTCGGTGGCGACATCCGCGAGGTCGTCACATACGACGAGCGCATGGTCGCGGCCGCAACGATGCTCGGCCTACGCACGGCATCGCCAACCTGACGTCGGTGGACTCCGGGGTTACGGTTCCGTCATGAGTGCCATCGCGGATCTGCCCGAGCTCAACACGTTCGGTCCCGAGTTCCAGGAGGACCCCCACGGCATGCTGCGGGACGCGCTGCAGCGCGGGCCGCTCGCCCAGGGCCCGTTCGGCATCGAGGCGCTGAGCTACGAGGCGGTGCAGGCGGTCATCCGCGATCGGCGCTACCTCGCGCCCGCGGGCCTCACGCTGGCCGCGCAGGGCATCACCGAAGGCCCGCTGTGGGATCGGATGAGCAAGGGCATCCTGAGCATCGACGGCGAGGAGCACGCCCGGCTGCGCCGATTCGTCGCACAGTCGTTCACACCTCGCACGACCGAACGGCTTCGCGAGTCGATGCGCTCGGTGATGGCCGAGTTGCTCGCCGCCTCTCCCGACAAAGGCGAGCTCGACATCGTGGAGCTGGTGAAGTCGTACCCGATCGCAGTGATCTGCGAGCTCCTGGGCACACCCCGCGGCGACTGGGAGCAGTTCAGCGCCTGGACCGACGACATCTTCAAGATCTTCCTGTTCAACGCGGTGAACGACGGGCCCGACATCCTCCGTGCGCTCGAGGAGCTCGACGCGTACATCGACGACATGGTCGAGCAGCGTCGGGCCGAGCCGCGCGACGACCTCATGACCGAGCTCGTCCACGCCGAGGACGAAGGTGACCGGCTCAGCCGGCCCGAGCTGCGAATGCTCGCCGGCGCCGTGCTCAGCGCGGGCACCGACACGACGCGCAACCAGCTCGCCGCAGCGATGCACACATTCTGCGACCACCCTGATCAGTGGAAGGTCGTGCCCGAGTCGGCGGCGGACGCGATGGGCGTCGTCGACGAGGTCATGCGGTTTTCCCCCGCGATCTTCGGCACCGCCCGCAGCGCGGGCGAAGACGTCGAGCTGCTCGGCGTCGATATCCCCGCGGGCACCTTGGTGAGCGTGAGCACTGCCGCGGCGAACCGTGATCCTTCGATGTTCGACGATCCCGATCGCTTCGACATCCAACGGCTCGGCGCTCCGCCCCATCTCACCTTCGGCGGCGGCATCCACTACTGCCTCGGTGTGCACCTCGCGAAGGCCGAGCTGGCCGAGGCGATCGTGCAGATGCGTCAGAAGTGGTCGACGGTCGAGCAGGCGGGGCCGGCGCCGTGGAAGCCGGTCGTCGGGATCAGCGGGCCGATCACCCTGCCCGTGCGCGTCGCGCCCTGACTCTCGCCGAAGCGAGCTACGCCAGCGCGACGAGCTCGATGAGGTCGTCGGTCCAGTAGTCGACTTCGCCCTCCGGCATGAGCAGCACGCGACCAGGGTGCAGCTCTTCGACGAACTCGCGGTCGTGGCTCACGATGACCATGCCGCCCGGCCAGCTCGCGAGCGCGGCCGCGACCGCGGACCGCGAACCGGGGTCGAGATTGTTCGTCGGCTCGTCGAGCAGGAGGAGGTTGTGGCGTCCCGCCACGAGCTGGGCGAGCGCGAGCTTCGTCTTCTCGCCGCCCGACAGCGTCGCTGCGTCCTGAAACGCCTTGTCGCCGCTGAGGCCGAACATGCCGAGCAGGCTGCGCAGCTCGACGTCGGTCGTGGTGGCGTGATCACGCATGTGGTCGAGCAGCGTTCGTCCGGCGGTGATGCCCTCGTGCTCCTGCGCGTAGTAGCCGAGCGAGACGCCGAGACCGAACTCCACACTGCCGGTGTCGGCGAGTGACTCGCCGGCGAGGATGCGCAACAGGCTCGTCTTGCCGGCACCGTTGAGCCCGAGGACGAGCAGCCGCTCGCCGCGTTCGATGGCGAACGACACGTCGGTGAACACGGGTGGTCCGTCGTAGGACTTGGCGAGGTCGTCGACCTCGAGCAGCACGCGACCAGTGTGCGGCGGCGGCGGCAGCTTCACGGTGAGATGACGCTCTCGCGTGGGCGCTTCGACGTGAGCGGCCCGGATACGGTCGGCCCGCTTGTCGAGGTTGTGCGCCCGGCTCGCAAGCGTCGCCTTGGCCCGGATCTTGTCGGCGAGGGTGGAGAGGCGCTTGATCTCAGCGTCCTGCTGCGCGGCGATCTTGGCGAGCCGCACCTCGTCCTTGGCCCGCGCGGCGCGGTATTGGCTGTAGGTGCCCTTGTACTCGACGAGGTGTCCGGGACTCTCCTCGTTTGGACGGTCGAGATGGAGCACACGCGTGATCGCCTCGTCGAGCAGCTCGAGGTCGTGGCTGATGACGAGCAGGGCGCCGCGGTAGGTGCGGAGGAACTTCATCAGCCACGAGCGGGCATCGATGTCGAGGTGGTTCGTCGGTTCGTCGAGGAGCAGCACGTCGCTGCCTTGGAAGAGGATGCGGGCGAGTTCGATGCGGCGCCGCTCACCGCCCGAGAGCACAACGAGAGGAAGGTCAACGCGGTCCGCCTCGACGCCGAGACCGTTGACGAGCGAGCGCACCTCGGACTCCGCGGCGTACCCGCCCGACGCTCGAAACGCTTCCTCGGCGCGGGCGTAACGGGCGACGTTCCCGTCGCTGTGGTCCTCCTCCATCGCAAGGCGGAGCTTCTCGATGCGGACGACCGCCTCGTCGAGGCCGCGGCCCGAGAGCACGTGGGTCAGCGCGGTGACGCCGTCGAGGAGTCCGGCGATGCGCGGGTCCTGCGGGAGGTAGCCCAAGCCGCCTTGCCGGTGCACGACGCCGGTCGTTGCCGGTGCCGCGCCGCCGAGCACGCGGAGCAGGCTGGTCTTGCCGGCACCGTTGCGGCCGACGAGGCCGACCTTGTCGCGGGCGCGCACGGTGAGCGAGGCGCCTTCGAGCACGAGGCGCCCACCGACCTCCACCGAGAGCTCGCGGGCTTGCAGCACGAGGACCCAGGGTACGGGCGGACCGCTCGTTCACCGGTACCGTTTCCGCAGTGACCGGTAGCGATCACGACCACGGGCACGGCCACAACCACGGCAGCGTGCGCGCGGGTGCGCGCCACGAGGGCGCGCTACGGGCGGCGTTCATCCTGATCCTGTGCTTCCTCGTCGTGCAGGTGATCACCGGTTTGATCACCGGGTCGCTCGCGCTGCTCTCCGATTCAGGGCACATGGCAACGGACGCGCTGGGGCTCGGAATGGCGCTGGCGGCGATCCACGCCGCGTCTCGTGCGCGCACCGACGGGCAGCGCACGTTCGGTCTCTACCGACTCGAGATCCTCGCCGCCCTGGCGAACGCGGTGCTCCTGTTCGGTGTCGCGGCGTGGGTGCTCTATGAGGCGGTGGTGCGACTCGGGGAGGACCGCGAGATCGCACCGGTGCCGGTCTTGGTCGTCGGTGTCATCGGGCTCATCGTGAACATCGTGGCGTTGATGCTCCTCCGGCCCGGCGCCGAAGAGAGCCTCAACATGAAGGGCGCCTCTCTCGAAGTGTTGTCGGACGCGCTCGGATCGATCGGCGTGATCGTCGCCGCGATCGTGTGGGGCATCACCGACTGGACGTGGGTCGACCCGATCATCGGTGCCGTGATCGGCGTGTTCATCCTCCCGCGGGCATGGCAGCTCGGCCGTGAGGCGGTGCGCATCCTCGTGCAAGAGGCGCCGGCGCGGATCGACATCACCGTGCTGCACGCCGACCTGGCGGCGATCCCCGGCGTCGTCGACGTGCACGACCTCCACGTGTGGACGCTCACGTCGGAGATGGAGGTCGCCTCCGCGCACATCATGGTGAGAGCCGGAACCGACAACCACGCCGTCTTGGATCAGGCACGAGTCGTACTCGGCGAAGGCCACGGCGTCGCGCACGCCACCCTGCAGATCGAGCCCGACGACCACAAGGGCTGCGACGAGGTGGACTGGTGAACGTGCCGCTCTGCCCGTTCCACGCGGTCACCGGCCTGTGGTGCCCACTGTGTGGGAGCTTGCGCGGGCTCGAGTTGCTCGGTGACGGGCAGATGCTCGCGGCCCTCGGCAGCAACCTGCTCTTGGTCGTGACGTTGCCCGTGCTGGCGTGGGGCGCTGTGGCTCTGGCTGGAGGCGGCGCCGTGTCCGGTCCGTGGATCGTGCCCCGCCGCGCGTGGATCGCCTTGGCCGTGTTCGCGCTGCTCTACACGATCACCCGCAACCTGCCTTGGGGCGCCGCCCTCGCGCCCTAGGCGTCAGGTCAGGCCGGCGGGGGGCCGATGGCTTGGGCGATCATCGCGGCGAAGGCGGCGGCGCCGGGACGGGTGAGGTGCAGACCGTCACGACTCGCGAAGCCACGGGGGTTCGTGCGCCACAACCCGTTCCAGTCGGCGAGCACGATGGTCGGATACCGCTCGGCCGCGGCGAGGATCTCGCGGTTCACATCGGCGCGTGAAGGCTCGAACTCGGCGACGGTGATCCACACGACCTTCGGAACGCCGGCGAGCACGGCCATCGCCTGGTCGATGTGCTCACGAAACTGCGGCGCGCTGCCGAGGTAGTTGTTGCCTTGCTGGATGACCACGACGCCGCCGTCGCCGATCTCGGCGCGCCGCGCCTGCATGACTTCGGTTCCCTGGTTCAGGAACCGACTCACCTTCGCATCGACGATGACCTGCCAACCGGGCAAGGCCGGAGGGATCTCCTTGACCGCGCCGAGGAGCACAGAGTCGCCGAGCACGAACACCCGGTTCGCCGTGACCGGCGCGAGGGTCGTCGTGGTCGGGATCGTCGTGGTCGTGGTCGGGATCGTGCTCGTAGTGGTGGACGGCTGCGTCGTCGTCGTGGTCGCGATCGACTGCGAAACCGGCGCCGCGCTCGCCGCGTTCGTGGCAGCGTCGTCTCCCGTGACCGCGGTGATCAGCGCGGCAAGTCCGATGCCGGCAACGACCGCGCACGCCAACGCAACAAGACGCGGGTTGAGACCGCGTCGGCGTTGGGGCATGGCAGGCGATGGTACCGGCGGTCACTTGGGTCACTGGGGCATGACCGGAAAACGAAAAGAGCCGCTGGCTATTGCCAGCGGCTCAGAGCTGATCGCCGAATGAGGCGTCAGATCACGCGGACGTTCTGCGCTTCCTCACCCTTGCGACCGGGGACGACGTCGAACTCGACGCGCTGTCCCTCGTCGAGGGACTTGTACCCAGTGCCCTGAATGTTGGAGAAATGGACGAACACATCGTCGCCCTGCTCACGTGAGATGAAGCCGAAGCCCTTCTCAGCGTTGAAAAATTTGACAGTTCCTGTAGTGGTCAACTCTCTCAGACTCTCTGTAATGATGAACTGACCCACGTGGCCGGTTCAGCTCACCACTCTATGGGCCCCGGCGCCGAATCCTGTATCGCGGCGACAACACGTCAGTTGACCAGGCGTTCTCGACCTTCCCAATAGGGCGCTCGAAGCTTGAACTTCTGCAGCTTGCCCGTGGCGGTGCGGGCCAGCTCGTCACGGAACTCGATCCGGGTCGGGCACTTGAAGTGCGCCAGCTTCTCTCGGCAATGCGCCTTCAGCTCGTCCTCGGTCGCCGACGCGCCCGGCGCGAGCACGACGAGCGCGATGACGGTCTCGCCCCACTTGTCGTCGGGCGCACCGATCACCGCGACCTCAGCGACCGCCGGATGCGAGAACAGCGTGTCCTCGATTTCGATCGACGACACGTTCTCGCCACCGGTGATGATCACGTCCTTCTTGCGGTCGGAGATCGTGACGTAGCCCTCGTCGTCGATGCTGCCGCCGTCACCGGTGTGGAACCATCCATCGACGATCGCGGCCGCGGTCGCCTCGGGCTGATCCCAGTAGCCCTCGAGGATCACGTTGCCCCGCGCGAGCACTTCCCCTTCCGCATCGACGTCCATCTCGATGCCGAGCGCGGGTGCGCCAGCGCGACTCAATCGCGACGCGCGCTCGCCCGGCGTGAGGTCGTCGTACTCAGCCCGCCCGCGGTTCATCACGAGCAACGGCGACGTTTCGGTGAGGCCGTAGATCTGTATGAACTCCCAACCGAGCTCGGTCTCGATGCGCTCGATCGTGCGCGTTGGCGGCGGCGCGCCGGCGACCACGATGCGCGTGCGGCCCTTGCCGGGGATCTCGCCGTCCCACGAGGCGGCGGCCTCGAGCACCATCGCCACGACGGCGGGCGCGCCGCACATCAGCGTGACGCCGTACTTGTCGACGCGGCGCAAGATCTCGGCGCCGTCCACCTTGCGCAGCACGACGTGGGTGCCGCCCATGCCGGTGACGGCGTAGGTCATCCCCCACCCGTTGCAGTGGAACATCGGCAGCGTGTGCAGGTACACGTCGCGGTCGCTCACGCCCGCGTGCCAACCAAACGTCGCGGCGTTGACCCAGATGTTGCGGTGCGTGATCTGCACACCCTTGGGCCGGGCGGTGGTGCCGCTCGTGTAATTGATCGTCGCGGTCGCGTCTTCGTCGGGAGTCCACGGCTCCGGCTCTTCGTCGAACGCGAGCAACGCCTCGTCGGCCTCTGCGCCGATGACGTACCGGTACTTGGCGGAGACGCCGGACAGCGTGGCATCGACCTCGGGATCGACGAGCAGCACCGATGCGCCCGAGTGCTCGACGATGTAGCCGATCTCGTCGGCGTTGAGCCGGAAGTTGATCGGCACCAGGATGCGGCCGGATCCGCTCACGCCCCAGAACGCGGTGAGCAGCCGCGCGCTGTTCTGGCTCACCATCGCGACGCGCTCACCCTGACCGATGCCGAGGCGATCGAGACCGGCGGCTTGCGCTCGAGCGAGTTCGGCCATACGTCGGTAGCTGATCTCGCCCCACGACTCCGCGGGTTGGTCGGGCTCGTCGACGGCCCCGATGCGATCGCCGTACACGAGCTCGGCGCGCCGGAGGAAGTCGACCACGGTCAACGGAACCTTCATGGTCGAAACAGTATCGAGGCCCCGTAGTGTCGGCTCTCGTGACCGGGCTGACCCGCTTCGACCGCGACACCGCGCTCACCGCGATGGGCGATGGACGGTTCGCCGGCCGCATGGACCCCGGATGGTGGATCGAGCGGGGGCCCAACGGTGGGTACGTCGCCGCGATCGTCCTGCGCGGGCTGACGATGGCCGTCGACGACATCGCCCGCACCCCGCGGTCGCTGACCATCCACTACCTCGCCCCGCCCGCCGAGGGCGACGTCGTCATGGAGACGACCATCGAGCGCACCGGCCGGCGGGTCACGTTCGTGACCGGGCGACTTCTGCAGGGCGACCGCGTCCTCGCCCTCGCGATGGCTGCGTTCGCGGTGAGCATCCCGGGCGTCGAGTTCGCCGACATCACGATGCCCAGCGCAATGCCCATCGACCAGACGGAGCCGATCCCGCTGATGCAGAGGCCAGGAGGGTCACCCGCGCCGATGCGCGAGCGCTACGACCAGCGGTGGGCGATCGGCGATCCGCCGTTCACCGGCGGCGACGCGCAAGCGGTCGTCGGCGGCTGGATCCGCTTTGCCGAACCGCGTCCGGTTGACCACCTTTCTGTCGCCGCGTATGCCGACGCGTGGATCCCGTCGCTCTTCACTCGGTTTCCCCAGCCGACCGCCATCCCGACGGTCGACCTGACCGTGCACTTCCGCGCGCCGCTCCCGCGCACCTCGATGAAGCCTGACGACTACTGCCTCGTCGTGTTCCGCACGCAGGTCGCCGCCGAAGGCTTCATCGAGGAGGACGGCGAGGTGTGGAGCCCCGACGGCGTCCTGCTCGCCCACTCCCGCCAGCTCGCCGCCCTCATCCCCGCCTGACCGCGGAGGACGGGCGGCGCGGGCGCGGGCTAGACAGTGGCGATGGGTGTCTCTCTGACCAAGGACTCGATCGACCTCGGCATCGTCGTCACGGACCCTGAACGCTCGCTTGCCTTCTACCGCGACGCGCTCGGGTTCAAGGAGGCGGGCGACATGCCGATGCCGGGCGGCTCGCACATGTACCGCCTGATGTGCGGCACCAGCATGATCAAGCTCGTGCACCACCCGAAGGAGCTCCCGGGTCCGCCGCCAGGCGGCATCAACAAGGCCACGGGCTACCGCTATTGGACGATCTCGGTCGACAACATCGCCGTGGTCGTCGCCGATTGCGAGGCCGCGGGCTACAAGATCGCGGTGCCCACGACCGAGATACGGCCCGGCATCACGATCGCGATCATCGAGGATCCTGACGGCAACTGGGTCGAGCTGCTGACGACCTAGCGCCGCGGCACCTACACCAACGCCACCTCGACCCGGGCGTCGTTGAAGCACGCGCCCCCGGCGAGGTCGTTCAACGTGTCCGGCACGAAGGCGTTGGCCGTGAGGCCGCCTTCGACGTCTCGGCACCACATGCCCTTGGGCATCGACGCGACGCCTGAACGCAGGTCGGCGTCCAGCCTCGCCACGACCCGGATTTCGGCCTGGTCGTTCCACACCCGCACGAGGTCTCCGTCGGTCACGCCTCGGGAGGCGGCGTCGTCGAGCGAGAGCCGCACGGCGGCCTCGGCGGCATTGAACTCACCGAACATCGAGTTGATGGTGCGATGGGTCGCCGGGGTGATGAGCGCGAGCGGGTAGTCGGACTCGAGCGGTTGGTACGACGGCACCGCTCGATCCCGCAGCAGTGACGGAGCCAAGCGCGCCCGGCCGTCGTCGAACGAAGGGAACGTGTCCCGGAACTGCACGGTCGTGCCGGGCTCGCGCAACACCTCAGCCGCCCCCGCCTCGGGTGGCGCCGCCCCGCTCAGACCCTCGACCATGAGCGCGAACAGGATCGCAGGAGAACCGCGCGGCCGCGAGCCCGAGCCGTGTCGCGAGCCCGGAAGCGAGCTCGTCGTTCGTGCGGCTCTCGCCGACTCGGTCGATGACCGCCGCGACGCGCTGCCGGACGAACGTGCCGTACGACCCGGCGATGTCCTCAGCTTCGAAGTGCGTCGTCGCGGGGAACACGACGTCGGCGAAGCGCGCGGTGTCGGTGAGCACCTGGTCGTGGACGACCGTGAACACGTCCTCGCGCCGCAAGCCTGCGTGCACGACCTTCTGATTGGGACACGTCGCTGCCGGGTTCGAGCCCTGCACGAACAACACCCGGATCTCGTCACCAGCAGCGGGCGAGTCGAGCAGACGGCCGAGCTCGTTCATGTTGACCTTGCGGCGGCCACCCTTGGGCGCGCCGTTCAGCGAGAAGTCGTTGGCGCGGCTGAGGCTCGACATGATGCCGGCACCGAGCACGCCGAGCTGCCCGGTCAGCAGCGGCAGCGCGAGCACCGCCCGGAACGACGCCCCGCCGTTGCGGTTGCGCTCGATGCCCCACCCGACCCGGAAGAACGCGGGACGGACCGACGCAAGGTCCTCGGCGAGGGCCGCGATGTCGGCTGCGTCGACGCCGCACACGTCGGCCGCCCGGTCGAGCGGCCACTCGCGCCGCGGCCACGATCAGCTCATCCGCGCCCGTCGTGTGGGCATCGACGAACTCATGGTCGACGAGGCCGCGCGCGTCGAGGTGATGGACGATGCCCAAAGCGAGCGCGACGTCGGTGCCGGGGCGCAGCGCAACATGGCGGTCCGCCCGCTTCGCCATCGCGGTGCGTCGGGGATCCACGACGACGAGCCGGGCGCCGGCGGCGCGTGCCTGCTGCACCAACGGCGGGAAGTGGATGTTCGAGATCGCCGGGTTCGCACCCCACACCACGACGAGCTTGCTGTGCACGACGTCGTGCGGATCGGCGGAGTGCATCGCACCGAACGTGGATTGCCATGCCGCACCGGCAGTCGCCGCGCAGATCGTGTGCAGCACGCGCGCCGCGCCGAGGTCGTCGAACAGCCGCCACGTCAAGCCGCCGTCGGCGAGCGACCCGGCCGACGAGTTGTAGAGGTACGGCACGACCGACGCGGGACCCGACTCTCCGATCGCCGCCGAGATGCGAGACGCGACGAGGTCGAGCGCTTCGTCCCATGACGCCGGGCGAAAGGCCCCTTCGCCCTTCGGTCCGGTGCGCAGTAGCGGCGTGAGCACGCGTTCGGGGGCGTAGACGCGCCGGGCGTGCTGCTTGACCTTCGCGCAGATGAACCCCTGCGTCAGAGGGTTCGCCGGGCCGGCGTCGACCGAGATGAGGCGCCCATCGTCGACCTCGACCTCGAGCGAACAGGTGTCCGGGCAATCGAGCGGACAGGCCGTCGAGAGCCGCATGGCGAGCATCTTGGCAGGTCGGTGATCCGGAACCGCCCCGATTGGCGAACGCATGCCGTGAGTAGCCTCGCCGCGGTGATGGAGGCTGTCCCCATCCCTGGCGCCCGCGACGAGAGTCTCGTGCGCCGTATCGCCGCCGGCGACGAGACCGCCCTCGCCCGGATCTACGACCAGTTCTCGGCCACGGTCTTCGGAGTCGCGAGACGAGTCCTCGGCGACGCGGCCGCGGCCGACGATGTGGTGCAAGAGGTGTTCGTCACGCTGTGGGAGCGTCCCCACCTCTTCGACGGGACGCGGGGCACGCTCGCGGCCTGGCTCGGGATGCTCGCTCATCGTCGCGCCGTCGACCGAGTGCGGAGAGAGGAAGCGTCACAACGGCGCTCCCGGGCGGTCGCCGCGCAGCCGCCGCTACCGCCTCCCGACCTCGACGAAGCCGTGACGAGCCTCTGGATGGGAGAGCGGGTGCGCGACTCGGTGAACGAGCTTCCCGACGAGCAGCGCGCGTGCGTGCACCTCGCCTACTTCGAGGGCAAGACCTACACGGAGGTGGCGGCGATCCTCGGCATTCCTGAGGGCACGGCGAAGTCGAGGATGCGCCTCGCGTTGCGAAAGCTGGCGGACTCATTGAGCAGCGGAAGGCATCTCGTCATGGCGATGAACGACGACCTCGAACAGCAGCTCGCCCCGCTGCTCGGCTCGCTCGAGGCGCAACCGCCGCCACCTGCGCTGCGCGGGCAGGTGCTCGAGGCCGCGCTGCGCCGTCGCGCCGCGGGTTCATCGCCCGATCCCGATCCCTCGATCCCGATTGATCCGGTCGACGTGTTCGGTCTCGGGGTCGCTGCCAGCGTCGCCGAGGTCGAGCGGCTCGCCGGCTCGATGTGGAGCGCGCCCTTGCTGCGGCGCGAGTGGAACGTGCAGGAGATGATCGGCCACCTGCTCGGCGCGGCGCGCTACATGGCCGGCGCGCTGGGACTCGACGACCCGATCGAGGGTGTCCCGCTCGCCGAGCACGTGCCGTTCACCCAACAGTGGATCGACCGGCATCGCGGCGCCTCGCCCGACGACACCGCGGCAGCGTTCATCGCCTCGTTCACGTCACTCGCCGACGCGGCCTCGCGGCTCAGGAACGCTGACCTCGCGACCGCCACCGAGTACTACGGGTTCGAGATCGCGCGGGGCACCGCCCTCGTCGCCGCCAGCTTCGAGCTGTGGGCCCATGTCGACGACATCCGGCGGGCGGTGGGGCACGAACCGCACCCTCTGAGTCCCGAGGAGCTGTCGATCATGTGCCGGCTGGCGGCGGGCGTGCTGCCGTTCACGCTCGGCTACGTCGGCACCCCTCACCTCGACCGCACCGCTCGCCTGGTGCTCACGGGCCCTGGCGGCGGCACGTTCGTGGTCACCACGGGCGACGAGTCGCGCTCACCCGGCGACGAGGACGCTCTCATCGTCACCGGCGCCCTCGACTTCTGCCGGATCGCGGGGCGGCACCTCGACGTCGACGAGGTCGCGCACGAGGTCGAAGGTGATCAGGCGTTCGCGCGAGACCTGCTCGCCAGCGCCCGAGTGCTCGCGGCCTAGTGCTCGCCGCCTGACCCACGCCTAGGGTGCGCCCATGCGCATCGGGATCTTCACGGGGGACATCGGCGACGGGACCGTGGACGACTACGTCGCCGCGGCTCGCCTTGCCAACGAGCAAGGGTTCGACAGCTATTGGGTTTCGCAGATCTTCAGCTATGAGGCGTTGGCGCTGCTCGCGGTGATCGGACGGGAGGTTCCCGACATCGAGTTGGGAACCGCCGTGGTGCCTACCTATCCCCGGCACCCGATGACCCTCGCCGCAGAAGCGCTCACCGCCCAAGCGGCGAGCGGCGGACGCATCCAGCTCGGCATCGGCCTGTCGCATCAGATCGTGATCGAGGGGATGTGGGGGTACTCGTTCGACAAGCCGGCCCGGCACATGAAGGAGTACCTCGCCGCGCTGATGCCGATGCTGCGGGGCGAGCCCGTCTCGTACGAGGGCGAGACGCTGACCTCCCGTGGTCAGCTCGTCATCCCCGGGTCGTCGGCGCCGCCCGTGCTGCTCGCCGCACTGGCCCCGCGCATGCTCGAGCTCGCGGGATCGGTTGCCGACGGCACCATCACGTGGTGCACCGGTCCGGCCACGCTCGAGAGTCATATCGTTCCGGCGATCACGCAGGCCGCCGACCGCGCCGGGAAGCCCGCGCCCCGCATCGTTGCCGGGCTGCCGGTTTGTGTCACCGAGGACCGCGACGCCGCCCTCGAGCGCATCCGCAACGCCCTCGCGATCTACCCGTCACTGCCGTCCTACCGAGCGATGCTCGACAAGGAGGGAGTGGACGGGCCGGCCGACATCGCGCTCGTGGGCTGCGAGGACGACGTCCTCAAGGGCCTCGACCGCGTCGCGAACGCGGGCGCCACGGTCTTCGCCGCCTCCGAGATGGGCGGTTCCGCGGAGGAGAAGGAGCGCACCCGCCGCGTCCTGGCCGGCGCGGCCGCCGCCTCCCGCTGACCGGGGCGGTCGCTAGCGGGCCGTCCAGCCGCCGTCGACCAGCAGCACCTCGCCGGTGATGTAGCTGCCGGCGTCGCTGGCCAGCAGCAACAAGGCCCCATCGAGCTCGTGGGGCTCCCCCATCCGGGCCATCGGGCAGTTCGACTTCACGAACCGCACGCTGCCCTCGTCGGTCTCCATCCCCGCGGTCATCTCGCTCGGGAACCAGCCCGGAGCCAGCGCGTTCACCCGCACGCCTTTGCGTCCCCACTGCACAGCGAGCTCACGGGTCATGTTGACGACGGCGCCCTTGCTCGCGCTGTAATGGGCTTGCTTGATGGGCGCCGACGCAACCACGCCCAGCATCGACGCGACGTTCACGACGCTCCCTCGCCCCTGGGCGACCATCGGCGCGCCCGCCAACTTGGACAGATGCCAATAGGCGGTGAGGTTGACCTCGATGGCGTTGCGGAACACCTCGAGCGACTCGTCCTCGATCGCGACGGTGTGGCCGACACCGGCGTTGTTGACCAGCACGTCGATCCGGCCGTGCCGAGCGAGCACCTCGGCGACCAGCGCTTCCCGATCCTCCTCGTCCGCGACGTCGCAGCGGATCGCTGTCGCTCCGGGCAGCTGGTCGGCCAGGGCGTCGAGCCGTTCCTTGCGTCTCGCGGTGACGACCACGTTCGCGCCGGCGGTGTGCAGCACACGCGCGAAGCGGTCACCGAGCCCACTTGACGCGCCCGTCACCAGGGCGACGCGGCCGTCGAGATTGAACAGCGCGTGAAGATCGATTTGGTCCGTCACGCGCCGCACTCTATGAGCGTTGTTCGACTGAGGACGGGAACCTGAGCGACGCCAGTCCGCCCCGAAGGTGATCTACATCACTGATCGAAGAAGGCGTCGCTGACGAAGATGGAGTCATGCGGGTCACGACCGAATTGGAGAGCAAGCGAGCCCAGGACTGGCAGCTCGTGCGCTCGGTTGCGGTCGTGGCCAGCGGACTCGCCGGAGCGGCAGCAGCCGCGCTACACGTGTTCGTAGGAATCTCCCCGGGGGTGCTCGTCGCGGGCACTGCCGTCGCCGGCCTCGCCATCGGCTGCCACCTCCCCCCCTTGCGGTCGACCTGAGCCCGACGCGGTGCCCGCGGCGATCCCCTGCCGCCCAACACCCGGTTGAGGACAACGCCCGTACGATGGCCCGATGAAGGTGCGGATTGGCTTTGGGCTCGGCACCCGGTCGCTCACGAACGACGACCGCTTCGGTCCGTTCGTCGACGACCTCGAGCGGTTGCGCTTCGACTCGTTGTGGCTCTCGGAACGGATCGGCGGCGAGTCGCCCGATCCCGTCGTGGGCATGGCGTACGCCGCTGGCCGTACCAAGAAGCTGAAGTTCGGCACGGGCGTCATGGTGCTGCCCGGACGCAATCCCGTCTTGGTGGCGAAGTCGATGGCGAGCCTCGATCGGATGTCGGGCGGGCGGCTGCTGCCGGCCTTCGGTCTCGGTGTCGCGGACGCACACGAGCAGCAGGCGTTCGGCATCGAGCGCGGAGCTCGGGCGGCGTGGTTCGACGAGGCGCTGCCCCTCATGCGGCGCTTGTGGACCGAGGACGCGGTCGATCACGACGGACCGCTGTTCCATCTCGAGGGCATTGGCGTGCAGCCCAAACCCATCCAGAAGCCGCTCGATGTGTGGCTCGGCGGCATCGCACCGTCCGAGCTACGGCGGGTCGGCCGCCTGAGCGACGGGTGGTTGCCGTCGTTCATCGTCCCGAGTGAGGCCGAGGCGGCGAAGGCCGTCGTGCAAGAGGTGGCGGGCCGCCACGATCGCGAGATCGACCCGGAGCACTTCGGGGCCCTGATCGCGTACTCGCTCGGGGAGGTGCCCGACACACTGCTTGCGCTGTTGGCCCGACGCCGGCCCGATCTGGACCCGACCGAGATCGTCCCGATGGGCATGGACGGCCTCCGCAACCGCATCAACGCATTCACAGACGTCGGCTTCTCGAAGTTCGTGGTCCTCCCCGTCGGCGAGCCCGACGACTGGACGACCCACCTCGAAGAGGTCGCCGCGGAGATCCTCCCCCTGCAGCGCTCTACCGACTGACGGTCACGCGAAGGCGAAGCGTTCGATCAGCGCGGCGAGCTCGAGGGGCTTGTCCCCCTGGATGCTGTGGCCAGCGCCCTCGAACAGCACGACCTCGGCTGAGGGCTGACGGCGCAGCACTTCGGCAACGTCGTTGTCGTCGACGACCGGGCTGAGCGCGCCCCGCGCGAGCACGAGCGGCATGGTGAGCGACGAGAGGTCATCCCACAGCGGGCCGGTGTCGATGCGCTCGACGACGTCGTCGCCGCCCTCCCGCTGCCGCCGGTCGTAGCGCCACGCCCAAGAGCCGTCGTCGAGCTGGCGGGCGTTGTGGAGGATGCCGCGTCGCAACGATGCCTCCGTGCGCGTCGGGTTGTGCTCGACCGTTCGCTTCATGATGTCGTCGAAGCTCGGAAACGTCTGTGGCCCGTTGACGAAGTCGATGATCGCCTTCGCCTTGCCGCGGTCGACTCCGGGAGTCACGTCGACGAGCACGAGCTTGCGCACGAGCTCAGGCCGGCGGGCCGCGAGCGCGAGCGACGTGAGCCCGCCGAGTGACATCCCGACCACGACGGCGGCCTCGGGCGCGAGCGCCTGGACCGCGATCGCGACGTCGTCCGCGTTCGTCACGGGCGAGTAGGCCAGGTCATCGCGCCAATCCGAGTGACCGTGCCCGGGCAAGTCGACCGCGACCGCGGGCCGCCCGAGCGCGAGCGCCACCGTGTCCCACGTGTGGCCGTTCTGCGCGCCACCGTGGACGAACACGATCTCCGGCGGTGCCGTCCCCCACACCAGCGCGCTCACGTTGCGCCCCCGCGCCACCTCGACCGCAGTGCGCGCCACCACCGGCGGCCCGTTCCACTCGATGTCGTACTCGGACGCGTTCTCGTGGAACAGCGCGAGCTCGTCGTACTCGATGCGCGGTGCAGTCACGCCCGCATCATCGCACCGACGGGACGAGCTCCCCCCACGCGGCCACCAGCGCACGCAGCCCCGCCGACGTCACCTCGACGAACTCGTCGTCGCGCGCCGGATCACCGACGTCGAGCCACTTGAGCACCGCGTCGTACAGATGGTCGACGAACGTGATCGTCGCCCAGCGCCGAATCGACGCGTCGCCGAGCAACGGGCCGATGAACTCGTCGGCGATCCCCACGACCCGGTCGCGGAACCCTGCCGCGTAGTCGGCGAAGCGAGGCTCGTGGGCGGCGTGCACCCACAGCAATCGGAAGCCATCGGGATCGTCGCGTGCCACGACGAGCAACGCCCGGACGACGAAGTCGCGGTCCGTCGACCGTTCGTAGCCAGCCAGGAACTCGTCGCGCAGCCGCGCCATGACCCGCTCGAGCACCGCTCGATACAGGTCTTCCTTCGACGCGAAGTTGCGGTACACGATCAGCCGGGTGATGCCCGACGCATCGGCGACGTCTTCCATCGAGGTGCCGTCGAAGCCGGTGTGCGCGAAGGCCGCCGCCGCACCCCGGAGGATCGACTCCTGGCGCTCGGCCCGGCTCAGCAGCTTGCGCGGCGAACCCGTGGGGGAACCGGTAGGACTTTCTGTTGCCGTCTGTATACGCATGAGTATACAGTTGGCCACCGCTCGCGGAAGGGGCGGTGTGTGAGGGGAGACACGGATGCCTGATCAAGCGGTGACCGATCAGCTCGAGTACACCGAGACCGAGCTGCTCGAGAGCCACGCGTTCGCCGAGCCGCTCATCGCCGGTGGGGTGCGCTGTCACGGCGGGTTCGACGCCAACGGGCACTACATCTCCCCGCGGATGAAGCATCGCGGACCTGCAATCAACGCATGGCAAGCGGCCCATGCCCGCCAGTTCGACACGCCGCTGCTCGACCTTCCCCTCGAGACATGGCCCGAGCACTTCCCGAACGTCGCCCAGGCGAGATACCTCCTCGGGGAGGGTGTGACTCAGCCGCTCGTGTCGACGCTGAGCCGCATCGGCACCGTCGAAGGATTCGGGGCGTACATCCGCCACAGCGAGATCCCCGAGCTGCACGAGGTCTTCGACGACGACGTGCGCGGCACGGCGATGGACCACCTCGGTCGTGGTCTGTACGAGGCCCACGCCCGCGACGAGGCCGGGTTCGAAGACGAAGGTGGCCACAAGCAGATGTGGTTCGCCGCGCGCGACGTGGCGTTCGAGAACCCCGTCACCGAGGACGAGACCGAGCTCATGCTGAAGCGCATGGGCATCAACACCACGCCCGGCGCCGCGCCGCCGCCTCGGCCTCCCCGGGTGCTGCCCGACGACATCGACTACGCGCTCGAGATGTTGATCGAGCGGATGGCCGGGCTGCTCCTCATCGAGATCTCCGCCTTCCACACGTTCGCGTGGGCCGAAGCCCTGCTCGCCGACCCCGATCTCGTGGCTGGCGATGGTGACGGTGCTCGGCTCGTCTCGTACGTGCGGGCGGACGAGACGCCTCACGTCGAGTACTTGAAGACGGTGCTCTCCGAGATGCGCGACCGCACCATCGTCGGCGAGTCCGGACGCAAGTACGCGGGAACCGACATCGTCGGGCCGATCTGGGACCGGGCGCTCGCCGAACTCGCTCGGCCCGCGCCGCGAGCTGGGCCGGCAACACACGATCAACGAGCTCGAGCACACGTTGGCCGGCCATCCCCGCCGCGCCGACATCCTCCATCGATTCCACGATCTCGGACCCCAGGAGGCCCGTCCATGAAGTTCGGCATCTTCTACGAGCACCAGCTCCCGCGCCCGTGGACCGAGGAGTCCGAGCAGGTCCTCATCCAGAACGCGCTGGATCAGGTCGAGTTCGCCGACAAGCTCGGCATCCAGTACGTGTGGGAGGTCGAGCACCACTTCCTCGAGGAGTACTCCCACTCCTCGGCCCCCGAGATCTTCCTCGCTGCGTGCAGCCAGCGCACGAAGAACATCCGTCTCGGCCACGGCATCATCCAGACCGCGCCGCTCTACAACCACCCCGCCCGCACGGCGGAGCGCGTGGCGACGCTCGACCTCGTGTCAAACGGTCGCGTCGACTTCGGCTCGGGCGAGTCGTCGAGCGAAGCCGAGCTCGGTGGCTTCCAGATCGACCCGCTCATCAAACGTGAGATGTGGCTCGAGGGCCTCGAGGTCGCGGTGCGGTGCATGACCGAGACGCCGTTCACCGGTGTCGACGGGCAGTACATCCAGATGCCGCCGCGCAACGTCGTGCCGAAGCCCGTGCAGAAGCCCCATCCCCCGCTCTGGGTGGCGTGCTCACGCCGCGAGACGATCCTGCTCGCCGCCGAGAAGGGCATCGGCGCGCTCACGTTCGCGTTCATCGATCCGGAGGAAGCGCTGCACTGGGTCGGCGACTACGAGCGCACGCTCGAGGAGAGCGGCGTGCCGGTCGGTGAGGCCGTCAACGCACAGGTCGCCTGCGTCACGCCGATGATGGTGCACCACGACGAGCACGAGGCCATCAAGCGCGGCATCGAGGGCGCCAACTTCTTCGGGTATTCGCTCGGTCACTACTACGTCTTCGGCGAGCACAAGCCGGGCGTCACCGACGTGTGGCACGAGTACAACGAGCGCCGCGACACGCTCGGCTACTCCCCCGAAGCCGCCGCGCAGGCGCTCGAGGAAGAGCGGCTCGGCGCCAAGATCGCGTCCGGCGACACGACAGGGCTGCGCGGCGCGATCGGCACGCCCGATCAGGTCCGCGAGTACCTCCGCCGCTACGAGGAGTGCGGCGTCGACCAGGTGATCTTCGTGCAGCAGGCGGGCAAGAACCGCCACGAGGACATCATGGAGGCGCTCGAGATCTTCGGAAAGGAAGTGCTCCCCGAGTTCGCCGAGCGCGACGAGAAGCTCGTCGCCGAGAAGGCCAAGCGCCTCGAGCCGGTCGTCGAGAAGGTGCTCGCCCGCAAGGAGCGCACCGAGCGCGATCTCGACGGCTACACGTTCCCGGCCATGCCGCGGAAGTGGGCCGACACCACGAACTCCGACGAGATGAAGGAATGGCTCCAGAAGTTCGCCGACGACCGCGCCCTCGGCAAGAACGACGCCTCGCTCGGCATCAATGTGTGATCAGGACGGGAGCGGCGCAGTGCGCCGCTCGGGTGCGCGAAGCACCGATTGTCGAGCGCAGCGAGCAGGAGCCGATCGAAGCGCAGCGGAGAGCGGCGACGAGGACTAACGTCTAGTCCAGGTCTCCCAGCGTTTGAGCTCGACCTTGCCGTTGTCGATCTCGACGTAGCTGCTGCCCCGCAGCCAGTTGCCCGAGTTCACGTACCGCCCATGGGGCAGCTCCACCTCCAGCGCGTTGTGGGTGTGACCGAAGATGACGGTGTCGAAGCCGCGCTCGAGCAGCATCTCGGCCGCCCCGAGGTCGAAGGGATCGTCGCGATGGCGGCGTGCCGCCCTTTCCTGCGCCTTGGCGTAGAGGGAGTACACGTCGGGATGCACGAGCAGCGCCAGGCCGAGCACGCGGGCGCCGCGCTCGTAGCCCTTCGGGTAGCGCACGAACCAGGGGTCGTACAGGTGGCCGTGCTCGATGCGGATGCGACGAGTCGCCTGAGCGCAGGTTGAGGAACGGCGCGATCTGGGTGAACAACCAGTCCTCGAGGAAGTGCTCGAGCGCGATGTCGTGGTTGCCGACGAGGTAGTAGACGCGGTTGCCGTCGTGCATGAGCCGGCGCAGCGCGTTGAGCACCGGCACGGCATCGGAGGCGAGCCGCGAGAAGCTCGTCTGCAACATCTCGAAGCCGTCGCCGTTGATGCACACACTCGTGCGGGTGATGCGCGCGTAGTCGAGGAACTCGACGAGCCGGCCCCGAGCGGTCGACGACGGATTGCCGAGATGGAGGTCGGAGATGACGTAGAGCCGATCCTCGCAGGCGTCGATGATCACGCTGAGTCGTCGGTCCCGTTTGTGCCGAGCGCCTTCTCGAGCTCGGCGTTGAGCGTGCGCACCCGTCCGCTCAGGGAATGAAGCATCTCGAGGGCGAACGTCGGGTCGCGGCGCAAGCGCACCAGCAGCGAGCCCGCGTTGAGCACGAGCAGCTTCGTCTCGCCGATCGCGACTGCGTCGGCGTCCCGCGGGAGCGACTCGAGCAACGACATCTCCCCGAAGAAGTCGCCCGGGCCGAGATCGCCGAGGACCACCTCACGGCCCCCCATCTGCTTCGTGATGCGCACCCGTCCCGACTGGATGACGTACATCTCCGCGCCGTGATCGCCGGCGCGCACGATGAGCTCGCCTCCGACCGCCACCTTCTCCGTCTCCCCCGACCGCACCGGGGCGCATATTAGGAGTCGGCGGCCGCTGCGCTACCTTCCGGGGTGGTAGGGGGGAACGCGATGGGGGGCTGGACCCGATGATGTGGCAAGCGACCCTGCGCGACCTGCAGTGGCGACGTCGCCGTTTCTTGATCGCTGTGACGGGCACCGCTCTCGTCTTCGCCATGAGCTTGCTGATGTCGGGCCTCGCCGCCAGCTTCACCCTCGAGACCGACCGCGCGCTCGACTCGATCGGTGCAGACGTTTGGGTGGTCCAGGAAGGGCGCGTCCGGCCCGTTCACAGCGTTCAGCCCGATCCCCGCGACCGACGCCGAGCGGGTGGCCGCAGTCGACGGCATCACCGCTGCTGACCCGATCATCTACGTCCACCAGACGATCGGTGACGATCCCGAGGACATCAACCTCTTCGGCGTCGTGCGAGGCGGCATCGGCGAGCCGGAGCTCACCGACGGCCGTGCCCTGGAGGGGCCCAGGCGAAGCGATCGTGGACCGCGAGCTCAGCGTCGATGTCGGGGAGACGTTCACGATGAGCGGGCGGGAGTGGGAAGTCGTGGGTGAGACGAAGAACACGACGATCAACGGCGGCATCCCGACCGTCTTCATCGGCCTCGACGACGCGCAGGAGCTTCTCCTCCTCGGCCCGCTCGCGCTCGCGATCGTCGCGACCGGCAACGCCCGCTGGGACTGTCGACGGCCTGGAGTTCATGACGAACGACGAGGCTCGGGAGGACATCCTCCGCCCGCTGCAGAACGCAGCGCAGTCGATCGACTTCGTGCGCATCCTGCTGTGGATCGTCGCCGCCTGCATCGTCGGCTCGATCGTGTATCTCTCGGCGATGGAGCGGACGCGTGACTTCGCCGTGTTCAAGGCCACCGGCACGTCGAACGGCTCGCTCGCGGGCGGGCTCGCGATTCAGGCAGTGATCCTGTCGGTGGCTGCCGCGATCCTCGCCGCGATCATCGCGACACTCTTGGCGCCCGTGTTCCCGCTTCCCGTCGAGATCCCGATGAGCGCGTACCTCTGGCTGTTCGTCATCGCCATCGCCGTCGGTCTGTTGGCGAGCCTCGCGGGCCTGCGGCGCGCCGTGAAGGTCGAGCCCGCACTCGCCTTCGGAGGGCCGTGATGGCTGAATCGGCCGATCTCGTCGTCACCGACCTCACCGTGGAGTACACCGCGGGCGACTACGTCGTGCGCCCGCTCGACAAGTTCAACCTGCATGCTCCCGACGGATCGCTGGTGATCCTCCTCGGACCGAGTGGGTGCGGCAAGACGACGCTGCTGTCTGCGCTCGCCGGCATCCTCACGCCGACCTCGGGGACGATCACGCATGCCGGCCGCACCCTCACCGGGCTCTCGGGCAAGGCGCTCACCGAGCACCGCCGCCACGGCGTCGGCGTGGTGTTCCAGGCGTTCAACCTGGTCCCGAGTCTCGACGCGACCGAGAACGTCATGTCGCCGATGGTCGCCGCCGGGCAGTCGTCCAAGGATGCACGTACCCGCGCGATCGAGCTGCTCGAGGAAGTCGGCCTCGGCGAGCGACTCCATCACCATCCCGGCGACATGTCCGGCGGGCAGCAGCAACGCGTCGCGATCGCCCGCGCGCTCGGCCTCGATCCTCCGCTGATCCTCGCCGACGAGCCCACCGCCCACCTCGACTACATCCAGGTCGAGACCGTGTTGCGCATCGTGCGCTCGCTCGCCTGTCCGGGTCGGGTAGTCGTGGTCGCTACGCACGACGACCGGATGATCCCACTCGCCGATCAGGTCGTCGAGCTCGTGCCGAAGTTCCTGAGCGAAGGTCTCGGTCCCCAGCACCTCGAGCTCGTCAAGGGTGAAGTGCTGTTCGAGCAGGGCGACCGCGGAGATCGCATCTACATCATCGAGCACGGCGCGATCGAGGTCGTGCGGATGCGGGGCGATGGCACCGAGGAGTGTCTCGCGGTGCTCAAGTCCGGCGACTACTTCGGTGAGATGGGGCCACTGTTCGGTTTGCCCCGATCGGCGACGACGCGCGCCGTCGAGGACACCGAGGTGACGGGCTACTCGGTGAAGGACTTCCGCGAGAAGCTCGGCATCGAGCGGCTCGGTCAGATCGTCGGCGTCGCCGAAGCGCGCGGACGGGCCAGGTAGGCGGCGCGCGCTAGCCGATCAGCGAATCGGGCATCGGCAGTGGCGAGTTGAAGGGCCGGAACCCGTCCTGCACATAGACCGGCTCGTCGCGCACGACGAGGTCGGGGAAGTACTCCGCGATGTGCATCGGGATGCGCACGCAGCCGTGTGACGCCGGCTTGCTGGGCACCTCCTTCGCGCCGTGCACGGCGATGCCCCGGTTGAAGTACACCGGGTTGTAGAGGCGGCCCAGCCTCGAGGTGCGCCAGCCGTTCCATCGCCAGGTGAACGCGTACTTCCCCCCTGGCGTGGGCCACGACGCGCTGCGGCCGGTCGAGATGTGCGTGATGAGCACAGCGTTCCCGCCCTTGTAGGTGATGAGCACCTGGCGGGGCAGATCGATCTCCACCCGGTCCGGCTCGCCGCCTTCGACGAGCGGCTTCGGGCACGAACGGCTGCTGCATCCGCAGCCACAGCTCCGGCGTGACTTGCCCGTCGACGGGGCCACCCGCGAGCTTCTGGATACGCCCACACGGACTGCGTCATCGCGGTGTCGAACTTGCCGTCGGGCTCGCCCGGATCGAAATGGAGCTCGAGCAGCCGCTGCTGCACGAGCGCGACCTCGGGTCCCGTCGCACCTTGTCGCGAGCGTGCCGCTGATCGGCACCGGCGGGATCGTCGTCGTGATCGGAGCAGCCGTCGTCGTGGGCGCGATGGTCGTCGTGGTCGTCGTCGGCTCAGCCGTGGTCGTCGGCGCTACGGAGGTCGACGGTTCAGCCGCGGTGGTCGGCGGCGTCTGGGCTCCACTGCTCTCGACGCAGGAGGCGAGCAGCCCGACACACGGAACCGCCCAGAGCCAGCGCCGCCTCATGGTGCGACCTCGATGCTGCGAAGCTCCTTCGAGAGGTGCTTCATCTCCTGGAGGATCTTCACGATCACGGTGGGGCTCGAAAGAGTGGAGACACCGCGCGTGCGGGGGAAGTAGTCGACCCCGAACTGCACCATCCGCTTGCCTGACCGCACCGTGCGGATCACCAGCTCGGCGTCGATGAACGAGCCCTCGCTCACAAACGTCATGCCGTCCAGCACCGGCCGGCGAACGAGCTTGAACGCGAAGTTGACGTCGCGCACGCGCACGCCGAAGACGACGCGCACGAGCATGTTGTAGATGGCGGAGTAGATGACCCTCTGGAAGCCTTCACCCGTGCGGTCGAACCGATACGCGCTCACGAGGTCGGCCTCGTAGATGCGCAGGAGCCGGCACGCGCGGCGCACCTCGGCCATGTCGAAGGGCAGGTCGGCGTCCGTGTACAGCACGAGATCGCCCTTGGACTCGCTGAAGCCGGTCTTCACCGATCCGCCGAGCTTGCGGTTCTTCGGATGGTGGATGACTCGGACGTGGGGGTCCTTCTCTGCCATCTCGTCCGCGATGCGGGGCGTCGCGTCGGTCGACGCGTCGTCCACGATGAGGATCTCGTAGTCGGAGACCTCGCTCGCCGCGATCAGCCCCAGACATGCCTCGCGTGCCGCGTCGACGGCGCGGGTGATGTACTCCTCTTCGTTCCACATCGGAAAGAAGATCGAGATCATCCCGAAGCGTTCGGGTTCCACCTACGCAATCTCCACGCCTTCAGCGTGGCAGACGGAAGCGCTCCATCCGCGGCACCGTCGTCGTGCCCATCGCGAGATCGGCGAGCATCAGACCGATGACCGGCGTGAACTTGAACCCGTGTCCTGAGCATGGGGAGCCGACAACGAATGGACCGCGACGATCAACGACGAAGTCCTCAGTAGGCGTCGTGGTGTACAGGCATGTCACGCCGAACACCGGAATGGGTTCGACGCCAGGGAGCCACCGTTCCGCGTAACGGACCGCGACATCGACCCGTGCGTGGTCCAGATCGAACGTGCGCGTGTCGCCGTGAACTGCGGGGCCGGTGTGGTGCCCACCGATCTTGATGCCTTCTCCTGGCGTCCTGAGGCCGTACACCACGTCGTCCCCGTGGTGGATGAAGCTCGGCCACTCCCGCTCGTCCCGAGGCGCGAAGTGCACGACCTGCTCCTGCGTGACCGTGATCGGCGGGAGAGCGACGTGCGACCCGACGACGGACTCGACCCAGGCTCCCGCGGTGATCACCGCGGTTGCGGCGTCCACCTCGAGGTCGATCTCACGACATCGGGCCACGACGTGGTCGTCGCGCTCGACAAGCTCGGCCGGACCCGTGGAGAACCGGACGTGTGCGCCGTGCTCGGCGGCCCGGTCCTGCAGTGCCCGCACCGTGTCGTCGGCGCGGCACCGGCCGGCGTCGGGTTGGAAGAGCACGGACCGGTCGAAAGCCATCGAGGGCCATCGCTCGTGCGCGGCCTCCGGCGACAGCATCTCGAAGGCTGCGCCTCGCGCGGTCAGCGCGTCGGCGACCGTGGCGATCACCGCTGGATCGCCATGGTCGAGGCCGCCGGTCGTGTCGAGCAGCGCCACTCCGGCGTCGTCTTCGAGCTCGCGCCACAGCGGCAGTGCGGCTTGAGCGAGCGCCACGTACTCCACGTCTGGGTACGCGAACCGGAAGATCCGCGACCCGCCGTGGCTGCTTCCCCGCATATGGCCTTGTTCGAACTGTTCGAGCAATACGACGCGGCGGCCGCGACGAGCCAGCCACCAGGCGGCCGACGAACCCATCGCGCCGGCGCCGATCACGACGACGTCGCACCCGATCCGTTCGACCTGTGGCATGGGCGCAGTCTGACGCGACAACGGGCCGGCGGGCCGTGGGCGAGGACGGCCAGCCGGCCCGTAGCCGGGGGGAGGAGGGGGAGGAGGTTGGTGGGGACTGGCTACGACGTCGACGCGCCCGAGGCGCTGGTGTCGCTCGGGGGGTTGGTGTCGCCAGCGTCGTCGGTGTCGTCGGTGTCGTCACCCCGCGGGCCGGGGCCGAACGGGCGGTCCGGGAAGTCGCCGTTCACCATCGCGGTGATGCGCTCGGTGGCGTTGGCGAGCTTCTCGTCGGCTTCGGCCTGGGTGAGGTCGCCGCTCGCGACCCGCGCGTCGAGGTGCGTCTTCAGGTCGGCGACGAACGCGTCGATCACGACTTGGGGGTCGACCCCGTTGGCCTGCGCCACCTCGGCGAGGGACTGACCGCCCTGCAGTGCGGTGCGCAGATCCTCGGTGCTGATGCCGATCGCCGTGGCCGCGATCTCGAGGTTCACGCCGCGGCCGAACCGGTGGCCGCGAAGGCCGTGGTCCGGCCGGGCCTCTTGGATCGCGGCGATCACCGCGTCGGCTTGCGCCTGAGTGATCGTGCCGTCGGCGACGAGCGGCGCGAGCGTCTCGCTGAGCCAGGCACCCGGCTCCGGTCGAGTGGCTTCGGATTCCGACTCGTCGGTCTGGGCCGGCACCGTCGTCTCGGTGGTGGTGTCCGTCTGGGCGCCCGACACACTCGGGTGGGTGAGAGCGATGCCGGCGATGGCACCGCCCGTCAGGCCCGCTGCCAGGCCGGCGGCGGCGAATCGCTTCTTCATCGTGGCTCCTTCGGTTGGTGACCGGGAGGGTCCCGGCCGTCGACCCTCACGATCGACCCCACCCGTAAGGAGCCTCTGATGTGGGGCTGGGAGTTCTGTAAGAAACCTTGTGTAAGAAACCTGCAGCCTCCTTACAGATCGTTTGCCCAGCGTTTGTACGGTGCCTGCGATGAGTGAGCCGGCCCCGTTGGGCCATGTGCTGGTCGCGGAGGACGACCGAGGTGTACGCGAGTCACTCGTGCGCGCCCTGACGTTCGAGGGCTACGAAGTCGAAGCCGTGCCCGACGGTGCCCAGGCCCTCGAGTCCGTGCTCGCGCGCCTGCCCGATGTCGTGGTGCTCGACGTGATGATGCCCTACATCGACGGGCTGACGGTCTGCCGGCAGCTGCGCGAGCGCTACCGCACCCTCCCGATCCTGATGCTCACGGCTCGCCACGAAGTCTCCGACCGAGTCGCCGGTCTCGACGCCGGCGCGGACGACTACCTCATCAAGCCGTTCGCGCTCGGCGAGCTGCTCGCCCGCCTGCGGGCATTGCTGCGACGCACGTCGATCAGTGGCGCGGACGAGGTGCTGCGCGTCGGTGACCTGTCGCTCGACGCGCAGACCCGCAGAGCGGAGCGCAACGGCCGCGTGCTCGACCTCACCAAGACCGAATTCGATCTTCTCGAGCTCCTGATGATGAACGCCGGGATCGTGCTCACCCGCGACACGATCTATCAGCGCATCTGGGGCTACGACTTCGAGACCAGCTCGCGGTCGCTCGACGTGTACGTCGGCTACCTGCGCACGAAGACCGAGGCCGGAGGCGAGCCGCGCATGCTCCACACGATGCGCGGGCGTCGGCTACGTGCTCAGGGCACCGTGAGCCTCCGCTGGCGCATCGCGCTCGGGCTCGCCCTCATCGCTGCCATCGTGGGGACGGCCGCCGCGGCAGGCGCTTACCTCTCGACCGCGCAACAGCTCGAGAACGGCGTCGACGAATCGCTCGTGAGCCGCACTCGGGACGCGAACGTCGGGCCGCTCGGCCCGCGGTCACGGCGCCCGATCTTCGCCGGGTGCCCGCAGCCCGGCGAGCTGCAGCCCGCAGCCGCGGCGCAGCTCGTCAGCCGCGACCGGCGCGATCACGCAGTGCATCGCGGGCGGACCGATGTTGCCGGTCGACGAGGCAGACCTGGCGGTCGGACTCGGCGATCACCGGTTCCAGACCGTCGCAATCGAAGGCAACGACTATCGGATGCTGACAAGTCCTTGGCGCGGCGGAGGCGTACTCCAGATCGCACGCAACCTCGCGGAGATCGAGGAGGTCCTTTCGCGGCTGCGCAATCGGCTCGTTGTGCTCACGCTCGCCGGCGTCGCCGCGGCCGCGCTCTTCGGCTGGTGGCTCGCCCGCCGCATCGTGCGGCCGGTCGTGAACCTGCGTGATACCGCCGAGCAGATCGCGAGCACCCAGGACCTGACGACGCCGATCCCCGTCGACGGGGAGGGCGAGGTCGGCAGCTTGGCTCGCAGCTTCACGACGATGGTGCACGCGCTCGCGACGTCTCGTGAGCAGCAGCAACGCCTGATCTCCGATGCGAGCCACGAGATGCGCACACCGCTCACGTCGCTGCGCACGAACATCGAGCTGTTGGGCCGGGGTGATCAGCTCGCGCCCTCGGAGCGCGCAGGAGGTGGTCGAGGCGCTCAACGTCGAAGTGGCCGAGCTCTCGGATCTCGTCGGCGAGCTCGTCGACCTCGCGACCGACTCCTGGAAGGACGAGCCGGCGGAACCAGTGCGGCTCGCCGACCTGGCCGAGGACGTCTGCGGCCGCGCCCGTCGCCGCACCGGCCGTGACATCGCCTGCGAGGTCGACGGGGACGCAGCACCGATCATCGGTCACCCTCAGCAGCTCGAGCGGGCGATCTCGAACCTCGTCGACAACGCGGTGAAGTACAGCCCCGCGGGCACGGCGATCGACCTCGTGGCGACCACGGGATCGGTGGTGGTGCGAGATCGCGGCCCGGGCATTGCCCCCGAGGACCAGCCGCACGTGTTCGACCGCTTCTACCGCTCGACGACCGCGCGCTCGGAGCCCGGCTCCGGCCTCGGGCTCGCGATCGTGCAGCAGATCGTCGACCGTCACCACGGTCGCGTGTGGGCCACCAACCGATCCGACGGCGGAGCCGAGGTCGGATTCGTACTCGACGGCACCGTCGACCACCCGGCACCGTGAGCTGCAGGCCTACCATCCGGGGCGATGCCGCGATCCACGTCCACGTTCGCGGTGACCGCCGCTGACGTCGACGCCGCCGCAGCCCGCATCGCCGGGTCGGTCGAACGCACTCCCACCGCTCGGTCCCGCACGCTGTCCGACATCACGGGTGCCGAGGTGTGGGTGAAGTTCGAGAACTTCCAGTTCACCGCGTCGTTCAAGGAGCGCGGGGCGCTGAACAAGCTGCTCTCGCTGACCCCCGACGAGCGCGCCCGCGGCGTGATCGCGATGTCGGCGGGGAATCACGCGCAGGCACTCGCGTACCACGCGACCCGTCTCGGCATCCCGGCCACGATCGTCATGCCGGTCTGGACGCCGCAGGTGAAGGTGCACCGAACGGCCATGCTCGGCGCTCACGTCCTGCTCGACGGCCAGGACCTCGCGGAGTCGGCGTCGGTCGCCCGCCATCTCGAGGCCGAGCGCCGAATGGTGTTCGTCTCACCGTACGACGATCCCGCGATCATCGCTGGTGCCGGTACGACCGCGATCGAGCTGCTCGAGGACGCCCCTGACGTCGAGATGCTCGCGATCCCAGTAGGCGGGGGTGGCCTGATCGCAGGAATGGCCGTCGCGGCCCACGCGCGCCGTCCCGACGTCGAGATCGTGGGCGTCGAGGCCGATCGCTTCCCTTCGATGGCCAATGCCGTGCGCGGCGAGCACCACCACATTGGTGGGCCCACGGTCGCCGAGGGCATCGCCGTGCCGATCGCGGGCACGCTCACCACTCCCATCGTGGAGAGCCTCGTCGCCGACGTCCTCACCGTCGGTGAGGACAGCCTCGAGGAGGCGATCGACCTCTTCCTCGACATCGAAAAGGTGGTCGCGGAGGGCGCCGGCGCGGCCGGGCTCGCCGCGCTCGTCGAGCACCCCGCCCGGTTCCGCGGTCGCAAGGTCGGCATCGTGCTCACGGGCGGCAACATCGACCCCCGGGTGCTCGCCACGATCCTGCTGCGGGGCCTCGTGCGCGGTGGACGCCTCGCCCGGCTGAGGGTCGAGATCAGCGACGTGCCCGGCGCCCTGGGAAAGGTCTCGTCGATTGTCGGCACCGCGGGCGGCAACATCGTGGAGGTGGCCCACCAGCGGCTCTTCTCCGATGTGTCGATCAAGTCGGCGATCCTCGAGCTCGCCGTCGAGACCCGCGATCGGGTCCACGCCGCCGAGCTGAGCGCTGCGCTCGCAGAAGGGGGCTTCCCGACTGAGCTGCTCGGCGCGACCGTGCATGACGATCCAACCGGGCACCTGCCGGGGTGAGGACAGAGGGGATGACATGCGCACGGTGATCGAGACGGCGTCGCTGGTGCGGCGCGGTGAGATGAAGGCGAGTGAGGCGCTCGACGAGACCCTCGCGGCGATCGAGCGGCACAACCCCGAGCTGAACGCGTTCATCCACCTCGATGGGGAGCGGGCGAGAGTGTCGGCCGACCGTGTCGACCAGGCCGTGGCGCGCGGCGAGGATCCCGGCCCGCTCGCCGGCGTGCCGTTCGGGGTCAAGGATCTCGACGACTGCGAGGGCATGCCGACGACAAAGGGATCGCTTTGGTTCAAGGACAGCCCATCCGCGGCGGTCGACGCGATCCACGTCGCCCGATTCCGTGGCGCGGGAGCGGTGCCGGTCGGCAAGACCGCCGTGCCCGAGTTCGGGACGTGGGCGTACACGGCGACGCGGGCATGGGGTGTCACGCGCAACCCCTGGGACCCGAGCCGCACGCCCGGCGGCTCGAGCGGTGGTTCTGCCAGCGCGGTCGCCGCGGGCATGGTGCCGTTCGCGACCGCAAGCGACGGCGGCGGGTCGACCCGCACACCCGCGGGCTTCTGCGGCCTCGTCGGGCACAAGCCGTCGTTCGGCCGCATCCCGCTGCCGGCGTCGAGCGCCGTCGCTCAGCTCGGCGTCGTGGGCGCCCTCGCGACGACCGTCGCCGACGCGGCGCTGCTCCTCGACATCGCGTCGGGTCCTGACCATCGTGATCGCCGGTCGCTTCCGGCGCCGCCGGGCCGCTACGCCGACGCGATCATCGAGCTCGACGTGCGCGGACTGCGAGTCGGCTGGTCTCTGGACTTGGGCTTTGCGATCGTCGATCCGGAGGTCGCGTCGATCACGCACTCGGCGCTGGAGACGCTCGTTTCCGCGGGTGGCATGCAACGCGTGGATGTGAACGCGTCGTTCGCGGACTCGCTCGACGTCTACTCCAAGCTCGGCGACGTCGACACCTGGATCAATCTGCCCGACGGTCTGTGGCCCGAGCGGGGCGATGAGCTCGATCCGTTGATCGTCTCGGGCTACGAGAAGGGCGACCGGCTCACGGTGCGCAAGTTCGCACGGACGTTCACGCGCAGGAACGCGCTCGAGGCGCAACTTGCCTCGCTCTTCGACACCGTCGACGTGCTCGTCACGCCCACCGCGGCAATTCCGGCGTTCCCTGCGGAGGGTCCGATGCCCAGCCAGATCGCGGGCCAATCGGTCCATCCCGCCATGGCCGTGCCGTTCGCGATGCTCGGCAACATCTGGGGCGGGCCCGCCATCTCTGTCCCCGCCGGTATCACCGACTCCGGCCTGCCCGTCGGCCTTCACATCATCGGCGACCAGCACCGTGATGACGTGGTGCTCCGCCTCGCGCGCGTGCTGGAGGAGGCGCAGCCGTGGCCGCGCTTGTCGCCACGGGCACGCTGAGCATCCGAGAGCTCGCACTCCCTTCCGAGTGCGCGCAGGTCTCCACGCTGTTCACCTCGATCTGGGGAGGCCACCAGCACATCCCGCCCGAGCTCGGCCGGGCGATCGCGGAAGCGGGCGGCTACGTCGTCGGCGCGTACGACGACGAACGGGACGACGCGGCCATGGTGGGCGCGTCCGTCGGCGTCGTCGGGCAGGCGAACGGCCGGATGCACCTCCACTCGCACATCACCGGAGTCGTGCCCGGCGAGCAAGGACGCGGCGTCGGCCTCGCCCTCAAGCGTCACCAACGAGCATGGGCGAGCGAGCGCGGCATGGACCGTGTCGTCTGGACCTTCGACCCGCTCGTGCGGCGTAACGCCTGGTTCAACCTGGCGCGACTCGGAGCGAACGCCGTGCGGTACGAGGTCGACTTCTACGGACCGGTGCGTGACGCAATCAACGGCGACGACGAGACTGATCGACTCGTCGTCGAGTGGCCCACCGACGGAGACGAAGGCCTCGGCGCCATCGCCGTGACGGCGCCGGCGGTCGTGGTCGAGACGCCGCCGGACATCGTTTCTCTCCGAGGTACGAACCCGCAGCTTGCTCGCTCGTGGCGGGGCCGTGTCCGCGAAGAGCTCGGAGGCCGACTGGCCGAGGGCTGGCAGATCGTGGGCGTGACGTCCGACGGCAGCTACGGCGTGGCGCCGCCGTCGTGACGGCACATCTCGACTGATCGTGTCGCGACGGCCAGCACGTCGGCGAGCGGCCACACGCCGAGCCCGGGACCCTTCGGCACCCGCAGTTGACCGTCCTCGAGCACGAACGGCTCCGTGATGTCCGGGCGGAAGTACCGGTCCGAGCCCGACGTGTCGCCCGGCAAGCGTGAAGCCGGGCATTCCCGCGAGCGCGAGGTTCGCCGCTCGCCCGAGGCCGGTCTCGAGCATCCCCCCGCACCACACCGCCACGCCCGCGGCCCGGCACACGTCGTGCACGCGTGCCGCCTCGAGGTATCCCCCGACCCGGCCGGCCTTGATGTTCACGATCGAACAGGCACCGCGCTCGATCGCGTCGGTGGCCGACTCCGCCGACAAGATCGACTCGTCGAGGCAGATGGGAGTCGCGATGCGAGTCGCAAGCACCGCGTGACCGGCGACGTCGTCCTCCGGCAACGGCTGCTCGACCAGCAAGAGCTCGAAGCTGTCGAGCGCAGCGAGCGCGGTGACGTGCCCGTCCGCCAATGAATAGGCCGCGTTCGCGTCGACCTGCAACAGGATGTCGGGCCAGCGCTCACGGACGGCTCGCACGGGCTCGACATCCCACCCGGGCTCGATCTTGAGCTTGATGCGCTTGTAGCCCTCGTCGAGATAGCCGTCGACCTGCGCCAGCAACTCTCTGATCGTCGGGAAGATACCGATCGACACGCCGCAGTCGACGACATCGCGGACCGCGCCAAGGCGCTCGCCGAACGACTGGCCGAACGAGCGCAGCTCGGCGTCGAGGATCGCCATCTCGAGCGCGGCCTTGGCCATCGGGTGGCCTCGGACCGCGCTCAGCGCCGGCTTCACGCCTGCCGCGTCGAGATCCTCGATGGCGAACAGCCGCGGGATGAGGTGATCACGCATGACGTGTTGCGCGCCGTCCGCGTACTCCGACGAGTAGAGCGGTTCGGCCATCGCGACGCACTCGCCCCAGCCGTCTCCGACGTCCGTGATCACCCGCACGAGCAGCGCGTCACGTTCGAGCTGCAGGCCGAACGAGGTCCGAAAGGGCGTGACGAGGGGAAGGCCCACACGCCGGAGCTCGACTGCGTCGAGTCTCATGAGCCCGCGCGCGTCACGACGCTGAATCCACCATCGATCGGAGTCTATGGTCGGGCATCGCGATGGACTTCGAGCTGAGCGACGAACAGGAGGCCTTCCGCAAGGTCGTCCGTGACTTCGCCGAGGCCGAGATCGCACCGCGTTCCGAGGAATGGGACCGCACCCATACGTTCCCCGTCGACACGATCACCGCGATGGGCGACCTCGGCCTGTTCGGTCTGCCGTTCCCGCCCGAGTACGGCGGCAGCGGTGCCGACTTCACAACGTTCTGCATCGCGCTCGAAGAGCTCGGACGCGTCGATCAGTCGATGGGGATCACGGTGGAGGCCGGAGTCGGCCTCGGAGCCAATCCGATCTATCAGTTCGGCACCGAGGAGCAGCGCCAGGAGTGGTTGCCTGATCTGTGCGCGGGACGGCGACTCGGTGCCTTCGGTCTGACCGAGCCCGACGCCGGCAGTGATGCGGGCGGCACCCGCACGACGGCGACGCTCGACGGTGACGAGTGGGTGATCGATGGTGAGAAGGCGTTCATCACGAACTCGGGCACGCCCATCACCTCCATCATCACGGTGACGGCTCGGAGCGGACCTGGTGAGATCAGCGCGATCGTCGTCCCCGCGGGCACGCCGGGGCTCACGGTGCAGCCGCCCTACCGCAAGATGGGATGGCACGCGTCCGACACGCACGGTCTGTCGTTCAGCGGATGCCGTGTCCCCGAGGCGAACCTTCTGGGAGACCGAGGCCGCGGCTTCGCACAGTTCCTGGCGATCCTCGACGACGGGCGCATCGCGATCGCCGCGCTCGCCGTGGGCGCCATCCAGGCGTGTCTCGAGCACTCGGTCGAGTACGCGTCGAACCGCAACGCGTTCGGCAAGCCGATCGGATCGAACCAGGGTGTCGCGTTCCCCTGTGCAGACCTCGCGGTGATGGCCGACTCGGCGCGGCTTCTCACCTATCGGGCGGCTTGGCTGAAGGATCACGGGCGACCCTTCAAGCGCGAAGCCGCGGTCGCCAAGCTCTACGCGACCGAGGCGGCGGTCACCGCGACTCGGATAGCGACGCAGGTCTTCGGCGGGTACGGGTTCATGGACGAGACCCCGGTCAGCCGCCTCTACCGCGACGCAAAGGTGCTGGAGATCGGCGAAGGCACGAGCGAGATCCAGCGGTTGGTGATCGCCCGCGAGCTCGGCCTGCCCGTCAGCTGACGGGGGACGTCAAGCCCTGGGCGCTCAGTCGGGCTGTAGCTCGAGCGCCAGCGAGTTCATGCAGTAACGCTGACCCGTCGGCGCCGGACCGTCGTCGAAGACGTGCCCAAGGTGTGAGCCGCACTTCCGGCACCGGACCTCGGTGCGGATCATGCCCTGGGTGCGGTCCTCGATGAGCTCGACCGCCTCGGCGACCTTCGGTTCGTAGAAGCTCGGCCAGCCACTGCCCGACTCGAACTTCGTGCTCGCATCGAACAGCGCCGCACCGCAGGCCGCGCAGTGATACGTGCCGTCGTCGTGGCAGTCGACGTACTTGCCGCTCCACGGCCGCTCGGTGCCCGCCTCACGGAGCACGGCGTACTGGTCGGGAGTCAGCGTGGCGCGCCACTCCTCTTCGGTCTTCTCGATCTCCGGCATCGGCACACCCTTCCATAGCAGCCACCCGATGGTCATCGGCGCTTGGTTCAGGTCCGGGGTCTCGGTTCGTAGATGGCGGTGTGGCGCACCGACAGGACGGGGCGCTCCCCCACCGCCATGAGCACGTCCATCGCCACGAACCGATGGCCCTTTCGCTCGAACACGTCGGTGACCCGCGCCTTGGTCGTGACCACATCACCATCGGTGACGCGGCCGTGGTACTGGCAGTCGCTCGAGACATGGATCCACGGACCGAGTCGGACGGATTGCGAGAGCACCGCGTTCGCGGCGCGCACGAGCCAGCCGGGGTGGGCCACGGGAGGGTCGCGGTACACGGGCAGCTCGTCTGACACGAGGTCGAGGTAGTCAGGCGCCTTCTCCGCGTGCCACCGGCGCTCGACGACCCCGAGCGGCACCGACCGCAAGACGTCCTCTGATGCGGGCGGTCGGGTGTCGGGAGCCGGCAACGCGATCGTGGGGAAGTCTGCAGCGGTGAATGGCTCGGCCGGATCGTCGGGCAGCGAGGCCGTCGCGGTCGCACAGATCTCACCGTTCGGGTTCCGAGCCTCGATGTGGAGCGCACCGTCGCGCTCATCGCAGTGGATCTCGACGGTCTCGCCGTCGTACACAGGCGCGGCGAAACGCGCCGAGATCGAACCTCGGTCGAGCCAGTCGACTCCCCATTGCTCGACCGCGGGCCACGTCATGTAGGCAAAGACCGTCACGCCCGGCACGAGACCACCGGCAAAGCCGTATTGGCGCGCGACCGAGTCCTCGTGGATCTTGTTCTCCGACTCCACCGCGTCGTTCTGGGCCACGAGTGAGTGCACGAGCATCGTGCAGCCCTACCACACCGTCACGCGAGAGCAGGCTCCGGTGAAACGGGCTCGAGCACGGGTGACTCTTGCGAGCGCGCCGTTCGACGGATCTTGCGAGGCTTGCGAGACCCGACGATCGAGCCCCAGCCGATGACCAGGACGGCGGCGAGCCCGATGTAGAGCACCAAGGCGATCGCTGCCTTCAGCCCGCTGAAGTCTTCGGCCAGACCATCGACGACGACCTTCGCCGGCAGCAGGCTCAGGCCGAGCAGCGCGAGCCGCACCGGCTTCCACCACCGCCGTTGGGTGAGGGCGAGCGTCGCCGGCACGACCGACGCGACGAGGATCATCCCAGCGGCGAGGCTCAGGAACACGAGCGACATCGCGCCGAGCACCCTCGTGACTCTGCGAACCCAGCGCCTCGGTGAACGTCGACCTGCGGCAGCGCCTCCGACGCCGAGGCCGAAGAGGGTCGTCACGATCAGGATCATGATCGTGCCACTCCACGTGAACTCAGGGTCGGTCGAGATCGAGGCGCATCCAGAGTCGGGCGAGGATCCCCCACACGAGGCCGCCGGCGACGCCGGCGAGCACGAGCTGAGGGCGGCTGAGTCGGTCGATGATCGCGTGCACGACCTACTGACGATCGGGTCGGCGTCCGCGGGTGACAGCGGGCGGGTGACTCCCGTCACTCGGGCTGGTCGAACTCGTCTGACGGAAGTCGCGGCTGCTGAGATCACGCGCCGAGAGCTCACGCATCTGTTGGTCGAGCCGGCGGTTCAGCGTCAGCAGCCGGCCGATGATCGGGAGGATCAACAGGTTGAGCCCGTGCAGCACCCCGATGATGAGCAGGATTCCTCCGACGCGGGCGAGCCCATATTGGACCTGGCCCGCGCTGACCGTGTCACCCCAGTCCGATGGTGGATCGAACTTCGCCGTGAAGAGGATGTACGCGGTGAAGATCAGGTAGTAGGCGACGTCGGTCAGCACGATGAAGCTCTTGCCCGTGCCGGGGTTCGACCGGAAGACCTCTGCGGCGTAGCCCTTCCCGAAGCGTTTGATGAAGGGCCCGAGCAGCACCGCGATGCCTACGAGCAGTGCTGTCACGAGTACTTCGAAGATCCACCAGTCCATGATCCATTCTCCGTTTCGACGGTCGGTCACGAGCAAGAGCACGGCAGCGAGCACCGCGGCACCCGCGGCGGTGGATCCGGCGACACGCGCCGCGCCACCGGCGGCGCCGGCGATCATCGGCGACGCTGCGTTGCACCCGAGCGAACAGATCGGGGGCGGGCTCGATCTCGGCGGTGCCCGCGTGGAGCGCGTCGCGGAGGCGGTCTTCGAGCCGGCTCATCGACTGCCCTCCAGCCGTTGCTCGAGGGCGGCGAGGCCCCGCTGGAGGTGGGTCTTGACCGAGTTCGGCGAGAGGCCGAGGGTGTCCGCGATCTCGGGGATGCCGAGGTCGAGCAGATAGCGCAAGGTCAGGCAGTCACGCTGGCGCACGGGCAGGGTGCGCAGCGCTTCGAGCACCTCCTGCTGATCCTCCCGACCGACCAGATGGTCCTCGACGGACGCCCGGTCGAGGTCGTCTGCCGGCGGTTGGTGCCGGATCGAGACGAGGCCGCGCCGGTTGTGGTCGCGACAAAGGTTCAGGACGATCGAGCGGAGATACGCGACCACTTTCGCCTCGTCCTGGATGCGATCGAGCGATCGGCTGAGGCGAATGAAAGCTTCTTGCACGAGATCCTCGGCGGCATTTCGATCGACAACGAAGAGACGGGCCATCTTCACGAGCTCCGGCGCATGGTCGCGGAAGAGCGTCGCGATGACCTCGTCCCCATCGGTGGCGCGGCTCACCCGTGTGCCCGCCCAGTCGGCCGGGAAGACGGCCAAGACCGGCCGAGCGGGAAGGATCGCCTCGTGCACCCACCCTAAGAGACGAACGTCGAACGCTCGCGGGTGACAGCGCTGCTCAGATCATGCGGTCAGATCATCAGGAGCTCGCCGCGCGCACCATGCCCGCGCCCAGCGTGGCGTTGGTCGCTTCGTCGATGAGCACGACGCTCCCGGTGAAGCGATTCGCTTCGTACGCATCCACGACGAGTGGTCCGGCGGTGGCGACGCGAACGAGGCCGACGTCGTTGTTCGAGAGGTGATCGGTCTCCACGATCTCGAGACTGTCGAGATCGAGCCGGCCCACGACGCCGCGAACCACGACGCGCTCTGTCCGGGTCGCCTGCTTCACGAGATACCGACGACCGGACGCCAACGGCTCGTCGCTGAACCAGCACACCGTGACATCGAGCTCGCGCACGACGCGAGGCGGGTCGTCGGCGACCGCGATCACGTCGCCTCGAGTGACGTCGATGTCGTCGGCGAGGCGGATCGTCACCGATCGCCCAGGCACCGCAGCCTCCAAAGGCCCGTCTGCCGTCTCGACGGCGGCGATGCGAGACCGAGCGCCGCTCGGCAGGACGAGCACCTCGTCGCCCGGGTGCAGCGGCGCACCCGTGACGATGCCCGCATAGCGCCGGACCGGTCGTCCGTCGTGGTCGGTGCGGATGACGAGCTGGACGGCAACGCGTGCGCCGGTGCCGCCCTCGTCGATGGAGGTGACCTCGACCTCCTCGAGGTGACCGAGCACGGTGGGTCCCTCGTACCAGGGGCAGTTCCTCGACGGCTCGACGATGTTGTCGCCGTGGAGCGCGGAGACGGGGATGGACGTGAGGTCGTCGATGCCGAGCCGGCCGACGAAAGCACCGACATCGCTCACGACGTCGTCGAAGACCTCCTCTGACCAGTCGACGAGGTCCATCTTGTTGACGGCGAGGACGAGATGGCGAATGCCGAGCGTCGCGGCCACCACGAGGTGGGTGCGGGTTTGCTCGACGAGCCCGGTGCGCGCGTCGACGAGCACCACGGCGAGGTCTGCGGTCGACGCGCCGGTCGCCATGTTGCGCGTGTACTGCGCGTGGCCCGGGTTGTCACCGATGATGAACGAGCGGGTCGGCGTGGCGAAGTAGCGGTACGCCACGTCGATCGTGATGCCTTGCTCGCGCTCGGCTCGCAGTCCGTCGGTGACCAACGAGAGGTCGAGGCCTTCTTGCCCGCGTCGGCGCGTCGTCGCCGCGACGGCGTCCACCTGGTCGTCGAACAGGCCCTTGGCGTCGTAGAGCAGGCGTCCGATGAGCGTGCTCTTGCCGTCGTCGACCGAGCCGATCGTCGCGAAGCGCAGCAGCTCTCGCTGCCCGGTGTGAGTGGGGACTGCTTCCGTTGCGTTCACGCTGCGTCCTAGAAGTAGCCCTCGCGCTTGCGATCCTCCATCGCCGCGTCCGAGAAGCGGTCGTCGGCACGAGTCGCTCCTCGCTCGGTGATCCGGCTGATCGAGATCTCGTCGATGACTTCGCTCACGGTCCGGGCTTCGGAGGCCACTGCACCCGTGCAGCTCGCGTCGCCGACGGTGCGGTAGCGGATGGTGCGCACCGCGGGCTCTTCCGTCGGCCGCGGGGCGACCCACTCATTGATGGCGAGGAACATGCCGTCGCGTTGCACGACTTCGCGCTCGTGGGCGAAGTAGATGGAGGGCAGCTCGAGACCTTCACGCTCGATGTAGCGCCACACGTCGAGCTCGGTCCAGTCACTGATCGGGAACGCCCTCACGTGCTCACCAGGACGCACCCGGCCGTTGTAGAGGTGCCACAGCTCCGGACGCTGGTTGCGCGGATCCCACTGGCCGAACTCGTCGCGGAACGAGAAGATCCGCTCCTTCGCTCGAGCCTTGTCCTCGTCGCGGCGGGCGCCGCCGAAGCAGGCGTCGAAGCCATGCTCGGCGATCGCGTCGAGGAGGGTCACGGACTGCAGGCGGTTTCGCGACGCTCCCGCTCCTGGGTCACCGACTCGTCCGTCGTCGATCGAACCCTGGACCGAGGCAACCACCAGCCGAGCGCCCAGGCGACCGACCACGCGATCGCGGAACTCGATGACCTCGTCGAAGTTGTGCCCGGTGTCGACGTGCATCACTGCGAACGGGAACGGGGCGGGTGCCATCGCCTTCGCGACAAGGTGCAGCACCACGACCGAGTCCTTGCCGCCCGAGAACAGCACCACGGGGTTGCGCAGCTCCGCCGCGACCTCGCGGATGATGAAGATCGCCTGGGCCTCCAGCGCGTCGAGATGCTCGAGCCGAGCTCGACGAGCGATGGTGGTCGCCGTGGTGGCTGCAGTCGGTGGCGCTTCGGTGAGGGTCATGTCACTCCGTTCGCTTCACAGGTGCAGACCGCACTCGGTCTTGTCGGAGCCGGCCCAGCGACCAGCGCGTGCGTCCTCGCCGGGCTCGACCCGCTGCGTGCACGGCCAGCAGCCGATCGACGGGTAGCCGTCGAAGAGCAGCGGGTTCACGGGGACGTCGTGCTCGCGGATGTACGCGTCGACCTGTTCGTCGGTCCAGGTGGCAAGAGGGTTGACCTTGACGAGCCCACGGCCGTCGCGCTGCACGATGGCGGCGTCACGCCGGCTGTCGCTCTCGGCACGACGCAAGCCCGTGAGCCACGCGGCGCGTTCCGCCATGTGGCGGGAGAGCGGATCAACCTTGCGGGCCTGGCAGCACGCATCGGTGTCGGTGCGCCAAAGGTCGTCGGGCTCGCGGTCGGGAGTGAGCACGCGCAGCTTCAAGCGGTAGCGCTGCTCGACCCGACGGGCGGTCGCGAGCGTCTCGGGGAAGTGGTACTGCGTGTCGAGGAACACGACCTCGATCGAAGGGTCGACCTTCGTGGCGACATCGATCAGCACCGCGTCGGCCATCGACGCCGCGAGGCAGAGGCCGTCGCCGAACGTCTCGACCGCCCACGCGACGATGTCGGCCGCCGGAGCGGACTCGAAGCTCGCCGAGATCGCCGCCAGATCGGCATCGGTGAACGTGAGCGTGCTCATCGCTCGAGCACCTCGAGGATCCGCTCGATGCACTCGCCGAGGTCGAGCTCGTCAGTGCGCAGCTCGAGGTCGGCTGCGATCGGCGGCTCGTACGGGTCGTCGACGCCGGTGAGACCCGAGATCTCGCCCGCTCGCTGTCGCGCGTACAAGCCCTTCACATCGCGGACGGAGCACACCTCGACCGGGGTCGAGACCCACACTTCGACGAAGCGGGCGGGATCGTCGGGAGTGTTCGTCGCGTGGCGGTCGCGCACCTCGTCGCGTGCGCCGCGGAACGGCGAGATCACCGCACAGATGACGTCGACCCCGTTCCGGCTGAGCAGATCGGCCACGTAGCCGATGCGGCGCACGTTCTCGTCGCGGTCCGCGCGGCTGAAGCCCAGGCCGGCGGTGAGGACCTGGCGGGCCTCGTCACCGTCGAGCACCTCGACGGGCCGCCCCGCCTCGGTGAGCCGCTGGGCGAGCGCTCGGGCAATCGTGGTCTTGCCCGCCGACGGCAGCCCGGTCAGCCAGATCGTGCGGCCCCGAAGGCTCTGGAGCGCGACGGAGCCCGAGGGGGTCTGCACCGCGAATTGGGCGCTCACCTCGGCTCCACAGCGGGGATTTCGGGCTCCTTCTGGACAGTTCCTTGATCGGTCTGGTCTAATCCCGACTTAACTGATCGGAAATATAACCTAAGGTTCCTCGGAATGCGAAAGGCCCCCGATCGCTGATGCCCCCGGACACCGCTCTCGCCACGGCTGCTGCACCGACGACGGCTGTGTCGACGACCCCTGTGTCGAGCAGCCCGTCGGTCCCGCGCGTCGCCGCGGCGGTTCGCCTCGAGGGCGTCACGAAGGTCTTCGGCACGGGTCGCGAGACGGTCGCCGCGCTCGACTCTCTCTCCCTGGACATCGACAAGGGTGACTTCACCTGCATCGTCGGCGCGTCCGGGTGCGGCAAGACGACGCTGCTCAACTTGATCGCCGGCCTCGACGAGCCCACGAGCGGCGAGATCGAGGTGACTGGCCGCACGGCGCTGATGTTCCAGGAGTCGGCCCTCTTCCCGTGGCTGACTGCCGCCGGGAACGTCGAGCTCGCGCTGCGGCTCCGGGGCGTCGGCCGCCGTCCGCGACAGGCCCGCGCCCGTGAGCTCCTCGAGCTCGTCCACCTCGGCGGATTCGCGGACAAGCGGCCGCACGAGCTCTCCGGCGGCATGCGCCAGCGCGTCGCGCTCGCCCGTGCACTCGCGCAGGACGCCGACGTGCTGCTGATGGACGAACCGTTCGGGGCCCTCGATGCCATCACCCGCGACGTCCTCCACGACGAGCTCGAGCGCGTGTGGCGCCAGACGGGGCTCACCGTCGTGTTCGTCACGCACAACGTCCGCGAGGCCGCCCGGCTCGGTGATCGCATCGTGCTGCTCGCCAGCCGGCCGGGCCGGTTGGCCGCTGAGTTCAACGTCGACCTCGCTCGTCCGCGTCGCATCGAAGACTCCGGGGTCACGACGCTCGCGACCGAAGTGACGGAGCACCTGCGTCGGGAGGTGGCCCGCCATGGCCGCGTCCACTGACACGATCCCGGGCGCCGCCGCGACTGCCGCCGGCGCGTTGTCCGACCAGCAGCTCGCGACCCAGCTCGCCGGACTCGACGCGCTCGACCAGGCGGCGCACCGGCAGTCGGCGTCTCTCGCCCGCCGCGCGTGGCGGGCAACGTGGCCGAAGCTCGCCGCGATCGGTCTGGCCTTGTTCGCGTGGCAGGTCGTGGTGTGGAGCGGCTGGCGCCCGACCTACGTGCTGCCCGGTCCGATCACGGTCCTCGAACGGTTCTGGCAGGACCTCGGCGAGCCCGAGACGTGGAGGGCCGTCGCGACGACGCTGCGGCGTGCCGCGGTCGGCTTCGCGTTGGCGGTCGCCGTCGGCGTCACCATCGGGCTCGCGGTTTCGCGGTTCAAGTCGTTGCGCACTGCAGTCGGCTCGCTCATCACCGGCCTGCAGACGATGCCGTCGATCGCGTGGTTCCCCCTCGCGCTCTTGCTCTTCCGGTTGAGCGAGGGAGCGATCATGTTCGTCGTCGTGATCGGCGCGGCGCCGTCGATCGCCAACGGTCTCATCAGCGGCATCGACCACGTGCCGCCGCTGCTCACCCGGGCGGGCCGCGTGCTCGGCGCCCGCGGGCTCACGGCCTACCGGCACGTGATCATCCCCGCGGCGCTGCCGACGTTCCTCACCGGGCTGAAGCAGGGCTGGGCGTTCGCGTGGCGCAGCCTCATGGCGGGCGAGCTGCTCGTGATCATCGCCAACCAGCCCTCGATCGGGTCACGCCTTCAGTTCGAACGAGAATTCGCCGATTCCGCAGGTCTGATGGCCGTGATGCTCCTCATCCTCGTGATCGGTGTCGCGGTCGACGCGATCGCGTTCTCGACTGTCGAGCGCACCGTTCGCCGCCGCCGCGGGTTGGCGGCGTCATGACCACCCCGTACCCGGTGATGCTCACCGTCGAGGGGCGCCGATGCCTGGTGGTCGGCGGCGGGAAGATCGCGGCCCGCAAGGTCGACGGCCTCGTCGCTGCGGGCGCGGACGTCACGGTGATCGCGCCGAGCGTCGATCCGAGCATCACTGCTCTGCCCGTGACGGTCGAGCAGCGTCCCTACCGGCCCGGCGATGCCAGTGCGGGCTTCCGACTGGTGATCACCGCGACCGACGACCCCGACGTGAACGCGCAGGTGTACGCGGAGGCGGAAGCCGCGGGGGTATGGGTCAACTCGGCCGACGATCCGGAGCACTGCTCGTTCACGCTCCCCGCCATCCACCGCGATGGCGACGTGACGGTGGCGATCGGAACCGGAGGCCAGAGCCCGGCGTTCGCCGCATGGCTGCGCGATCGGGTGCGCGAGAGCCTGCCCACCGGCCTGTCAGACGTCGTGGGTCAGCTCGCGGCTGAAAGACGCGCGGTGCAGGAGGCAGGCGAGAGCACCGAGGCCCGCGACTGGAGACCGCGGATCGAAGAGCTCGCGGCCGGAAGCTCCGGGCGCGGCACCGTGCATCTGGTTGGCGCCGGTCCGGGCGATCCCGAGCTCCTCACCCTCCGAGCCGCTCGGCTCCTCGCGATGGCCGACGTCGTGGTGCACGACGCGCTTGCCGACAGTGAGGTGCTGGCTCTCGTGCCCGCGCGTGTCGAGCGCATCGACGTCGGCAAGCGTCCAGGGCGTCCCGTGCCGCAGGAGCTGATCAACGACTTGCTCGTCCAGCTGTCCGCACGGCACCGGTGCGTCGTGCGACTCAAGGGCGGCGACCCGTTCCTGTTCGGACGCGGGGGCGAGGAGGCCCTCGCGCTGCAGGCCGCTGGCGTTCCGTTCGAAGTGGTCCCCGGCATCACCTCGGCGATCGCGGCGCCGGCCGCCGCGGGTGTGCCCGTCACGCAACGGGGCGTCTCGGCGAGCGTCACGATCGTCACCGGTCACCGTCGCGAGGGCGACGAGGACGAGACCGATTGGACCGCGCTCGCTCGTGTCGGGGGGACGATCGTCGTCCTGATGGGTGTGTCGGAGCGCGCCGCCATCGCTCGCAAGCTCATCGGGGGCGGCTTGTCGCTCGACACCCCGGTCGTTGCCGTGCGATTCGGCACCCGTCCTGAGCAAGAGGTCGCCCGCACGACGCTCGGTGCGCTCGGCGACACGCCCATCGAGGCGCCCGCCGCCATCGTGATCGGCGCCGTCGCCGGCCTCGACCTCTCCCCCACCGGTTTTCTTGGCGAGCTCACCCCTCTGTGGGGGTAGCGCGCCAAGAGAACCAGCCCGGTACGCGCGGCCCCCGGAGGCGGTACTTTCGAGTCTCGAACCGCAGGTTCGAGCGCAAAGGGGGCCGCAATGGCGACCGAACCCGTCCTCGACTGGACGAATGACTACGACATCTTCGACCCGGGTTATGTCGAAGACCCCGCCCCCGTCTGGGACGAGCTCCGCGACACGTGCCCGATCGCGCACACCGAACGCTGGGGCGGCTCGTGGTTGCCGACGCGGTACGAGGATGTCGTCGCGATCGCGCACGACGTCGAACAGTTCTCCTCGCGCGACATCACGGTCTCGCCGCGTCCCGCGAGTGGCGACAACGTGAAGGCTCCCCCGATCAGCAGCGATCCTCCCGAGCATCTCTGGGCCCGGCGACTGATCCTTCCCGGCTTCTCACCGAAGACGGTCGCCAAGTACGAGCCGTACACGCGCGAGCTGTGCCGCTCGCTGATCGACGGGTTCATCGATTCGGGGAAGGCCGACGCGGCGGAGGGCTACGCGCAACAGATCCCGGTGCGGATCATCGCTCAGATCCTCGGCATCGACGAGGCGATGTCCGATCAGTTCACGACGTGGGTGCGGGGCGTCCTCGAGCTCGGACTTCAGGACCCCGTGCTGCGCGCGAAGTCGCGAGACGAGTTGTTCGCGTTCTTCAACGCCGAGATCGCCGACCGCAGGGCGAACCCTCGCGACGATCTGATCAGCGAGCTGCTCGCCGCCGAAGTCGACGGCCAGCCGGTGCCCGACCACCACATCCTCGGCACATGCGGGCTGCTGCTCATTGCCGGCATCGACACCACCTGGTCGAGCATCGGGTCTTCGCTCTGGCACCTCGCGACTCATCCCGAGGACCGGCAGCGCTTGTCGCGCGAGCCCGAGCTCATCCCGACGGCGATCGAGGAGTTCCTCCGCGCCTACTCGCCCGTGACGATGGCGCGCATCGTGAACGAGGACACCGAGATGCAGGGCGCGTGCATGCACGCCGGCGACCGGGTGATCCTCAACTTCCCATCCGCCAATCGCGACCCGGACGCGTTCCCCGACGCCGACCAGGTGATCATCGATCGGGCGGTGAACCGCCACATCGCGTTCGGCGTCGGCATCCACCGGTGTGCCGGGTCGAACCTCGCCCGCATGGAGCTGCGGGTCGCGATCGAGGAGTGGATGGCGCGCATCCCCGAGTTCCGCCTCGCCGAACGCGCCGAGGTCACGTGGGCCGGCGGGCAAGTGCGCGGTCCTCGTCATCTGCCCGTGGTCTTCCCCTAGGAGCGACGCGATGAAGGTGCGGGTCATCACCGAGAAGTGTCAGGGCCACGGGCGGTGCTACTCGCTCGCGCCGGAGCTCTTCGAGTCGGACGACTACGGCAACTCAGTCGTGCTCGGCGACGGCAACGTCCCCGCGGGGCTCGAAGAGTCGGCCCGGCTCGCCGAGCTCAACTGCCCCGAGCGAGCCGTGGTCATCGAGTAGCGCCGCGCCTCGAGCATCGGGTGCTGTTTCGACAAGAGCATTGGGCGGGACTGGCCGACGGCACCATCACCGTCGCGTTTCGGACGTGGACCAAAGCGCGCGCCAAGGCGGGACGCCGGGCCCGATTCCCGGGCGGAGTGCTGATGATCGATGACGTCCGCGTGGTCGACGCAGCGACGATCACCACCGCCGACGCGCGTCGGGCCGGGTTCGCGAACGTCGCCGCGCTGCGACGAGAGCTCGAGCAGTTCGGCGAGGGCGACACGTACCGCATCGCGCTCCACTTCGTCGGCCCGGACGAACGGGAGGCCCTTCGGGCCGACGACGATCTCGCGGCCGAGGACCTCGCGGCCATCCGGGCGCGGTTGGAGCGGCTCGACCGGTCGAGCCCCCGCGGGCCATGGACGCGAACGGTGCTCGAGCTCATCGCCGACCGGCCCGCCGTGCGTGCTCCCGACCTCGCTGCATCCCTCGGCCTCGACACGGTCACGTTCAAACGTGACGTCCGCAAGCTGAAGGAGCTCGGCCTCACCGAGAGCTTGACGGTGGGCTACCGCATCTCGCCGCGCGGCCAACGCGTCGCCGATTCTCTTGGCGCAACTGGGGCGCCGGTACCCGAACGCGCCAAGAAAACCAGTCGGGGGCTAGACCGCTCCGCCGAAGAGGTCGAGGGTGCGGGCCATGCCGCCGTCCGCGGAGATCGTCTCGCCCGTGATGAATCGGGCCGCGTCCGACGCGAGGAACACGATGACGTCGGCGATGTCCTCGGGCTGCGACCACCGCCGCAATGGCGTCTGCGCCTCGATCCGCTCGACGACGCCTGGGATCGCCTTGTTCTTGGCCCAGAGGGCGGTGTCGACGACACCCGGTGCGACCGAGTTGACGCGGATGCCCTGCGGCCCGAGCTCCATCGCCAGGGAGCGTGTCGCCGCGTCGATGGCACCTTTGGTCGCGGCGTAAGCGGCACGATTCGGCGTGCCGACCACTCCGGACACCGACGAGAGATTGACGATGGATCCGCGCTGACGCTCGATCATCGATGGCAGCAACGCGGCGATGAGCAGGATCGGCGCTCGGACGTTGACGGCGTACATCGTGTCGATGAGCTCGGCGTCGACCTCGACTGTCGGCAGGCGGGCGGCGGTTGCGGCGTTGTTCACGAGGATGTCGACGTTGCCGACTGCCGCCAGCGCGGCGGTCGCGAGCTCGATCGGAGCCATTGCATCGGCGAGATCCGCAAGCACGACCACGGGATCGCGATCGAGGTCGGCCGCGACCTTGTCGAGCGCCTCCCGGTCTCGGCCGGAGAGCACGACCCGCGCGCCGGCGCGGTCGAGGGCTCGTGCGGTGGCCGCCCCGATGCCGCGTGACGCGCCGGTGACGAGCGCCGTGCGGCCATCGAGCGAGAGCGGATCCATTACGCGATGGTAGGGGGATGGATCTGGGAGTGGTCTTCTCGCAAGCGGACAGCGGCACCGACCCGAACGCGATCCGGGCCTGGGTGCAGACCGCCGAGGCAGAAGGGCTTCGACCACGTGATGGCGTACGACCACATCCTCGGCGCCTCGCTCGAACGACTCGGGCCGGGGCCGTTCGGCAACTTCCCCGGCCCGCCCTACACCGCCGAGAACACGTTCCACGAGATCCTCGTGCTCTTCAGCCACCTGGCGGCAGTGACGGAGCGCATCGAGTTCGTCACGAGCGTGCTCGTCCTGCCGCAACGCCAAGCGCCGCTCGCCGCGAAGCAGATCGCGACGATCGACCTGCTGAGTGGCGGGCGATTGCGGGTGGCCGTGGGCGTGGGCTGGAACTTCGCGGAGTACGAAGGCCTCGGCGCGGACTTCTCCGATCGCGTCGATCTCCTCACCGAGCAGATCGAAGTCATGCGAGCGCTGTGGACCGAGCCGATCATCCGGTACGAAGGCCGCTTCCATCACCTCGAGGGCGTGGGGATCAACCCACTGCCGACGCGGCGGATCCCGATCTACATGGGCACCGGCGGATCCGATGCCGCGCTCCGCCGGGTCGTTCGCACGGCCGACGGGTGGATGCCTCTGCTGTTACCTGGTCTCGACCCCATCGACTTCCGGACGGGTGTCGAGCGGCTGCGTCAGCTCGCGGTCGACGCCGACCGCGATCCCGCGTCGCTGCCGATCCACGGTCGCGTCTATCTCGGCGACGGATGGCAGAAGCAGGTCGACGAGGCGCTCGAGGTCGGGGTCGCGCACCTGTCGATCGGCTTCAACCGCATGGCCAATCGCGGGCTCACCCACGCGCAGCATCTCGACGCGGTCCTCGCCGCGAAGCCCGAGCTCGACCGGCTGGTGGGTCGATCCTGACGATCAGGACGCGTGGGCGAGAGCGGTGTGGCTCGACGAGACGAGGTCTACAGTTCCGGCGATGCGCACGGCATCAGATCGGGAGGGACGCGCTTACGGGCGTGCGGCCGGCACCGTCGACGCCGACCTCACGACCGTCGGACCGGGAACGTCGGGAGGCGAGCTCCTCCGCCGTTATTGGCACCCGGTGGCCGTGTCCGACGAGGCGACGAACGTGCCACGGGAGATCCGCGTCCTCGGTGAGGACCTCATCTTGTTCCGTGACGGCAGCGGCAATCCTGGGCTGGTATCGCCTCGTTGCGTCCATCGTGGCACGACGCTGCTGTACGGCAAGGTCGAAGACGTCGGGATCCGATGCTGCTATCACGGCTGGCTGTTCGACACCGAGGGGAACTGCCTCGATCAGCCGTGCGAACCGGAGCGGGGTCAGCATCGAGAGCGCTACCGCCAGCCCTGGTATCCGGTGCAGGAACGGTACGGCTTGGTCTTCGCCTACCTGGGACCGGCAGACCGCCAGCCGGCGCTGCCCCGCTACGACATCTTCGAGGACCTAGGCGCGGGCGCGCAGCTCGTTGCCAACGGCGAGAGCATCGGGTCGGGGGGACCGCCGATCATGCCGTGCAACTGGTTCCAAACCCACGAGAACGTGATGGACCCCTACCACGTGTTCATTCTCCACAGCACGTTCTCGGGCACCCAGTTCACCGAGATCATGGACATCTTCCCCGACATCACATGGGACTTCACCGACTACGGCGTGCGTTCGTTCCAAGATCGTCGCCTCGCGGACGGATCGGTGCTCCACCGGGTCACCGAGGTGGTGTTGCCCAACATCCGGGTCGTGGCCGACCCGAGGGTGGGTTCGTTCGCCAAGACCGACAACGTTGCGTGGACATTGCCGATTGACGACACGACCACACGCATCTTCACGGTGTTTCGGATGGGCGCCGAAGGCGACACCGCATGGCCGACCAAGATCAAGGATGCGCCGATCTACAACGGCAAGTCGTGGTTCCAGCTCGACGCGGCGGAGCACCAGCGCTACCCAGGTGACTTCGAAGCACAGGTCGGCCAAGGCGCCGTCACCCTGCACTCCGAAGAGCACCTGGCCGCGAGCGACCGAGGAGTCATGATGTTCCGCACGCTCTACAAGCGCGCCATCCACGCTGTCGCGGACGGCGAAGATCCGCAGTGCGCGTGGCGTCGCGAGGCCGACGCTCTCATCCACTTGCAGGCTGGGAACTATCTCATCGAAACGACGTCGGCACCGGCGACCTAGGTGGCGCGCTCCCGCGTGATCGTGCCCGGGGCGGGATTCGAACCCGCACATCCCCGAAGGGACCGAGGGGTTTAAGCCCTCTGCGTCTGCCAGTTACGCCACCCGGGCCAGCGCGCCCACCGTAGATCTGGCACGGTCGCGTCATGGCCTTCTTCGCCCGCGTCGACCCGTACGACGAGGGCATGCTCGACGTCGGCGACGGGCACCGAGTCGCGTGGAGCATCGCGGGCAACCCCAAGGGCAAGGCCGCGATCGTGCTGCACGGCGGACCGGGAAGCGGCTGTTCGCCCGGCTTTCGACGCTGGTTCGATCCGCAGCGCTATCGCGTCGTGCTGATGGATCAGCGCGGCTCAGGTCGGAGCACGCCACACGCGAGCGAGCCGAACGTCGATCTCTCCACCAACACGACGCACCACCTCGTCGCCGACATCGAAAGACTCCGCGAGCACCTCGCGATCGACCGGTGGCTCGTCTGGGGAGGGTCGTGGGGTACGACGCTGGGCCTCGCCTACGCCGAGACGCATCCGGATCGAGTCACCGAGATGATTCTCGTGAGCGTCGTGACGACGACGGCGGCCGAGGTGGAATGGGTCACGCGGGCGATGGGTCGCGTGCTTCCCCGAGGAGTGGGCGCGCTTTCGCGACGGCGTGCCGCCGGCCGAGCGCGACGGCAACCTGGCTGCGGCCTATGCCCGCCTGCTCCAAGACCCCGACCCGGCGGTGCACGAGCCCGCGGCCCTGCGGTGGTGCGAGTGGGAGGACACCCACGTCGCCACTCATCCGGGCCACGTCCACGACGACCGTTACGACGACCCCCGCTTTCGGCTCGCGTTCGCCCGCCTCGTCACCCACTACTGGAGCAACGCCGCGTTCCTCGAGGATGGCGCGCTCGATGCGCGACGCGGAGCGACTCGTCGGCATCCCCGGCGTGCTCATCCACGGGCGCCTCGACATCAGTGGCCCTCCCGACATCGCCTGGCGCCTCGCCGAGCGATGGCCGAGCGCCGAGCTCGTGCTCATCGGGGGTGCCGGACACGGCGCCAGCGACGACGAGGTCCAGGCGGCGATCGTCGCCGCGACGAACCGTTTCGCCGGCTGAGCCTCACGCTGAGCCTCACGCCACCTGGGCCGCGGTCACGGCGGGCTCGGCCATGGCTTGCCACAGCGCCGCCCGCACGCGGTCGGCGTCAGCCGTCGACAAGTCGTTCGCGGCCACGACGCCCTCGACCATGTCGGACACCACGGCCGCCCACGGCCGATCTCTCAGCCGGACGGCGACGATCGACCCGCGAGGGTGGCGCCGCAACGAGCGGTCGACCGCGTCGAGCCGTGGAGGGCTGCGGAAGGCGGGGGGATGAAGACCGAGCCTGCGAGCCTCGTCGGCGAGCGTGCGCGCCGCGGCGGTGAAGCGAAGAGTGGCGCCCGGTTCCATCGGTTGCATTGTGCGCCAGGGGTGGGACACAACAGCTGGGACACAACCGTGCGTGGCAGTCTGGTCCCGGTGAGCGACGTCCCCGTGAGCGACGACCCGATGCCCGACCGCTCGATGGAGCACCTCGACAAGGTCGCATGGATGGTCGAGACGAACGGGTGGGCGCTCGAACCCATCGCCGCTCGCCCCGACCTCGATCCACCCCGCGCGGCGTACGCCTACACGATCGGCTTCGAGGCGACCTACGGGTTCCCCGAGGTGTTGGTGTTCGGGCAGACGCCGTCGAATGCGCGAGGCATCGTCGGCCTCGTGGTCGAGCTGCTCGAGAGCGGCGTGCAGCCGCCGGTGGGGCCCCTCTTCCTCGGGCTGTTCGACGGTGAGCAGCGTGCGGCGCTGCTGCCGGTCGACGTCGACGCCTACGAGTACCTGTTCACCTCGGCCGCCGCGTTCTACGGCGGGAAGCCGTTCCGGGTCGCGCAGCTGATGTGGCCGGACCGCAACGGATGGATGCCGTGGGAGTCGGGCTTCGAACACCGTCTCGCGCTGGCCGAGCCGATCATCGGCTCTCTCGCCGACATCGACTGACCCCTTCCCTTCCGACCGTTTGGTCACCAGCCGGCCGCATTGTGCCGCTGGTGACCAAACGCGACCGGGGGTCAGGTCCGAGGCGGCCAGGTGTGGGAGAAGCAGCGGTCGTCGAGCGACCCAGGTGACCAGCGGCGCCACTGGCCCATCACCGTGTCGCCGGTGCGCTCGGTCCATGCCAAGCACGTGCGGGTCCGCGGTGCGCCGCACGATCTGGCGAATGCCTCCTTCGTGGATCACGTAGCCGGCCCACACGCCCGGATAGTCCTTCGGCGAGCCGACCTCGGTGATCGGGATCGGCCCGTGTCGCCGGCGCCGGTTGCGATGCGTGTGCCCAGCGGTCACGAGCGTGGCCGGGTTCGCCGACGCCACCGCACGGAGCAACCGCCAGCCATCGAGGCCGAGGATGCCTGGCGGCCAGATGGTGGCGACAAGAGTGCGGAACGGCGGATGGTGCGTTGCGAGGAGCGCACCGCCCGGCGCGTCGCGCAGCGCCTCGGTGATCTCCGGCAGGAGGGGCGTGAGGTTGCCTCGACGATGGCGCTGCTCGCGTCGAGCTCGCCGCGACGACGCGCAGCCCGGGGAGGTCGTGCACCTTCACGGTCGTGATGAGCTCGACCCCGTGGCCGGCGAGCACCGAAACGCCGTCGCCGTTCCATCGGTCTCCCCCGTCGTGGTTCCCGGGCAACGCCACGACGGGCACGGGGAGCGATTCGAGGAGGCTTCCGAGCCGCTCGTACTCCGGGTTCCTGTCGTCGTGGGTGAGGTCGCCCTTCACCACGATGAGCTGGGCGCCCCACGCCAAGGCCTCGTCGAGGGCGGCGCGGGTGCAGCCCGTCGGGTACGGCTCCGCTCCGTGCCAAATGCCGTCGGGAGAGATGCGGGGCCACCGCCCGAACCGATGCTCGCCGATGTGCACGTCGCTGATCGTGGCGATGCGACAGAGCTCGGGGCCGGGCGGCGCGCGGAGGGTGCGGACCGGCTTGGCTTCGACCCCGGAGAGCGACACACGGACTTCGGCGTCGGATTCGAGACCGTCGACGATCGCCGAGCCGCACCCGCCGCCTTCGACCACGAGCGCGGGCGCTCCCGACACCGCGAGCTCGTGCGATCCTGGAGCGAGGTCGCTCCAACAGACCTGGACCAGGTCCACGTCGACGGCGAAGACCGTGAGTCGCTTGACCCGTGCGCCGCGCGTCACCGAGGACCCGTCGGCCGCCACCTCAGCGGAGTGAGGTCGCCAGCTGGTCGGACTCGCGGGTGCGAAGCGACGTGTTGATCTGCTGGCGCTCGACGAGCTGTTCGAGCGTCTTCGCCGCCTGGGGCACCCCGCGCTCGGAGAAGAAGGCCCGCACGTCGGCGGACTGCTCGGGCCGCATCAACATGCGGATGCCTTCGAGCATGCGGATGATGCTCGTCGACGGGAAGCGCTCGTTGATGGTCACCCAGTTGCGGCGCACGAACTGCCACGCGTGGTCGCCGAGGTCGCGGTTGCGCATGCAGCGAGCGAGGAGGAAGGGGGCGTTCTGGCTACGCACGCGATCGCTCAAGGTGAGCTCGCACGTGCGCGCCATCAGCTCGGGCGAGCCGAACTCCGCGAGCGAATAGAGATGACGGAGCTGCTCCTGCGGGTTCTTCGACGTCTCGAACACCCCGAGGATGTGCTCGTAGTCCGCGGCGTCCCCGGTGGACGCGAACACCGTGAGAGCGGCGCTCGCCACGGGAGGCGCCACCGAGCCCGGCTCGTCGTTCGACTGCTTGTACAGCGCGCGCGCCTTCTCCTGGACATCGCGGTCGTTGCCCAGGATCGCGACCGTGCGGATGAGCAGCCCGCGGAGCTCGCCCGTGAGATCGTCCTCGCCCTCGGCCGGAGTCCAGCCGAGCCGGTGCAGCGCCGGACCGGCCAGGCCGCGCACGAACGTGCGGAACCGATCACGGGCGTCGGGATCGTCGAGGAGCCGGTCGCAGAAGCCGAGGCCGGCGGACAGCGCCTGCCAGACGGGCAGCGTCGTCTCGTCGCCGAACCCGCGGGCCAGATGCAGGTACTCCGCGGCCGATGCCTCCCCGGCGACCACTGCCGCCCACGCGTCGTCGATGAGGTTGTACCGCTCGATCGTGGACATCGCCGCGAGCGCGGGGCCCGCCAGGCGGTCGAGCAGTGGCGCCTCGTAGCGGACCCGGAGGAACCCGTGTCCACCGGCGTTGGCGAGCACCGCCGCGTCCGGGTCGAGCAGCGCGACATCGAAGTGCTCTTCGTCGAGCAACAAGCGGCTCTCGTTGGCAGCGCCGTTCGCCGATTGACGCACGTGGATCGGCACCGGCCACTGCGTCGTGTCGGGTAGGTCCGAGTAGACGAACCGGCGTTGCGAAAGCCGGAGCGCCTCCCCGCCTTCGGTCAGCGATGCTCTCACGAGCGGGTAGCCGCCTTGGAAGATCCACGCGTCCATGATCCGACGGACCGGCTCACTCGTGACTGCTTCGATCGCGTCCCAGAGGTCGGTGTTCTCCGTGTTGCCGTACGCGTGCTTCGCCAGATATGCCTGCACGCCGGCGCGGAATCGTTCAGCGCCGAGGTATTGCTCGAGCATGCGCAGCACCGCCGCGCCCTTCTCGTAGGTCAGCACGTCGTACATGCCTTCCGCATCATGCGGCGAGTGCACGGGATACTCGATCGCGCGGGTGCTCTCGAGTGCGTCGGTCTCGAGGGCCGCAGTGCGATCGAGGCCGAACGTGTCCCAGACGCGCCAGTCCGGCTTCATCGCGTCGGTGCAAACGGTGGCCATGAACGTGGCAAACGCCTCCTTCAGCCAGAGGCCGTTCCACCAGCGCATCGTGACGAGGTCACCGAACCACATGTGCGCGATCTCGTGCGAGACCACGTTCGCGATCACGAGCTCCTCGGCTTGGGTGGCGACTGCGGGGTCGACGAGGAGTAGCGCCTCGCGGAAGGTGACGAGCCCGAGGTTCTCCATGGCGCCGGCCGCGAAGTCGGGGATCGCGAGGAGATCGAGCTTGTCGGATGGATAGGGGATGCCGAAGTACTCCGCGAAGAACTTGATGCCGAACGCGCCGCACTCCTCCGCGAAGGCAGCGAGCGCGCCCTTGCCCGGAAGGTGGACGACCCGCAGCGGCACCCCGTCGACGTCGATCGGCGCCGTCATCTCCAGATCGCCGACGATGAACCCCACGAGATACGTGGACAGCGGCATCGTGTCGGCGAAGCTCACCCGCCGCCGGCCGTCGCTCATCGGCTCGTCGGAGATCTCCCGGGTGTTCGCCGAGCGCGGTGAGCCCGTCGCTGACGACGAGCGTGATCGAGAACACCGCTTTGAGGTCAGGCTCGTCCCAACAGGGAAAGGCGCGACGCGCGCTCGTCGACTCGAACTGGGTCACGGCCAGCACCTGTTCCTCACCGGCCGCGTCGCGATAGGTCGATCGGTAGAAGCCGCGCAGCTGATCGTTGAGAACGCCGCGAAAGCGCGCGTGCAGGAAGGCAGTGCCCGTGTCGACGACACCGTCGAGCTCGAACCGCACACGCTCCGCGTCGGCATCGTGCGTGATCGATGCCGACAGGCGATGTCCGGCTCCGTCGACCAGCCACGCCTCGTCGACCTCGAGGTCGGCCGCGTTGAGGACGACCTGCGAGACGGGCTCGAGCACGTCGACGGCGATGACCGCTTCACCGCCGAACGTCGCCGCAGGCAAGTCGGGAGCCAGGGTGAGCTCGTAGCGCCGCGGGATCACGGTGCGCGGCAGTCGGTGGTCGTGCTCCTCGGCCATGGCGGGCCAGCGTATCGGGGCAGGTAGAAGGCGATGACCAGCGCAGCAGTAGGTTCTGCCCCCGTGAATCCCGCCGCCGACGTTGTGGCCGCTCTGGATGTCGCCCCCCTTGATTCGTGGTCGGCATCGGCAACGCGCTCGTCGACGTGCTCACGCACGGTGACGATGCGTTCTTGCAGCGTCACCAACTGGTCAAGGGGTCGATGACGCTCATCGACACGGCGAGGTCGAACGAGCTCTACGAGGCGATGGGGCCCGGCATCGAGCAGTCGGGCGGGTCGGCCGGGAACACGATCGCCGGCATCGCCTCGTTCGGAGGATCGTGCGGCTACATCGGCAAGATCGCCGACGACCAGCTCGGCGACGTGTTCGCGCACGACCTCCAGGCCGCGGGTGTCGCGTTCAGCTGCCCCAAGAGCGACCTCGGCGTGCCGACCGGACGCTGCCTCATCGTCGTGACGGCCGACGGACAACGCACGATGAGCACCTATCTCGGCGTGTCCGAACTGCTCGGGCCCGACGACGTCGACGCCGACTTGGTCGCAAGCGCGAAGGTCATCTATCTCGAGGGCTACCTGTGGGACAAGCCGGGGGCGATGGCGGCCTACCGAAAAGCCGCGGAGGTCGCCCACGTTGCGGGCCGACGCGTCTCGCTCACGCTGTCCGACTCCTTCTGCGTCGCGCGGCACCGCGAGGAGTTCCTCGACCTCGTCGAGACACAGGTCGACGTCCTGTTCGCGAACGAGCCCGAGATCACCGAGCTGTACCGCGTCGACTCGTTCGATGCGGCGCTGCAGCGAGCGCGCGGGCACTGCGAGATCGCCGCACTCACCCGGTCGGCCAAGGGATCGGTGATCGTGTCGGGCGACGAGGTGCACGTCATCGACGCCCATCCCGTCGAGCAGGTGGTCGACACGACGGGCGCCGGTGACCTCTACGCCGCAGGTTTTCTGTTCGGGCTCACGCAGGGCATGCCGTTGGCGCGGTGCGGACAGCTCGGCTCGATGGCCGCCGCCCAGGTGATCAGCCAGATGGGCCCTCGTCCGGCGATAGCGCTCACCACCCTGCTGAAGTGAGCGACGCGCTCCTCGCCGCGGCGACCCGGTGGCTCGAGGAAGATCCCGACCCCACCACCCGGGCTGAGCTCGAAGACCTTGTCGCTCGTGGCGACCTCGACGCATTGCGGGATCGCTTCGCGTCCCGCTTGCAGTTCGGCACCGCCGGCCTCCGCGGCGCGCTCGGCGCCGGACCGAATCGTATGAACCGGGTGATCGTGCGTCGCGCCGCAGCAGGGCTCGCGCGATATCTCCTCGACCGGGTGGCGGGCGCGGCCGAAGCCGGCGTCGTCATCGGGTGCGATGCGAGGCACAACTCCGACGTGTTCGCGGAGGACACGGCCGCCGTGTGCGCCGGTGCGGGGCTTCGCGCACTCATGCTCCCGCCCCGCCTCCCCACGCCTCTTCTGGCCTTTGCCGTGCGCCATCTCGGATGCGCGGCGGGCGTGATGGTCACCGCGAGCCACAACCCACGGGCCGACAACGGCTACAAGGTGTACCTCGGCGACGGGGCGCAGATCGTGCCGCCCGTCGACACGGAGATCTCCGAAGCGATCGACGCGGTAGGCCCGCTTGCGTCAGTACCGATCGCGGCCTCCGATGATCCGCGCATCGAGCGGCTCGGGCAAGAGGTGATCGATGCGTTCCAGTCCGCCGAGGTCGGGCTATCGCTCGTGCGAACCGCCCGCGACGTGTCCATCGTCTACACGGCGATGCACGGCGTCGGGCGTGCGCAGGTCGAAGGCGTGCTCGCCCGCGCCGGCTTCCCGTCGCTGCACGTCGTCGCGAGGCAAGCCGAGCCCGATCCCGACTTCCCGACGGTCGCCTTTCCGAACCCGGAGGAGCCGGGTGCCCTCGATCTCGCCCTCGACCTCGCGGCCCGAACACATCCGGACGTCGTCATCGCAAATGATCCCGACGCCGACCGACTCGGATCTGCCATCCCCGACCCCGCGGCGCCGGGCAGCTACCGGCCACTTCGCGGCGACGAGCTCGGCGTGCTGCTCGCCGATCACGTGCTGCGCCACACGTCGGGCTCGGACCGGCTCGTCGCGACGACAGTCGTGTCGTCCTCGATGCTGTCGAAGATGGCGGCCGCGGCGGGCGTCCAGTATGCGGAGACCCTGACGGGGTTCAAGTGGATCGCCCGCGCCGCGCTCGACCGTCCGGGAACCCGCTTCGTCTTCGGGTACGAGGAGGCGCTCGGCTACCTCGTCGGCGACGTCGTACGAGACAAGGACGGCATCAGCGCCGCGATGCTGCTCGCCGAGGTCGCCGCGCTCGCGAAGCGCGAGGGCGTGTCACTGCAGGATCGGCTCGACAGCTTGGCCCGCGCACACGGCCTGCACGCGACTGATCAGTGGTCCATTCGCCTCGAGGGAGCTGAAGGGCAGCAGCGCATCGCGTCGGTGATGGCCACGCTGCGGGCCGACCCGCCCGGGGAGCGAGCCGAGCCCGAGGGCCTACCTCCCGCCGATCTCGTGATGCTGCGCGTCGGCGAGGACCGCGTCGTCGTGCGACCGAGCGGCACCGAGCCGAAGCTGAAGATGTACTTCGAGGTGGTGATCCCCGTCACCGGAGAGATCGTCGACGCCCAGGCCGCCGCGACGGCGCGACTGGCCGAGCTCCGTGAGCTGATGGCTACAGCCACAGGGCTCTAGCTGTACCAGTGGCGGCGCAGTGCGCCGCCAGGGTGCGCGCAGCACCGATTGTCGAGCGAAGCGAGCAGGCGGCGGTCGAAGCGCAGCGGAGAGCGACGCCGAGGACAACTACGCGAGGCCGAAGAGGCGGTCGCCGGCGTCGCCGAGTCCGGGGACGATGTACGCGTGCTCGTTGAGGTGGTCATCGATCGCTGCCGTGACGATGTGCAGGTCGAGCCCGGTCGACTCCATGCGGGCGAGTCCTTCAGGTGCGGCGAGGACGCAGACGACGGTCATGCGCCCGGCACCCCGCTCGGCGATCAGCCGGCACGTGAACTCGAGCGAGCCGCCCGTCGCGAGCATCGGGTCGAGCACGATCACGGGACGGCCTTCGAGCCGAGCGGGAAGCTTTGCCATGTATGGATGCGGCTCGAACGTCTCCTCATCGCGCGCGAGGCCGATGAAGCTCATCTCCGCCTCAGGCAGCAGGCGGATGGCCGCGTCGGCCATCCCGAGACCCGCTCGCAGCACGGGCACCAGGGCGGGGAGGCGGGGCAGGCGCACTCCTTCGGCCGGTCCGAGTGGTGTCTGGACCTTCGTCGCCTCGACTTCGAGGTCGCGCGTCGCCTCGTAGATCAGCATGACGGCCAGGTTGTCGACGGCGCGACGAAACGTGGCCCGGTCGGTGTTCTCGTCGCGCAGCACCGTGAGCTGCTCCGCGGCAAGAGGATGGTCGACGACAGTTGTCTTCACGCGGCTATACCCCGATCGGATGCCAGACGGTCTTGGTCTCGAGGAACGTCGCGATGCGGGTGAGCCCCGGATCCGCGAACCAGTCGGTGTGGTCCTCGTCGGGCCGCCTTACCCGCTTCAGGTTCTCCGCCGCCGCGCGTTCGAGGTCCGCGGCTTGCTCCGCGCTCACGCCACAGAGGTCGATCGCGTTCACGTCCATGTGGGACGCGAGCCAGGGGCCGATCTCTGCCGCTGAGCCCGTGAGCATGTTCACCACGCCTCCGGGCAGATCCGACGTCGCGAGCACCTCCGTGAGGGTGATCGCGGGAAGCGGCGCGCGCTCGGCGGCGACGACGACGCAGGTGTTGCCGCTCACGATCACGGGCGCCACCACCGAGACCAAGCCCAACAGCGAGGAGCGCTGGGGCGCGATGACCGCCACGACACCGGTGGGCTCGGGCACCGAGAAGTCGAAGAACGGGCCCGCCACCGGGTTCGACGTGCCGAGCGCTTGCGCGAGCTTGTCGCTCCATCCGGCGTACCAAACCCAGCGGTCGATCGCGGCATCGACGATCTTGTCCGCGGCGCGCCGCTTCACATCCTCGGAGTGGACGACCTCCTCGACGAACTGTGCCTTGCGTCCTTCGAGCATCTCCGCGATGCGGTACAGGATCTGCCCGCGGTTGTACGCGGTCGCCCCCGACCACTTCGCGAACGCCCCGCGGGCCGCGACGACTGCGTCGCGAGCGTCTTTGCGCGAGGCGAGCGCAGCGTTCGCGAGAAACGCACCACTGGCATCGCGGATCTCGTAGGTGCGGCCCGACTCGGAACGGGGGAACGCGCCGCCGACGAACAGCTTGTAGGTCTTCAGGACGCCGACACGCCCTCCCGATTCAGACATCACGCGGTCAGACATTGAGGTACCCCCCGAGGCCGTGGCGCCCACCCTCTCGCCCGTAGCCCGACTCCTTGTAGCCGCCGAACGGGCTCGCCGGGTCGAACTTGTTGAACGTGTTCGCCCACACGACTCCGGCACGCAACCGTTGCGCCATCCAGAGGATGCGGCTGCCCTTTTCGGTCCATACGCCGGCTGACAGCCCGTAAGGCGTGTTGTTCGCCTTCTCCACCGCTTCCTCGGGGGTCCGGAACGTGAGCACGGAGAGCACGGGGCCGAAGATCTCCTCGCGGGCGATGCGATGAGCCTGGCTCACGCCGGTGAACACCGTCGGCGGGAACCAGAAGCCCCGGTCGGGCAGCTCGCACGCGGGCGACCATCGCTCTGCCCCCTCTTGGTCCCCGATGTCGGAGAGCTCACGAATCTTCGCGAGCTGCTCGAACGAGTTGATCGCGCCGATGTCGGTGTTCTTGTCGAGCGGATCACCGACCCGCAACGTCTCGAGCCGACGCTTCAACCTCATCATCAGGTCGTCGACGATCGACTCCTGCACCAGAAGCCTTGACCCCGCGCAGCACACATGGCCTTGGTTGAAGAAGATGCCCTCGACGATGCCTTCGACGGCCTGGTCGAGCGCGGCATCCTCGAACACGACGTTGGCGGCCTTGCCGCCCAGCTCGAGCGTGACCTTCTTGGAGGTGCCCGCGATCGAGCGAGCGATCTCCTTCCCCACCTCCGTCGATCCGGTGAACGCCACCTTGTCGACGTCAGGATGCGTCACAAGCGACCGGCCGGTCTCCCCCGCTCCGGTGACGATGTTGACGACACCGTTCGGCAGTCCGGCCTGCTGCACGATCTCCGCGAAGTGGAGTGCCGTGAGGGGGGTGGTCTCGGCCGGCTTCAGCACGACCGTGTTGCCAGTGGCGAGGGCCGGAGCGATCTTCCACGCGAGCATCAGCAGCGGGAAGTTCCAAGGGATGACCTGACCCGCCACACCGATCGGGCGAGGGTTCGTCCCGAATCCGGCGTGGGGGAGCTTGTCGGCCCATCCGGCGTAATAGAAGAAGTGCGCGGCGACGAGGGGAAGGTCGATGTCGCGTGACTCGCGGATTGGTTTGCCGTTGTCGATCGACTCGAGCACCGCGAGCTCGCGCGACCGCTCCTGCACGAGCCGAGCGATGCGATACAGGTACTTGCCCCGCTCGCTCGGCTTCATCGATCCCCAGGTCGTCTCGTAGGCGCGACGGGCCGCGGCGACGGCTCGATCGACGTCCTTCGGCCCGGCCTCGGAGACCTCGGCCAGCACCTCCTCGGTGGAGGGATCGATCGTCTTGAACGTCCGCCCGTCGGTGGGCGCGACGAACTCGCCGTCGATGAAGAGGCCGTAGCTCGACCGGATGGAGACGATGGAGCGCGACTCAGGGGCTGGCGCGTACGCGAAGGCTTCGGGCATCTCGTCGCTCAGTCGAGCGTGAAGTAGTCGGGGCCGCTGTAGCGGCCGGTGGCGAGCTTGGCCCGCTGCATCAGCACGTCGTTGAGGAGGCTCGACGCCCCGAAGCGGTACAGGTCGGGGCTGAGCCAGTCAGGTCCTGCGGTCTCGTTCACGATCACCAGATAGCGGATCGCGTCCTTCGCGGTGCGGATGCCGCCGGCCGCCTTGACTCCGACCTTGTGACCCGTTGCGTCGGCGAAGTCGCGCACGGCCTCGAGCATCACGAGCACGACGGGCGGAGTGGCTGCGGGATTGACCTTGCCGGTCGAGGTCTTGATGAAGTCGGCGCCGGCCATCATCGACAGCCACGAGGCCCTGCGCACGTTGTCGTAGGTCGCGAGCTCGCCGGTCTCCAGGATGACCTTGAGATGCGCGTCGCCGCACGCTTGCTTCACGGCGACGATCTCGTCGAACACGAGCTGGTAGCTCCCGGCGAGGAACGCACCCCGATCGATCACCATGTCGACCTCGTCGGCGCCAGCTGCGACCGCATCCTTCACGTCGGTGAGCTTCACGGGCAGTGATGCCCGGCCGCTCGGGAACGCGGTCGCGACCGATGCCACCTTGACGGTGCTGCCCGCAACCGCCTGCTTCGCGACGCCGACCAAGTCGGGATAGATGCACACGGCGGCGACGGGAGGCGCCGTCGGGTCGCTGGGATCGGGCCGCATCGCCTTCGCACACATCGCTCGCACTTTGCCGGGCGTGTCCTGCCCTTCGAGCGTGGTCAGGTCCATCGTCGAGATCGCCAGGTCGAGCGCGTACTGCTTCGCGGTCGTCTTGATCGATCGGGTCGCGAGCCGCGCGACCCGTGCCTCGGCTCCGACCTGGTCGACTCCGGGGAGGCCGTGCAGGAATCGCCGCAGCGAGGCTTCGGAGGCGACGACGTCGTCAAAGGGCCCAGCGGTCAGACCCGAAGAGCTCGTCGGGGTCATGAGGACGACGATACCGCCGCCCCCCGGCGCCCGCTCCAGCGCCGCGGGCCGGGGCCGTGCCGCCGCGTTTGGTCACCAGCGGCACAATGCGGCCGGCTGGTGACCAAACGGTTCCCGTCAGTTCCGGCGGTCTTGGCGGTCCTCCACGCGGTTCTTGATGAAGATGATGCCCAGGATCCAGATCGGCGAGCATGCCGCCGAGCCAGACGATCACCGTCGCGGCGATCCAGGTCGACACGCCTTCGATGCTCACGTCATCGGAGATGAGATCGGTGACGAGCAGTCCGACGAACGTCGCGACCAGCGCCACGCCGCCCTGCAATGCCGACGCGGATCTGAGCGTCATCTTGGTGAAGAGAGGCTCGACCAGGACCTCAACCGCCGTGAAGATCAGCACGGCCACGATGAACCCGCCCAAGGTGATGTTGAAGTCGTCGAGTATCAGGTCGGCGACCCACAGCGCGATCAAGTTCGCGGCGAGGTGAACGGCTACGGAGATGAGCCACCTGATCATCGGCAGGCCTCACAATCATTCGGGCGTCTGGCCGCAACTTACGACAACAGGCCGCCGGACGCCTTGGATGCCGCCCGCCGCCTCTAGCGCAGGGAGACGCTGACTTCCTCGGCGCGCAGCAGCGCGTAGCCGGGTTTGATGCGCTCGTTGATGATGCGCAGCCGCTCGTCGAACGGTGCGAACGCGCTCTTCATGGCGTTCGTCGTCAGCCACTCGACGTCGTCCCAGCCGTAGCCGAACGTGTCGACCAGCGCGGCGAACTCTTTGGAGAGCGAGGTGTCGCTCATCAGGCGGTTGTCGGTGTTGACGGTCACGCGGAACCGGAGACGGCGCAGCAGCCCGATCGGATGCTCGGCGATCGAGGGAGCGGCGCCGGTGTGGACGTTCGACGTCGGGCACATCTCGAGCGGGACCCGGCGATCACGCACATAGGTGGCGAGCCGGCCGAGCACCGGACGCCCGAGGTCGTCGAACGTGATGTCGTCGACGATGCGGACACCATGGCCGAGGCGCTCGGCGCCGCACCACTGCAGGGCCTCCCAAATCGACGGGAGCCCGAACGCCTCGCCGGCATGGATCGTGAAGTGGAAGTTCTCGCGCTGCACGAGCTGGAACGCGTCGAGGTGGCGCGTCGGAGGGAACCCGGCCTCTGCGCCGGCGATGTCGAAGCCCACGATGCCGTCATCACGCCACCGCACTGCGAGCTCGGCGATCTCGCTCGACCGTGCCGCGGTGCGCATGGCCGTGACCAGGCCGTAGACCGTGATCGGGTGGCCCGCCGCGGCCGCCCGTTGCGACCCGTCCGCAAAGCCGTCAATGACGGCTCCCACCACGTCGTCGAGGCCGAGTGTTGCCTCAGTGTGCAGCTCCGGCGCGAAACGCACCTCGGCATACACGACGCCGTCAGCTGCGAGATCCTGCGCGCACTCGGACGCAACTCGGAACAGTGCGTCGCGCGTCTGCATCACGGCCAGGGTGTGGTCGAACCCGTCGAGGTAGAGCACGAGATCTCGACGGTCAGCACCGGTGACGAACCACTTCGCGAGCTCTTCGACATCGGTCGTGGGCAGGCCCTTGTAGCCGCACGCCTCCGCGAGCTCGAGCACCGTCGCCGGACGCACGCCACCGTCGAGGTGATCGTGCAGCAGCGCTTTGGGTGCTCGCCGCAGCGACTCGAGATCGGGCCGGCTCATGGTTCGAGGGTACCGGCCACCTGTCGGAACCCTCGGAGCGGCATGTCCGCGCCGCGTTGCAACCAGTTGTCCGCGGGGTACGCAGCCGACCCCTCGATCAGATGCACCGAGTACGCGTGGCGCGACTTCGGCGAGCGGTTCGGCCCGCTGTAGTGCGGGAGCTGCCCGTGCAGCAATACCAGGGTGCCCGCGGGCGTCTCGAACGGCACGAGCCTCCCGTCGCCGGGCTCGGGAAGGGGCGTGTCGTCGAGCGCGTCGAAAGTCGTGCCGCCCTCCGGCGCGCGTCGGAATCGCTTCCGCAGTGCTGCGCGATGTCCGCCCGGCTCGGCCCACAGACATCCGTTCTCGAGCGTGGCGTCCTCCAACGCGAACCAGAAACCGACACACGTCAAAGGGTCCGTGTAGAGGAAGGTGCTGTCTTGGTGACAGGTCACCTCTCCGCCGATGCTCGGCTGCTTGAAGATGTACATCGACTGCAGCAGCCGCGGATCGTCAAAGCCCACATTCGACGCGACCTCGGCGAGCTCAGGCGTCCGGGAGAAGTCGTCGAAGAGCGGGTCGAGGTCGTGGAGCGCGTGGCCGATCTTGTTGATCGACAGCTCCTTGGCCTGTTTCAACGACCCGTCCGCGGCGAACGCGTCCTCCTCGAAGAAGAACCGAACCTTGTCGCCGGAGTCGAGGAAGTAGTCGTCAGACGTGCGCGTCTGCTCGTGCGTCGTGAACACCGAGACCGACTCGGGCTCGAAGGCCTCGAGCAGCTCATGGGAACGGCGGATGAGCGCGCGACACGCCGCCGGGTCGGCGAACCCCTCGATGACCAACACCCCGTCCCGCTCGAAGTCGTTGCGCTGCTGTGCGTTGAGTCCCATCGTCACTCCTGGTCGAGCATCGCGTAGGCCGGACGGATGATGTCGCGCTCGATGCGCTGGCGCTCGTCGAGCGAGCAGAACGCCGACTGGATGCCGGTGACCTGCACCGCTTCGATGTCGCTCCAACCGAATTGGTTCACGGCGGCAACGGCATGCACCTCGCTCGCGACGCTCACGCCACTCATGAGCCGGTTGTCAGTGTTGATCGTCGCCCGCATCCCGAGCCGATGGAACAGCGCGACCGGGTGGTGAGCGAGTGTCGGCACGGCACCGATCTGCACATTGCACGTCGGCGCGAGCTCGAGCGGGACTTGGCGGTCGCGCACGTAGGTTGCCAGCGGCCCGAGCTGGCATCGCTCCAGGTCGATGTCGACCAGCCCGCCTTCGGGCACACCGCCTGCGAACGTCACGTCCTCGACGAGCCGCACGCCGTGACCGATCCGCTCCACGCCGCACACGAGCGCGTCGGCGATCAGGGCGAGGCCGGGCGGCTCACTGGCATGGATGGTCAGGTGGGCCAGTCCGACTCGGGCGATCGCAACCGCGTCCGCGTGGTCACTCGGTGGGAACCCCGTCTCGGCGCCCGCGAGGTCGAACGAGACGATGGAGTCATCGTCGCGCCGGCGGCGTACGCACAGCTCGGCGATCTCGACGGAGCGCGTCTCGGTGCGCATCGCGCAGACGATCGTGCGCACGACGATCGGATGCGCGGTCGCGGCGGCTTCGCGTTCACCCTCCCGAAAGCCGGCTTGCACCGCGTCGACGACGGCGTCGAGTGCGAGCCCCCGCTCCTGGTGGAGCTCCGGCGCGAACCGCACCTCCGCGTAGACGACGCCGTCAGCGGCGAGGTCGAGCGCGGCTTCCTTCGAGACCCGGTGCAGCGCGTCCTCCGTCTGCATCACCGCGAGCGTGTGGGTGAACGTCGCGAGGTACTGGAGGATGTCGCGGGTGTCTGCGCCGAGGGTGAACCACGCGGCCAGCTCGCCGAGGTCGGTCGTCGGCAGGTCGCGGTAGCCGGCCGCGTCGGCGAGCTCGACGATCGTCGCCGGCCGCAGTCCGCCGTCGAGGTGATCGTGCAGCACGACCTTCGGCGCCGCCCGCACCGCCTCGAGCGTGATCGGCCTCGCCATCTCGACAGTTTGCTCACTCAACCCCCGTATAGGGGGTCCAGTGAGCAAACGGTTCAGGCGCGGATGCGGTCGAGGATCAGCGGCTTGCGCTCGGGCGGTTCGGGCCCGACATCGATCGCGCCGTCGAGCGCTTCGACGGCCGCCTCGACCCGGGAACGATCGTCGATGTGCAGCTCGAGGATGGGTTGCCCTTCCTCGACTGCGTCGCCTTCCTTCGCCACGCACACCACTCCGGCGACCGCACTGACCGGGTCTTCCTTGCGGGACCGTCCGGCGCCGAGCCGCCACGCAGCGGTCCCGACCGCGAGAGCATCGAGCCGGGTGACGAAGCCCGTGCGCTCCGCCCGAATCGACAGCCGCTGGTCCGCGTCCGGCATCGGCGCGTCCGGGTCGCCGCCCTGGGCGATGACCATCTCTCGCCACTTTCCGAGGGCCGATCCATCCGCCAGCCGTGCGCTGGGATCACCCCCGACTCCCGACAGCGCCACCATCTCCTCCGCGAGCGCGAGCGTCACCTCGACGAGATCCTCGACTCCCTGCGTGCGGCCCGACAACACCTCGACGGACTCGGTGACCTCGATCGCGTTGCCGGCGGCACGCCCGAGCACGGTGTCCATCGCGGTGATCAGCGCGGAGGTGCGCACCCCGTTCGCCTCGCCGATGACGACCATCGCCTCAGCCAGCCGAACCGCGTCGTCCCGCTCGCGCATGAAGGCCCCCGACCCGGTCTTCACGTCGAGCACGAGGGCCTCGGTGCCCTCCGCGATCTTCTTCGACATGATCGAGCTGGCGATGAGCGGGATCGACTCGACCGTCGCCGTGACGTCGCGCAACGCATAGAGCTTGCGGTCCGCCGGCGCGAGGCCCGAGCCGGCGGCCGCGATCACACAGCCCACCGTTTGCAGGTTCGTCACCATCTCCGACGGCGTCAGTGCCGAGCGCCACCCCGCGATCGCCTCGAGCTTGTCGAGCGTTCCCCCGCTGTGTCCCAGCCCCCGCCCCGAGAGCTGGGGCACCGCGGCACCGCACGCGGCGACGAGCGGCGCCAACACGAGCGAGACCTTGTCGCCAACGCCGCCCGTCGAATGCTTGTCGACCGTCGGCCGTCCGACCGCGGAGAGGTCGAGTCGCTCACCGGAGTCGATCATCGCCTGGGTCCATACCGCGAGCTCGCCCGGTTGCATGCCGTTGAAGTAGATGGCCATGCAGAGCGCGGCGGCCTGCTCGTCCGCGACCTCTCCTTTGGTGTACGCGTCGATGAACCAGCGCAGCTGTTCGTCGCTCAGCCGCGCGCCGTCGCGCTTGGCGCGGATGATGTCGACGACGTTCATCCGCGCCCCTTCATCCGCCCTCGGCCAGACGGTCGGCGTCGAACGCGCCCGGCAACACCTCCGACATCGGACGAGGTGTGCCGTCGCCGTCCACGAGAAGGCCCGCGCCACCCGCCTCCCACAGAAGCTGACGGCATCGACCGCACGGCATGACCGGATCGCCCGCGCCGGTGCGTGTGGCGACGGCGACCAACCGGCCGCCGCCCGTGCGATGGAGCTCGGACACGAGACCGCACTCCGCGCACAGGGCCAACCCGTACGACGCGTTCTCGACATTGCAGCCGGTGACGACGCGCCCGTCGTCGGTGAGCCCCGCGGCGCCGACGTGGAAGTTCGAGTACGGCGCGTACGCGTGCGAGGCGGCCTCGACCGCTGCGGCCCGCAGCGCCGGCCAGTCCACGGTTGGCGAACCCGGCACGGTCAGATCTGCTGACCCTTGCGCCACGGCAAGCCGTCGGCGGCAGGCGGTCGCAATCGCTGGGCGGCGAACGCGAGCACCACGAGCGTCGTCACGTACGGGGTGATGAACACGAACTGCGAAGGGACTGCTGCGGTGATCGCGAAGTAGAGGCCGAAGACCGCAGCGGCGACGATCATCCCCGCACCGGTCAACGGCTTCCCGACGTAGATCGCGCGGAGCGCCAAGAACCCCACGACAATGGCCACGAACAACAGCAGCGCCCGGACCGAGTCGTCGCTGCGCAGTTGGAGCGCGTCGGCGAAGCCGAACAGGCCCGCACCCATCGCCAACCCGGCCGGCATCCAGTTACCGAAGATGAGCGCGGCCAGGCCGATGAACCCGCGATTCGCCGTCTGCCCCTCCCGATACCGGCCCGCGGCCTCGATCACCAAGTACGCGCCACCGAGACCGGCCAGCCCGCCGGAGATCACGACGCCGAGGTACTTCATCCGGTACACCGGCACGCCGAGGGTGTCGGCCGCGGTAGGCGCCTCGCCGACGGAGCGGAGTCGGAGCCCGAAGCGGGTGTGCCACAGCAGGTACGCGCTGAACGGGACGAGCAGGATCGCGATGACCGTCAGCCACGACAGGTTGCTGGTGAGCGCCTTGAGCAGGCCCGCGAGATCTGAGATGAGGAACCATCCCTTCTCCTCGAACCAGCCGAATATGTCAGGCGTGTCCCAACCGAACAGCGGCCCTCCCGACAGGAAGGGAAAGGTGAACTCGCCGACGTCGCCACGGATCGGCGGTGAGAGCGTGGCCGACGCATCCTCCTGGCCGGTGAACACCGATGTCGCGAGATAGCGCGTGACGCCGAGAGCGAGGATGTTGATCGCGACGCCCGACACCACGTGATCGACGCCGAACGTGACCGTGGCGAGCGCGTGCAGCAGCCCGCCGAGCATGCCGCCCAGGATCCCGATGGCGACACCCGCCCACGGGCCCCACTGCCAGCCCGCCCACGCGCCGAACCAGGTGCCCATGATCATCATGCCTTCGAGACCGATGTTCACGATGCCCGCGCGCTCCGCGTAGAGACCGCCGAGCGCGGCCAGACCGATGGGCACCGCGAGCCGCACGGCGGCTCCGAACGTGCCGCTCGACGTGAGGTCGTCCGCTCCGGTGACCACCCGCACGAGCGACAACACGGCGAAGACTCCGAGGGCGAAGATCAGTGTCTGCATCCAGGGCCACTTGAGCTTCGGCAGCCGTCGGCGCTCGGGGACGGGAGAGCCGAGGGGTTCGGCGACCGCGGCTCATGCGGGCACCGGCTCGGGAACGGGACCCGCGGCCCGGGGTTGGGCTTTGGCGGCCGCATCACGCACTTCTGCCGCGACCCGGATGCGCCGCACGATCTCGTACGCGACGACCGCCGACAGGATGATCGAGCCCTGCATGATCCGCGAGATCTCTTGGGGGATGCCCTCGAGCGAGAGCACCTGCGTCGCCCGCTCGATGTAGGCGAACAGCAGGGCGGCGAACGCGATGCCGACGGGATGGTTGCGACCCACGAGCGCGATTGCGATGCCGCTGAACCCGAGGGTCGTAGGGAACTGCTCGGTGTAGCGGTGGAACTGCGGATCGCCGAGCAACGGCCCCATGCCGACGAGCCCGGCGATGCCACCACTGATGAGCATCGTCTTGATGATCATGGCCTTGGGGTTCACGCCCGAGGCCCGAGCCGCCGCCGGGTTCGCCCCTGTCGCTCGGAGGTCGAAGCCGAAGCGGGTGCGCCAGACCACGAAGTAGTAACCGACGCCGAGGATGATCGCCCCGACGAGGAACCCATTGAGCTGGGTGCCTTCGGGCAGGTGCAGACCGAAGGCCTCGAGGAAGCGGTTGAGCGGCGGGATGAACGACTCGGGCGGCAGGAGCGGAGTCTTCGTCACGAGGTCGCCGGCGTCGTTGTTCTCCCTCAGGTAGTTCGCGAGGAGGTACGCGGTGATGCCGGTCGCGATGGAGTTGAGCATGATCGTCGAGATCACCTCGCTCACTCCCCGCCACACCTTCAGCAACGCGGCGATCGCGGCCCACAACGCGCCAACGACGATCGCGATCGCGAGGATGAAGCTGACTTGCAGAGGCGCCGGGAACGTCACCGCGGCACCGGCGGCGGCCGACAGCACTGCGGCGAGGCGGTACTGCCCATCGACGCCGATGTTGAACAGCGCCATCTTGAAGCCGATGGCGACGGCGAGCGCCGAAACGTAGAACGGGATCGCACGGTTGATGATCGCGACCACCGAATCGGTCGAGTCCGTGTACTGCCACATCGCCTTGAACGCGTCGATCGCGCTGTATCCGCTTGCGACGAGGACGACGGCGGACACGAGGATCGCGAACAGCACCGCGGCGACGGGGGCCGCAAGCCCGTACATGATCCTGCGAGTGCGGGTCACGCCGCCGTGACCTCCTTCGCGCCCGTCATGTACGAGCCCAGATCAACGGGGGTCACGGTCGCCGGGTCGAGCGTGGCGACGATGTGTCCGCGCAGGATCACGAGCAGCGTGTCCGAGAGCCCGATCAGCTCCTCGAGGTCCGCCGACAGCAGCAACACCGCCAACCCGGCCGACCGCGCCTGGCGGATGCTGTCCCACACCGCTGCCTGCGCGCCGACGTCGATGCCCCGTGTCGGATGGGAGGCGATGAGCAACCTCGGTTGGGCGAGCATCTCGCGTCCTACGACGAGCTTCTGCTGGTTGCCGCCCGAGAGGGCGTACGCCGCGACGTCGACGCCCGGCGTGCGCACGTCGTAGTCCTCGACGATCTGTTGCGTTTGTGCGCGCGCACCGCTCTTGTCGATGAGAAAGCCGCGGGCGTACGGCTCCTGTGTCTGGTGCCCGAGCATCGCGTTCTCCCAGAGCGCGGCCGAGAGCAGGAGCCCGTCGTGCTGTCGATCTTCCGGGATGTATCCGACGCCGTGCTCGCGCCGGAAACGGGTCGACGCATGCGTGATGTCGATGCCGCCGAGCGTCACTCGGCCGCTCGATGCGCCTCGGAGGCCAACGAGCGCCTCGACGAGCTCGCGCTGACCGTTGCCGTCGACGCCGGCCACGCCGACGACCTCGCCGCTGTGCACCGTGAGCGACACGTGGTCGAGGACGGCCCGCACCTCCTCGATCACCGTCAGTCCCGAGACTTCGAGGATGACCTTGTCGGTGACGGTCGACTCGCGGGTGTCGGGCTTGGGCAGCTCGCTGCCGACCATGAGCTCTGCGAGCTCGCGAGCGGTCACGTCCTCGCGGCAGCACGGAGGCGACGGTGCGGCCGGCGCGGATCACCGTGATGGCGTCGGCGACGCTGAGCACCTCATCGAGCTTGTGGCTGATGAAGATGACAGTGACCCCCTCCGCCGTCAGATCGCGGAGCGAGTCGAACAGGTCGTCGACCTCTTGCGGCACGAGCACGGCGGTCGGCTCGTCGAGGATGAGGATGCGCGCTCCCCGATACAGCACCTTCATGATCTCGACCCGCTGGCGGTCGCCGACACCGAGCTCGGCCACGAACGAGTCCGGCTTGACCGGCAGGCCGTAGATCTCGCCGAGCTCGGCAATCCGCTCCTTCGCCGCATCGAAGTCGAGCCAGACCGCCGAGCCCGGCTCCTGGCCGAGCACGACGTTCTCGGTGACGGTGAGGTTGTCGGCGAGCATGAAGTGCTGATGCACCATCCCGATGCCCAGGGCGATCGCATCACGCGGGGACTTGAAGTGCTGCTCCTCACCCCGCACGCGAGATGACGCCCTCGTCGGGACGCTGCTCCCCGTACAGGATCTTCATCAGCGTCGACTTTCCGGCGCCGTTCTCGCCCACGACGGCGTGAATCGATCCCGGAGCGACCGCGAGATCGATACCGTCGTTCGCGACCACGCCGGGGAACCGCTTGACGATGCCCCGCAGCTCGATCGCCGGGCGGTCCGGACACGCGCCGGGGGCGCCGTCAACTGTTGCGACGGCGCCCCCTGCGTCCTCGGTCATGGGACCGTTCTCTACTACATCCGAGCGATTCGGCCCTAGGGAGCGGTGGGGACGGTGATGTCCCCGTCGATGATCTGCTGCTTCAGATCGTCGAGCTCGCCGACGATGTCCTCGAGGTTGCCACCGGTCGTCGAGTAGGCGACCCCGTTGACCGACAGGTCGAAGACCTCGACCGTGCCGCCCGTCAGCTCGCCCGCCACTTGCTTGCCGATCGTGTTGTACACCGCGACGTCGACGCGCTTGAGCATCGAAGTCATGACGTAGGGCTCGAGCTCGGGGCCGAGCGTGAGGATCTGGTCGGAGTCCACGCCGATGCCGCACACGACCGTGTCGTTGGCCTCGGAGTACTCCTGGGCGGCCGCGAACATGCCGTCACCGGAGCCGCCAGCGGCGGCGTAGACGATGTCGGCACCGTTCTCGAACATCGATGCGCCGATCTCCTTGCCCTTCGCGGCGTCGTTGAAGCCGCTGAAGTCCGGAGGCTGGCTGATGTAGGAGACCTCGACCTCGATGTCCGGGTTGACCTGGGTCGCACCGGCGACATAGCCGGCCTCGAACTTCTGGATCAGCTCGTTCTCGACACCGCCGATGAAGCCGATCTTGCCGGTCTGGCTCTTCATCGCCGCAGCCGCGCCGACGAGGAAGGAGCCCTGCTCCTCCGCGAAGACGAGCGACGTCGCGTTCGGCGCCTCGACGACGGAGTCGACGATCGCGAACTGGGTGTCGGGCGCTGCCGCCGTACCGGCCGTGATCGCGTCGCCCCAGAGGAAGCCCACACCGATGATGAGGCCGTTGCCCTGGTCGATGAGCAGGTTCATGCGCTCGGCCCGGTCGGCGTCGCCGGTCGGGGTCGACTCGGAGACCCCGATGCCGTAATCCGCCTGTGCTTTGTCGAGCCCCGCCGCAGCGGAGTCGTTGAACGACTGGTCACCGCGACCAGTGATGTCGAACATCAGGCCGACGTTCTTGTTGACACCGGCAGCCTCGGTGACCTCGACGGTCTGCAGCGTGTTGTCCGCGGAACCCGGGATGTCGCTGGTGCCACCGCAAGCGGGCAGCGCTTCGCCACTACGCCGCCCGTGGTCGCGGCGCCGCCCTCGGTTGTGTCGGCCCCGCCTGTCGTTGCACTCGACGAATCGCTATCGCTGTCATCCCCACAGGCTGCGGCCACGAAGGTGAACGCGGTGAGAACGGCCAGCAAGCCCACTACTCGGCGCGTTCTGCGCACGGTGAACTCCCTCCTGGTCAGGTCAGTGATCCGGCGACGCTATTGGCCTGGGGGGTGGCGTTCAAGCGAGGTAGGCGGCGTCGCGCACATCGTCACCCAACCGTCACTGTCCGCTCGCACAAGGCCACCCATGCGGGTGAACGATCAACCGGAGGTCGACCCCTAGGCTCGCCCTCGGTGCTGTTCCCGACCATCCAGTTCGCGGTCTTCTTCCCGATCGTGTTCATCCTCAGCTGGCTGCTGCGGCCCTACCCCACCCGGTGGAAGGTGCTGATGGTCATCGCCAGCTACATCTTCTACGGCTGGTGGGCCTGGAACTACACGTTCCTGCTCGGTGCCTCCACCATCGCGAACCACCTCTTCGCCAAGGCGATCCTCCCGGCGCGCGAACCGGTCCGCAAGGTCCTCATGTTCGCGGCTGTCGCGGTGAACCTCGGCATCCTCGGCTACTTC